>NZ_CP049159.1 GCF_011493005.1 Caballeronia sp. SBC1
TGAAAGTCATCGGCGCTCATGAGCACGAGAGCCATTACGTGTTCGATCTGCTCTACAACAATACGTCCGACATCCGTCCGCAGGTCCATTCGACCGACACACACGGTACCAACCAGGTGAACTTCTGGACCCTGCACACGTTCGAGTATCAGTTCGCGCCGCGCTATCGCGATTTGCACAAGAGAATGGGGAGCCTCTTCGGCCGGCATCCACCGAGCCACTACGGAAACTGGGTAATCAAGCCCTCGCGCAAAGCCCACGACGAGCTGATCGTCAGGGAATGGCCCAATGTCCAGCGCATCATGGTCTCGCTCGAGCAAAAGGATGTCACGCAAGCGACAATCGTGAGAAAGCTCAGCAGCTACGTGCGTCAGAACCAGACGAAAAAGGCACTCTGGGAACTCGACAACCTGTGCCGCACGCGCTATATCCTCCGGTTCATCAACGACGTCAACCTGCGTCAGGCCGTGCAGAAGGCTCTGAACCGCGGTGAAGCGTATCACCGGTTGCGCCGTGCGATCGCCTACGTCAATGGCGGCAAGCTGCGCGTGCGCACCGAGGCCGAGCAGCAGCTGTGGAACGAGTGTTCACGCCTGATCGCCAACGCGATCATCCACTACAACACAGCGCTCCTGTCACGTGTCTACGAACAGAAACGTGCCGCTGGCGACCAGGCCGCGATGGAACTGATCGCCGCCATGTCGCCCGTCGCGTGGCAGCATGTCAACCTCTTCGGCTCGTTCGAATTCGGCCCGGCGGCATCCCCCTCGACATCGACGTGCTCGTCGCGTACTACGACGATCCGGCGCACTGGGCCCGGGTACTGGACGCCGCGTCGGAATCCGACGAGCGCTGAATTCCAGAGACGAGACATTCGTCCCCCGCGCGCAAAAAATTTGGAGGCTTGTTTCGAAATCACACGAAAAATCAATGACCTTTCGGTGGCGCAATTTTCTAGGGAGGAGTCCTTTTGCTGCAAAATCTGGCGGTTTCAACCCGCTGCAACTGGTGTTTCGAGTCAGTCACGCACCGCTGTGCGCATAGAAGGGCTATCCACTTAGCGCCAACGGAGCGATCATGTCGGCGTGAGTGAATCTCAGCCTACCCCTATGCGTCCCCTACCCCGCGCAAGCTTCCGCTCGCAAAGCAAGTATGAGGAAATCGACGAACGACCTAACGCGCGAGGTTGTTTGCAGATGCTGCGGAACGACCGCATAAATATCGGCACCCGGTGTCCGATAGGACGGTAATACGTGTAGCAGTCGGCCGTCTCGCAAGTATTCAGCGATATCCCACTCTGCACGCATCAGAATGCCGTGACCGTCGAGCGCCCATTTGACCGCGATCTCGCCGTCGTTCGTAGTGAGGTTGCCTCGAACCCGTATAACCTCGGCTTTCTCTGCCGCGCCCCGCCCCGTAGTCAGCCGCCAAATGCCGTAACCATCGTCGCCCTGGCGTATGCCGATGCAATTGTGCTGTACGAGATCCTGAGGATGACCGGGAAGCGGATGATCTGCAAAATAAGCCGGTGCCGCACAGAGCAGGCGCCGGTTCGGCGCTACTAGCCGGGCAATGACACGAGAGTCCGGCGGCTCGCCGAAACGCACGCATACATCGAAAGCATTTTCGCTAAGGGGAGGAGGATCGACCGACAGCTGCAACTGCACGTCGACCTGAGGATACAGCTTCACAAATCGCGAGATGGCGGGGGCAATGTGACTGCGTCCGAAACCCAGCGTGGCGTTGACGCGCAACAGCCCGCTCGGCGCAGCCGTCGCCCCACCAAGAAGCTGCGCAAGCTCATCCATTTCAGTCAGTATTCTCCTAGCACGGGTGGCGTAGAGCTCGCCCTCGGGCGTGAGGCTCATCCGGCGGGTCGTCCGGCTCACCAGGGCGACGCCTGTGCGCGCTTCCATCTGAGAGAGGTGCTTGCTGACTGCCGCCGTGCTCAATCCCAACTCGCGCGCAGCGGCTGTCAGGCTGCCGCAGCCCGCCAGGGTGGAGAAAAAACTCAAGTCTTCTGCTTGTATTGGAGAGGTCATTGGACACATACATTATTAACTCAAAGTTAAAGACAGTTTAACTCTAGCAGCGTTTTGAGGAGCATTTGCGCTTTAGCATGCGCAGATGTTTTCTAATTTCAGAGACCAGAGATGAAGAATTATCGGATCGCGACCATCCCCGGAGACGGCATTGGCAAAGAAGTTGTGCCGGCAGCACAGGAAGTGCTGGAAGCGCTGGCGACTCAAACGGGCCGCTTTACATTCGAGTTCGAAAACTTCGTCTGGGGTGGTGACTACTACCGTAAGCACGGGGTGATGATGCCGGCTGACGGCCTTGACGCGATTCGGCACAAGGACGCAATTCTATTCGGCTCAGCCGGCGATCCGGCGATCCCCGACCACATCACTCTTTGGGGACTCCGCCTCAAGATCTGCCAGGGCTTCGACCAGTACGCCAACGTGCGTCCCACGAGAATCCTGCCGGGCATCGATGGACCGCTTAAACGCTGTGGTCCGACTGATCTCGACTGGGTAATCGTCCGGGAAAATTCAGAGGGCGAATATTCAGGGGTAGGCGGCCGAGCGCATCAAGGCCATCCGATCGAAGTCGCGACCGACGTCTCGATCATGACGCGAGCGGGTGTTGAAAGAATCCTGCGCTTCGCTTTTCGCCTGGCAGCGTCGCGTCCACGCAAGCTGTTGACCGTTATCACCAAGAGCAATGCGCAGCGTCACGCAATGGTGATGTGGGACGAAATCGCCCTCGAAATTTCGAAGGAGTTTCCGGATGTCATATGGGACAAGGAACTCGTTGATGCCGCCACTGCGCGCATGGTGAACCGTCCTGCAACGCTCGACACGATTGTTGCGACCAACCTGCATGCCGATATTTTGAGCGACCTGGCTGCTGCGCTGGCCGGAAGTCTCGGCATCGCGCCGACTGCCAATCTCGATCCGGAGCGCCGCTATCCGTCCATGTTCGAGCCAATCCATGGTTCAGCGTTCGACATCATGGGAATGGGACTGGCAAATCCTATCGGTACGTTCTGGTCAGTCGTCATGATGCTCGAGCATCTTGGCGAAATGGACGCTGCGCGCGCAGTGATGGAGGCCATTGAACACGTGACGGCGAATCCCGCAACGCATACGAGTGACCTTGGTGGCGCAGCAACGACCCGGCAAGTCACCGACGCGGTCTGTGCATTTCTTGCGGCGCATTCAGCGCAAGCGCCGCAGGTTGCCTGAACCCGCCGCATCAGAATGTTCGTCCGTTGTATGCAATTTTTGCACATGACATGTCGACTTCACAGGTACAACAAATCATGGCGAACGCCTGCACAAAAACGGCTCCTAACCCTTCTCGGTTCTTGGGCCAAAGTTCAAGGAGACTTCCAATGTGGTTTGTCGGAAAAAGCGAGCTGCTCGCGCTAATCGAACGTCACTGCCTGGATGAAGTGATGCCAGCGTTCAGCGATCACCGCACGGTTCGAAAAAATACAACGATCTACAAACCCGAAGACCTGAGCAACCATGTCTATTTGCTCAAAAGCGGCAGCGTTCGGCTCTTCAGGCTGACCGAAGACGGGCAAGAGATCACGCTGTCGTTCATCAAGGCCGGGATGTTGTTCGGCGATGGCGATGTACTGAACGAAGCCAATTATTCACATCATGCGCAGACCCTCGCTCCCAGCATGATTTGCTACATTCGCAAGGCCGATTTCAAACAACTACTCGCACGCTACGACGTAATCAACGAGTTCGTCTTGAGAAGCCACTACCTCCGATGGCAGGAAGCTCAGCAGCTGATCGAAAATCTGTCTCTGCACGACGTGCGCAAACGCCTGACCAACATCCTCGTGATGTTCGCCGGCCAGATAGGAGTCGAATTCGACTGCCTGAGTCGAGCAGATGCAGTCCTTATCGATCTGCCTATTCCTCAGGACAAACTCGCCGAATTCATTGGTACGTCGCGCGAATCCGTTAACCGGCACTTCAATGACCTGAAGGCTGAAGGGCTGACAGCCATGCACGAACGCAAGATCGTGCTGACGCCCCTCTTCCTTGCAAAATTCTTGCGCAACAAGCTGCCGCCAAAACAGATCATGTCGCCGGCATCGTTCACTGCGCCCCCCTTGAACGTTCAGGCCGTCAAAGCGCCGCTAGCGCGCGTTTAACCGCCTCGACGCCACTACGCGGGCTGGACAGCACCGGGACACGCAACCCCCCAAGCGTGGGAACGAGACGCGCCATCGACACTTGTGCGAGCACGACTACGTCGACTTGATCGGCGAGCGCGACGATTGTCTGCTTAAGAATCTCGTCGTGCAGTACGCCGTCGCCGCGAAGCAGCGCCTCGAACGCCCCCTCCGCGATCCGTTCGGTCACCTCGACCGTGCGGCCGAGTTCGCCGGCCTTGCGCCGGATCAGCCGCACGGTCGGGTCCAGCGTAGTGGATACGGTTGCGACCACGCCGATGCGCGGGCCGATCGCGCTGGCCTCTTCCGCCATGGATTCGTCGATCTTTACGATCGGCGTTCGGATCAATTCTTTTAATGAGTCCGTCGCCTCGCCAACCGAAGAGCACGCATTGAGGATGATGTCCGCGCCCATCGCCTGCGCGTTTAACATGTAGCTGTAAATACGACTGGCGACTTCCGGTGTCAGATGCCCCGCCGCACGGACATCGTTCAGCAAGCTGTCATCCATGATGTTGATGACGCGCGCGTGCGCGATCAACTCGCTTAGTTGTTCCTTGATCGGTAGAACCGTCACGGGTCCAGTATGAATCACAGCTATCGTTGTCATGGTTTTCCATTCAATGTGTAGGATCAAAAAATCAAGCGGTCGCTGCGGCCATCACGCGCTCCTGGGTCGCTTGCTCACGCGTCATCTCGCCATTCAACTGTCCTTCCCGAACAATCAGGATCCTGTCGCTGACCGCGAGTACTTCCAGCAAATCCGACGAAATGACAATGATCCCGATGCCTTGCGAAGCGAGCCGCGCCAACAGTGCGTGCACCTCCGCCTTGGCGCCAACGTCAATGCCGCGTGTTGGCTCGTCGACAATCAGGACCTTGGGATTTCGCGCGACCCATTTAGCGATCACGATCTTCTGCTGATTACCCCCACTAAGATTGACGACCTTCTGTTCAGTGTCAGGCGTCTTGATGCCTAGAGTGCGCACGAATTGTTTGCAGCTATCCTCTTCGTTAGCGCGTTGCAGGAACTGAAAGGGTGAATAGCGCTTCAAGTGGGTCAGGCTGAAGTTTTCCCGCACGCTCATTCCGAGCACCAGCCCCTGCGCCTTGCGGTCTTCGGTCACGAACCCAATGCCCTGTTCAATCGCATCGTGGGGACTGCGGATCGTCACAGGCTTGCCGTCGATGGCGATACTTCCCGTGCAGGGGCGCATGCCGAAAATCATCTCCATGATCTCCGTGCGCCCTGAACCGACTAGTCCCGCAACGCCCAGGATTTCGCCGCGGTGCAACGTGAAGTTGACGTCGCGTATTTTCGGTAGCGCGCCCTTCACCGCACGCAACGACAAGTCGCGCACTTCCAGCACGGGCTCCTTGCTTGCGTGCGACACGGTTGACCCCGGGTATAGATCGCTTAACTCACGATCGACCATCATGCGAACCAGCGAATCGCGGGTTACGTCTGCAATCGGCGAGGTATCGACGGTACGGCCATCGCGAAGCACGGTCACATGGTCGGCAAGCTCGAAAATTTCCTCCAGCCTGTGCGAGATGTAGACCACCGCGATGTTGCGCTCGCGCAAGCGCTTGATCAATCGCAGCAGCGTGCGCGTTTCATGATGGCTGAGCGAAGCAGTCGGCTCGTCCATGATGATGACCTTTGACTGATGCGCAAGCGCCTTGGCGATCTCGATCATCTGCTGCTGCCCGACGCTCAACTCGCTTACACGCACGGATGGGTCGAGATCGAGTTCGATCGTTTCAAGCATCTGTGTCGCCTCGCGGTCCATACGTGCGCGATCGAGCAAACCAAGGCGATTGAGTGGCTCCCTGGCGAGGAACAGGTTTTCCGCAACGCTAAGATTTTCGACTACCGACAACTCCTGATAAATGATGCCAATTCCCAGCGCCCGCGCATGGTTGCTATCGCGCAGCGCGATTTCCTTGCCCTCGATCAGGATGCTTCCGCCTGCGTCCGGGCTATAGACACCCGTCAATATCTTCATCAGCGTGCTCTTGCCGGCCCCATTCTCCCCGGCAAGCGCTAACACCTCGCCTTGCCGGATCTGAAGGTTGACGGCGTCGAGTGCCTTGACACCAGGGAACGTTTTGGAAATGTTCCTCATCTCGAGGAATGGCGCTGTCATGGCTTTCCCTTGCTCGTACCGAGCTTACTTGGTGTAGCTTCCAAGATTAGCTTTTGTCACAACCGTCACGCCCGTATCGATGTCTTTAGGCGGCTCTCCCGTACCCTGGATCTGCGCCACCAAATTATCCACCGCAAGCGAACCCATGGTGACCGGGCGCTGAACCATGATCCCTTGAATCGATCCATCCTTAAGCGCCTTCAGCGTGTCGGGAAGATCGTCAAACGCGAGCACCTCGAGTTTGCCCTTCATGGCGCCGAACTCCTTCGTGTTGAGCACCTTTGACACGGCCGGCCCACCGACCTGACTTACCCCGAAAATGCCCTTCAGTTGCGGATGGGCCCGCAGGGTTGTTTCGACTACCGAAACGCCTCTGGCAAGGTCATCGTCCGTGCCCTGTGTTTCCACAATCTTGATACCCGGATATTTCGCCAGCCCCTTCTTTATACCGGCGATGCGTTCATTTAGATTCACCGCACCGAGCTGCCCGGTCACTATCGCGACTTCACCGGATCCGCCAAGTGCTTTGCCCATCGTCTCGGCCATGGTCGCCCCGGCCGACTCGTTGTTTGTACCGATATACATCGACCGGCCGCTCTTGGGCGAGTCCGAGTCGAACGTCAGCACCTTTATGCCACTCTGTTCGGCGCGCTTCATCACGCTCTCAACTGACTTCGGTTCGTTGACGGAGATAGCAATGCCGTCGACATGCTTCGATATCAGGTCTTCAATGATCTTTACCTGCGTGGAACCCTGTGTGTTTTGCGGCACCACCCATTGATACTTGACACCCATCTTGTCGGCGGCCTGTTGGGCGCCCTTGTTGCAGTCGTCGAAGAACGGCACAGCTACCTTCGGAATAACCGCGACAGAAATATCTTTCACGTCCTTAGCCTGCGCCGACGCACACAGACATAGGGCCGCAGTGGCCAAGCCGACGCTCATTGCAGTGCGAAATTTCATATCCATTTTTGTCTCCAGTTTTGTTGTAGTGGTGTTACAAGATCAGGAAGATGCGAGTCTCAACGTCCCTTTCGGCGGACACGCCAGATGTCGATACTGACCGCAATCAGAATGACGCAACCGGTGATGGCTTGCTGTGCGTATGTGTCAATGTTCAACAGCACGACCCCGTTAGCGATGATTCCGGCCAACGCCGCGCCAATAATCGCGCCTTCTACGCTGCCGGCTCCTCCGGAAAGACTTGCGCCGCCGATTGCAGCTGCCGCAATAACATCCAGTTCGGCCCCGAAACCTGATGCCGGCTCCGCCGAGACAAAGCGCGAGAAACTGACAATGCCGGCGATAGAAGCAATGAGCCCCGAAAGGGCATAGACAATGAACTTGACGCGAAAGGTGCGCACGCCGCTCAGACGTGCGGCCATCTCGTTGCCTCCGGTGGCGTACACATGCCGGCCAAAACGGGTCTGACGCATCAATACGGAAAAACATATCGTCATGAAGATCATGATGACCACAGGAAACGGCACTAACCCGAGATACCCCTGTCCGATGAACGTAAAGCTATCGGGTACGTCGGGCGTGACCGGAACGCCTTTGGTGATCATGTACATCAGGCCCCGTCCAATGCTCAATGTGCCCAGCGTGGCAATGAAGGGCGGCAACTGGATCCAGGTGACCAGGAATCCGTTGAAACAGCCAACCGCAAGTCCCACGAACAGTCCTGCAAACACCGCCGAGACAGGACCGGCCCCATGCTGGAAGGCAAGCGCCGTCACGAGCGATGACAGGCCCATCACGGAACCCACCGACAGGTCGATACCGCCCGTGATAATGACTAACATCATCCCTATGGACATGATCGCAATCAGCGAAAATGACCTGAACACGCCCATCAGGTTGTTCGTGGTCAGGAAATAGGGAGAGAAAATGCTGATCAGGATTCCGACCAGCAGCAATACCGAAAAAATATTCAACTCGCGGATCTTGAGCCAACCACGCAGCGTGTCGGAAAGTCGCGTTTGGATGGGTTGCGAATCCTCTTTGGACGATATTGCGGCCACCGATGTCTCCTTGATTTAATTCTCGTTGAGGAAGATCGTAGGTTGTCGTCCGCCATCGTGTCTGTGACGAGCGTCATACATTGGTGTCGGGGTTGTCCCTGATGGGCGTGGATGCGCAACTATGAAGTTCGTCACAGAAGCCGTGCCTGCCCGGAGGTAACATTCGGTTCTAAAGTCGAGCCCCAACAAACAGACCAGGAGTACAACGTATGACGAAGAGAGTAATAGTGACCGGCGGCAGCGGGCTTGCCGGAAAATGGGTGGTCGAAGATCTCGTCGCGCATGGTTATGAAGTGTTGAATCTCGACCGCGTGCCCATGGCAAAGCCCATAGCACGTACCTTGATTACCGACCTTACCGACGCAGGACAGGTTTTCAACGCGCTGGCATCGAGTACCGTGCTAAAAGAGTTCGATGACGATCTCGAGCCCAAGCCCATTGACGCGATCGTCCATTTTGCGGCCATCCCCAGGATCCTCATCACCACCGACAATGAGGTATTCCGGATCAACGTCATGGCGACGTACAACGTGCTCGACGCCGCATCGAAGCTGGGTATCAAGAAGGTCATTGTTGCCTCGAGCGAGACCACCTATGGCATCGTGTTTGCCCATCGGCACCGGGACCCCGAATACTTTCCGCTGGACGAGCAATATCCGGTCGATCCGATGGACAGCTATGCCATGTCGAAAGTGATCAACGAAGTCACCGCCAAGGCGTTTCATGCGCGCACAGGCGCAGATATTTATTGCTTCCGGATTGGCAACGTACTTGATCCCATCGACTATCAAAAATTCCCGACGTGGTTCAAGGACCCGGGGCTACGCAAGCGGATTGCATGGAGTTATATCGACGGACGGGATCTGGCGACAGCGTGCCGGCTTGGCATCGAAAAAGACGGACTTGGTTTTGAAGTCATGAACGTTGCAGCTGACGATGTATCTTCTGACCAGCCGACTGCGGAACTGTTGAAGCAGTTTTATCCCAACGTGCCCGTCAAGAAGCAGCTTGGTGAATTCGAGACCCTGCTGAGCAACGAGAAGCTGAAACGGCTGCTAGGCTGGCAGCAAAACTATCGGTGGAGAGAGCAGGTTTCCCAATAGGCTCCCCTCTACGTCGGCGATGAGGATGGCATCAGATTGGCCATCCTCGCCTTACGCTACGAAGCTTGCATAAGGGAGAGATCCTATGTGCAGGCGGGTCGTCGGCGAACTGATACGTAAAATCAGCGTGTCGAGTCCTGTTCAAAGGAGAACATCATGCGCACGGATCAGACGTTCACGACGGGTGGTGAAGAAACGGTGCTGGCGGTGTCACTTGAGCTTGCTGCGGCGAAGTGGAAGGTCGCGCTACACGACGGCCGGCGCGAGAAGCCGGCGGTGCACACGGTCGCGCAGCCCCAGGCCGCCGCCCGCCTGCAAGCCGTGCTGGACGTGATCGAACAACAGAAGCTGCAGTGGTCGCTGCCGGCGGGTACACGGGTCGTGGTGAGCTACGAGGCTGGCCAGGACGCGTTCTGGATCTGCCGTGCGCTGCAGGCGCACGGCATCGAGTGTTATGTCGTCGATCCGGCGAGCATTCCGGTCGAACGCCACAAGCGGCGCGCGAAGACCGACCGGCTCGATGTCATCAAACTGGTGATCAACCTACGCGCGTGGCTGCGCGGCGAGCGTGACCGCATGCACGTAGTTCACGTGCCGTCGCCGCAGGACGAGGCGTCGCGCCAGCTGATGCGCGATCGAGGGGAACTGCAGAAGGAAATACTGCAGCATCGCGACCGCATGCGCAAACTGCTGGCCACGCTCGGTTGCTGGGATGAGGTCGACCACAAGGCCTTTGCCGGCCGGCTCGCCCGTAACGAGGTGAAGTGCCACGACGGTGCGCCGCTGCCGC
Organism: Caballeronia sp. SBC1; assembly: GCF_011493005.1. NCBI lineage: Bacteria > Pseudomonadati > Pseudomonadota > Betaproteobacteria > Burkholderiales > Burkholderiaceae > Caballeronia > Caballeronia sp. SBC1. The sequence goes on from NZ_CP049159.1 coordinate 10,266, forward strand.
CCGAACTGCGGGAGCGGCTGCTACGCGAGTGTGAACGGCTGGCGCTCGTCGCGCAGCAACTCGCGGCGCTGGAGAAGACGCGGCAGGCCAGCGTGCCAGCACCCGCGCGTCGGCGAAGCGATGACCTTGCGCGCCTGAAAGGGATTGGCGAAGTGGGTGCGTCGCGCCTCGCGCTCGAGCTGTTCTGGCGGGAGTTCAGCAACCGCCGCCAGGTGGGTGCGTGCGTGGGGCTGGTGCCGCAGCCGTACGACAGTGGCGAGAGCCAAGTCGATCAGGGCATCAGCAAGCAGGGCAACCGACGGGTGCGCGCGCTGCTGATCGAGATGGCGTGGACCTGGCTGCGCTACCAGCCCGCCAGTGCACTGACGCAGTGGTTCAACCGGCGCACGCAGGGCACGGGGCCGAACCGCCGCGCGCGGCGTATCGCCATCGTCGCGGTGGCACGGCGCCTGGCGATTGCGCTCTGGCGCTATCTGAAGGACGGGGTGATACCCGAAGGCGCTCAACTGAAGGCGGCCTGAGCCGGCAACGTTTAGCATAGCGACGCAATCATTCAAGGTCCGAAACCTGCGTATTGACCGTTTGAAGTGAACATGCCCGTTGGCTACCCGGGTTACCCACGTAACCGATCTTAGAGATGGGGCATTTTCCTGGAAAAATTCCAGCGCAACGCGCATACAGGATGAGGCTGGCCATGCGCCAGCGGATAGAAGGTGGGTGAGACGCTGGAGTCTCACGCGCGCGATGACCGCGGCTTTAGACCAGGGACGCAGACCGGATTGCAGCAAATGTTGACGTTGGTAAATATGCGACCAGAACCGGCTTGCATGCTGGCGAGCGCAATAACCTGTGCTCACCAGCACTCCTCAGCATACCGAACCCTTCGCGCGTCAAGGGTCCGCTGGCGCCAGGCTTTGGCCTGCCCTTGACCCGATTACGCGCTTCCGTTCATGGAGGCACAGAAGGAGCTGACCGATGATTTGTGAGTCAGTCTGCCGAAAGGCCTTGACAACTTCCTGCTCATAGAAGGGTAGCCACGTTCCCTCTCGGAAACGCGGCCCCCGAAGAACCGTGCGTGCGAGCTTTCCCCGCACACGGCTCGCGCACAGCATTAAGCGCCTTGCTGACGCCGGCCTTGCCGAATTGCACAAGCCCTTCGCAAGCCGTCACATCGTTGGTTCACCTCATTGCTGAGACCAGGGCGCTGAACCGTCGTAAAACGATCTCTTTCAAGCTTCCCTGCATCGAACCTCAAATGAACACCTGCGACAACTGCACCACGCGGAAGTCTGCACCCTTTCAGGTCAGGGCAAATCTCGAACCCCTATGCGGCCCATTACAGGCAGCCGTTCGCTTGTTCCGCGTTCTCATACCCGCTTCCTCAACAGTGCCCCTCGAGGGTTGCCTGCCTTGATGGCGATGAACCGAAATCAAGGCGAAGAATCGGGCTTACCACGTTCCCTTCCTTGCCGACCCGCCAGTTGCGCGGGCCTATCCGTTTAGCACCTGCCTCTTTCCCGATGACGTTTCGACGGCGTACGCTCAAGAACCAGGAGCGTAACCAGCCATTCACCTTTTGGTTTGAGCCTAACAGCTGTTTTCGCCGACTTAAAAGTGACCCACCGCGCCGACTGAATTCTGACCCGGGGTGTGGACCGGTCTGAATGCCAGCCGGTTGTGGATAAGTCTATGGTTTTGTGTCTCGCTTGTCCTCTATTTTGATGAAGTACTGCCGGGATTAAGCCGCGTAGGGCGTAGCCCGTAGCGGCTTAATCCCGGCGCTGCAATTCGTTCATCGCGCGTCCTCTTTGCTCGGCGCGCGGCTCTTGCTCATACCCTCGCGTGCACGGATATGCTTCTTCGCATTGGTGCTGCTGTGCCGGAAGCGATAGCTTTCATTGCCGGTTTCAACGATGTGGCAGTGATGCGTGAGACGGTCGAGCAAGGCCGTGGTCATCTTTGCATCGCCGAATACACTCGACCATTCGCCGAAATCCAAATTTGTCGTGATGGCTACGCTCGTATGCTCGTAAAGATTGCTCAGCAAATGAAACAGCAGCGCTCCGCCGGCTTGGCTAAACGGCAAATACCCCAGCTCATCGCAAATCACCAAGTCCAGACGCAGCATGCTCGCCAGGATTCGGCCAGCCCGGCCTTGTGCCTTCTCCTGCTCCAGCGCGTTGACCAGATTCACGGTGGAGTAAAAGCGAACACGCTTGCCGTGCTCCACAATGCTTGACACACCGATGGCCGTCGCCAGATGACTTTTTCCCGAACCCGTTCCGCCGACGAACACCAGGTTGTGCGCATCCTCGGTGAATGTCGTCTCGGCCAACTTCGCGATGAGCTTTTGGTCGACCGGCGAACCGTCGAAGTCAAAGCCGGCCAGATCACGATGCATGGGGAATTTCGCCGCCAGCATTTGATTGTTCACCGAACGTACCGCCCGGTCTGCGGTTTCGGCTTGCAGCAGGCGATCTAGCACCCAGTTCAACGAGGAAACCTCCGCGTCGCCCTCCTGAAGCTCGGCCCAGGCTGCGGCCATCCCATGCAGGCGCAGTTGCTTGAGTTCGGCGCTCAGATCACGCATGGTCGACCTCCGGCAACGCGCTGCGCAATCCGTCGTAGCGCGACGTATTGGCCAGTGGCGGCGTCGAGAGCTGCAGCTGCGTATTGATCTTTGGTGGAAGCTGCGCGTCGCGTAGTCTTGCAAGCACGTTCTCCACGTGCTCGACGCTCACACGCCCCAAGGACGGCATCTGCTCCAAGACCAACCCGATCGCCGTCAAGACCGCATCCAGCCCGCTTCCCGGAACCAGCGCCAGTATCTTCGCCATCACCCGGTCGCCCCCCGTTTCGCGAAGCAGCCCCACGCGCAAGCGTTTGAGCGGTTCAGGCATATCCAGAAACGGTGCGCCATTACGCAACGCCCCGGGTTTGCGCTGCAATAGCGTCACATAATGTTGCCAGTCATACTGCACCAGGGTGTTACCTGCCAGCCGGGCGTGCCCCGCGACCGCCGTGCTCTGCGCCACCACCTCAACCCGCGTGGGGTAAAGCCGCGTACTTAGCATTTGGCCTGCAAACTCACAGGGAACCGAATAGCGATTACGCGCGATCACCACCAGGCAGGTACTCGACACGCGCGCCAGACGCTCGACGTATCCGTCAAACGGTGCCGGCATGGGCATCAAATGCTCGCGCTCCAGATCAAGCACGTCTGCCACGCTCACGCCTTTGTAATCAGGATGGCGCACCTCATTCCAAAGCAACCGACAACGCGAGTCCAGCCAACTGTTCAATTCGGCGAGACTGCCGAAGCGCTCCTCGCGCGCGCTCGCCCAGATCCGTTGCCGGCTATCCTGCACGTTCTTCTCGACGACCCCTTTTTCCCAGCCACTGGCCACATTGCAGAAGTCCGGTTCAAACAGGTAGTGAGAGCACATGACAGCGAAACGCGCATTGACCAACCGTTCCTTGCCTTTACACGGGACCTTGTCGACCGCCGTTTTCATGTTGTCATAGATGCCGCGGCGTGCCACGCCACCGAGCGCTTGGAACGCTCGTGTATGCGCGTCAAAGAGCATCTCGCCCCCTGTGTCAGGCTACTTGTCGTGTGTCTTTCTTGAAATAAGAATGTCTGATCTGGTTTCCAAAGTTGGGTTGGGTTCGGTTTTTTTGCTTCATTTTTCGAACATCCTTTCCGGAATTAGGGGCTGGGTGTTACGGGTGGAGCGCAGTGGCACAAACGCGCTCGTTGAAATCGACTTGCCTTGGGCGACTCGCCACATCCGAATAAAATCGGTCACCCGCGAATAACAACCCTCATAGCCCGCGACTTGGAGCTGCTCAAACAGCGTCCACGTCCTGCGCCGCTCCTTTCTCGGCCGGAGCGCGTCAACGACCGACGCTTCAATGAGCTTCTCATGAAACGGGGTGAGCTTGGTGACCCGCTCCCCGCGTGCGTACTTTGGCTCCTGCGCGCTACCTTCTTTTAGATATTTACGAATCGTGATGCGCGACAAACTCGTCAGCCGCGCAATCTCGCGTACCGACTTGTCCTGGCGGTGGAACATCCGCCGTACTTTGCCAATCATGGTCATCGGGAGCATCCTCTAAACCTCTGCCTCTAAAAGCAGCAGGTTAGGCTGATTGCCCGGGTCACTTTTAAGTCGGCGAAACCATCATAAGTGGGTCACTTTTAGGTCGGGGTCTACACCTAACAGCAGCTTTGGCTCATCTTGCATTACGAGAATTCGAACAGCAGTTCACTTTACGTTGTGCATGCGGAACTTGCCTAGCCTTCACACCGCACGGCTGCTGGCAGTGTCGACTCCTTCCTCGTCGCCGAGGTGAGTCTTCTTTCGAGAAGTACATTGTCCCCGGAGCTTCACACCCGACGGTTACCCATCGCGCATGTCCAGGTAGGCAACTGTTGGCCGTACAACAGGTCACAGCCTCGACCACCGACACATTGGTCATCGAATGTGTGACAAGACAAGAAAGAACTTTGCCATCCATACTGCTTGCCGATTAACGCTCGGCGGACGGCGACACGTGTCGCACGGTTCTTGTGCAAATAGAGGCAGTGAATGGTTTACAGTGGTCGGACTACACGAACTGATGATCGATGATGAGTAAGGGAAGGTCTGCATAATCGTGCCCGATTGAGTTGCCAATTGGGCCGACGGCTGAGACAAGCTAATCTGGGATTGGATTTAACGACCAATTTGTGTTCAGCAAGCCTGCCTTGCCGAGCGCGCCGGACAAAAAATCATTCTCTAGCGCCAATTGGCCGATCTTTGCGTGAAGCGTCTTCAGATCCACCAGCGGCTCATTGACGGGCGCGCCCGTAGCGCCGAACATCGGCCGCTCGTTCTTGCAACTGCCGCTTCCATTCCGTGATCTGGTTCGGATGAGTCTCAAAATCTTGCGCCATTTCGGCCAGCGTCCGCACAGCGGCTGGGCGCTCGCTGGCCATCACCCAGTGAGAGCTTCCAGTTCTTCTCGCCCAGTTCAAAAGCCATGTACAGGCGGCCACCTGCCGTCGTATCCTGCCCGCGGAGGGCTGTGTCAAGACGTATCCACTTGCGTGCTCCTTCGGAGAAAACGAGTGTGCAAGTCCCGTTTTACTCCAGTCGGGCTTTCTGTCGCTGCCCTCCCACATAGCATCTAGTAAAAAGCAGCGTACGGACTCAAGTTAATGATTTTTTGGCCGTTACTCTTCTGAATAGATGATATAAGAGCGACCTCGTGTGGCTGACAACAACTTAAATCCAAGGTCGCATTTTTTCGAACCAAACGCTTTTTGCGAGGCTACCGTGAGTCAGACTTTTGAGACAGTGTCACTTGAAAAGATGGAAGAGGCCAACGAAGCCGCGTTGGACTTGTTGCCTTTCGGCGTCGTTGGCTTCATGTCCGACTACATAGTGACTTTTTTTAACGCGTCTGAGTCCAAGGCCGCTGGCTTGAGCCCGAGCCGCGTTGTTGGCAAGCATTTTTTCCACGAAGTCGCACCTTGCATGAACAACTTTATGGTGGCGCAACGGTTCGAGGATGAACAAAACCTCGATGACATCATCCCCTATGTGCTTACCTTACGGATGAGGCCAACGCCCGTGCGCTTGCGCCTGATGAAATCGAACGAAAGCGCAAAGCAATTTTTGCTTGTTGAGCGAAAGGTGCAATAGTGCATGACTTGACCGACACTGCTAACTCGCTTGAGGCTGAACACGAAGCGTTGCTCTCGTTCATGTACCTGTCTCCAGTCGGCATCATTCGCAGCAACGGATCGGGGAACGTTGACATGCTCAACCCGCTCGCTGTTCAACTCTTGATGCCTCTCGTCGGATCACAAGGCATCGGCAATATCTTCGAAAGCCTCAGCAACGTTGCACCTGAATTACGCAACCTGGTCTCAAGCTATCAGGCAACTCGTGGTCCTGTTTGCGAAGGGCATCGAATTTTTCTGACACCTTCCCGGGAACACGCCATTGTACTGTCGTGCTCGATCATCAAGATCAACTCAGATATGTTGATGACGGTTCTCACCGATATCTCACGCCAAGTCGAAGCTGAGCGACACGCACGGCAGAATGAAGCGTGGCTCTCCGGAATTTACACAAGCGTCAACGATTTTGCGTTCTTCACACTCGACGCATTGGGCAACATCGACAGTTGGAATACGTCAGTCGAACAAGTGACGGGCTATTCTTCGAGCGAGGTGATCGGCCGACCTCTTTCACTCTTCTATGCCCGCGACGAAGTTGATCCCTACCGTTTTCCGGAACACATCGCGCTCACCCGAGAAGAGGGTTGGCATGTCCAAGACAGCCGTTGTCAAGCAAAATCCGGCATTCGTTTTCATGCTCAAATGCTGGTAGCAGTGCTACGAGAGGACAGCGGCGAGTTTGCCGGTTATTCCGTCGTTTTGCGTGATATATCCGAGCGCAAAATCACCACGGACGAGCTCACACGCCTGCTCACGACTGATCATCTGACCGGGGCGGCAAACCGTGCACATTTTTTTAAAGTCGCCGAGACAGAAATCGCGCGCTCGATCAGGAACGGTCAACCTCTTTCATTTTTAATGATGGACGCAGATCATTTCAAGCGCATCAACGATACGTTCGGTCATCCTGCAGGCGATGACGTCCTAAAAAAGATCGTCGCAGAAGCAAAGCGACACCTTAGAACAGGCGATGTAATGGCAAGGCTTGGCGGTGAGGAATTCGGGGTTATGCTACCCGCGACGGGCCACCAAGACGCTATGGAAATCGCGGAGCGTGTGCGCGCTGCGATTGAGGCCACAACCATTCAAACCACGCTCGGTGATTCACAGCTGACGGTCACTGTGAGCCTTGGATGTGCCTCGCTTGGTCAATCGGTGAGCACGATGAATGAGTTACTGGCTACTGCCGACCGTGCGCTTTATGCAGCAAAGGCAGCTGGACGAAACAGAGTTGTCGGAAGCTAAAATTAACGACAGCTACGCCCGTTCGCGAAGGTTTCGTCCGGCACCCCAAAGACCGCGAGCAAAGGCTTTATATGTCGTTGGTAACCACTCATAGCAAAGCCCTGATAGGCAACCGGAGTCGTAACTTATGAGTACCCGTTTTGATTCGATCAAAGTCAGCAGCAGCCGTGAAGGGGAATCTGGTTGTGCGGGCTGCGCGGGAACCTCAGTTGGTACTCCCGATATTGACTTCGCGTTTCAGCCGATAGTAGACGTCGACGACCGCTTGGTTTACGCGTACGAAGCGCTGGTACGCGGCCCAAACGGGGAGCCGGCACATACTGTTCTGTCGCAAGTTGACGACGAAAACCGATATCCGTTTGATCAGCTGTGCAGAACCACAGCCATTGCACGCGCCTCGCAGATCGGACTCGACGCCTATCTCTCCATTAACTTCATGCCTAACGCGGTGTATCGACCGGAAGCCTGTATTCGGAGCACCTTTGAGGCGGCCCAAAAGTATAATTTCCCGGTCAACCATATTATTTTCGAGACAATTGAGGGAGAGCATATTATTGACCGCCCTCACCTCGTGAACATTTTTAGCCAATACAAAAAGTTTGGGTTCCAAACCGCCATCGACGACTTCGGCGCAGGATATTCGGGCCTGACGTTGCTTGTCGATTTCCAGCCTGATCTGATCAAGCTCGACATGGCACTGGTTCGAGGCATTGACACCGATTCAGTGCGGCAGCACATTGCACGAGGCGTCCTCGCGATTTGTAGAGATCTTGGGATACGGGTGATCGCCGAGGGAGTTGAGACGCGTGGCGAGCGCGATTTCTTTAGCGCCAACGGCGTGACACTCATGCAAGGCTACTTTTTCGCAAAACCGGCGTTTCAGGCTATGCCGCAAGTAAGCCGCGATGCCTTCGCCCTCTGATTGTCAACTCCCTCGCTTGTCGTTTCCGCCGCGCTTAACCTTGAAGATCATCAGGTCGCCTATGCCAATTTCAGGGTCCTCCGCATGGCGACAGCGCTAGCTTTGGCGTTGTCAGTACCGATGTGGCCCATAGAAATCCCGATAATACTGTTCCCTGGCGACCGATCGCGTTCCGACGATCCGACTTGCTGCAATGCCGGTGATGTATTCGGGCAGAAGGATTCGATTCAAGTGATGATCCAATCCGTGATTTTGCCCAACCCGTTCGTTGGTAGTGACGGACCGAACGTTATTGCTCTAGGAACTTCTATCGAAGTCAACCGATCGCGGAACCACACGTCAAGAGTCGCACGCAATTCGACGATCCCGCACGGGTCATGTGGCACGACAAAAGCCTTGAGTCTTCCGCCTTCGTCAGGGCGCATCAGTCTCACCGTGGCGTCGGCGATTCCTGGATGCTCCAAGAGTACCCGTTGGACTTTTGACGCAAAGACATTGGTGCCTGCTATTTGAACAGCGCCATCCGCTCGCCCAACCGGATAGAACGATCGGTCATCGACCCACTTCAGCAAGTCTGGGCATGAAAAATAGGTTTTGTCGCCGGCCGCTTCAGTACGCACAAATTGCTCGGAATCGCGGTGAGTGCGCGCCCAGTACGAAAATAGTTTGTACGGTTCGGCGGCATTCTTACGCCAACCTACTCCAGCAGTCTCCGAGCTACCATATATTTGCAATAGCGCCCCCAATCCGGAAACTAGAAGCTTCTCGCATACTTCGCTCGGGCACGGACCGGTGGATGTGACACCTTCGATCGAGCCCGGAATCGAGCGAAGCGCTCTGCTCGCGCTCTTCCAATATTCCGGATGTCCGATGATCAGATCGCCGTCCCGAGACCCGCGTGCCAATAATGCAGGGGAGCTACCTCGAAGTTCTGCTACTGGTAAATCCGAAATGCCGAGCGCATGCGGCAGCAGAATCGTAAAAATGAAGCCGTAGATATGATGACTCGGCACAGCGGTCAAAATGCGCTGGCGCTCAGAAAACAGGGGGGCAATTTCTCTGACTTCTTGCCACAGGTTAGCAAGCGAATGGGTACATCGCTTGGCGGTTCCAGTGCTGCCGGATGTTCTGAAAGTGAGCGCGGCAGAGTAAGAACGTAACCCTCGTTGACAGACGTCAACCCAGTCGTCTGCGGTCGGACGCGCCAGGAGATAGTCTTCAATCCCCGATTCGTGGAGGTGCAACGCTTCGGCTAACGCCCCCGCAATTGAAAGCAGCTCAAGCGAATCCACGCCTAGGTCTTCAACCAAGCGTAGTGGCGCAATGCCATCTGGTGGGAGGGCGACTGGGCTGCCGGGGCGGAGCAACGCAAGCTCCGACACAATCAGATCCAAAACGAACCGCTGCATGCAGTCACGTTGTTCCCACCACTTTGGCATGGGCTCTAGCAAGACATCAATCTTAGTCATCTTAGACTATAGGCGCTTAACGAAAACCCAGTACGATCCGCCATTGATAGCAGTTTTCATATGAATTTTTACTTTTGTAGGCTTCATCTGGTAATCGAAGACATATTCGAACATCGTGCTGAGGTTTCCGCTCTTAACTCCAGCATCGAAAACACCCTTAAATGCTGGCGTAGCGGTACAAGGAGCTACGTCTTTGAAAAAGTTTTTCCCGATGACACTTGCCGGCGATCTACCGGTGATCGCACCTTCCGCTGCGTTGTATTTTAAGACGGTACCTGACGCATCGAGTTCGATTGCTCCAAACGCCAGACTATCAAGCTCCTTGGGGGATAGCTTGCTTAATGCGTTGTCGATGTCTGATAGTCCGAACGTTACTTTCCGCAATTCATTCATATCATCTCCGTAAAACGATTAGATCAAAAATGCCCAGCTAACTTCTCGTAACAGGACCCTTCGGCGCGTGATGGATCTCCAAAACATCTTGCGGAGAAGCGCCACGCACTCGACGGAGCTGCGCTGCGCTACTCATCGCCCAATCGTTAAACGCTTCGCAATCCCTACCGCCGCAGATTTGTTCGTGCGACATCAATTGCGGGTCCATGCGCTTTAACGGCAAAACCACGAGCAACCTTAGGGTGGACAAAAACAATCTTGTCCATCCGCGGGTCATGATTGAGCGCGGTAGGCCATGTCGAATATGCCGTCACACTAATGTGGACTAGGAAAAAGACGTTGGAGGGATACGCCAGTCGCACGATGTAGGCTTGAGCGTCGTACTTCCAGGTAAGTCTTTCAGTCCGGAAACCTTGGGAGGCGACAATGATTGGGGTTTCGTTGCAATAAGACGGCTATCCTGGCGGCGACCCAAACCCTTAGTTGAGTCGCTTCAACTGACCGTCATCTGAGGTAGGTCGGAATCCGTGGACGCCAACGGGTTAAGCAGCGATTTTACTCAAATGGAATCGCTGCGTGAAAGCTGCCGGCGACAGATAGTCCAGACGCTCCTGTGTGCGCTGCCGGTTATAAAAGATCTCGATGTATTCCGTGACTTCTTTGCTCGCCTGATCGCGGGTCGCGAACTTGCGATGATAGACAAGTTCATTCTTCAGTGAACCCCAGAATGATTCGATGGGTGCGTTGTCGAAGCAATTTCCACGTCTGCTCATTGATGCCTGCATGCCGAACTGTTTGAGCAGATTCTGATAGGCGTGGGCGCAGTACTGACTACCGCGATCAGTATGTGTATCAGGCCCGTCGGTGGCCGGTGTGAATATTCCACGCCAAAGTGAACAGGGATTCCACGGCAAAAAGAACACGAATTCCACGGCAAAGTTAACGCCGATTCCACGGCAAAAAGAACAGGGTTTCCACGCCATCGCGAACAAGAATTTAGGGTGGCGGCGACGCGGGTCAACGGTGGCACGATCGACAGTTTTGTCGGGAGTGCCGAATGGCAAATGTCAGGTTGACCATGCGCAAAATCAGGGAAGTGCTGCGGTTGCATTTCGAGTGTGACCGCAATCAGAGGGAAATCGCCGACGCGGTCGGTGCCTCGACGACGACGGTGTGGCATTACCTGCGCCGCACGCGGCTGGCAGGGTTGAGCTGGCCGCTGCCACCGGAACTGCTGACAGACGACGCGGCGCTCGAGGCGAGACTGTATCCGCCGCCGGCGCGGCGCGAGCCAACGCGCGGCATGCCGGACTGGCCGACTGTGCATCGCGAGATCGGCAGGAAAGGCGTCACGCTCGATCTGCTGTGGCAGGAATACAAGGCGCAGCATCCGGACGGCTGCGGCTACAGCTGGTTCTGCAAGGCTTACCAGGAATGGGCGCAGCGGCTTCCGGTCACGATGCGGCAAACGCACGTGCCGGGCCAGAAGCTGTTCGTCGACTACAGCGGCAAGAAGCTGGGCATCATCAACCCGGACACCGGTGAAATCCGCGAGGCCGAGCTGTTCGTCGCCGCGCTCGGCGTGTCCGGTTTTACCTTCGCGGAACTCACCTGGACGCAGCAGTTGCCCGACTGGATCGGTTCGCACGTGCGCGCCTTCGCGTTCTATGACGGCCTAGTCGAGATCCTGGTGCCCGACAATCTGAAATCGGGCGTCCACAAGCCGGGGTTCTACGATCCGGACATCAATCCAACCTACCAGGAAATGGCCAGGCATTACTCCGTGGCTGTGATCCCGGCTCGCAGTAAAAAACCGAGGGACAAGCCGAAAGCAGAGCTGTCGGTCCTCCTGGTGCAGAGATGGGTCCTCGCCCGCCTGCGCAACCAGCGCTTCTTCAGCCTGGGCGAGGCTAACCGGGCGATCGCCGCGTTACTGAGCGATCTGAACAACCGGCCCTTTAAGAAGCTGCCTGGCTCACGCCGTAGCGTCTTCGACGAAATCGATCGCCCGGCACTCAGGCCGTTGCCCGAGCAGCCCTATCAGTACGCGGAGTGGAAGGTCGCGCGTATCGGCCCGGACTATCACGTCGAGCTAAATCAGCACTATTACTCGGTGCCGTATCGCTACGCGCGCGAACAGGTTGACGTGCGCCACACGATCAACACCGTCGAGATCTTCCATCGCGGCCAACGCATTGCCGCTCACGGCAAAAGCGCTCGCCGTCGTTACCACACCACGATCGACGCGCACATGCCGCCGGAGCACCTTGCGCTCGCCAGGGGCTGGGATCCGGAGCGGCTGCGCAACTGGGCCGCCGACATCGGCCCGCATACGGCAGCCGTCATCCAGCACCTGCTGGGTGCCCGCAAGCACCCCCAGCAGTCGTATCGCACCTGCCTGGGCGTGCTGCGCATGGGCAAGGACTACGGGCGCGACCGGCTCGAAGCTGCCTGCCGCCGCGCTATCGATCTGAAAGCGCCGAACTACAAGTTCATTGACTCGACGCTGAAGAACGGCCTGGACCGGGAGCCCGAACCCGCTACTGACGTTGCCCGCGAATTTCGGATCCCTTAACTGAGCGGAGATTATGCCACCCGTTTGTTCTGGGCGGCGTACCAGTCCCGCTCGAATTGCATCGGGCTGACGTAGCCCAACGTCGAGTGCAAGCGCGAATGATTGTAGAAGCTCAACCAGTCGATTACCTCGTCCATCGCTTCCCGACGCGTTGCAAAGCGCTGGCCAAGGATGCGTGCTCGCTTGAGCGATCCCCACAAGCTCTCGGTCGGCGCGTCCCAACAATTTCCTCGACGGCTCATCGAGCTGCGCATGCCGTAGCCCTTAAGCAGGTCCTGGAAGTCACGACTGCAATACTGGCTACCGCGGTCGCTATGGACGATCAGGCCCGCTTCCGGCCGGCGGCGAAACCACGCCATACGCAGCGCGTCAGACACCAGCTCCGTGCGCATGTGTGGTTGCATCGACCAGCCCACCACCTGACGGCTGAACAGGTCGAGGATGACGGTCAGAAACAGCCAACCCTCGTGCGTCCAGATGTACGTGATGTCCGTAGTCCAGACCTGATCGGGACGCGCGGGAGAGAAGTCTCGTTGCAGCAGGTCCGGTGCGACCGGCAGGCTGTGGTTGCTGTCTGTCGTGACCTTGAACCGGCGTTTGGTCTTCGCCTTGATGCCGTGCAGCTTCATGAGCCGCTGGACACGATCCTTGCTGACGCGAATGCCCTGGGCCAGCAGTTGCTTCCACACGCGCGGCCAGCCGTACTAGCCTTTGGATTCAGCATGCACTGCCTTGATGTGCACCAGCAGAGCGTCGTTGCTGATGCGTCGGCGCGCTCGGTCAGTATCGACATCACGCGCCTTGCGCGCGTGGTAACCGCTGGGGCTGACACCCAGCACCTGGCAGGTCAGGGACACCGGCCATTGTCGGCTGTGAAGCTCGATCCAGGCGTACTTCATGCCGACACCTTTGCAAAGTACGCCGTGGCTTTTTCCAATATGTCGCGCTCCATCTTCACGCGTGCCAACTCCGCGCGCAGCCGGGCAATCTCCATCTGTTCTGAAGAAACCTGTTTGCCTGCGCCGTTCAGCTTCCCCGCGGCATCGGCCTTCACCCAGTTGTGCAGCGTCTTCGGGCTGATGCCCAGTATCTTCGCCACTGCCGCCATGCTCTGGCCGCCGCGGACCATGCGCACGGCTTCCAGCATGAATTCCTGCGTATATCGAGCTCTCGGATTACCCATCTTTCCTTCCTCCTTGCCTGAGTTTTACACACTCAGCAAGGGATCCATTTTTTGCGGGCAAGCTCACCCGCTACCGGGCAGGCCGACCTGCCGCTTGTGCATGCCAATGTGCGCGGACCTTCGTACTACCACTGAAGCTGAAAGGGAGTCTATATGCTGCATCATCCCACTGTCGACAAAGTGCACGCGCTGCGCCTGCCCGGCATGGCGGCGGCGCTTGCCGAGCAACAGTCCCAGGACGGCATTGACCAGCTGGGCTTTGAAGAACGTCTGGGGCTGCTGGTCGAGCGTGAATCCAGTGAACGTGACTCGCGACAAACGGCGGCCCGGCTGCGCCGGGCCAGACTGAAGGTGCCCGACGCGTCGCCCGAGGACATCGACTATCGCACCGCCCGCGGCCTGGACCGGGCGCTCACCGCCCGACTGCTGAGCGGTGAGTGGCTTCGGCAGAGGCAGAACCTGATCCTGGTTGGCCCGACCGGGCTCGGCAACAGTTGGCTGGGTTGCGCCTTCGCCATCCAGGCGTGCCGCCAGGGGTTCTCCGCCTGCTATCTGCGCGTGCCGAAACTGAACGAGGAACTGGCGATCGCACACGGCAGCGGGCGCTACGCGCGGTGGCTCGCACAACTTGCAAAGACGGATCTCGTGATTCTCGACGATCTGGCAATGGCGCCTCTGACCGATTCCGCGCGGCGCGATCTGCTTGAGGTTCTTGACGACCGTCACGGGCACCGTTCCACGCTCGCTACCTCCCAGATCCCGGTGGACCACTGGCATGAGGCGATCGGCGAACCCACCGTCGCCGACGCGATCCTTGACCGGCTAGTGCACAACGCTCATCGCATCACGCTCGCGGGCGAATCGCTACGCAAGACGCGCAGTCGATTGACCGCAAAGCCGCAGTCCGAGTAAAAAGGTAAAGGTCCCGCGTCGCTACGCTCCGTTTGTTCGCGATGGCGTGGAATCCTTGTTCTCTTTGCCGTGGAATCACGATTCACTTTGCCCAGGAATGGCCGTTCTCTTTGCGTGGAATACGCAGGCCGGTGCGACGCGACGGCCCGAAACAGCGCCTGCATGACCAGCTGTTTTGTCATGCGCTCGCTCATGGCATAGCCGACGATCTCTCCGCTAAACAGATCCTTGAGGCCGGCCAGATACAGCCATCCTTCATCGGTCGCGATGTAGGTAATGTCACCGCACCAGGCCTGATTTGGTGCGCTCACACTGAAGTCCTGGTCCAGGATGTTCGGTGCGACTGGCAGGTTGTGCGTCGAGTTGGTCGTCGCTTTGAACTTGCGCTTTTGCTTGCAGCGAAGGCCGAGCTTTGCCCGCAAACGCTTGATGCGGTGAACACCAATCTGGACACCGTGGTTCGCCAAATCCTTCTGTAGCCGTTCCGGGCCGAAGGTTTGTCGGCTACGCTCGTGAGCTGCACGCACCTGCGCTTCGAGCCTAGGCGCTTGCTGATCGTGCAACGACAGCGGCCGTTTGCGCCAGGCGTAGTAGCCGCTGGTGGACACGCCCAGGAACCGGCACATCGGCGGCACGGGGTACTGCTGTCGCATCTGCTCAATTACGCCGTACTTCACCGCGACTCCTTCGCGAAGTACGTTGCAAACTTTTTTAACAAATTACGCTCCATCTTCACTTCTGCGAACTCCCGCTTGAGCCGGCCCAGCTCCGCCTCGATCTCAGTCAGTGGTTTCTGGGTCTGCCCGACGTTCTCCAGCTTGCCGTCCTTTGCGGCGCGAACCCAGTTCGCCAACGTCTTCATCGATATTGACACTCGACGTGCAGCTTCAGACACGCCGACGCCGTCAGTCATTGCCAGCTTTACTGCTTCTTCACGAAATTCCTTCGTGTACACAGCCTTCGGGGTTCGCTTCATCAGTGCCTCCATTCCTCAATTCTACGGAATGTTGGCATCCACTTTTTTCAGCCGACCTCAATCGTAAACCCATTCCGCTTCATGGCACTATCCATTGGCCCTCCCATTCGTTTCCGGTGCGGGAGTAACGCGCACGCTTGTGGGCAGCGGGCACTGACAAGTCCAACACCTCGAGTGTTTTCAAGCTGACCCGAACAATGCAGAAATTTTGATAGCCAGCGAGGTTGATATCGTGCCCATCCGATTGCGCGGGGTATGCATCATCAGGGCGGTCGATAGACGTGCCGGGAGGAACTGGAGTTCGGTAGAGAACAAGACTGCGCAAACGGCTCGCGTCCCACGCCCGTTTTTTATCCGTCCCTTCAGTTAGCACTGATGCAACGCCTTCCAGACGAAGCTGGACCATACCCTCGGGGTCGTATCCAACGAGGGCTATTCGCGGGTCGGCGCGTATTTCAGCAGCCTTCTCGGATCGGACGTCCGTGTAGAAGTCAATAACGTGCTCCGCCTCATAAACGTAACGCAAAATAACATTCCTAACTGACGGTGCGCTGCTCCTGCCAATCGTCGCTGCCTGCATGACTGTGAATGGTGCCCTCCCGTCGCTAGCTCCCGCGCGGAGATAGTCCCACGCCCGGCATTGAACCTGTATTAGCGTCACATTCGGCTCCTTCTTTAAAAAATTCACGTTAGACACCATGAGCATGCGATCGGGCAACTGCAAAGCCGATGTCAAGCCCCAAGAGGCGCGTGACAATCATAGATCTTCGCGGCTTGATGTAGAAACTACTCCCCACAGGTGACTGGCAGCAGTTCTATGGGCTGAATTTCTTCAAAAGCTGGACGGATTTTCGCAAAGCTTTCGTGAAGCGATGCCACGCGCGCAAAGCGCTCCCCAAGTTGTTTTCGGTAAAAAGCCGGACGCAGTGGATGTCGCTCCAGTGCTAAATATTGCCGGATCGGTCCGAAGCTCGACAGGGACGCTTGCGTGCGTTCGGGATCACGAAAACCACGCACGCGGCGCTCCCGATAATTTTTCATCAGGTTGAAACGATAATGAAACGATAATATCGATTCACCGATAGCATATTTCGTTATAACATCGTTTCATATGCCGGAGAAAAGCAGATGAACCAAGTAGACGAATCGGAAACGCCGAGATTTCGAAGTGGAGCTGTGGCAAGAAGAGCAAACATGCCCGTCGCAACACTTCGCATATGGGAACGCCGCTACGAAGTTGCGCCGTCGGCTAAAACCGATACGGGCCACCGGCTCTATTCCGAAGAAGATGTAAAGCGCATCGTGTTGCTGAAGGTACTGGTCAACCTCGGTCATGCAATCGGATCCATCGCCAAGCTCAACATCGAACAGCTCAAGGAAATCGCCGGCCACGCTGAAGCTGACATGCGCGGCCCTCCTGGACTCCGGAAGTGGAACTTGATCATCATTGGCAGCGTGCCGATAGGCCGGTTGAACGGAAACGGATTGACCCCCCCCGCTGTCGTGTTTTACAACACGCTGGAAGAAGCCCAATCTCGTGCCACTTCAAGAGCCGAAGCATTGCTGGTGCACATAGCGTCGCTACAGGAAGAAACCTCACAAGAGATCCTGCATCTTGCTAAATCGCTCAAAGCTGACGCAGTCACCGTTGCATACGGATTTGGAACAACCATAGCGATCGAAGCACTTCGCTTTGCGGGCGTCCGGCTGCATCGTGAATCGTTAGGAATATTGGATATTCCCCAGATAGTCGACGACTTGTTTCAGCGTCTACACGCTGCAGATTTCCAATGGACACGGGCGCCGCGTCGTTTCTCCGATAGCTCCTTGCTCGCGATCGCCAGCTTATCACCCACCATAGCTTGTGAATGTCCGCGCCATCTCGCTGAACTCGTGATGAAACTGTCAGATTTCGAAACCTACAGCGACGAGTGCGTATCCAGATCACCAGCCGACGCCGCGCTGCACCGCCATCTTGCCGATGTCGCCAACAGAGCGCGTTCAATGATCGAGACCGCGCTTGAGCGCGTGTCCCGCGCAGAAGGACTCAAAATCGGCGATGAGCCGCAAGAAAATTCGTCTGAAAACCAAGTCTGAACTTAAAAACATGGATCAACTCGTGCACGATCTTTCCGATACTCTACTCGATGAGAACCCGGCGCCGGCCTACCCGGATGAGGGGGTACCGCTTTCGCAGCGAATCAGGAGCCGGTTGACCGATGCCGGCGTGCGTTATCACGCAAACGACAACATCGCGCCCTACCTCAGAGCGGGCGAGCTCGACCTTCTTCAGCAAGAAGTAGCGAGCAAGATGAAGGATGTGTTGCGCTCGTTGGTCATAGATCTTGAGGCAGATCACAATTCACGTGACACGGCACAGCGGGTCGCAAAAATGTTTATTCGCGAAGTCTTCGCGGGCCGTTACGAGGCTGCGCCGCCACTGACGGAATTCCCCAATGTCGAACATATAAATGAATTGCTGATCGTAGGTCCGCTTCGGGTCCGGGGCGCGTGCTCCCATCATCTCTGCCCGATCATGGGCCGGATCTGGATTGGTGTGATGCCAAACGAAAATTCGAATCTAATCGGCTTATCAAAGTACGCGAGGTTGATCGACTGGGTGATGAAGCGACCGCAAATTCAGGAGGAAGCCGTTTCGCAAATTGCCGACCTTCTGGAACAAAAGCTGAAGCCGGACGGACTCGCAGTCGTTCTTGAAGCAGACCACTTTTGCATGCATTGGCGCGGGGTCAAGGATGATCAATCGAAAATGGTTAATAGCATCATGCGCGGCTCCTTTCGTCGAGACCCGGCGCTAAGGAATGAATTTCTGACTTTGCTTCCCCAGCGCGACTAGGCCTCTGGCGTCGCAATGCAGTTTGTCAGTATGGAATCAGGAGCAGTCAATGGAAACGGTCTGGATCACGGGCGCGACAGGGGCAATAGGGTCAGCGCTAGCGCGTCGTCTTGATGCGCGGGGCGTCAACGTCGTGCTGAGCGCGCGCGATTCAGGCAAGCTCGAAGCGCTTGCCGCTGAACTTAGCCCCGGGGCCCTTAGCGTCGTCGCAGATGCGACCGATGCCTCTTCATCCCCGAACGTTCTCAAGATCGCAGAAGAACGCTTTGGACCCGTGACCGGGCTCGCGCACTGCGTGGGTTCGATCCTGATCAAGCCGCTTCATCTCACCACTCCTGAAGAGCTCGACACTACAACGAAACAGAACTATTTGAGCGCGTGGCATGTGCTACGCGCGTTTGTCATCGCACAATTGAAACATCGCGAACACGCAAGTGCGGTCCTTGTTGGTACGGTGGCGACGAGATCCGGATTTGCCAATCACGAGGCTATTGCAGGCGCAAAAGCAGCAGTTGCGGCGCTCGCGGCGACCGCAGCAGCGACGTATGCCGAACGAAACATCCGCATTAATTGCGTGCACCCTAGTCTCACAGCGTCTGCCATCTCGGCGAAATTCACGCGGACAACGGAGGCGGCTGAGCGGATGGCAAAGCTCAATCCGATGGGACGGCTGGGCACCGGCGACGACACGGCGGCACTTATCGAATTCCTGCTCAGTAAGGACGCGGGATGGATCACTGGCCAGCAAATTGGTGTCGACGGTGGACACGGAGCGCTTCAACACACGGTGAAAGCGTGACCCCTTTGCCGACCACCAATACCGCACTCCCCAGATCACTGGGCTATGCCGGGCTCATTCCGTTCGTTGGCCTGGCGTTGCTCGTGCATACGTCTGGTTCACACCTGAATTTTCTCAGGCACGCATTACTCGCCTACGGGGCGTGCATTGTGTCTTTTGTTGGCGCTGTGCACTGGGGAATCGGGATTTCGACGTCAAGCAAGAACCGTCCTGGCCTTGGATGGAGCGTTGTGCCCTCGATAGCAGCGTGGGTCGCACTGAGCATCGACAAATCGGGATCGCTTGTCGCGATGGCGGCCGTACTCGTAGGGTGTCTCGCGGCAGACTTGAGATTTTACAAGGCAGGCGAGCTACCACGCTGGTATTTTCAAATGCGCATTTCACTCACCACGATCGGCGCACTCTCTTTAATTGCCGGAATGTTATGAGGCGGGCTTGGGTAGTGAGGTCACCGGCATGCCCGTTGTATCGGCTACGCGGCACAGATTCTCTGGAGAGTGTAAAGAATGGCTGCAATTAAAACGTCCCTGCCGCGTCGCCGTTTCGACGTAGTTATCGTAGGTGCAGGTGGTTCCGGCATGCGCGCGTCGCTGCAACTCGCTCGCGCGGGTCTGTCGGTCGCGGTGCTTTCGAAGGTGCTCCCAACGCGTTCGCACACCGTTGCGGCCCAAGGCGGTATTGGCGCGTCGCTTGGCAACATGAGCGAAGACAACTGGCATTATCACTTCTACGACACCATCAAGGGCTCCGACTGGCTCGGTGACCAGGATGCGATCGAATTCATGTGCCGTGAAGCGCCGAACGCGGTTTACGAACTCGAACACATGGGCATGCCGTTCGACCGCAACGCGGACGGCACGATCTATCAGCGTCCGTTTGGCGGCCATACGGCGAACTACGGTGAAAAGCCGGTGCAGCGCGCTTGCGCCGCCGCTGACCGTACCGGCCATGCGTTGCTGCACACGCTTTATCAGCAGAACGTCGCAGCCAAGACGCACTTCTTCGTTGAATGGATAGCGCTGGACCTGATCCGCGACGCCGACGGCGACGTGCTCGGCGTGACCGCCATGGAAATGGAAACCGGTGACGTCCACATTCTCGAAGGCAAGACCACGTTGTTCGCCACGGGCGGCGCGGGCCGGATCTTCGCGGCATCGACTAATGCGTTTATCAATACCGGCGACGGACTCGGCATGGCGGCTCGTTCGGGCATCGCTTTGCAGGACATGGAGTTCTGGCAATTCCACCCGACCGGTGTAGCGGGCGCGGGCGTGCTGATTACCGAAGGCGTGCGCGGCGAAGGCGGGATTCTGCGTAACTCGGACGGTGAGCGCTTCATGGAACGCTATGCGCCGACGCTGAAGGATCTGGCGCCGCGCGACTTTGTTTCCCGTTCGATGGACCAGGAAATCAAGGAAGGCCGCGGTGTCGGTCCGAACAAGGACCACGTCTTGCTGGACTTGTCGCATATCGGCGCCGAGACCATCATGAAGCGGCTGCCGACGAGCCTCCTCGAACGCATAAAGGACAACGATGAGGTAGCGTTTCAGCAGTTGTACAAACTCGCTTTTACCCCCCTCTTCAGAGTGGCGCTGCGTATCACGCGAAAGCGCGAGTGGGCCGAGGAAGTCCTGCAGGAAGTCTTTTTCAAAGTATGGCGTCAGGCAAAATCGTACGATCCTGAGTTATCTTCGCCAATGACCTGGATGTTCACAATCGTTAGGAACCAATCTCTTGACATGGTCCGTCGAACTCCGCGCACCGAAGCACTGCCTGAAGACTTCGACTGCGTTGACACGTCAGTCGACGCTCTTCCTGAAATGGCGCTGCAGCGGGCGCTCGAGGCTACACACCTTTCCGTCTGCCTGGCACATCTGAAACCCATGCAACGGCAGGCGATTGCACTTGCGTATTTCAAGGGCCAGTCGCATTCAGAGATCGCTGAGTCGCTGGCTGTCCCTCAGGGCACAGTGAAATCGTGGATTCGCCGCAGTCTGGCTTCGCTAGGATTTCTATTGGAATCGGCGGAGCTGAGCGACGACGCTTCGCTTTGTGCGTGCACCCAACGCGACCTGGCCAAACGGAACAACATCGTTTTTCCTGAAGGCCGAAGTCAATGAAGATAAGTGGGTCTATTGAGATGGACCCGGTGGGTCAAGTATTTGAACAATATCGTTGAGCAGGACCATCGGGCTACCAAACGCCGAGCTAGGCCCATGATGGGTTTCAAGAACTTTCGCTGCACCCGCATCATCCTGTCCGGAATCGAAGCGATGCACATATCAGGAAAGGGCAGATGAAAGTTGATGGCATCGCGCGAACCGCTGCCGAACAGTTCTATTCGTCAGTCATGTAGGTATCCATACCATGACACAATTTTCTCGCCTTGCCTATCTTATCGCGATACAACCGAGGAATCTGCTACGGGCTATGCCCGCTGCGGATTGCTCAGCGCATCGCCTCCGCTTAGCAAAAGTGACGAACACCCAAGAAACCAACATACACTTATTCTGGCTGAGCGCGCTCACACAACGCGGCCAAGGCCCGCGCCCACCGCGGGTCATCGTTCAAACATGGCACCAGAACCAAATCTACGCCCCCCGCTGCGAGGAACTGCTTTCGACCTCGGTCGCCGATTTCCTCGAGCGTCTCGATGCAATCTGCAACAAATGCCGGGCACATCACCAGTAACTTTTTTACTTCCCGTCTCGCGAGCTCGTCGAGTCGCGCCTCCGTGTAGGGTTCGATCCACTTTGCCCGTCCTAGCCGCGATTGAAACGACACTGACCATTTATTATCAGGGATGTTCACCAGCTTGGCGAAGCTCGCGGCCGTGCGCATGCATTGCGCGCGGTAACACGAGGCCAGCACATTGGGCGGCGCATTAAGACAACAATCTCTGGTACCGAGGCAGTGATGGCCGGTGGGATCGATCTTCTTCAGGTGTCTTTCGGGCAAACCGTGGAAGCTCAGAAGCAGATGATCAAAATTGTGGGTCTGTAGCCAAGGCCGCGCGCTCTCGGCCAGCGCGTCGAGGTACTCAGGCTGATCGTAGAATGGTTGTACCAAGGAAAACTTCATCGACAATCTCTGCTCGCGGACCACCGTTGTCGCCTCTTCGATTACGGTGGTCACGGTGCTATCGGCAAACTGCGGATACAACGGCGCTAAGGTAACATTTCTGATGCCCCTCGCGGCAAGCCGTGTCAATACTGACTTGATCGAAGGTTCGCCATAGCGCATGGCTACTTCCACAGAACCTTGGGTCCATCGGGAACGCATGGCTGATTGGAGGCGCCGGGTCAGCACCACCAGCGGCGAGCCTTCGTCCCACCATATAGAGGCGTATGCATGTGCGGATTGCTCTGGCCGCTTTATTAAGATGAGCGACACCAGAAGTCTCCGTACAGGCCATGGCACATCGATGACGTAAGGGTCCATCAAGAACTGGTTTAGATAGCGGCGAACATCTCCCACCTCGGTGGATGCAGGTGAGCCAAGGTTCACGAGCAATAGGGCATGCTCAGTCATACATGGCCCTTAGCGAATTGAACATTTCGGATTCCTGCACGAATAATCATTGAATAAAAGCTAGGAAAAAGGCGAGAACGGAAATTTTCCGTAATGCGAAGAGTCAAGCGACAATTAGGCAGCGCGGCGCACCATCAATTCTTTGATCTTGCCAATAGCCTTCGTAGGATTCAGTCCCTTCGGGCAAACATCGACGCAATTCATGATCGTATGGCAACGGAACAGACGGTACGGATCTTCCAGGTTGTCGAGTCGTTCTCCCGTCGCTTCGTCACGGCTGTCCGCAATGAATCGATAGGCTTGCAACAGGCCCGCCGGACCCACGAACTTGTCCGGGTTCCACCAAAAGCTCGGGCATGCAGTCGAGCAGCTAGCACACAGAATGCACTCATACAAACCGTCAAGCTCGTCGCGTTCTTCAGGCGTTTGCAGACGCTCTTTTTCCGGCGGCGGCGTGTCGTTGATCAGGTACGGCTTGATCGAGTGATACTGGTTGAAAAACTGCGTGAAATCGCAAATCAGGTCGCGCACAACGGGCATGCCCGGCAGCGGACGCAGCACAATCTTCTGCGGCAGGTCGTTCATGTTCTGCAAACAAGCCAGGCCGTTCTTGCCGTTGATGTTCATGGCGTCCGAACCGCACACGCCTTCACGGCACGAACGGCGGAACGACAGCGTTTCGTCGACCGACTTCAGCTTCAGCAGCGCGTCCAGCAACATGCGCTCGTGCGAGTCGATCTCGATCTCGTACGTCTGCATGCGGGGCGCCGCGTCCTTGTCCGGATCGTAGCGGTAGATTTCAAAAGTACGCTTTGCCATTTCGATTCCTTTGCCTTAGAAGGTACGCGCTTTCGGCGGCACCGATTCGACCGTCAGCGGCGTCATGTGCACCGGCTTGTAATCGAGCTTGTCGCCTTCGCTGAACCACAGCGTGTGCTTCATCCAGTTGTCGTCGTCGCGAACTTCGAAGTCGCTGTGCGCATGCGCGCCGCGGCTTTCCTTGCGCGCTTCGGCCGAGATCATGGTGGCACGCGCCACTTCGATCAGGTTTGCGAGTTCCAGTGCTTCGACCTTCGCCGTGTTGAACACCTTCGACTTGTCTTTCAGGTGCACATGCTTCACGCGCTCGGACAATTCCTTGACCTTGTCCACGCCTTCCGACAGCAGCTTCGACGTACGGAACACGCCGGCATGCGCCTGCATGGTCGCGCGGATGTCGTTGGCGATCGACTGCGTGTATTCGCCCGACGATGAGTTCTCCAGCACGGCGAGGCGTTCAAGCGCAGCGTCGGCGGCATCGGCCGGCAGCGGCTTGTGTTCCTTCATGTCCAGCGCATGCTTGATGATGTGGTTGCCGGCCGCGCGGCCGAATACCACCAGGTCCAGCAGCGAGTTCGTGCCAAGGCGGTTCGCGCCGTGCACCGACACGCACGAACATTCGCCGACCGCGTAGAAACCGTTGACCGGCTCTTCGTAGCCGCCCTTCAGCGTACCCACGACCTGACCGTGAATGTTCGTAGGAATGCCGCCCATCTGGTAATGGATGGTCGGCACGACCGGGATCGGTTCCTTGATGCAGTCCACGTTCGCAAACTTCATCGCGATCTCGCGGATCGACGGCAGCCGCTTCATGATCGTCTCGGCGCCGATATGCGACAGGTCCAGCAAGACGTGGTCCTTGTTCGGACCTACACCGCGACCTTCCTTGATTTCCTGGTCCATTGAACGCGAAACGAAGTCGCGCGGCGCCAGATCCTTCAGCGTCGGCGCGTAACGTTCCATGAAGCGTTCGCCGTCCGAATTGCGCAAAATGCCGCCTTCACCGCGCACACCTTCGGTAATCAGCACGCCCGCACCGGCCACGCCAGTCGGGTGAAATTGCCAGAATTCCATGTCCTGCAAAGCGATGCCCGAGCGGGCCGCCATGCCAAGTCCGTCGCCGGTATTGATGAACGCGTTGGTCGATGCCGCGAAGATCCGGCCCGCGCCGCCCGTGGCGAACAGCGTGGTCTTGCCTTCGAGAATATGGACGTCGCCGGTTTCCATTTCCATGGCGGTCACGCCGAGCACGTCGCCGTCGGCGTCGCGGATCAGGTCCAGCGCCATCCATTCAACGAAGAAGTGCGTCTTGGCCGCGACGTTCTGCTGGTACAGCGTGTGCAGCAACGCGTGGCCGGTACGGTCGGCGGCGGCGCAAGCGCGTTGCACCGGCTTTTCACCGTAGTTCGCCGTATGGCCACCGAACGGGCGCTGATAGATCGTGCCGTCCGCGTTGCGGTCGAACGGCATGCCCATGTGTTCGAGTTCGTAGACTGCGTTCGGCGCTTCACGGCACATGAATTCGATCGCATCCTGGTCGCCGAGCCAGTCGGAGCCCTTGATGGTGTCGTAGAAGTGGTAGTGCCAGTTGTCTTCGCTCATGTTGCCGAGCGACGCGCCAATACCGCCTTGAGCCGCGACAGTGTGCGAACGCGTCGGGAATACCTTCGACAGCACCGCGACGGACAAACCCGCGCGAGCGAGTTGCAGCGACGCGCGCATGCCGGAACCACCTGCACCCACGATAACTACGTCGAAACGGCGACGCGGCAGGGACGTTTTAATTGCAGCCATTCTTTACACTCTCCAGAGAATCTGTGCCGCGTAGCCGATACAGCCGACCAGCCAAAGGATCGTCGCCACCTGCAGGAACAGGCGCAAGCCGACCGGCTTGACGTAGTCCATCCAGATGTCGCGAATGCCGACCCACGCGTGATAAAAGAGCGAGAGCAAGGCTACGAAGGTGGCGAGCTTCATCCATTGCATGGCGAAAATGGATGCCCAGCCGTCGTACGAAAAATCACGTGCGCCGAAAAACCAGAACAGCAGGACCAGCGTGTACAGGGCCATCACGACGGCGGTAATGCGTTGCGCCAACCAGTCGCGCAAACCGTAGTGCGCGCCAACGACGAGACGCTTGGGACCGATTCGATTGTTGTTATTCGCTGCCATTCTCAGAAGGCTCCGAAGAGTTTAAGCGCAACGACGATTGTCAGCAGAGATGACACCGCGAGCACGACGATGGACGTCTGCTTGCCGCCTTCCTTGCTCACTGCACGGTGGGTATCGAGCAGCAGGAAGCGGATGCCTGCACAAAAGTGGAACAGGAAGGACCACGAAAGCACGAGGACGACGATCTTGACGAGGGGATTGGCGAGAAAGCCCTTGAAGGCGTCGAAACTGATCTCCGACGTCAGGCTTTGGTCCAGCAGATAGAGCAGAAATGGCAGCGATACAAACAGAAGCAGACCACTGATCCGGTGAAGAATGGACACCTTTCCCGCTAGTGGCAAGCGGTAGGTTGCTAGCTGAGCAATTCCGATATTCCGGTACTCAGGTCTTGGTTTTTTTGCGGCTTCAGCCATGCTAGACCCCTCCCTTACTGACAAGACACCACCTGCTAGCGACATCGCAGTGCACCCGCTTGCTCGCCCGCGACGCCTTATTTTGTCGCATCGGTGATATGCTGTCCAATATCTATCGGGTCTTTCTGAAATAGCTTAAACAGATAACGTATGGAATTACGCCATATTCGATATTTTTTAGCAGTCGCTGAAGAGCGCAACGTTACGCGCGCGGCTGAACGGCTGGGCATTGGTCAGCCGCCACTTAGTCAGCAAATTCATGCTTTGGAGAAGGAAATCGGAACGCGGCTGTTTCGCAGAACTGGGCACGGCGTGGTTCTAACCGAGGCTGGTGACGCTTTTGCGATCGATGCGAAAAGGCTTCTTCAAGACGCACGCCAGGCTGTCGAGAAGGCGCAGAGCGCCGCTCGTGGAGAACTGGGTCAACTTAATATCGGGTTCACCGGCTCGGCTGCCTTCAACCCAATCGTATCGAAGCTGATTCAAGCCTACCGACAGTCATTCCCCAGCGTTAGGCTAACCCTCGCTGAGGGCAACACCGTTCAACTTCTTGAATTCCTGCACGACGGCAGCATCGATGTTGCTTTTGTTCGCCTGGGAGGACAGTCGCCAACTGGCGTTCAGTTAGACCACATTGCTACTGAATCGATGAAGATCGTTCTTCCGAGCACCCATCCACTGGCCCAAAAACGGCGGGTCGCGCTCGCAGACCTTTCTGAAGATCCGTTTGTTTTGCTTCCACGCGCAGTTAGTCCTACGCTACATGATGTCATCCTAGGCGCTTGTCAAAACGCAGGCTTTGTTCCACGCGAGGGGCAGCAGGCACCACAATTGTCGTCAGTGGTAAATCTTGTTGCGGCAGGATTCGGAGTCTCGTTAGTACCCTCATCTGTTTGTCAAATTCGAATTGATGGCATTACGTACGCCGAGGTGCTCCCTGGAAACGTTTCAATTCGCCTCGCATTAGCTTCGCATTCAGAGCCTAGCGACGTTAAAATCCGCAACTTTCTCGCGATCGCTCGAAGGTTACCTGCTAACGAAAAAGAACTCATTTTTGAGACATCTTGAAACATCGCGAACCTTAGCTCACGAGCTAAGACCCGGTCACTTTGAGTGATCCCGTGATTACAGAAGCGATGTATGACGTGCAACCGTTTAGCCGGTTTGCCATGACGGATAACCGCCGCATGCGGCTACCGGACGAGGGCACGAGCCTGTCGCTCGGGCACCTACTAGAGACACAAACTGCCGCCCTGACGCCGGAGCAGTCAACGCGTTCCTGCGCGGCAAAGGGCTGCTGCTCAAAGCGGGCAAGTCCGAACTACGGTCGTTCTGAACAACGCTATCACTGAACGTCCTTTGTGAAGTCACTCACGCCTTTCAGCATCGGGTTACCACTTGCCCTCGTACGCTAAAATGAGGCTCGCACTAGTGGGCCGTAACGCTTGAATCGGGAGTGATTCGACGCGAAGGATCGAAGTACTTCCACTTGATGGGCTTAGGTTGTTTGTTGTAGTGGCGGATATAGCGCATGAGCTTGCGCTTGAGATCAGGCACGGACGTGAAGACGCCACGCGCAATGACATCGCGCTCAATCTTGGCGAACCACAGTTCGACCTGATTTAACCAAGACGAGTATGTTGGAGTGAAGTGCATATGAACGTTTTTGTGTTCGTCCAGGAACGCATCGACTTGCTTGGTTTTATGAGCTGAGAGGTTATCGGCGATCACATGAATGTCTTTGCCGCGAGGTTGATTTGCCACGATGTCTCTGAGAAAGGCGACGAATTCAGCTGACGTGTGACGAGTTGCAGTCTTGCCCAGCACTTCGCCGGTCTGAGTGTTGAAGGCCGCGTACAAGGACAACGTGCCATGCCTGAAATATTCGAATCCGTGACGCTCTGCGCGCCCGGGCGAAAGCGGCAATACCGGGTCTTTGCGATCCAGCGCCTGAATTGCGGTCTTCTCATCGACACAGAATACGGCAGCGTGTGCGGGCGGATCCAAGTACAGCCCGATCACGTCAGCCGCCTTGGTCTCGAAGTCCGGATCATTAGAGGCAAGATAGCCCTCGAGTCGATGCGGTTTGATGCCGTGCTTTGTCCAAATGCGCGCCACCGTCATATGCGAGATATCGCCCAACTCCGCAGCCAGTTTGCGCGAAGACCAGTGCGTCGAGCCGTCCGTCGGATTATGTTTGATAGTGCGCGCCAGCACGCGCGCCTCGATACGGTCCGTCACCTTATAGCGCTGCCGGCCGGCATGGCGGGCAAACAAACCCGCCAGCCGGTCCGTGCTAAAACGCTTGCTCCAACGATCAATGTAACTGTCGCTGCAGTCGAGCTTAGCGCGGATCTCTGCCCAAGTTCGACCTTCGGCCAGCAGCAAAATCAAGCGCGCCCGGCGAGCCGAATCTGCGCGAACTGTCCTTGCCTTGGCCTGCGCCTCGAGTTCCAGTCGTTCACTATCAGTCAGTGTCATCACGTCCCCCTTAAACATGATGATACTTCCTTTATAAGTGTTACAGTCCACTAGGGCCTCTAGCTCATGTTTGGGGTGCACTCAGGATACGGGCTTTTTCGTAGGTCAGCGGTGTGGTGGTCTAATTTCCTCGGACAAGTCGATAGGAGGACAATCCTGAAATCGATGAGGAATTGAGCTAGATGACAAGAAGGCGCCGACAATTTGACGCCAGCTTCAAGCTGGAAGTGGTGAGGATGATACGAGACCAGGGGCTATCGCTCAGCGAGGTTTGCCGGTCGATGGAACTTGGTGAGACAGCTGTGCGTCGCTGGGTGGCGCAGTACGATGCCGAGTCCAGCGGGGGGGCTGGCGTGGGCAAGCCACTGACGGCCGAGCAGCAGCGCATTCGCCAGCTTGAGATGGAGAACCGGCAACTGCGCGAGGACAATACGCTGCTAAAAAAAGCATCGGCCTTCTTTGCACGGGAACTGAAGTGAGTTACCGCGTGGTAGCCCACTTGCAACAGGAGGCCGTATCGGTCAGTGACGCCTGTCGGGTTTTGCAGGTGAGCCGCTCTGGCTACTACGCGCACCGGCGTGCCAGGCCGAGCGTAAAGCGTCTGCAAGAACAGACTCACGTCAGGGCGGCATTCGCCGCCAGCGGCGCGAGCTACGGCAGCCGGCGCGTGATGCATGCGCTGCGTGAGCAAGGGCTACGTATTGGGCGCCACAGGGTGCGTACGCTGATGCGCGAAGCGAGCCTGCGCACGAGCTGGAAGCGCAAGTTCGTGTCGACGACCGACAGCAGGCATACGTTACCTGTGGCCGCGAATGTGCTCGACCGTCAGTTTGACGTGGCCGAGCCCAATCGCGCGTGGGTTTCGGATATCACGTATATCCGCACGGCCCAAGGCTGGCTGTATCTGGCGGTCGTGCTGGACCTGTACTCACGCAAGGTGGTTGGCTGGTCCATGGCGCCCACTATGCCGGCCGGGCTAGTGATATCGGCCTTGAACATGGCGCTGCAGCAGCGCCGCCCAGCACCGGGACTGGTACTGCATTCAGACCGGGGCAGCCAGTACGCGAGTGATGAATACCAAGCCTTGCTTAAGCAGCATCACGTGATTTGCAGTATGAGCCGCAAGGGAAATTGCTGGGACAATTCGGTGATGGAGAGATTCTTCCTGAACCTGAAGATGGAGCGCGTTTGGCAGCGCCGATACGCCAACCACGACGAGGCACGGCGCGATATCAACCAGTACATCGTCAGTTTCTACAATGCCGTACGCTTGCACTCGACTTTGGGTTATCTGTCGCCCGCTGCCTACGAGGCAAAACCGACAGTAAAAGAACCTATCTGCCTGTCCGAAATAACTTGACCACTACACGGTCCGGAAAACCTTGTCCGATAGGGCCTCTCCCCCCTATGTGTACCGATCACCTACGTTGCCGGAGCTGATGGTAACTTCTCAATAACCCGGGGCGAGCGCCAGCATACTGTTCAAGCAGAGAGTGCGATGCGTTGTTCGAGGAAGTGAGGCAGAAGGGGAACTTGATCGCAGCGTGAAATGCGGTCAGTCAGGTAGTCCCAGAACGAGATGCCCAGCTTGCGGCACGTCGCCTTTAGACTCGAGAACGTATCACGGCATTGTCGGCCGAGCTCGCTGCGCGTGCCGCCGCTGATCTTGCGCTTTTTGACCTGATCGCGAATGTCGCGTTCACTGCCGTTGGTATGCAGTGGTACTTCGGGGCGCTCTAACGCTAGCAGAAGTTCGGACTTGTTCATGTGAATGCGCCTGAGCAAACGATCGAGCGTCGCATAGCGGGTCTTCTGGATAAAAATATGGTCGAAGCGTCTTGCCAGTTCTCGCTTGCGTTTGGCGGTGGGGTGTAGCTTGTAGTCCTTCAGATCGGCATAGAGCGACCAGATCTCGCTACGCACGCGGGCGATGTCCTCCCGATGTTGATCATTGAGCGGTAGCATCTTGTGCACCAGTCTTTCCGCATGAACCCAACATAACCCATGGATCAGCACGTTGAACTGTCCTGCATCATCGCTGATGATGGCGAGATGCGCAGCCACCCCATGCCGCTTCAGGCTGCCTAGCAACGCGCCCTCGGTGGCAATGTTGCGGTAGCGTGGGGTGTTCATCCCCAAGCCATCCAGGTGGTGCCGCCACGCGCACTGATCGGCAAAGCTTGCGCTTTCGTGCTGACGCAGCGCGTCCAGGAACACGTGCGAGAGCCCCTGCGTTTTCATGTACGCGAGCGCGTCTTCGTTGATCTGGTAATCACCATGGCCCGCACGCAGTAACTCCAGGAAATTGATTCGGCTCTTCGAACGCGTGCTTTGGAACCAGGCAAAATATTCGTTACCGATGTGGGTAACGTAGCCGTTCTTGCCTTGATGCCGCGCGCCGGTATCATCGACCGTCACATACGCTGAAAGCGCCAGGCCAGTCGACAACAGCCCGTCTTTTTCCGCGTGAAAGCGCTCCTTGCCCACTTGCAGTAGCGCGTTCACCTGTCCCGACGAGATCTCGATGCCCCATTCCCGAAGTTGCTCGCATAGCAGCGGCTGCGTGACGTGGCAATGGTGATGTTGATAGAGCACATAGCTCGCCAGCATCGGGCCGAAATGCCCTCCCTGGACTGCCTGCGGAAGTTGCCCGATCAGGGTCTGGCCGTCCGGCGTTTCCCAGCGTGCAAGTCGATAGCGTGTATTGCGTGATTCGATCACCAGGTCCTGAACCACGAAATCACGATAGCCCTTGAATCGGGAACCGGGCGGGATCGGCTCGGCCGGCTCGATGACTTGGTCACAATCGATCTTCAGTTGCGACGTCTTACTTTTCTTTTCTGATCCGGGTCGTTTGGCGGGTTTCTCATTCTGCGTTCGATCCTGCTCGGCGGCTTTTCCAGCATCCTCGTTCATGCGGCTCGGCTTGAACGTCGGACGCTTCTTCTCTCCTTTGAGCACCGCGACTTCGTCTTTCAGATGCCCGCTCTCCTCCTGCACGCGATGGATGATCTCAAGCAATCCTTCGCCCCATGTCAGCAGCTTCATAACCGCGGGCGTCCGATCAGATTCGGCGACATACGGCACCGCGAGTTTCTTCATCACCGCAGCGGCCAACCTACGCGCGCTTCCTGGCTTTTCTGAGCTGGGCTGCTTCCTGTTTCAGTTGCTCAACCTCATCCTGCAAGCCATTGGCGATTGCTGCCAGTTGCTGAACCCACGCCAGCAATTCAAGCTCCGGTGGCGTTAGTCCTTCTCTTGCGATGTCGGGGAGCGCGAATTGATTTCGGAGGGGCATGAGTGCGGATGCAATGATGTTGACCCGACAAACGTTAACATCGCCATCCGCCGTTTACAAGCACGCAATTAGTTGCGGGACGAAACGATGGCATTGGCCTATCTTGACGGCGCGAGCAGATCAAACAACGCACTGTTGTGCGGTAGTTGCCCCGAGTTATTGAGAAGTTACAGCTGATGACGGCAAGTCGTTGATTTTATTGATTGTGCAGTGCGGCTAACGTACGATTTATTCCGTTTCCTAACGGCACCCCAAACCCCAATCGCTCTTCTCAGCACTGGGGTTTTGTCAATCCGGAACAACATGGTCACGCAAGAGTCCTGCAGACCGAAGCTCAGTACGACAGCACGTTGAACTCGCGCAGCACCCTCAGCGAACCCGGGTAGTCCTGAAATTCTTTGTACGGGGACTTGGCGGTCAGCTTGCCAAGCGCCCGGTCGAACAACACTACGGCTTCCTCGGTGTTCAGGTGCCTCGACATGTAGACGAATCCGTCCACGGTCGCCGGGTGCTTGTGAATCGCCAGCGACCATTGCAGCGGCAAGTCGTAGGGCACGATGGACGACAAGGACCCGTCCCCGCCCAGCCGCTTCAAGTGCTTGCCTGTCAGCACAGCCAGCTTCAGCTTACCGACTTTTAATCGCGCAACCCACCGGTCAAGCTCGTGTATGGCATTTTGAAGCCGCCCCTGTCGGAGGTTCGGTCATGAAGTACCGTCTCGGCGAAAGCGCAAGCGAGCGTGAACCCGAAATAACAGGTGCCGTACCGGTCGGCTGGCGGCAGATAACCGCGCGGGTCATCGAACCGGTTCAGCCCAGATTTTCCAAAATACGGCTCGCCGTTGTTGTGGCGGGAAATGCGAACAAGCTTCGCCGCGTCGATTTCGATGACGGGTAAAACCAGCGTGGAGAAGACAACATCAGGGGGTTTCAGGCTCAACGCGAGGCCTCCTCGGCGAACGCCGCCGCGACCCTGTTCACTTCTTCTACCTTGCCCTTGCGGAGCGCCTCCAGAGGGTTGATGTCCCCGAGCGACCCCTTCGCCGTTGTGAAGAAGTCCCACTTGGTCCAACCGGGCAGATCACCGAGTATGCGTGAGACATTCTCTAGCGTGGCACGGTTGACCTTTCCGTCCGCAAAGAATGCCGGAAAGTAGCTCTGGCCGTCAACATCGACCGTGAAGAGCCGGCGCGCGCGCGAGGCAGCGCTCACCGCTTGGCGGGTCAAGCTGAGAGCTGCCTGCAGGTCTGCCGACGAAAGCAGTTGCCGCTTGATGAGGCTTCGCCTGAATTCGCGCGAGGCGATCTCGAAGTCACCCTGCTTCACCGTTTCCGGCGCAGCGTCGTCCGGTTCCTGCGGTAACTCGAGGACCACCGGCTCAGTCAGATGCCCAGTCACCGGGCTGTCCGCTCGTTCAATCATGCGTCTGAACGAGCGAGCTTTCTGCTTGATGAGGCGTCCGACCTCGGCATCAGGCATCTCGAAGATGACCTCGAGGTCTTCCGCGTAAGAGAGAGCGCCGGCCGCATTGCCTAGCGCCCGGTCAACGGAATCGCCAGCGGCGTACCTAGTGACACGCTTCAGTGCCGTTGCTGTGGTCATTTCAGGCCTCCTCCTTCGGAATTCCCATACGTGAAAGGATTGCACAAATCCCCACGATTGTCAAACATGTCAAACATGTCAAACGATGACGTTTGTCATCGCCAGTCGCAGCAATGGGCCAGAGGGCTGGTCTGTCGCTGGCATGAAAAAGCGCCACTCAAGTAGGGGCGCAAATCAAATCACGTCGCCGTTACAAGCATCAGGCAGCAGTTTCTCCTTCGGGAAAAGCGGACCCGCCACGTCGTTACTTGAAGGACGACGGATACGCCCAGCCGAACGCACTCGGGTCACGCGGCCTCGGCGGTGAGGAGAAATTCGACGTTCAGAGACCGGTGCGCTACGCCGATTTGCGAATGAGAAACCGACATCAAATACGGACGCGATGCAATCAAGATTTTCGCGTGCGCGGCGATTTGCGCACCGGGTTACTGCTCTTGCGCGGGCCTGCTGTCGGCTTCGCTGCTGGCGCCTGCCGCTTGGCAGCGGCATGCGTCAGTGACAACGCCAGCTGGTCTCGCTGATCACGCGCCTGCGCCACTTCGTCGATGTAACGCGCGTTCGCCGTGCGCAGCGCGTCAAGCTTGCCCTCCAGGACACGGAGCTGCTGACGCAGGTCACCAAGTTGTCCCTGCAGCTTCTGCACCTCATCCCGATGGCGGCTGACGCCCTGCTCCGCTCTACGGTTAGCCGTATCAAGTTCCTTCTGTAAGCGCGTGGCCGCTTGCCGCTCGCGGTCGATTTCCAATAACGCCCGGGTTTCGGCGGCTTTAAGTCGCTCCTGCGCCAGCTTGCCGTCGCCACGCAGCTTGTCCAGTTCCGAGGCGAAGTCACGCCGGGCGGTTTCGAGCGCCCGCTGCAACTGCTGCTCGCCCTGTTGCGCGAGCTGGAGCTGATCCTGCAGCGTCGACACCGCGGCGACGGAGATGGCTAGCGCCTGGTCCCGTTCGATGATGCGGGTGTGCGCGCTGTCCAGCGCGGCCGCACTGCCCGTCAGTTCCTGGCGCAGTTGGTCGCGCTCGGCGTCGGCCTGAGTCTGCCGGGCCTGCGCCTCCGCGACCAAGCGTTGCGCCTCGAGCTGCGCGGCGGCCAGTTGGTCTTGCGCCATATCGACCGCCCGCGTCCAGAGCGCCGCCGCGAGCTCGCCGGTCGCCGATTGCAGTTCCGCCGGCAGGTCAGGATGCTCGATGGGGTAATCGTCCTTTTCGTGCAATTTGCGGCGGTTAGTGTCTAAAAACGCTTATTTATCAGTGGCTTGGTGAATGCGTGTTTCGAGGAAATGTTGCAGCACAGGAGATCCTTGCTGGACGGGGCTCTGCGGGCGATGACCGCCAGGAATTGCACGAAACGGACGATTACCCCCTCCGGGGGAGTCGCAAGGATGCGTGGTGCGGCATATTCGAACAGCGTCGCGCAGCCTGTCCTACGCGGTGGCGGTGATACCTCAAAAACTAGCGTACGCCTTACGCCAGCGCTCCCGTGCGTGCCTTGGGTGCGCGCGGAAGAGCACGCGACTTGCTCGCATGCCGCGTGCGGAGCTTGAATCAGGTACAAATTGCTCCAATTCGAAAGCCGGTGCTGCGAAAAAATCGCGGTTCAGATCCCGCGCATTTACCCGGTGGGTGCCCGCTCACCCAGGTCACTCGCGCATATTTCGACCAACTCGCTGTGGCCGAAGCCCTGCGTGTAATCAATCACGCTGACGATGACCGGCACGAGCTTAACGAAAACGAACTGACCTGCCTCTGCGGGGGGCGACATGTCCCACGCGGCGGGGAACCGCGCGAGCAGTCGGTCCATCGCCCGCGCACTCGCGGGGGAGTCGTCTGTCAGCACGTGCGCGGTCGCAGCCATCGAAACTCCTCTGATCTCGCTCCAGTCGTTGTACGGCATGCTTATCGTTGTCGACACCTTATTGCATCGCTGGATATTTTTGACTTTTTGACTGGTGCGCGCCGTGCCAAAGTAAAGAATCAGACCATCGTTCGCGTAACTTATCGCGTTCGCTTGCGGGTAACCGTCCTCACGCAGCGTCGCCAGAGACAAATCACGACCTGTTTCGAGGACCTCCAGCACAAATTTCTTCAGTCTTTCATCCATGGGTGTATCTCCCTGCCCGTTAGGCGGGTTGCGTTCCATTGATGGTGATAGCTTGGCGCCGCCGCAGGCACGTATGCTTGACCTACATCAACCTGGTGCTGATCCGCTTTGGCAACATTCAAGTGTCCTGCTTGCGCCTTGAAGGTCTGCGGATTTCCGCGCGGGCCAACGCATCACGCGCCAGCTGCCGCACCAGTACAAAAAGGAGCCTCCCCGTGCATACCTCCCGCCGTCATTTCATAATCCTTGCCGCGTCCGTGGCCTCAACCGCGGTACTCCACAACGAATCGCGAGCGGCCGCCCCTGAACTCTCAGAGAGCGACCGTACCGCTCAAACGCTCGGTTACAAATCAGATGCCACGCAGACAGATGCGGCAAAATATCCGAAATACCAAGCTGGGCAAGCATGTGCGAATTGTCAGCTCTACCAGGGCAAGCCCGGCGATGCGGAGGGCCCATGTTCGGTTTTCAGCGGCAAGCAAGTAAGCGCAAAGGGATGGTGTAGCGCATATGTGAAGAAAGCCTGAACGTAAGTCGTGTGTTCACCACGACACCGGCGAGTAAACTGGGCTCGAATTCCCACGACTTGCCACGCCTCGCGCCCGAGAAATCTTAGGGACCGCCGCCCAGACCACGCAACGTCGTGCCGGAAAGCACTTGTGGGCGTCGCGAAACCGACCACCCTTCAAACAAGCGAAGATGTAGCAACCGCTCCACGAGGACCTTGTCCACCGCATGCATCGCTTGATCGTTTCGACGTACACCTTGTCCTTTGCTGCTACCCGCTGCGGGACTAGTCAGCCCCCCTGAAACCAGACTGTTGGGCGCACCGAGCAACTGCTCGGTGCTTTTTTTGACCTTGGTCAAAACGCGGCGGCGGGTCGCTCCTATATTTGAGGGCATTTACGCAGGAGCGCCAGCAGGCTCTTCACGCTCGGTTCCCCACGTGCACCGACATGCAAGCCGGTGCACGTGGCTCATTAGGTACTTGCTGTGACAGGAAGTCACAGCGGCCCCGCTGTCTGACCAACGGTTCTTTCAGTTCGATGCATTGATTGGTCAGCACGCGGGTCGGCGATCTTGATAGTCAGCCTCATCACAGCCAAAAATATCCATCGATACGTAGAAATGCTAATTATAGATTAGTACAGAAAGCTGCTTCACTGTTGGCGAACAATTGCCGGTCGACGCGCAACAAGAACAACAAAGGGGACGCGATGGTTACCCAGATGAAAAGCGTTGTCGCTGCGCTGCTGGCGCTGGTCTTAGGAACGGTGTTATTTTGTTCGGAGGCCCGTGCGCTTCCCGCATTTGCCCGCCAGACCGGACTCGCCTGTGTGGCGTGTCACGTGAGCTTCCCCGAACTGACACCGTTCGGCCGCTTCTTCAAGATGACCGGCTACACGCTGTCGAACAACAACACCATTCCGCTCGCGGCGATGGCGCAGGTGTCACAAACCAACACCCGCTCGATCAACAGCACGTATTACGACTTTGCCCGCAATCAAGACATCGTACTTCAACAGGCGAGTGTGTTCTATGGCGGACGTATCGCAGGCCCCGTGGGTGCCTTTTCGCAATGGACTTACGACGGAGTCGCGCACCATAGCGGCATCGACAATACGGACATAAGGGCAGCTGGACATTTCACCCAGAACGACATCGACTTCATCTATGGGATGACGCTCAACAACAACCCCACCGTCTCGGACGTGTGGAACAGTACGCCCGCTTTCGGATTTCCCTACGCGTCCAGTAGCGTGTCACTTACGCCCATGGCAGGTACGATCATTGACGGCAGCCTGGCCCAGCAAGTAGCCGGCGCGACCGCCTACATGTTCTGGCAACGAAGTATCTATGCTGAGTTCGGCCTCTACCGTACGGCTGATCAGATGTTCTCATTCTTCCGTACAGGTCAGGACATAAATACACCTGGTGGTGTAGCACGCCTGAATGGCACTAATCCCTACTGGCGGCTCGCGTATAACGCGGAATGGGGTCCTCATTCGCTGATGGTGGGGACATATGGTCTGATCGCAAATAAATATCCGGACAACACCATCCCTGTTTCACCTACAGACAAATTCACCGATTACGCGCTGGATGCGCAATATCAGTTCATCACGCTAACGCACGCCATCACTGCGCAGGCCACCTGGATTCATGAAAAGCAGAACTGGAGCGCCAGTTACCCGAGCGGTGGAATCGGCGCAGGACCCACGCCGTCCAACCCAAATGATCACCTCGACACCTTCAAGGCCAAGGTGTCCTACTACTACCAACGCAAATATGGCAGCACGCTCGCGTTCTTCCAGACTACCGGCAACCCGGATCCGGGCTTGTACGGGCCCGTGCCAGTCACGGGCAGCGCCAATGGTCTTCCGGACACCCGTGGCGTGATTCTCGAGTTTGACTACCTTCCGCTACCCCAGGTTAAGTTATCGGTGCAGTACAGTTGGTTCCTCAAGTTCAACGGTGCGCGCTTCAACTATGACGGCAGCGGGCGAAATGCCAGCGACAACAACACGTTGTATCTGCTCGGATGGTTCGTATTCTGACGCACTGGCTCGGCAACCAGCATGTTCAACCCGCACAGCCTGACGAGAGCCCGCATGAAAAAATTGCCTACCTCACGGATACCGCTGGCTGCACTGCTTGTGGTATCTGCGCTGCTCTTGAGACCCGTCTCCGCGTGGGCCGAGGATGGCGCCCGCGTGGCCGCACAATTGTGTGCTGCGTGTCACGGCGTGCATGGTCACAGCGAGTCGCCGATGTTTCCGCGGCTGAATGCCCAGACACCGGAATACCTTATCGCCCAACTCAAGGGGTTCCGCGAACATGCCCGCGGCGAGACGGACGCGCGCTCATACATGTGGGCCATTGCATCTCAACTGGACGACTCAACCATCCAGTCGCTGGCCGAATATTTCTCTCACCAGGAGGCGATTCCAGGCGCAGCGGGCGATGCCGCCTTACTGGCAAACGGCCAGGAAATCTTCGAGCATGGCGTGCCGGACAAGGGGGTGCCGGCCTGCGCTTCATGCCATGGTCCGCAAGCCCAGGGTGCTGGCACGTTCCCGCGCCTCGCAGGGCAGCACCAGGAGTATTTGTTGCGTCAGATCGAGGTATTCAAGAACGGCACGCGCGCCAACGCACCGGTGATGAGCGCCGTCGCGCATACGTTGAGCGCCGACCAGGCCAAGGCGGTTGCAGCCTATCTGCAATCCAGATAAACGACTCGCAATTTATCCGGTGGGCGGGCGTTGACCCCAAGAACCGCCATGTCCGTGCACCGTGGATCTCCATCAATGCGGTGGCGTCCATGCTAGTTCTTTTGTGGTATGGACACCCGGACGAGATCAGGCGAAGGGCTCCGGTGCAAATAGACGCCATCAACCGAAGCGTGAACGCGAGTCGCGCATGCGTGGCTTCCGGGTTCCTGAACGCATGCAGGCTTTTCTGTCGAGCTTCGGACCGATATAGCAGCACTTCGCGCTCGAGCGACATTTACTGCTCGCCTCACTCTATCGCAAACAGCCCACCGCACGTTTTGCCACGTTGCACCGCTTCACTGAGCTTACCCAAGATCCGTCCGCTTTCTGAGAAAATTCGCGCCCTCTACGCTATGGCGTCGCTGACACCTCAACTTGACACCTCGGTTGCGCTCGCGATTATTGAGTCAATATGTCGCTTCGCAAGGTGCAATTCGACCTTACCGAATTGCACTTCAAAGGCAATACTGCGCCTGCAATTTGGAAAGCGGTCCTCTCGGCTCAATAAGCCATCCCATCAAAAACAAACTTCATCGGCCATTTCCGCTATTTGCACCAGAATCGCGGCATGCGCGTAAGGGGTTCGGCACATGCGACAAAATGCGCATCGACAGACCGACAAAAAAATCTACTATAAATACATGTTTTCGGAAAGACACAGTGTTGACTGGCTCGCCACTGTCAGGGATTCGCAACGCGCCGACCAACCGCCGTACGCTGAAGGGATGGCAGCGAAACAACTGTTCTTTGGAGTTCACTACCTGCGAGGAGATGAAAATGCTCAGCCCACATGAATTCGCAACCCTGATGCTCGTCAGGGACGCGCAGAATCAAGCCGACCTGAACCGTGGCGATCTGGATGCCCTGCTTGAGCACCAGTTCGTTTCCTTCGAAGAACTGATCTCTGGCGGCTGGCACCTACACCTGACCGTCCGCGGACAGTCAATCCTCAAAGCGGTGACTCGGAACTGAAGATCGACCGGAACTACGATTCCGGAATTGAAGCTTCGCGGGGCAAGGTTCTTGGCTGTTCCATTGTATTCAATAATTAGTCATGCAAATCAGTGATATTTTCACGACACTCTTAAAATTTGGCATCCTGACAGACACCGCATGTCCCAATCATCGACGAAGAGGCCGTGATGCTGACCCCTCGCGAAGATAGAAATCGTCTAGCAGCTCGACTTCAATACACTAAATTCGAAAACCATCCGGATACTAAGCGCCTCCCGGATGAAAAGTTCGGGAATGCGCTGTTGACCTATTTCATTGCGGGTGTCTACAGTTCTCCTTTGTTCGCATCTTGCGAAACGCCTCCGTTGCCACCGAACCGGCCGAACTCATGAACCAGCAACATTGCATGTTCTGCCGTACGACTGACGCGCCTTTTCTTGCTCCATCGTCCAAGCGGATCGTAGCCCTCTCCCGGAACGTACCGGATGATCGAGCTGGAAATACGTCGAGGCAGCGCAGGCGACATGGGACGCAGCTCCCTGTAGATCGCGATGGGCAGCTCTCATCTGA
The DNA here is from genome assembly GCF_011493005.1 of Caballeronia sp. SBC1. NCBI lineage: Bacteria > Pseudomonadati > Pseudomonadota > Betaproteobacteria > Burkholderiales > Burkholderiaceae > Caballeronia > Caballeronia sp. SBC1. Next base: position 50,536 of record NZ_CP049159.1, read on the forward strand.
AGACGCCCGCCGATCCAGTGGGTACAAGTCAATGAGCCGGCGGACGATGCCGACTTGCACCGTACACCGACATGGAGAGTCTGATGCGTATCACCGTTCATCCCGCCGACACGGTCGACCGCGTTGACCCCAGCGCCAACGCGATCCACGGGCTCGGCACAGAGTCGCGCAAATGGTCGCGCGAAGGTAACGGGGACTGGACCTGCCCAAATGGGGGTCGTTGCAGCGCGACTCTGCGGGCCCGCTGATCTGCGGACCGGCCTATACGCCGGCGCTGTGCCTCCTCGACGGACCCGACCTCGATGGATTCGCCGCTCCTATTTTCACCGTAGCCCGATCAAGTGTCTTATTATGGCTCATGCAACCTAGGGTCGGCGACAGGTGATGCCATGGACAAAACCAACCATGTAGCGCGCGATTTCACGCGGCAGGCCATCGAGCTCTTTTATCATGCGCATACTGTCCAAGACGTTGAGCTACTTAGGACCGTTGTAACGCCTGATTGGGAATACGTTCCCCCTTCCTTCGGATCGAACGTGGGGCCTGACCAAATGGTTCCCGTGTTCGCGGATTTAACTTTGGCGCTGCCGGACATCAAAATTACCGTCTTGGATGTTTTGGTCCACGGAAACATGGTTGGCGTGCGTGCGCGAGTCAGCGGAACCCAGTCAGGGCCGCTGAAGGGCATCCCACCAACATCCAAACCAATCGAGTTTGCGATCCACTCGTTCCACGAGTTCCGCGATGGTCGCATCGCCAAAACGTGGCATCTCGAAGACTGGCTAAGTGTGTTCCATCAGCTCGGTGAGCTGCCACCCAGCCTAAAAAAGTAACGCGGAGCGCATAAATCAGTTTAGTCGCAGTAAGGATTTTTCGAGCGGGACGACTGCGACAGGACGCGCCCGCCTCGTTTCAACAGCCACAATATATTGTGGGCGGCGAGCGGCAAATTCCTTCTTGTGTCAGAACCATCACTCGCCCCTTTTCTCGGGCCAGTCTAACGGGCGCTCACCTATCGCCCACTCGCTCGGAGGGTCGCCGTCCGCTGTGTTTTGATACAACCGGCTACCGCAGACTGTGCAGCACCAGTTGCTACTGACCTTCGTCGTGTGGCTAGGAGGAGCACCGAACGCACTGAAGCCCGAAGCCGCGAGGTCGCCGTGCGGCGGCGCAGTTGATGGCTTTCCAGCCAATTCCCGACAAGCATTGCAAGGTTGCATAACTGTCTCCAACGAATCTTTTCGAGGGATCGTGGCCGTCTCGCGAAGTCCAGTTCTCGTCGATCGCCCACTTGTGGGCGAACTCGATTGCGTCGGCCTCACGCTCGAACTGGCCCGTGGCGGCGGAGGAGCATTCGATTCGCTGGTCGGCGCGCTCAGATTCTCTTGAATAATCTTCGCGTGAGCGAAGTAAGCGCCGAGCGAAAAATCTGCCACGCCACGCCTCAACAGGATGTCGCTGGAGCTTTGTCACATTCCCGGAGCGGTCGCCGAAGATCGTGTGATGAAGAATTCTAAACCGCTGTATCACGGTCATCGCTTCCCAGGCGCAGTTATCAGTGGCGCGGTGCGCTGGTATTCCGGTTTCAGTTGAGCTTTCGCGACATCGAAGAGGTGCTGTTCGAGCGCGGGATCGTCGTGAGCTATGAAACGGTCCGCTGATGGTGTGACAAATTCGGCGCCGGCTTCGCACACCAAGTGAAAGCGGCCCGTCGCAAGACTGGCACCACATGGCATCTTGATGAGGTGTTCCATTGACTCACTTCACAATTCCTGTTGTCATTATCTTTCCAAGCCACGAAATTATCCACCTTATACGAGACAGGTGTTGCGGTTCACATTTGATAGCGCCCTATGAAAAATTGGGCAACGGCTGTGAGTCGACTTTCGTAGCTATGGCTCCTTTAAGGCCATCTTTGCTATTGGATTGAATCCAATCATGTGTGTCCGTTAGGCACGCAGACCAGCGGCTTCCAGTCCGCACGTTCCAGCAACCAATCTCATGGCCAGCTAAATAAATCGAGCCTCGCGCAACGATATCTTTGTCACTAGATACGAGGTTGTCGGCACATCCATTCAACAGTTCGATATCGGACGTGATCTTATTCGTCGAAACGCGTTTCATGGAAAGTGTGTCCATACGATGTGAGCGCATTGATTCGGTCGCTCACCTTTACTAAGATAGCCGACATCGGTAGCACACCGACGCGGCGGGTCGCTTATCGAATCTGAACAGTCACCGCTTGACTACCTTTCGGCCCCTGCTCGATTTCGAACGCTACTCGCTGGTTCTCTCGCAGCACTGCAAACAGGTTGCCACTCGCTTCCGAACGACATACGAATAAACACTCGCTGCCATTGTCCGGCTCGACGAAACCATATCCTCTCCTCTCGTCGTACCACTTTACCGTACCGGTAAGCATAAGTTTCCCAATTGTCCAATCCGCGGGCTGCGCTCGCAGGTTTGCAAGTCCGAGGCCATTTCAGCCCAACAGTCTTCGACCATAAGATTAAAAACGTTCTTCGGGTCACAATTTCAGTTTAGGTATGCTATAAAGTTTCGCGTTGACGCACGTCAAGATTTAGCTCCGCTGGGTTTTCGGTTCGCACCTTGAACAAGCAGGAGTGATACGCCCGACACGGGGTAGTCGCCCTCTTCGTGCAGGTTCTGGCGGTTAGTGTCTAAAAACGCCTATTTCTCAGAGGCTTGGTGAATGCGTGTTTCGAGGAAATGTTGCAGCACAGGAAATGTCTTCTGGACGGGGCTCTGCGGGCGATGACCACCAGAAACTGCACGAAAAGGATGATTACCCTGCATCGTGCTTCGTCCGCGCGGAATCCATCCCAGTAAAATCACACCTTGCGTGTCCGCGGTGATTTGACAGCCGGCCCACTGCTTGTGCGCGAGCCGGCCGTCCGCTTCGCCGTCGGCATCTTCTGCTTGGCAGCGGCATGCGTCAGCGACAACGCCAGTTGGTCTCGCTGCTCACGCGCCAGCGTCGCTTCATCAATATAACGCGTGTTGGCGGTGCGCAGCGCGTCAAGCTTGCCCTCCAACACGCCGAGCTGCTGACGCAGATCACCAACTTGTCCCTGCAGCTTCTGCACCTCCTCCCGATGCCGGCTGACGCCCTGCTCCGCTTTACGGGTAACCGTATCAAGGTCCTTCTGCAAGCGTGCGGCCGCTTGCCGCTCGCGGTCGATTTCCAGCAGCGCCCGGGTCTCGGCGGCTTTGAGCCGCTCCTGAGCTAGCTTGCCGTCGGAACGTATCTTGTCCAGTTCAGAAGCGAAGTCCTGCCGGGCGGTTTCGAGCGCCCGCTGCAGTTTCTGCTCGCCTTCGCGCGCGAGTTCTACCTGCTCTTGCAGCGTCGACACCGCAGCGACGGAGATGGCCAGCGTCTGGTCCAGTTCGATGATGCGGGCCTGCGCGCCCTCCAGCGCGGCGGCACTGCCCGTCAGTTCCTGACGTAACTGGTCGCGTTCGGCCTCTGCCCTCGCCTGCCCGGCCTGCGCCTCCGCGACGGATCGTTGCGCCTCGAGCTGCGCGGCGGCCAGTTGGTCTTGCGCCATATCGACCGCTCGCGTCCAGAGCGCGGCCGCCAGTTCGCCCGTCGCGGACTGCAGCTCCACCGGCAGGTCGGGATGCTCGATACGCACCCGGCTCTTGTCACGCAGGGTGGCCCAGAAGCGCGTCAGCGCCTCGGCCGGCGCGTTCATGCTGCCCTTCTTCACCAGTTGATAGAGCCGGTTGGCGGTCGGCGTGATGCCATGCCGGAAAAACGTAAGCGGTCCATTTCTGACGTCTATCAACTGTAGAAGAGAGCGAGGAGCATAGGTGTCCACCTATTGGAGGTGGACACCTATGCCGGGCAAAGACTCAGAGTTAAGAGTAGTTCGACGCAGCCGCGATGGACGTCGCCGCTACGACGCAAAAGCCAAGCTTGCGCTCGTTGAGGCCGCGCTGCGTCCCGGACCGGGCATGTCGGTTGCCCGACTGGCGCAAGAGCACGGAATCAACGCGAACCTGCTGCGCAAGTGGATCGCGAAGCACCTGATAGATCGAGAGAAAGGCATCTCATCGGTATCGCACGATGACGACGCGGCCGAACCTAGTCGACCTTCGGCGGTGGTGATCGACGGCGTACTCATCGACATGCCGAATTCGCATATGCGCACCCCGTCTGTGGAATTGTCACCTGCATTCGTGCCCGTCGTTTCTGCTGCGCCGACGCGGCCACGCACCCCTGCGTCACCGTCGATGACGCTCGCCCTACATGTGCGCCTGTCGAACGGTGTCGAGTTCGACCTCGGAGAGGCGAGTGTCGACGAACTGACGACCGTTGTCCAGATGCTGGGGAGGCTGCCGTGTTCCGGTTCGACGAAAACCTAAAGGTCTATGTACACCGTGATGCCGTCGACTTTCGCTATGGCATGAACAGCCTGTCAATTCTTGTCGAGCAGTCCATGCGTCTGAATCCGATGGATTCATCACTCTACGTGTTCGGCAACAAGCGACGCGATCGGATCAAAATTCTCGCCTGGGATGGCAATGGATTTTGGCTTATGCTGAAACGATTAGAATCAGACTATTTCGCGTGGCCTGACAACGAGGCCAAGATTGTGACGCTTTCCCTTGCGCAGTTGCATTGGCTCCTTGAGGGCATCAACATTGCCGCAGTCCAACGACATCCGAAGCGAAATTATGCACGCGTGAGCTGAACACGTCCTTAGCATTGCTGTCTAAGCAGTATGCCGATCAACGTGACCATCGACGCCGACGAACTTAAGGCACTGCTCGCGATACGCGAGGAGCACGCGGCGCTTCGACTCGAGAGCGATGAACTACGAAGCACACTGCGTCTCGTAACCGCGGAACGGGACCTTGCTGAAGAGCGGCTACGCGCCTACCGTCGTGAACTGTTTGGCGCGAAAGGCGAATCGCGCAGCTTGGACCAACTCGGCCTGTTCAACGAAGCCGAAGCACTTGGCACGAACGCGACGCCTTCGCAAGAAGATAGCCCCGAGACCACGGTCGGCGCGCACAAACGTAAAAAACGCGGTCACCGCAAACCCCTCGACCCCAATCTGCCGCGCGAGCCCGTTCGGCATGAGCTTCCCGAAGCGGAACGCTTCTGCGCGCATGATGGCCATGCGCTCGTCGAGATCGGCGTTGAAATCAGCGAGCAGCTCGACGTGATTCCCGAGCAAGTTCGCGTTATCCAGCACCAACGCGTTAAGTATGCATGTCCGTGTTGCGATCTCGGCATCAAGGTCACGCCGGCGCCCCAACGCATCATCCCCCGCGGGCTCTTGACCGAATCGGCACTCGCGTGGATCGCCACCGGTAAATATCAGTTCGGTATGCCGATCTATCGTCAGGCCGGCTTGCTGTGGCGCTTCGGTGGTGACATCTCATCGAACACACTCGCCGCAAGCATGGTCCGCATCGGTCTCGCAACACAGCCTGTGATTAACCTGATGCGCGATGCGCTGCTCGATGCGCAATTGATCTACTGCGACGAGACGACGTTCCAGGTCCTGAAGGAGGAAGGGCGAAAGCCGCAAACGAAAAGTTATCTCTGGGCGCAGATGACTGGTTCGGGCATCCCAATAAGATGCTTCACTTATACGCCTGGCCGTGGCACCAAGCTGGCTGATAAATTGTTTGCTGGTATCCGCCAAGGCGCGGTCCTGATGACGGATGGATACGAACCCTACAACAGCATCTCCGAACAGCATCAACTTGTGCATCTTGGATGCTGGGCGCATTCGAGGAGGTACTTTGTGAAGGCCGAAGACAACGTACCCAAAGCAGCGCGCTCTCCTGATCTGCTTGCAACGCGCTTTGTTAAATTGATCGGCAAACTGTTCGCGGCCGAAGCCCGTAGTGAGACGTGGACGGGCGAGCGGCGACAGCGATTGCGACGGTAGCCGTATGCTGCGCCACCCGGTGATTCGAGCTTAGTGATCGATGCCGCGTCGGCCATGATCTGCGTCAACAAGTCTCTCAACCCGTAACGACCCGGCACAATTGAGGACGTTTGGCTCCTTGGACAAGTGTGGTATAGACGTCCAGATAGTGGTGCGCCATCAATTCCGAGCTGAAGCGCTTGACAAAATGCTCACGGACTACTGGGCGCGAGAGCGCATCGAGTTGTGTCAGCGCTTCGACCGCGCCTTGAACGTCGTCGACGATATAGCCCGTTACTCCGTGTTCAATCACTTCGGGTACCGAGCCACGATTGAACGCGATGACGGGAGTGCCGCAAGCCATTGCCTCAATCATCACCAGGCCAAACGGCTCTGACCAGTCGATCGGAAACAGCAGCGCCCTCGCCCCTGACAGGAACGCGGGCTTCTGCGCTTCACTGATCTCACCGAGGAACTCAACATGTGCCTGCGACAGCAGTGGTTCGATCGCGCTTCTGAAGTACGCTTCGTCCGCCTTGTCCACCTTCGCGGCAATTTTCAGCGGCAGCCCTGCTAGCGCTGCGATCTCAATGGCCAGATCGACGCGCTTTTCTGGACAGATACGTCCGAGGAAAGCGAGATATTCCGGTTGCGTTTTCGGCTGCGGCATCAGCAGATTCTCGGGCAGGCCGTGATAGATCGTGCGGAGCCACTTTGCCTGCGGTAGTGGCATGCGCTGCGAATCCGAAATCGATACCACCGGGGCCAGCGGGAACATGTCGAACACCGGTTGTAGTTCCGGCAGATCGAGGCGTCCGTGCAGCGTCGACAGGAACGGCACGCCGAGTTCCGAAAACGCCGGGAAAGGCAGGTAACTCAGGTGAAAATGCAGCACGTCGAACTCGTGAGCGACGCGACGCACCTTTTCAAGCAGCAGGAGGTGCGGGGCAAAGGTGTCGCTGATCGTTGGGTCGAGACGCAACGCGTGCGGCCACGCCGGCACGAGGTGCGCGGTTGTCTGTGAGTCACCGCTTGCGAACAGGGTGACTTCGTGACCCAGATTAACCAGCGCTTCAGTAAGGTAAGAGACCACGCGTTCCGTACCGCCATAGAATTTCGGCGGAACGGCTTCGTACAGCGGGGCGACCTGTGCAATACGCATTTGTGAGACGCTCCCTTCAGACACATCGCTCAGCGGCACCTCAACGCGAGGGGTGGCGGACCAGCCTGTCGGCTGGGCCGGACGAGCGCTCCACCGCCTGCACGCCACCGTCATTTGGCGAGTGTCGATTTCGCACGCAGCATTTGTACGATGCGTTGCCATTCCCGCCGTTGGTCTTAAACGCGGTCAAGATTCCATTCGAGGCGCTAGCGCGCCCTCGCGACATGCGCCGCTCAGGCCGGCTTCCGCCCGGAATCTTTTATGGCTTTCTTGACGTCGCCGACCTTCTTGCGCGCTTCGCCGACTGCTTGCTGGATATCGCCTTTGACTTCCTGTTTCGTGTCGCCGGTGGCCCGACCAACGGTTTCATTAATCTTGCCTTTTACCTTCTCCGCAGTGCCCTTGACCTGATCCTTGTTCATGATGAATCCTCCAGTGCGTGATTGATCTCGTGGGTGATGTTGCTGTGCACCCCGAGCGCCCGATGATTACGGAGCCGCGTATTTGAATTCGGGCAACGTTTTCAGAGAGTCTTTCGTACCGCCCCGAAGCAGTATCTGCTTGTCGGCGATCTGGAGGCTGCTAAATGGCACCGCCACCAGGTGCGTACCCATTCCGAGGAACCCTCCGACCGATAGAACGACGTAGGTCGCGCTATCCTTTGGATTGACGATCAGATCGTCAATCGTCCCAATTTTGTCGTTGTTTTCGTTGTACACCGTGGCGCCAACGACCTTTGACGCCCGATATCCCGATGCCAACTGGACCACGTCGACCCGACTCGTCGTAATCGACTGTGCTGTCCCCTGCGCACGTCCTGTCCCAGTGGTCAGCGTGGTGACAATAATTACCGCGGAAACGACCATCGCGAATTTCATATAAACCTCGGCAAGCGCATTTGCTTGCGCAGACCACCGTTCCCAAATATGTGGAAGAGGAACCCCGCTTTACGACGTGCGCGGGACCGGATCGACGGATGGCTTCGACACGGGATGGGGACTTGTGGTGGCCTGACACACTACGATGCAGGAAGTATCGCCGAACCTTCGCTGTTACTGTTGATCCAGGTCAATGACGCTGAATGGGTGCCAGAAAGGGATGTCTGGTGCTCCTGGCACTCGCGAAGGTGGCACCGCCCTGACTCGCGGACCTCGTGGTGAAACAGCCGCTGATCGAGTGAGCCGGGGCCTGTATAAGGACGGGGCACGAACTCGCGATCGCTGCAGGTGTGAGCGCCATACTTACAATGACCGGGATAGCGACGCCATTCACCCTGCGACGCCCGCCACCTTGACCGCCCGAGCTACGTCTCGAATTGAATCGACTCGGTACCGGCTAACGGCAACGAGCGGCCATCGCACGCTGGCGCCAGTTCTAGCATGATTGGCGACGCGCTCGACTGAGGAATAAACCGGCACCGTTTATGTCGTAGCGCAACGTCCACGGGAACCGATCTGTTAGCAACAACCACTTGCGCGATCACACGCTTCGTGCGGTGCGCTCGCCCGGGCTTGCTATCTGCGATTGAGTTAGATCAAGTCCGCAGCCGCCAGACGCACTACAAATGAATTATGTGACTCGTCCCCCGTTTCTGCCGTTCAGGCAGCAGAAACCCAGGACCGCATGACCACACCACATGTGTAACAGACACGACCTACGCCAGTCGAGTCGACGTTCTTAGGAACTTATGGGCGGTCAAGATTAAGATTTCTTAACGCAAGTTGTTCAACCGACAAATCGGAGACGCCTCATGAGCATTGTCTTGTTTTGTAAGCCTTCATTCCGCACTGCGCTGATCGTTGCCGGTCTGGCTGCTGGCCTTGGCATCGGCACGGCTCATGCCGCCACCGGCGATGAATCCAATCCGCAGCCTCATAGCGATAGCGCCGGCGCAGTGGTCACCGACACCGTCATCACCGCCAAGGTGAAGGCCAAACTGATGGGTGAGGAGAGCCTCAAGAAATCCGACATCAGCGTGACCACCACCAATGGCGTAGTCACGCTCGATGGGTCGGCGAGCAGTGCGAACGCAAAGTCCGTGGCGGAGGCAGCGGCAGGGTCGGTCGAGGGGGTCACGAGTGTTGACAACAACCTGAAAACGCCTGCGAGCAGCAAGGCATCGGCCGGGGCGCACAAGGCCGTTGCGAAGACGGAGCGGGTTGTATCCGATAGCTGGATCACCACCAAGGTGAAATCCGAGATTCTCGCTGACAGCGTCAGCAAGGGCTTCGATGTGAGCGTGAAGACAATTCACGGCGTGGTGGTGCTAAAGGGTACCCTGGAAAACCACGACGCCATCGCTCACGTCAAGGACATCGCCGAAAAGGTAAAAGGCGTGAAGAGCGTGGACACGTCCGAACTCACCGTCTCCGATCAGTGAACCGGGCTCATTGAAACACGGAGTCGAAACCGGAGAAATGCCATGTTGGGAACAATACTGATCGTCGTGCTGGTCCTTGTATTGATCGGGGCGATACCGACCTGGCCGCACAGCCGTTCGTGAGGCTATATGCCCAGTGGGTTGCTGGGCGTGGTGTTGATCATTGTGATTGTGTTGCTGCTTCTGGGCAGGATATAGGCGCGAAATTTCCGCTTCGCAGGCCATTCCCGGGCCGTCGTTGTTGGGTGCTTTATCGGAAAAATCGCGACCGGCCCGCGATGCGCATGTGGCGGGTCAAACGAGGCAGCACATGGTAGGCGGGCTTCGCGGCTGTGTACGCTGTCGTACCGCATCTGCATCCGCCCTGGCGTAATTTTTTAACATGAATGGGAGCAGATCATGCTAAGAAGAAGATTCATATTGAATGCGTCCGGATCAATCCTTGCCATTGGCCTCGCGGTCGCGGGCTGCACGATGACCGGGGAGTCCAACACGAGTAGGCAGCAGGCCGACAAGCGTCACACCATTGATGCGGGCGTCGACTCAACCCTTGCACGCCTTTACACCACCGCCAACGGCTCGCGTGAACTCGTCGGCAAGGCCCGTGGTGTGCTGGTGTTCCCGTCGGTCGTCGACGCCGGCTTCGTCGTCGGCGGCCAGTATGGTGAAGGCTCGCTGCGCGTTGGCGGGCGCACGGTCGGGTACTACAGCACCACAACCGGTTCGATCGGGTGGCAGATCGGCGCGCAATCGAGGGCGATCATATTCCTGTTCATGACCGAGGACGCGCTCGACCGGTTCCGCAATAGCGAAGGCTGGTCGGTGGGCGCCGATGCGTCCGTGGCGGTACTGAAGGTCGGCGCGAACGGCGCTGTGGATACGAGCACCGCGACGGCGCCGGTCGACGCGTTCGTGCTCACGAACAGCGGGTTGATGGCCGGCGTGGCGCTCGACGGCACGAAGGTCACGAAGCTGAAGTCACTGTAACGAGCCACGCCGGCGCGGCTGGTTTGCGTCCATTTATCGTTTTCGATCTTACGGAGGCGGCATGCACATTCTCACGAGCGCAGGCCCTTTGGTTTCGCTGATCGCCGGCATTCTGATCCTCGTCGTGCCTCGCCTGTTGAATTACATTGTTGCGATCTACCTGATCGTCATTGGCCTGCTCGGGCTGTTCGGGGGCCACCTCCACTGACCCGGTACCGCCCATGCAAAAAGGACGACACCGCGAACCGTGGAGCACGGTTAAAGCTGTCAACACGGATTTCTGGTGGTGCTGGGGACCGGTTGGTTGTCGTGCGACAGTCTTATTTCGGTCCACGCCAGCAGAAAGAGATGAAGGAACAGTCATGAACAAGCGAGCACTGGTATGGATGCTGATCGCCCTGTCACTGATGGCCGCCCTGAGCGCGTGCATCCTCGTTCCTGTCGGGGGCGACCACCACCACGGCGGCGACGATTACCACCGCAGCGGCGATTACCACGAGCACGACTAGTAGATCGTTTCATCAAAAACATTACGTATTAAGCCACGCCGAGGTCGACCTTTTTCCAGCGGAAGACAGCCGGTGAAGCATTGAATTCCTCGATGCCCCTCAGAATGCGCTCCTTCAGTTCATCGATCGATTTGACTCGGATGTGGCGCAGGAAAGTGCGGGCCATCTTGGAGAGTGAACCATTCCGGGGGCTGGAGTCTCCATGCCGCCTCCTTTAGCGCCGCTGGTTCCTCCCCTCTCATTCCCGGAAACCAGCGAGCGAAGGTTTTCCGCAGATCGTCGTTCAGGACCTGCACGCGGGTTTGCAGCAGCAGATGCGCGCCGCGTTGGGTCCAACGCATCTGCTGTTTTTTCACAAAGCGCTTGCTGACCACGTAGTTCACGGTCGACTCGGCAAACGCTGTGGAGATCGTCTCGTCGTGCCGGTAGCGGTCGCCGTAGTTCGGAATGAACGCCTGGTTGGCTTCGATAGAGCTGTGGAATTCCCGTACCGCCTTCTCCAGCTTCTTCCTGTTCGCCGGGTTTTCTTCCAGCATCCCCGGGTCGTCATCCAGGTCACTGATCCGTTGCAGGGCGTGCAGGACATTGCCGTGCCAGAGATTCCATTTGAGGCTTTCCAGGTGTCTCTCCAGATCGGCCAGCCCGGTTGCAGTTTCCGGGTATTTGTCGTCGGGCTTCGGTTCCGCCGTCATCCCCTTGATCATCTGCCTCATGACGGTCAAGCGCATGGTGATGTGGAACCAGTCGAGCAGATGTTCGGATTCCGGGCTGAGATAGTGCTGCAGATCACGTACGGTGTCGCCGCCATCCGACAGAAACACGACTTGCTGATTCATTTGCAGACCCTGCGATTTCAGCACCTCGTAAAGCCGGCGCTTGGGCTTGGTGTCGTACTTGTTGACGAATGCAAACACCTTGGCGCCGCCCTCGGTCTGGACACTCTTGCCGGCAATGACCTCGAACCAACCTTCGGATTTCGACTTCTGGTCCGAAGCATGCACATAGCCGCCGTCCAGGCCGACCGTCAAGGGTGGTCCCGGTGCCGGTTGTTTCGCCCAATCGCCGGGACAACCTTCAATGAACTGGAACTGTTCCTCGCCCAGCTCACCCTCGATCCGTTCGGCAACGCGTCGCAAGTGGCGCCGCATGGACGTGGAGCTGATCTCTTCGGCGATCGGCAGGATTTCCGTTAGCAACTCAACGCTAAGCCCATAGGACATCAGCGAAGCGAACCTGGTCTCCAGATACAGCAGTTCCGGCGCGCAATGCGAGCTCAGCAGCTCTGCCAGGGGGCTTGAACTATGGCGGCCGTGGTTTTGGCAGGGGCAGTCGTAAAGACGGGGGCTGACGAGGTTGAATTTCCCGAACAGGGTCCGATAAACGAGGGGATGTCGCCCTTTCCGGGTCCGGTGCGCTCCGCAGTCTGGGCAAGTCTTGAATTTCTCGAGGTATTCCACGATCTGCTCGGTGACCACGGCCTGCTGCATGCCGTGTAGCAACACTTTCGCCTCCGCGAGTGTCAGGCCGAGTTCCTCCGGCCGCAGCGCACCGCGCTCCAGCCGGGCGATTTCCTCGACCTTCTCCGGTTCACCGTTTTCGGCTTCAATGACTACCTGGATTCGCACTTTCATCGCCAGCTCCTGTCGATTGCCGCACCCGGCCTCATCGTGGATCGCGTACTGCTTGAGCCGGCGGTTGATCCCGCGCCGGTCAAAATCATCCAACGTCAGCCAGTCGCGCAACTCTTCGATATCCACGCCCCGATCCCGAATGGCCTCGATGTCGTTGGCTTCCAGGTCGTCCTCGATGTCCCCGAGTAATTCCTCAACGCGCGACGGGACCGCATCCCGTCGTGCCATGAAGGCCAGGGGGCCACCACAGTCTTCCGGCGGCGTCCGCCGCTTGCCGCCAATGCAGCACGGATAGGTACGCCCGTCGTCCAATGCCAGGCGCGCGTCAACGCACACTTCGTGTTGCCAGCCGTCGCCGAAGTTGTACTCGTAGCGGAAGCGTTCGTTGATACGGAATTGGAAATCGCCCAGTCGAACCTGGTCGGGATGTGTCGAGAAGCAGGTGCCGCCGTCTTGGTACACACCAAAATCCTGGCCATGGATGTGAAACAGATTCAAATGCGCGTCGCTCCAGCCGAAGGCGATCTGCAGCGTGTAATGCAGGTCGGCGATCGTGCTGTCGCTGCGCACCAGTAACCGGCGCCAGATCATCGGACTGATCTGGCGAATCCATAAGTGGAGCCGGTAAGCCACGGCGCTGGTTGCGTTTGGCATAGTCACCTAAGCTTAGTAGAGGACCGTCAGAGTCACTTAATTCTGACGGTCGAAACGATGCCTTGAAAGGCCCGCCAGGATTGGAGATCCAGGTACCGGTGCGGATTTCGGCGATGGTGATCAGCCGTTTCGGTGAACGTGATCAGTATGGAAGTTGGTGTTGCGCGGTCAGAGAATTATAACGAAGGTGATCACGATGGGGATGAGTCGGATTGCTTTGCGTTGGTCTTTCGCATCGAATCGCCTTTTATTGGAAGCCTATGCGCTTGATGCACGAGCCGGTCGAGGATTGCGTCGGCGAGCGTGGGGTCTTGCAACCACGCATGCCAATGTTCAAGGGGCAACTGCGAGGTGATGATCGTCGAGCGCGAGCCCACGCGGTCGTCGATCACTTCGAGTAGGTCGTTTCGCGCTCCCTGATCGAGTTCCTGCAGTCCCCAGTCGTCCAGCAATAGCACGTCAATCTTGGCGAGTTGAGCGAGACGGCGTGTGAAGCTGCCGTCGCCATGGGCGATGCGCAACTCTTCGAACAGGCGCGCAGCGCGCACGTATAACGCGGAGAACCCTTGGCGGCATGCCTGCTGCGCAAAGGCGCACGCGATCCAGGTTTTACCGGCGCCGGTCGGTCCACTCAGGATGATGTTCTGGGCGTTGCGGATCCAGTTGTGAATGGCGGTCAGAAAGCGCGTTTAAACGGCGGCGGCCCGCTTTAACACTGACTGAGACGTATTTCGAACTTTTGTGAGGATGTCGGGTATTTCGGTTGAGCGAGATGATATCGGCGCGTCGAAGGGAGCCCGGAGGGCGAGTAAAGACGCGCCCGGCGATGTTGCGTACGGCTGATGTTTGGGTGACGCGAGAATACGAAGGGGGTAAAACAAGAGCTTACCGCCGGAGAAACGGCCTGACACCGGTTCAAACCGCCAAGTTCCCACCGATGTCAGACCCCACGCGTGCACGGAGCAAGGGTGTGCAATGAGTATTGCACGCTCGGCCGGCTCTGTCGATATCGCCTCGGCATTGACGGAATTTTGCGATGCCGGCGACGGGCCGCTTTTACGTTTGTGCGCGCTGCCGTGCGCAGGTGGTCATCTGCCGCTACTGCGATCGCGGCCAGATTTACTGCGATGGCGACTGCTCGGGCGCGGCCCGTCAGAACGGGGTCCGGGAAGCCGGAAGTCGCTACCAGCGCAGCCGCAATGGACGCCTCGCGCATGCCGAGCGAATGCGCCGCTATCGCGCGCGTCTAAATAAAGTGACACATCAGGGTTCCCCATCGGCTGCCGCCGGTGCTCTACTGCAAGCGAACCCGGCAACGGCGGCCAAAGCAACCGCGCCCGACATTCGGAGGCGTTTGCCTGCGCAGTGCCACTTCTGTCAACGCGCTTGCTCGACATTGGTACGCCTTGGAGCATTGCATGGTCGGGTTCCTCGATATGTTCGTACTACTACAGACATAACTGGAGAAGACCCATGAGCATCACCGCGGAGCTCGAAGCACAAATCCTGCGCTATTACCACGTTGAGAAATGGCGTGCTGGCACCATCGGGCGCCAATTGCATGTACACCACGGTACGGTTCACCGGGTGCTCGCGCAGGCCGGACTGCCCAGAACGGGTGGCCTGCTGCGGCCTTCGCAGATCGACGCATACTTGCCGTTCATTCACGAAACGCTCAAGAAGTTTCCGTCGCTCACGGCGAGCCGCCTTTATGCGATGGTGTGTGAGCGCGGCTACCGCGGTAATCATCATCACTTCCGGCATTTGATCTCGGTGCACCGTCCCCGACCGATCACTGAGGCTTATTTGCGTCTTCGGACTCTGCCGGGTGAGCAAGGACAGGTCGATTGGGCACATTTCGATCACCTGCAAATTGGTCGCGCGCGTCGACCACTGATGGCCTTCGTAATGGTCCTGTCGTGGTCGCGCCAAATTTACTTGCACTTCTTTCTCGATGCCCGCATGGACAGCTTCCTTGCGGGCCATGCGGGCGCTTTCGAAGCATGGTCCGGTCTGCCACGAGTGCTGCTCTACGATAATTTAAAGAGCGCTGTTCTTGAGCGTCAAGGCGACGCGATCCGTTTCAATCCCCAGCTTCTTGCGTTCGCCGCCCATCATCGCTATGAACCCCGCCCGGTCGCGGTCGCACGGGGCAATGAGAAGGGACGGGTTGAACGCGCTATACGCTATGTTCGCGAGAACTTCTTTGCGGCCCGCAAGTTCACCGATATTGACGATCTGAATGCTCAGGCCACGCTCTGGTGCGCCGGTCCTGCTGCAAATCGTCCTTGCCGCGAGGACCCGACGATGACCGTGCGTGAAGCCTTCGAGCGTGAGCAGCCAAGTCTGCTCGGCCTGCCCGACAATCCTTATCCGTGTGAGCTGCAGCTGGAGGTGAGCGTTGGCAAGACCCCTTACGTGCGCTTCGATCTGAACGACTACACCATCCCGCATACGCACGTACGCCGCACACTGACGGTGCGCGCCGATCCTCGTCAGGTACGCATCCTTGATGGCATCACGCTACTCGCTACCCACGAGCGCAGTTACGATCGCGGCGCACAGGTTGAGATTGCCGCGCATATTGAACAGCTGGTTCAGATCAAACGCCAGGCCCGTCATCACCGCGGCCTCGATCATCTAAGTCAAGCAGCGCCTGCCAGCCACGTGCTCATGCAACGCGCCGCTGAACTCGGTGGAAATCTGGGCAACATTACATCGCATTTGCTGCAGCTGCTTGACCGCTATGGCGCCGCCGAACTTCAGGCGGCAATTGAAGAAACACTCGCCAGCGATGCGGCACCTCATCCAAACCCGGTGCGTCTCGCGTTGGAGCGCCGGCGAGAGACGCGCCAGGCACCGCCGCCTGTCGTCATTGATTTGCCCGAACACGTGCGCAAGAAAGACACGCTGGTGACACCTCACCGGCTCGACACCTACGATCAAATCTCCGGAGACGCTGATGAACACGCCTGATGAATTGCAAACTCGCGCGAACGCACTGCGCCTTTATGGCCTTCTGACGCATTGGTCCGACGTTGCCGCCCAGCCGTGGGTCGCGCCGCTCGTGCAGTGGGAGGAGGACGAGCGCTCCCGCCGTTCTCTGGAGCGGCGCATCCGCGATGCGCACCTGGGCAGCTTCAAACCGCTTTGCGACTTCAATTGGACGTGGCCTAAGCGGTGCGATCGCGCCGTCGTCGAAGAATTAATGACGATGGAGTTCGTCAAGGACCAAACAAACGTCGTATTGATCGGGCCGAACGGCGTTGGCAAATCAACACTTGCGCTCAATCTAGCCCATCAGGCAATCGTTCACGGTCACACGGCTTTATTCACTACAGCGGGCCAAATGCTCGGCGAACTAGCCGCACTTGACAGTGACTCGACTTTGCGTCGCAGGCTTAACCGTTACGCTTCGCCCGATATATTGGTCATCGACGAAGTCGGCTACCTCTCCTACTCAAACCGCCACGCCGATTTGCTATTTGAGCTCATTAGTCGCAGATATGGGACCGCCAGCACAGTGGTCACGACAAACAGGCCATTCAAGGAATGGGCGGAAGTATTCCCTAACGCTGCTTGCGTCGTCTCCCTGGTCGATCGACTCGTACATCGAGCCGAAGTCGTCGTCATCGAAGGCGAATCCTATCGTGTGAAGGAGGCACGCGAACGCGCGGAAGAACTCGCCAAAAAACGCACTGCAGCGAAAGCCGCGAAGAAAAAACCATGACGCGAGTTCATTTACCGTCCGGGATCATAAAAGGGCTCAACTTCTTGATCCCCGAGAACTGGTCCGCTGATCAGGCGCTCGCCGTCGTAGAACTGCTGGATGACCTGCGCGAGCGTATCTGTATGCACTACCAGCTTGAGCTTTTTGAACTGCAACATCAACAACGCGCTGACCTCAGAAACGCTCATCCCGCCGACGCAGACGACCCATTTTAAGGTGGCGGCGAAACGGTCGGCGGCGAACGTTTCTCATCGCCCGCCGCCATCTATATGCGCTTTTACACCGCCGCTAACACCAGTCGCAGCTAGCGAGCGTGGCAACCACGCGCTGGTCCAAGCCGCGGCTTTGCCGGACGTCGATGTCCTCGATGCAGGCTTGTGGGTTCTTCAGCCTGGCGGCCTTCATCAGGCGTTCAAGACGGCGCGTGTCGCGCCAAGCCAGTTCGCGTTCGACGACCATGCCGAACCGGTCCTCGAACGACAGGCTGGTGCTAGCGGTCAGTGCGGCTTGTTCCTCGAAGGCGCGGGCCATGCCGTCGAGTTTCAGGTTCCGGAGTTGCGAGAGGGTTTGCTGCATCAACATGGTGACCTCCTTCGGGTCAGTGATAATAGTCAGGCCCGCGCACGTTCTCGTGTTCGGGAGATTGCCACTCAGTGAGTTCGATCGGCAGCGATGCCTGGCGGTCCAATCCGGACTTGAGGATCGAGAGGACAGAGCGACGTGTAGGGGGCCGACCACGAGGGCGCGCTGACAGGCCGCTTCAAGGCGCTCGCGACCGTATTTGCGGGCCAGCGCCAGCAGTCCCAGACAAGCCCGGTAGCCCATTTCGGGATGCGGGCGGTTGGTCAGCAGGTGCCGGACGATCGCCTCGGCGCCGGGGCCAATGGATGCACCCCAGTTCAGCAGGCGCCCGGGCGTCCACTCCAGGTGAGCGCGGTGAGCTACGGGCATGTGCTCGGGTAACGTCGTGTGTTTGTTGCGCAGGTGGCTGCGGGCGTGAGCTGCGACGCGCTTGCCGCCGTGGAGGATCTCGACGCCGAAACGGGTCAGGCGGGCATAGACTGGCTGGCGCACGAGGCTGTGCGGGGCGCTGTAGTAGTGGTGATCGACCTCAACATGGTAGTCAATGTTGACGACGCATCGCACGAAGGTCGCGATCTCGTAGCGCTGGGCAGGTAACGGCCGCAACGCGGGCTGGTCGAGCCGCTCAAACCATTCGCGGCGATTACCCTGAAGCTTCTTGAAGGGGCGTTGGTTGAGATCAGCAATGAGACCAGCGATCGCGCGGTTCAACTCGGCCAAGCTGAAGAAGCGGTGGTTGCGCAGACGAGCAAGAACCCATCTCTGGACCACTTGAACTGCTACCTCGGCCTTCGCTTTCTCGTAAGTCAGCAACTGTCTGTCATGAGGAACAACGCGTAGTCAAAGGCGCGTTCTTCGAGATCACCCATCCATTTCACCCGCTTCACGGAAATAGCTTCGTTTTGGTCAGCCGGCGGCTGAACTGGGGCGAGGATCGGGTGATGTATTTCGACGCGAACAAGCGCCTGCGTTCGGTTTTGGCATCCTGGACAGACGTGCCGGAACCGGATTTGTTCGCGCAAGCTTCGGGAGTTCGATCCTCGTTTAGAACGGACGACTTGCTTCGATTGCGTGCGCTAATCGACGATTTGCTAGGTGCTCGCGATGTCAAATAAATTTCGCCGCTCGTGTAAGGATAAATACGCCGTCATCATGATGCTGAAGCATCTGATTGACCAGGACGTCTTAAGTCTATCCAGCTCCAATTTGCCGTTATTTCAGAGTAAATCGATCATCGAAATCCTTGACAGATTGATTTTACTGTCATATTTTAGTTGTCATTTTAACAACAACGGATCCTCTAATGACCAAGCCGCCGTCAAAGCGAGATCGACTACGCGAACTCGGCGGCCTCAATCCTCATCCCGATCGAATACAAGCGCCCTGGTTCCGATCGGGCGATTTCTTCGATCCCGACGACATGGTTCAGGTCAAGTACGAGATGTTGCGTCATGTTCAGGTCGACGGCGCCTCCAAGGCCGAGGCGGCCGCATTGTTCGGAATGTCCAGGCCAACGTTCTATCAAGCAGAGAGTGCCTTTGCCAGCGAGGGGCTTCCAGGGCTGCTCCCGAAACAGCGTGGGCCCAAAGGCGCACACAAACTCAACTCGACGGTTATGGCGTTCATCGAAGAGCGCTTACAGCACGACAACACCATCCACGCTCGCGCGCTCGCGCAGGAGATAGAAACCGCGCTGGATCTATCGGTCCACCCACGCAGTATCGAACGCGCGCTGGCGCGCAAAAAAAAACCGTAGACGATTCGGCTCAATT
Source organism: Caballeronia sp. SBC1 (assembly GCF_011493005.1). Lineage (NCBI taxonomy): Bacteria > Pseudomonadati > Pseudomonadota > Betaproteobacteria > Burkholderiales > Burkholderiaceae > Caballeronia > Caballeronia sp. SBC1. The sequence continues at coordinate 69,852 of NZ_CP049159.1, forward strand.
TATTTCGCCATCGTCGGCGCTTGGACGCTACGAAGCGCTGCGGGCCGAGCTCTTCGGCACAGGTCCTCACTCCGAAGGCCACGCCGCAATACGCTTTCATGGTGTATTGAACGGCCTCGCGATCAAACTCTCGCACGCTCTGTGCACCGAAGTTGCCGTCCCAGCCGTGTTTGATTCCAACTCAGTGCGGGATAACGGTGCGCTCGTACGCGTGCTGGCCAACCTCGTGCTGCGCGCCCACGAGGAGCTTGCCCATGTCTACTAACTCCGCTCAGAAGGTCACCTCGGAACATCTCCGGCGAGATGCCTTTCTTTATGTTCGCCAATCGTCGCTTCGACAGGTGTTCGAGAATACCGAGAGTACGAAGCGGCAATATGCACTGCGCGATCGTGCCGTTTCGCTCGGCTGGCCAATTGAGCGTATTCACGTCGTCGATAACGATCTCGGTATGTCCGGATCCAGCGCTAAGGAACGAGACGGTTTTCAGCACTTGGTTGCCGAGGTGGCCAACGGTCACGCCGGCATCGTGCTGGGATTGGAAGTGTCCCGTCTTGCGCGCAATAATGCGGACTGGCATCGCCTGATCGAGCTTGCATCGCTCACGCAAACTTTGATTTTGGACGAAGATGGAATTTACGATCCGGGTCAATTTAACGACCGTCTTCTACTGGGATTGAAGGGCGCCATGAGTGAGGCTGAACTTCATATTCTCAAGGGTCGTCTGCAAGGCGGGATCAAGAACAAGGCACGCCGGGGCGAACTGGAAGTGCCTTTGCCGATCGGCCTTGTTTATCACCCGAATGGCTCAGTGGCGCTCGATCCTGATCAACAAGTACGGGGAGCGCTGCAGTTGCTCTTCGACACGTTTCGGCAAGCTGCATCCGCTACCGCGACGGTCAGGCGATTTCGCCAGGAAGGCTGGCTGTTTCCGCGTCGCATCCGCCGCGGAATCGGGAAGGGAGACCTGCTTTGGGGGCCCCTGGAGCACTGCCGGGTCATTCAGATTCTGCATAACCCTCGTTACGCCGGTGCGTTCGTGTACGGGCGCACCCGCGGAGCATACCGTCCCGGTCGCAAATCCACATCGCTGAAGGTTGCTCGCGAGAACTGGCAAGTGCTGATTCAGAATTCTCATCCAGGTTTTATCGATTGGGACGAGTTCGAACGTAACCAGGCTACCCTTAAGCAGAATCTAACCGGATTCGGCCTCGATCGACGTGGCAGCATGCCACGTGAGGGTGTCGGCCTCCTGCAGGGGCGTGTCGTGTGCGGTGCCTGTGGAGCACGCATGCGCGTACGATATCAAGAGGTCGATAATAAACTTCAGCCCTACTATATGTGCACGGAGAATCCGGTACGTCGTGCAGGCAAACCCTGCCAATCGGTTCGCGGAAGCGCCATCGATGACGCTATCGGCTCGCTGCTTTTGGAGAGCGTTGCGCCAGCTGTGCTCGAGGTCGCGTTAGCGGTCGAAGATGAGATATCGGGGCGCGTCAAACAGGCCGCGGCGCAGCGTCAGAAGCAACTAGTTCGAGCGCGCTACGACGCCGAGCTTGCGCGCCGTCGATATATGAGTGTCGATCCAACGAACCGGCTCGTCGCCGACTCACTCGAAGCAGACTGGAATGAGCGTCTGCGCGTACTGGATGCATTGCAGCAAGAGAACGAGCGACTTCAGCATGCCGATCACAAGCTTCTGAGCAGCGACGCGCGGACCCAGATTCGCGCGCTTGCCGAAGACTTCCCTCGTGTCTGGAATGACCAACGCGTGGTGCCGGTGGAACGCAAACGAATGATCGCCTTACTCATTGAAGACGTAACCTTGGTAAAGGCAGAACGCATCGCTATCCATGTACGTTTTCGCGGCGGTCGAACGACATCGTTGGAGATCGACAAGCCCAAGCCTATCGCGCTAATTCGCAAGACGTTGCCCGAAGTCGTTGCAAAGGTCGACGAACTCCTCGAAACCTGCTCGGATAGGCAAGTCGCCGAACAACTCAATGCGCTGGGTTATACAAACTGGAAAGGCGAATCGTTCACGCATAAGAAGGTATCTATTGTTCGCACCGCCTACCGACTCAAGAGCCGGTTCGAACGCCTGCGCGCACGCGGCATGGTGACAGCTAACGAGCTCGCCAAACAACTCGGAGTCTGCCCGACTACCATTTACCTGTGGGGCCAGCGCGGGGTGGTGCACCAGCATCGATACGGAAACCTGCATCGCTGCCTCTACGAGCCCCTCGGTGACGTTGTCTTGGTCAAAGGGCAAGGAGGCCGCTACAGTTCGACAGAACCGACTTTTATCCCTGTTCCATCAACCACACAAGGTGCAGTATGAAGCGTACGCCTTATCACGGGGCTTTCTTGGCCGTGCTGGGAGCATCGCTGTCGCGTAGTGGTTCACGAATTCCTGCGCCGTGCGGCCAAGACCCGGTTCGTATCGGTCAGGTCGTGCAATCAATGCGCGCGGATTATCTGGGACCAGCAGGCTCGGGGCGCCTCCGTAGAATTCCATGGCGCCGATAAGCCCGCCGATCCAATCGTGCGTGCCCTCCGAACGCGTCGCACAGGCATACGTGTAATTCGATGCGCCGAGCGCAGCGACAAACACGTGCGCACGAAACGCAACGCCACCGCGCCCGTCCAGGATCGGCATGGTGTGCCCGGCAAAGTCGGCAAACAGCTTCTCGCCGGCGCGGTGTTGCTGACGCATCGAACGTTTGAGCGTCTGCGCCCAGTCGCGGTAGCGCTGGCAGAACTGGGTGTAGCGATAGGTACGCTCGCCGAGGTGCGCCTCAACGTACTCCTCCCACAATAGTTGCAGCGTCACGTTTGCGCGCCGCAACTCGCGATGAACGAGCGCGTAGTCCAGCTCGACACGCCGGGCCTGCGTATTCTGATCGGCCGGCAGCCTCAGCTTGGCCTCGAGTTCGTCGTCAGCCAGCGGTTCGACGCTCGCCCAGTCCAGATTGGCCGCGCTTGCACGCGCTGCATACGCCGATACCGCACCCACGCTGATACCCGCGGCCCGGCTGATCTGGCGGTGCGACAAGCCGCACACCCACTTCAGCCGCAGGACTTCTTTCAATTTGCGCATGCTCATCCGATGTGCCGGCATTACCTGTCCCCTATAAAAGAGACAAGGCTAACGCCCGTCGTTGATGTCATACGCAACACCACCGCCAGACCGAAATAGCGTTCCTGTTTCGGTCCAGTGATCACTCATTCCGGGAACGTGATCACCTGTTTCGGCAAGATGATCAGTCGTTTCGGAAACGGGTGATCAGCGATCACCATCAACCGAAATGACTGATCACCTTCCTCCGGATTCACTGATCACGTTAAACCGGAATCGGTGATCACGTTCGCCGAAATACGCAGTACCGGAGCCGAAGAGGTTTTTTACCATGCGTGTGGCAGTCTATACCCGAGTGTCCACCCCAGATCAGTCCACTGACCGGCAACGGCGGGAATTGCGCAGGTACGCGAAAGCCCGTGGCTGGGAGATCGTGCGGGAGATGCAGGAAACCGTCAGCGGCGCGTCACAAAAGCGGCCGCTGCGTGAAGCGGTCATGCAACTGGCGCGCACCCGCGCCGTCGACGTGATCTTGGTCCAGGCGCTGGATCGCTGGGGGCGCAGCGTGCAGGACCTGATCCTGACAATGGTGGAACTGGAAGCGCTCGGAGTGGCCTTCGTGGTACCTGGCCAGATCGACATAAGTACGCCAATGGGTCGGATGCAGGCGCATGTGCTGTCGGCGGTCGCGGAATTCGAAAGGGAGCTTATCCGGGAACGTGTCCGCTCCGGCCTGGCCAATGCGCGCGCCAGAGGGAAGCGGCTTGGCAGGCCCAACGCGATACCGCGCCTGGTGAACAAAGGCTTATCCCTGATCAGGCAGGGAATGACCTACTAGTCTTACTGTGTCACAAAGTTAACTTGACATTCCCACAGCAGGGACAGCGCGGAAGCCTGCCGGTGATCGCGCGGGCGATGAGTACTCGCAGCGTCGAAATCGAGTCAGGCACGTGGCGCTGGACCCGTCCGGCTGCCGCGAGGGAGGTAACCTTCGGGTAGGGAAGCCGCTTCTGGTCGAGCGCGGTTTTTTTTTGCGCCCTCCTGACCGAGCCGCTCGGTGACGAGAAAGGCGTAAGCCGCAATACACAGCGTGGCATGGTGATGGAAGCCGCGCCAGCCGCGGCCCTCGTAATGCGCGAGGCCGAACTCCTGCTTGAGCTCCTGGTAGTCTCGCTCAATACGCCAGCGCATCTTGGTGACGAAGACCAGTTGTTCCAGCGTGGCATCGGACGGCGCCGTGCTGAGGAAGTATTTCACCGGCTCGGCTTCTCCCTCGGGCCACTCGATCAGTAGCCACTCCTCGGCGCGCATCTCGGTGCCCAGGTAATCGCGGTGAGCAGGACGAACCCGCACAGCGGCGAAACGCGAGGATAGATCCGTGTTGGTACCTTCGCGCCAGGTGACCGCACTATAGGCCTCCCGCGGCAATGCCATGGCCAGTGCCTTGACCGACACCGGCTCGTGACCCGGCTCGCGGCGCAGCTTCGTCGGCCGTATGCCGCGACCGCTCCATGGCCTGGGTGGCAGGGGTGCGGCGCCCGGTGCCCATACCGTGGTTCCCGGCCTGATACCGACGGCATACAGCATGCCCAGTTCAGTAATGCCATCGCGAAAGGCGGTTTCATCGCCATACCCAGCATCGGCCAGCACCACGCCCATGGGCACGCCCGAGGCGAGCGCCTCATGCATTTGCGCCAACGCGATTTCCGGCTTGGTCGCGAAGCTCACCTCGTCGGGCACCCCGGCTTTCTTGCGGCGCACAGGGTCAGCCGCCCAGTCCTTGGGCAGATACAGTTGATAGCCAACAGGAACGCTGCCCCGAACGCTGGCCAGCGACAAACTGACCGCCACCTGGCAGTTGTCCTGTTTGCCCAGTTGACCGCAGTATTGGCGCGCGACGCCAACTGAATGCGTGCCCTTCTTCGGGAATCCCGTGTCATCAACGATCCAGTAGCAGCCACTGTCCAGACCAAGGTCTGGCACAACCCAGTCGCGGATGCGCGTCATCACCGCGTGGTCGGACCATCCGGCCTTCGCCACGAAGTGATGCAGTGACTGATGCTTTGCTGCGACGTGCAGCGGATCGGTATGCGCTGCCAGAGGCTCAACGCTCTTGCGATGGATCGGCAGCATCAGCCCGCGACAATAGTCCTGCAATCCGGCGTTCCGATCCTCATGCCCTAACGCTGCGCACAGGTGCTCGATGTAGCGATCGAACTTCTCCAGATTTTCCATTGCAGTCCGCTGGTAAATAAGGATTCCTTATTATAGAATGAAACGTAAAAGAAACTGTCGTTTTTTTATGACACAGTGAGACTAGGAGGCCGCCGAACAATCGGGGGTGAGCATTTCCACGCTACTGCGCGCCCGCAGGAAAGGCAACGCCGCCGCCTGATAGTCGAAAAACCGGTCGGTGACGCCAGCCCCCGGAATGGCGCGCTCTCCTACCTGCACGCTGACGACGACGATTGGCATCGGGCCACAGAGGCCGGACTGAGACTCAATTGGTAGCAAGATGACAAAGTGCGCTCCTAGAACCCATCATTCAACCACGGGCGATGACCAAGAGAATGTGATAACGGCTGACAGAATGCGGGAACGGTTGGGTGCCGACTCATCGTCAGGCAACCCAACTGATAAGTACAAGAAAACGCGGGATATCTACCATGAGCGAAGCCGAGTAAAGTAATAACTTCCGCTGCCGCACGGCAATTTAAGGTCCAGGACGCAAACTTTCCCTGTTGCGAGCGATTTATGCACCGAGTGGCGGTAATAGTCCTTTCGCCCATCGATTTGGTCTAGAGTTGCGCCTCCAGTGATCCGCCGACCATCGGATAGCAGAGGATTGGCAATAACTTACGACACCGCAGGTGAGTTTTGTCGGTAGGCGCTCAGTCCGCGGCAATGCACTGTCGGCTCTAAATGTTTTTGGGATGTAACGGTGACAAATCTCGAGCCAGCGGCAAATGAATCAAGTCTGCCGTCCTTTCCTATGGTGGGGATCGGCGCTTCTGCTGGGGGGCTTGAAGCGATCTCGGCACTGATTGAAGAAATTCCGGCCGCAAGCGGCATGGCGTTTCTCGTGGTTCAACACTTGGCACCGTCGCGACCTAGCCTGCTGCCTGAAATTCTGGCCAAGCGCACTGCAATGCCGGTCTTGGAAGCCGTTGAAGGCATGGCCGTAGAAGTGGGCCACCTCTATATCATCCCGCCTAACGCTAGCATGTCGATCGCGCAGGGTTGCATCAGATTGCGGCCGCGCGACGATACCCTCGGGCCGCCAATGCCCATTGACGACCTTTTAGACTCCTTGGCCAAAGATCAGGGCGTGAACGCGATCGGCGTGATTCTCTCAGGCAGTGGTTCGGACGGAGCGCTGGGCCTGCAAGCAGTTCAACATGAGGGCGGCATCACCTTTGCCCAGGACGACGCGACTGCTCGATTCAACAGCATGCCGCGTGCCGCCATTGGCCTGGGTTGCGTCGATTTCGTGCTATCGCCAAAAGACATTGCGAACGAGATCATGCGCTTGGGGAAACATCTGCGATCCGAGTGGGCACAACGAGAATCGCCGGCCCCCCTAATTGACCATGTCGAAGCAAGTCTGCGGCCCATGTTTCGCCTGCTGCGAAATGCCTGCGACATTGACTTCACCAACTATAAGCGCGGCACCATCCAACGCAGATTGTCCCGGCGAATGGCGCTACAACAGCTTACTTCGGTCGCCGACTACGTTGCTGTCCTTGAATCCGACGCGGCAGAAACGCTCGCACTGGGACGCGACCTGCTGATTCAGGTGACTGAGTTTTTTAGGGACCCCGAGACGTTTGACGTGCTGACTCAGACTGTGTTTCCTCGCCTTATTGGCGAGCGAAAGTCCAACGAGCCGATCAGAATCTGGGTGCCCGGCTGTGCCAGTGGAGAAGAGGTGTATTCAATCGCGATTTGCCTGATGGAGTATCTGGGCGAACGCGCCACGAGTACCCGAGTTCAGATTTTTGGCACCGATGTGAGCGCCGATGCACTGGAAACCGCTCGTACCAGCCGGTATATCGAGAACATCGCGCGCAACGTGTCGCCTGAGCGACTGCAGCGATTTTTTGTGCGTGACGGGCAGTACTACCGCATCGATAAATCAATCAGAGACGTTTGTACGTTCGCTCGTCACAATGTCGCGACCGATCCACCGTTTTCACGGATGGACCTGGTCAGTTGCCGCAACCTGCTTATCTATCTGAATCCGGTGTTGCAACGAAGCGTTATGCCGCTGTTTCACTATGCGCTGAAGGCAAACGGTGTGCTGATGTTGGGACCTTCGGAAACGGTTGGCGCATTCTCTGACCTGTTCGGCATCATCGAAAGTAAGCGCAGCAAACTCTACAGCAAGAAACCACACCCCGGCCGACCGAGCGCAGGTCACTTGACGCCGACGGCGGTGCCGCAAGCGCCACTTCATTCTCAGACTTCATTCGAAAGCGGCCCGGCGTCTACGAGTGCCGAGGCGATTCGGCGCGAGGTTGATCGCGCGGCCTTGGCCCGGTACGTACCCCCCTGTGTGCTTTGCGATGACGACTTGAACATCATCGAGTTTCGAGGCGACACGTCGTTGTTCCTGGTCAATCCGAACGGTCCTCCAAGCAGCAATTTGCAACGACTCGCCCGGCCTGAAGTTTTTTTAGCCGTAAGCGAAGCGATAAAACAGGTCCGCGAAGAAGGCGCTGTGGTCCGTAAGTCGAAACTACGGATAGACACAATCGGGGGCGCGAGCATGGCCAGCCTCGAGGTGCACCTGCTACAAGTCGCTGAGGTCGAAGGTCGTTGGTTCCTCATCTTTTTTGAGTCACCGGCACGTCAGTCTGATGACTTCTCTGCGGGAAAACGTGAATCGCTGAAAGCATTGGTGCTCCAGACCCTACGCAAGGGAGGGCGCAAGAAAGGAGGAATGTACAGCGATAATGAGGAGGAAATCGCACGCCTAAACACCGAATTGGACGCCACGCGTGCACAACTTCGGGCAATGCTGGAAGAACATGACAGCGCGAGGGAAGAGCTTAAATCAAGTGAAGAAGAACTACTCTCGAGCAATGAGGAGTTTCAAAGCACCAACGAGGAACTCGAGACTGCGAAGGAAGAACTCCAATCGCTAAATGAGGAGCTCTCTACTACCAACGATGAGTTGCGCTACCGCAACCAGGAACTTAGATCGGTCCACGATGAGGTGACGCGCGCCCGCGACTACGCCGATTCAATCGTCGAGACGATGTCCGAACCCATGCTTGTGCTGGAGCCAGACCTTCGCATCACGCGGGCGAATCGCGCGTTTTATCAAGTCTTCGAGACTACCCCCGAGAAAACACTCGGCACCCGGCTCTACGCGCTGGGCAACGAACAGTGGAACATTCCGGCCTTGCGGGAGTTGCTGGAGGAGCTTCTTCCACAGCACACCGTCGTTCGGGATTTCCTGATCACGCACGAATTCCCGCGCATCGGTTTGCGTACGATGCGACTAAACGCGGTGCGTGTGGTGTGGTCCGAACACGCGCTAATCTTACTCACGATCGACGACATCACCCGGCAGCATCAGGCCTTCGGTCGGCTGCAAACCGCGGACCGGCAAAAGGACGAGTTCCTCGCGATGCTCGCGCATGAACTACGCAACCCCCTCGCCACGATTCGCAACGGGCTGAAGATCTGGGAACGCGGCAGCGCCGACAAAGCTTCTGAGGAAATCGCGCGAGTTGCGGCTCAGCGGCAGCTCGATCACGAAATCCGGCTCGTCGAGGATCTACTGGACGTGTCGCGCATCACGCGTGGGATCATAACCCTCAAAATTGAGCAGATCGATCTTATTGAGACGGTAAGGCGGACGGTCGAAGCTATGCGCTCCGAGATCGACTTACATCAGCATGAATTGTCGCTCGCGCTGCCGACTGACGCATTGACGGTCAATGCGGATGCAATGCGTATCGAGCAGGTCGTGACCAATTTGCTTGGCAACGCACTTAAATACACGCCCGCCGGCGGTCAGATCCGAATTTCGTTGGAACGCGATGGAAATGAGGCCGTGCTGTCCGTCGTCGACAATGGCATCGGGATGGCGGCCGATCTTATACCGACTATCTTCGAAATCTTCGTTCAAGCCGAACGTTCCCTTGATGGAAAGTCGGCGGGCCTGGGGCTCGGTCTGGCACTTGTGAGTCGTCTTGTCGAGCTTCACAGGGGGGCGGTGCGTGCGTTTAGTGAAGGCCTTAAGCACGGCAGTAAATTTGTGGTTCGGCTTCCCGCACTGGCGCGAGGCACACTCCCCGACGTTCCGGTGAAGAAGGCAGGCGCTTCGCTGCAGAACGTCGAACAACGGATTCTGGTGGTCGACGACAACGCGGATTCAGCGGAAAGCAGTGCCTCCCTCTTACGGCTCGATGGACACGAAGTACAGGTTGCTCGCGACGGCCAAACAGCGCTACGGAGCGTGCAAGATTTCCATCCCGACGTGGTCCTCCTTGACATCGGGTTGCCCGGCATGGACGGCTACGAGGTCGCGCGTCAAATTCGTGCAATGTCGAGCTCAGGAAATATCTTGTTGATCGCCCATAGCGGGTACGGAGAAGCCGAGCATCGAGAAAATTCTCGGCAAGCTGGCTTTGATCATCACCTCGTTAAACCCGCCGATCTGAGCCAGTTGACTGAACTGATCGCGTCATTGCTGGGCAAACGCGCTAGTTGAGGGGCGACTCTATAGGTCGAACAGCACCGTCGCTCGTTTGGCCTGTCTCACTTCCCCGTACCTATCAAATCCTGTACGAATACTGATAGGTGTCACGCGCAGCGGGTCTGAATCAATCGCTTGCGGTCACACTATTTCCGTATCTGATTGGGTCAACGAGCGCAGTTTGAACACGCCCGCTACGGACAAACTAGTGTCTCGTCACGCCTCAAACGTCGGATATAGCCTGGACAGTTTGATGCGGGCATCGCCAGTGGTGAATTGCCAGTTAATCCGTGCCTTAAGCTGATCTCGCCGAACTTGCCACGCGCTTACCTCGCGGCGCACCGTGTCGATATTGTCGATGCGCCGGTCCAGGCACTGCTTGATCATCACATTGAGTTCGATCTCGGCCATGTTCAGCCAGCTGCCGTGTTTGGGCGTGTAGATAAACTCGAACCGGTCCCACAGCGCTTTGGCCTGCGGCGCCGGGAAGGTTTCGTAAAGGGCGGCGGCCGCGTGGGTGTTCAGGTTGTCCATCACGAGCGTGATTCGTTGTGCATCCGGATAGGCCTGGGCAATGTCCTGCACGAAGTGGGCCCATTGCACTTTGGTCCGAGATTCGGTGACTTTGGTAAGACGCCGCCCGGCCAGGGGTTCCGATGCCATGAAGACATTGCACACGCCACAACGCTCGTACTCGTAGTCCTCTCGCGCGAGACGTCCCGGTGCTGCTTTGATCGGTTCGCGAGTCTGGCGAATTAATTGCCGGGGCGTTTCGTCCATACATACCACGGGGCGCGCTGCATCGTAGGAGCGGTGGTAGATATCGAGCACGTTTTCCATGGCGGCTACGAACTCCGCGTTCGCTTGCGGCGGGATGATCCAGCCTATCTTGCGCCAAGGCTTCAGTTCGTTTTTTTAAGCGCGCGCCGCACCGTTTCGTGCGAGAGGCTATCCACGTACTCCAGTTCTACTGCACGCTGGGCCAGCAACCTCAACGACCAGTTCGCCTGGCCTTCGGGAGGCTCGCTACAACTTAGCGCAATCAACCGGGCCTCAAGCTCGCCATCGATCTTGCTGTCGTAGATCCTTTGGCTCGGTGGCCGCACAAGCGCAGCGTCGTAGCCTTCCTCAACGAAACGCTTCTTCACCCGGTCGATCTTGCGCTCGCTCACGTGCAACACCCCAGAAACCTCTTGTGTCGAGCGACGCGCGCGCCCCGAAGATACGTCGCAATTCAACAGAATGAGCCCGTTGATTATCTTGCGCGATTGGTGCGAACCTTTGCTCACAATCGCTTCGAGTTGCTCTCTTTCTTCAACGCTCAGCGTAACGATGTATTTTTCCATCCCCCGATTTTCGACTAAGTCGCCCAAGTTTACAATGACTTGAGCCCCCTGCAATCGCCGACAGTTCACGCATGTCGCGACACTAGACTGACCTATACAGGGTCGACTAGCGTCGAATCTTGCGCTCCGCTCCCGCGCAGTCGTCCTCGCCCGCATGCCCTGATCCCGTTCGGCCTTGTGCGCCCAGCTATGCAAAGTCTCTGCCATGAAGTCGATCTTCGCAGCGATCGATCTGATCGCCGCCCACGGCGAGTCATACTCGCCCTAATTTTTTCACACCAACCGTACCGCGCGATCGCGCGTACTTCATACGAGCTTGGGCCTCCGGGAAAACCTCGGAAGCCGGTGCGGCTCACCCTGCCGCCTAACCAGGCATTCAGCACGCCATACTCATGACAAGCGCAACTAAATTGGCCGGGGTTTGGCCTTTTTGGCAATACCCGTCAAACTCACTATCTATTATATGGCTGCGCACCTCTGATTCGTCCAACGCAGTGAATGCGACTATGGCTATTCCGCAGGTACGTCCATCCTGGCGCAGCGTAAGCGCAGCCTCAAAACCACTGCATCCGGGCATCGAAATGTCCATAATAATTGCGTGAGGCGCCCACGCAATTCCAACCGCAATCGCCTCGACACCGCCGAAAGCCATGCGGCATTGCAGATTCTCAAATGATAAATAAGTCGCCAACGCTTCAGCGGCGTTGTGATTGTCGTCTACTACCAAAACACGCATTTGTTCGCCGTTGACCTGCACTCGCCGGTTAGTCCAAAGGTGGTGAAGTTTGCCAGCACTTGAAAGCATCAGTAACTCCCCGAATTGCAGTAGTCCAGCACCAGCCGTGCCTGCAAAGCTCTTAACCCAAAATCGTCGCTAGATTCTTCGCTTATTCGAGTTTCAAAACTTTTGCACGCAAGCGGTATACCCGCCTTAATCGACAACGAGCGTCGGCTTTTTGGGACCGTAGACAGGATCGGGCACGGCGAGTGCGTGCTACAAAGTCTCGCAAAAGAAATCGGCCCAAATGAAAAGCGTATGGAAATCGAACATGGCAAACGGTCGTGCTCCTATGTTGTCGGCTCGAAGCGCCGACGACATGCTGGATCATTTGGCACTCATGGTCCGTCAAACAGCACGCTGTGGCGGCCGAATTGCCCGTATTCAAGGGATGGACCTCGATTACTAGGAAGATCGGATCAACACCGTGATCAACAAAACTGACCTCTTTTCCTCGCAGCAGGACCGCGCAAAGCGCTTGTTGATCGAACTGCGATCTTCCGACCGAGCATAAGGCGAGGTGTGGGCTTCGAAACGGGGTCGGCCATGGACCGATCTGCGCGAATTGCCCGTGCGCGGTTTCTCGGGTGTGTGGCTGTACGATAGTCGTGGCTTGTCCGCCGCCACTGGGTCATGAGCGGTCGTAAAGCGGCCCGGGCGGAGCCGCACTGGCGGCCGTTCGCAGGACCGCTCTCGCCCGCCAGCCAGCGGCAGGCGTTTGTCATTCTGAATACCCTGTTCGCGGGGCTGGTCAACGCGGGCTACCTAGTCGGCAATCCGCTGTCCCTGTCGCGTCAGCGGGCGCACAAGGCCAAGCCGCGCGTGACGCGATTCCTCGAGGACGACCTCTGGCAGGCCGTCAAAACCTCGATCGACGCGATGCCCCGTGCCACCGCGCGCGAGCAGGAACACTACGCGCGGGTGCGCTGGCTGATCTCGCTGTTGTATCTGATGGGGCTACGCATTTCGGAAGTCGTGAGCAATCCGATGGGCGGTTTTTTTAGACGGCGCGATCACGATCGCCAGGACCGATGGTGGCTGGCGCTCATCGGCAAGGGCGACAAAGAGCGCTTGCTGCCGTCGACCACCGAACTGATTCCGGAGCTGGCGCGCTATCGCCGACAGTACGGTTTCGGGGCCCTGCCCTATAGCGGCGAAGCAACACCGCTGCTGTTGCCGATCGGTGGCACCCACCGGACGTTGACCCGCGGTGGTGTGCATCTGATCATTAAAAAGGTGTTCGACAACGCGATCGAACATCTGCAGTCGACCGGCGAAGCACGCGAGCGCGCAACAGAACGGTTGCGCCAGGCGTCCGCTCACTGGCTGCGGCACACAGCGGGCTCACACATGATGGAGGGGCAAGTTGACCTGCGATACGTGCGGGACAACCTCGGGCATGAATCGATCTCGACGACCAGTCAATACCTGCATGCCGACGATGATGATCGGCATCGTGCGACAGAAGCCGGCCTGAGACTCAACTGGTAGCAAGGTGACGATCGATCCAAGGTCTTCCTAAGCAGAACTGGAACTTTGCCGTTGAGGTTGCAACCTCGTTGATCCGCGAGCCCGTTCATGGGCCGGCACGGTATTTCCGACATACAGACCCCAAAAAAATTGACCATTATATTTATGTAAATTCACTGAAATTAAAAGCGACAACATTCCGAGAGCGGACTTCCCAATCGACGCGCACGAGATTTTCGCGGGTCTTGCGTTGGATTACCACCGCCGACGAAATCGCGGCTCTGCAACGAATGCCTCAGCGCGAATCGACCAGTCCCGCCGTTTAATTTTCATTGTCTCGGGCTCTCTCCAAAGATTCATCCATCGCATCGAGCTGTTTCATTTTTGTATGTTGTCCGCGATGAACGGCGAGTAACCGACTTGTCAAACTCGCGATGCTCGCCGAATAAACGCATCCACGACCGCTGGCCGGTCCCGAAGTCAGAAATGCCCGCCGCAGGAGCGGGCACCACCTCATTTATTAGCGACTGAGCGCGCTCAGCATCGCCGTCTATGGCGCGTTCTTCTTGACGGTTTCTTTTGCGTCGCCGTAGCTCTTTTGAGCTTCGCCGGCGCCTTGTTGAATGTCACCTTTTACCTCTTGGGCCGTATCGCCTGTGACTTTGCCAACGACTTCATTGACCTTTCCCTTGACCTTCTCGCTCGTTCCGTCAACTTGATCTTTGTTCATGGTGAATCTCCATAAGCAGCCGTTAATTCGACCGCCTAAGGATCACGCAAGAAGCGGGCCTAACTAGTCATCACGGCGCGGTTGAGCCGGCGCAGTAGTCCACCTCATTGCCCAGATATGAGATCCACGAGAAAAGTTGTTGCGAAACCGAGTGCGCGTCCTTCATTGGGCGCGCTGTCATCGGATAGCGTATGCACGCCGCCAGCCCCAAGCGCGTCGTCCTCGCCAACTGTCTCGCGCCAAAGCTCTCTCTTGATCGGTCGGAATGTCCAGCACAGATAGCCCTCGGCGGCGACAAGCCGCGTCAGTTTTTCACGGTCCAGCGCTTCGTCCACCAGATGCGCTAGCGCGGTGCGATCGTCAACGCAATCGCTACAAGCCTAACGGCAGGGCAACGCCGTGTGCGCCGACGCGCCAATCGCGTCGCATGCCCGTCTCGCTACACCTTCCACGCATGCACCGGTCAGGCGACATCGAGCAACGCCTGATCGATGGTTTCGAAAGCCGCTCGTTGCTCTGGATTACCGTCCCCCGGGCACTGCATGCGCCGGAATTTCCACACTGAGAATTCGCAGGGGCGTTGCGAGACGGAAACCATGCCAGTACAGCATCAATAACACCTGTGTACTGACGCGCGCAGCGGCAGTCACCGTCACGGCGTACAGCGGCTGTTCCACCGCGTTCATGTGTTCCGAAACCGTCTGAAAAAAGTCATGAGAAGTCTCTCATCAACGAGAACGATCGCTAGGACATTGCACGCTTGGCGAAGTCACCTTCGCAAGGCTGCATTTTATTACGCGATCAGAGCGTCGAAATGCCGGCGTTTCGTCAACGGGTTTCCACCTTCGGTGCTGCGACGCCTTCACGATACCGGTATGCGCCGAGCGCGACGCCTGTTTCAGGTCGTTAGCTTATCTAATAGGGCAGCAGAGTTTTGACCTCCGTACCCCGTTATAAGCGAATCACTGAGCCTCGAACTCCTAGAGCCGGTTCCGGCATTTGCCTGCACGGCCTTCCGGGCTTCCCTCTTGCTGCCACATCACGTCGGCCCACTCACGCAGATGTTGGTCCAGCGCGCGTCACCAGTATTCCTCAGCGCTCCCCGATGGGCGTGTCCGTGCAAACGGTGAGCCTGTGGCGCAAGCGCATTGCGCGGCAAGGTGCGCAAGGGATACGGGAGGGGGATCGCAGTGGTCGTCCACCGCGGATCACGCAGGAGACGCGACTGCAGTTGATCGCGCTAGCGTGTGAAGCGCAGGAAGCTGAGGGACAGGTCCCGCCGACGCTCGACGATATTGTGGTGCGCCCCGTGGAGCGCGGCATTGTCGGGCAGATCAGCCGCAGCCATGTGCAGCGTATTTCGCAGGCCGGCGACATTCGCCCGCACCGGATCCGACAATGGCTACATAGTCCCGATGCAGCCTTTCGCGAGAAGGTCAACGTGATTTGCGAACTGTACCGCCGCGCCCCAGAAACGCGGTATTGCTCAGTATCGACGAGAAAACCAGCATTCAGGCCATCGAGCGCAAGGATCCGGGACCCGCGCCCGGGCCGGGACGGCTGCGTCGTCGTGAGTTTGAATATATCCGTCATGGCACCCTGGTGCTGATTGCCGCGCTCGATGTTCATACCGGATAGGTGCTTGGGAGCTGCCGCGAGCGGCGCACGCAGGACCATCTGGTGGCCTTCATGAAGAGCGTGCGCGCGCGGACCTTGGCAAACAGGTGCACGTAATCTGGGATAATCTGAATACGCACCGCGCCCAGGCCGTGTGACAGGCATTCAACGCGAGGCACGGTAAGCGGTTTCACTTCTGTTTCACCCCTTGGCACGCGAGTTGGGTCAAATCAGATCGAACTTTGGTTCGCTCTCTACGCCCGCCGTGTGCCGCGCCATGCCAGCCACACCAGCACCGCGCATCTGCGCGAGCGCACCGAGCAATTTATCCGCGATATCCGCGCGCGGAATCAGGCGGCGCGCCCCTTCAAATGGAGTTTCCGGGGTTATCCGTTGCAAACCGGCGCATCGTAATCGGGAGCCCATGCCCGCCTTACCCACCAAACATTACGCTATTCAACGCCTCAAGATCACTTAAGGCCACGCCACGCCGGCGAAAGGAACGACCATGAAAATCAGTTCGAAAGACTTCTGCGTGCGGGAAGGCGATGATGTAGACCTCCGGAAATGGCCGACGATGGTCAATCCCGTCTACAAATCGAAAGAGCAATATGAGGAGCTACTGGCGGACCATGTCGCGCGCCTCAGCTCTCAGCAGCAGCTTCTCTACGCGTCCAACCGCTATTCCATCTTGTTGGTGTTTCAGGCCATGGATGCGGCAGGCAAGGACGGCGCGATCAGACACGTGATGTCCGGCGTCAATCCGCAAGGCTGCCAGGTGTTCAGCTTCAAGCACCCGAGCCCTACGGAGTTGCAGCACGACTTCCTATGGCGCACGACCCGGGATCTTCCTGAGCGGGGACGGATCGGCATCTTCAACCGATCCTATTACGAGGAGGTGCTGATCGTCCGCGTGCATCGGGACATTCTCCTCAGTGAAGGGCTTCCCGATGCGCCGCCCAACGACAAGGCGCTTTGGCACGATCGCTATCGGTCGATCTCGGATCTGGAAAGGCATCTCCACGCCAATGGAACCCGCATCGTCAAATTCTTCCTGCATCTCTCGAAGGAGGAGCAGCGAAAGCGCTTCCTTGCCCGGATCGACCAGCCGGAAAAGAACTGGAAATTCAGTGCCGCCGATGTCGAAGAACGCAGATTCTGGAAGCACTATATGAAGGCCTACGAAGAATGCCTGAGCGCGACGAGCACTAGCGATGCTCCATGGTATGTTGTGCCCGCCGACGACAAAGAGAATGCGCGATTGATCGTGTCCCAAATTGTCCTTGATGCCCTCGACGAGCTCAAGATGTCGTATCCGGAAACCAGCGAAGCACGCAGGCAGGAATTACTGACGATCCGCAAGGGGCTGGAGAAGTAAAGCGCCTGGGTGGCTCGCTCGTCGATGCGCGGGTTAGGTGTCGCTTTGCGTACGCAAGGTATCTTGGTGCGCAATTCGGACGATTTCCTGTGCGATATCTTCGGGTGAAAGAACAAAATCGATGCACCCGGTCGCTATTGCGCTTTCGGGCATATCTGGCGCCGCAGCTGTCTCAAGCTTCTGCGCGATAGTAATGCCGCCCGCTTCCTTTATGCCGCGCAGCGCCGCTGCCCCGTCGCCGTCATAACCAGAGACGATCACGGCTATAAGCTTACCGTGCCAATGCTGCGTCAACGAATGCAGAAAAACGGTGATGACGTCCGGCCATCCCCTCGGCTTCGAAATCGGTTTGAGACGAAACTCGCCATTGAGGACGTGCAGATCGCGCTGCGCCGGGATGATGAATACGTGATTTGGCTGGAGGACCAATCCTTCCGTGATCAGCTCCACCGGCATTTCGGTGTAGCGCGGGAGAATCTCATGGAGCAGGGTAGCTACGCGCCTCAGGTGATTAACAATGACGATCGCAACGCCCATATCGGCCGGCAGGCACTGCAATAGCCGGATATAGGCGTCGAGCCCGCCCGCCGACCCCCCTACGCAAACAACAGGAAATCCCTTATTGGCAATGCCAGGGTTTTTTGCTTTGAAGCGGGGCATGGTCGGTTTGTTCATAGTAGCTTGTCCGCCATGACCTCAGTGAGGATCCACCTTTGGGGAACGGCAACGCCATCCGCAGGCTTCTGTATCGCTTAATTGAGGCGGACGGTAAGCCAGCGAAAGTCCATTAGGACCGGCTATTTCCCGCCCTCCAGGACGCTGGGTAGAACACGCTCGGCACTTCCCACCTGTCATGGGAGGGAATTTGTGCCCTGTTGGGCCTACTGATCAGTCTAAATCCTGCCCGCGCCGCCGAAGCCACCGAAAATCCAGAGCAACACGAGAACGAGCACCACCAAACCAAGGACGCCACCCAGCCCAGCCCCACCGTAGCGACCGTGGGCATAATACCCGCCGCCGCCGCCGAGCAGAAGTACGATAATTACTATGATCAGAATTGTACCCATCACTCACCTTCTCAAGAGATCTTCATCGCACCAGCGGAACCGGAGGCGTACATCATCGAGTCCGACATAGGCAGAATATCGGGCGGGACGCGGTTACGGTAGGGTCGGAAAATACCTACGCCTGACAAGAGTCCAGCGATTGGCGTGTTGAACTTCCACGCCAATCCAACTGACCGACCCCTCCGAGGCCTGTGAAGCATCGCTCATTCGCTAAGACGACCATGAGATTCGTTGCTGGGCCTTCTGAACAACCACCATGTTTCCGAGGCTCCGATAGAGGCCCGATTAATGCCGACGACACACACTTGAGTAGATTCCAAACCTGCCACGATCGCCAAGCCACCGATAGACCTGAGTGCGCTGGTCAGCACGCGGAGCGTGCCTGTTTTGTATTCCTAGTAATCAAATGAGAGGAACGACCATGACGCGTTCGTTTTCACTTCTGGCAGTTGCGGCGGTGAGCGGCCCGTCCTTTTCTCAGGCCTCCCCAAACCGTCACCCTGATGAAGGTCGACCCGGCATCGCTGGCAACGGGATACCAACACATCCAAGATGGTGGCAGCGGGTGGTGCCCGGATAGGTCTGCTGCGTTGGAGTATGTCGATGATGATCATTGGCGAACCGCAGTGCCGGCAAACGAAGGTTGGCGGCACTGCGACGGTGGATACGACGTTGGCACCGAGTTCGACACCGGCAGGCACTACGTCCAGCAACTTGCGTTTCTTCGCGAAATTCTCGCGCCGCGATGGGTTCGCGAGCAGACCGTAATGGCGGATACGGTGGAAGCCGCCAGGTAGCACTTGCAGCAGGAACCGACGCACGAACTCTTCTGCTTCGAGCGTCATCGTCTTGTTGCGTGTGCGTCCATCCACGCGGTAGTCCTTCCAACGGAAGGTCACGCCGTGTTCGTCGAGCGCGACCAAGCGTTGGCAAGCCGGTGCAACGGCAAACCCTCTTGAGAAACAATTAGGATAACCCCATGTTTCAAGGGGTTTGCGCGGCTGGGGTAATCTGGAAGCCGAGAGCAGTCGCGCGGCGCCTGAGGGCATCGATGCTGCGTTGACGCTGCTGTTCTTCGTAATGCTGCTGGCCCTGGTCGACGAAGGCTTCGCCCCGCGTGAGCATGAAGTACACCATGCGGGCGAGCTTATGGGCGACGGCGGTATTCGCACGCGGCTTGTCCATACGTGAGCACAACCGCCGATAAAACGCGCCCAGCGCCGAGTCGTTGCGCGACAGGCTCATCGCGGCCAGCTTGAGCGCCTGGCGCACCCGGTTGGTGGAACGCCGGGTGCGCGCACTAAGCACCTTGCCGCCGCTGACCTTGGTGCCAGGACACAGTCCCAGCCACGAACAGAAGTGCTTGACGTTGGCAAAGCGACTCAGGTCCGGGCCGATCTCCGAGAGTATCGTCATTACCGTGGTGACCGCCAGGCCGTTGATGCGCGTCAGGTCCACGCCCGCCCAGCGCGCCAGGGCCGTGCGTGCATCAAACTGCGGGGTGTTCTTGCCGCGCCGCTTGCCCGGCCCGCTGAGTTCGACCTCGTGGCAGCCCAGTGGCGCCAGTAACGCCTCGATCTTCGCGTCGCACTCGAGCACCCGCTGGGCCAGGCTGTCGACCATCGCCAGGGCCTGCCCGAGCACGAACAGGTGCTCCTCGCGCCAGTTGCCTGTCAGCGCCCGCTCGATGTCGCGCTCGCTGGCCTTGACGCGGCCGTTGCGATGCCGGGCCAGCACTTTGGGGTCACGCTCGCCGGCCACAATCGCCCGCACGATCGCCTGCCCGGTCATGCCCATCACGTCGGTGAGCACCTCGGTCAGTTGCAGGTTCATCTGCACCAGCGCCTTCTGCATGCGCTGCACCCAGTCGGCCTGTTCGGTGAGCAGCACCTCGCGCTGACGGACCACCGCGCGCACCACGCAGACCTCATCGCCCGGGCGCCAGGCCGCGCGCAGCAACCCCAGGCTCATGAGCTTCTGCAGCCATTGGCAGTCCTGCACGTCACTCTTGCGTCCCGGTACGTACTTCATCTGCCGCGCGTCGACCAGCCACACCACCAGTCCGCGCCGCTCTAGCACCTCGTAGACCGGGATCCAGTAGACCCCGGTCGACTCTAGTGCCACGGTGTCGACCCCGCACGAGAGCAGCCAGTCGGCCATCGCGTTCAGGTCATCGGTCATCGCCCCGAATTCACGCACCGGCTCGTCATCTGCCTGTCGGGGCACCGCTACCCAGTGGCTCGAGCCGCCCACATCGATCCCCGCTGCGTTCGGGAACACCTCGTCTTCTTCTCGCTTGCGCATCGCCATCGCCTGCTCCAGAATCGTGAGTGAACGGCAGCGCCATGGGAATCGTCGAAATTGACTCGATCTCTTGAACGGGATGCGGCTTGCGCCGCTCACCACTGTCGCCGACGAATCCCGGACCATGCTCTTAAGCGGGCTCACTCCACGGCGTGCATGCCGCGAGCGCGCACCATTGGTCTGCCGGTCATCGCAGCGCTGCCGTTCACCGGTATACCTCATCTCCGTTTCTCCGCCAACGCCGAGCCCGGCACGGGCTTGAAATGCTCTTGAGAAACAAAACTATTCGGCGGTAGCTCTTACGGTGTGGCCGGAACAGATTCAATGCGGAACCCCAGCTTGGCGGCGCGACGTTTGAGGGCAGCGATACTTCGTTGGTGTTGCTGCTCCTCGTAACGCTGCTGTCCCTGGTCGACGAAGGCCTCGCCGCGTGTCAGCATGAAATACACCATGCGCGCGAGCTTGTGCGCCACTGCGGTGTTGGCGCGTGGCTTGTCCATCCGGGCACACAGCCGGCGGTAAAAAGCGCCCAGCGCAGAGTCGCTATGGGAAAGGGTCATGGCCGCCATCTTGAGCGCCTGCCGCGCCCGGTTGGCCGAGCGTTTCGTGCCTGAGGACAATACCTTGCCGCCGCTGATCTTCGTGCCGGGCGTCAGCCCCAGCCAGGAACAGAAATGCTTCACGCTGGCAAAGCGGCTCAGGTCCGGGCCGATCTCGGACAGCAGTGTCAGGACGGTGGACACACCCAGGCCGTTGATGCGCGTGAGATCGACACCCGCCCAGTTGGCGAGTCTCTGCCGCTGGTCGAAGTTGCCTCGCAGCCTGGTGCCGGCCTTCGGCCCGGTACCCAGGTCAACGTGGCGGCGGCCACTCTCGTCCACGAGCGTCTGCAGGCGGGCATCGCATTCGCCAAGATGACGGGCGAGGTCGTCGTACATCGATAGCGCCTGCTTCAGCACAAACAGGTGCTCCTCGCGCCAGTTGCCTGTCAATGCGCGGGCGATATCGTCGGCACTGCGCCTGATCCGGCCGTGACGGTAGCGGGCCAGAACCTTCGGATCGCGTTCGCCCGCGACGATCGCGCGGATGATCGCCTGTCCCGTCGCTCCCATGATGTCGCTCAGCACCTCGGTGAGCTGGATATTCATCTGCACCAGCGTCTTCTGCATGCGCTGTACCCAGCTGCCCTGCTCGGTAAGCAGCACCTCGCGCTGGCGCGCCACCGCACGCACCACGCAGACCTTGTCGCCGGGACGCCAGGCCGCCCGCAACAGCCCCAGGCTCATCAGCTTCTGCAGCCACTGGCAGTCGAGCACATCGCTTTTGCGGCCAGGCACGTACTTCATCTGCCGCGCGTCGACCAGCCACACCGCCAGCCCGCGCCGCTCCAGCACCTCGTATACCGGTATCCAGTAGGCTCCGGTCGATTCAAGTGCCACCGTATCGACACCGCACGCCAGCAGCCAGTCGGCCATCGCGTTCAGATCGTCGGTCATCGTGCCGAATTCCCGCACCGGCTTATCGTCCGCGGTCCTGGGTACCGCTACCCAGTGGCTCGAACCACCTATATCGATGCCCGCTGCGTTCGGAAACACTTCGGGACTGTCTTCCCGCTTACGCATCGCCATGGTTTGTCTCGCTATGGTTGATGGATGGCAGCGTCATGGGAAGCGTCAGATTGGACTCGATCTCTCAAACGGGATGCGGCTCGCGCCGCTCGCCACTGTCACCGACGACTCCCGGACCATGCTGAGTCCCGGGCTCGCTTCACGACGCTTGCCAACGTCGTAAGCTCGCACCAGTGGGTTGTCGGTCATCGCGGCGCTGCTACCCACGTTATAGCTCATCGCCATCGTGAAATCGTTTCTTCAGGAACACCGTACCCGGCACGGGTTTGGGAAGCTGAGTATTCGTTTGAACGCAGGCGCACCCGTTGACTCGAAGCTGACCCTAGAAATGTCAGTACATTAAGAGAACTTATTCGTAGTCCGCGGGTGCATGTCCCGCCTTCGCCGGCAGCTACCTGCCAGCTGTGACCAGTATCACGGAACGCAGGACAGGCTACCTATATCGAGAACTGGATGCGACACGTGTCGCCGTCAGCCGCGCAATATGCGGCATGTAGTGGATGGCAAAGCTCATCCTTGCCTTGTCACATTCAGCCATCGAATATTTAGATTGCGCTACCGTCGTATTTGCGTAGAAATCACGGGACACCAAGATTGGGGTTGTCAGGCGCGACTCTCATCGTGGCGCGAGGAAATATCCTCACAACGACGCCGAATAGATTCGAGCAAGCCAACTGCAAAGTCGAAATCAGTGTTGCAAAAATGGGGGCGACCATAGATTCATGCAGACAAATTTACTGACGAAGTTGTGACGACTTTATTGCGGTCTACGAGGACGCTGACCCGCGGTGGTGTGCGTCAGATCATCAAGCAGGTCTTCGACAACGCGATCGACCATCTGCAGTCGACGGGTGAAGCGCACGAGCGCGCAACAGAACGGTTGCGCCAGGCGTCCGCTCACTGGCTACGCCATACGGCGGGCTCGCACATGATGGACGGGCAAGTCGACTTGCGACATGTGCGGGACAACCTGGGGCATGAATCGATCTCGACGACCAGCCAGTACCTGCATGCGGACGACGATGATCGGCATCGTGCGACAGAAGCCGGACTGAGACTCAATTGGTAAGATGATGGCTGTCGACTCACGGTCGGCATAATCAGGTCCGCGACTGGTAGGCAACAAGCGGGCCGCTGTTGAGCGCACGGAACGCCTCAAGTCGACCACAGCTGCCAGTCGCTATTCTCGGAAACGGACCTTCGAATGCCCGACCCATTGAAAAACGTCGCTACGCGACTCCGTGCAACAATCTCGACTTTTCGAGTGGTTAGCGTCGAGCAGGACGTTTGGTCGCGGGAGTCGTTCAACGCCGACCTGGCCGAGCCGACAGAATTTGCGCGCGGCGGTTCTATCCGGCCACGCAGGTCCGAGCCCATCGGACTCGATAAAGTGGCCAACGCACACAGGCGTGTCGAGCGGGGGTGTACGCAGGCAAGATCGTGCCGCAGCCCAACTCGTTGCCAACCTGCCACTGCGTTTAAACAGTTCGGCTGAGGCTTTCGGTCGCCGCCACACCGCTGTGCCAGCGCCTGGCTACGCAGGAATCACCGCTCAAATCTACCTGAACGCCGCCTGACCACGCGGTCCCACTACATCAGTTCGACGCAAGTTCGTTCAGGCAGCCATAGGCGCGTAGCGCCTATGGCCCTTGACGTCGTAGCGATCGAGCATCATCACCTTGTCCCACGCCTTGATGAAGTCTCTGATGAAGCGCTGATGGCCGTCGCTGCCGGCATGGACATCCGCGATGGAACGCAATTGCGAATTCGACCCGAAGACCAAGTCGTTGCGTGTCGCCGTGAACTTCGTTTTGCCGGTTCCGCGATCCTTGAGGGCGAAGCTCATTCCCTCTTCGTCACACTTTTCCCAAATCAGGTCGGTGTCGGTCAGATTGACGAAAAAGTCGTTGGTCAGAACGCCGACTTTGTCGGTCAAGACGCCGATGTCCGATCCATCATGGTTGACGTTCAGCACGCGCAAGCCGCCGGTTAAAACAGTCCACTCCGGAGCGGTCAGCTTCATCAGGTTTGCCTTGTCGAGGAAGAATTCCTCAGGCGCGACGCCTTGCGAAACCTGCTTGAAGTTGCCATCCACGTAATTACGGAAACCATCAACAATCGGCTTCAACCATTCGAACATTTCAACATCAGTGAGTTTCTGCGTCGTATCCACACGACCTGGCGTAAACGGAACGCTGGCTTCGACGCCGGCATCTCTTGCCGCCCTCTCGACGGCAGCGCAGCCACCCAGCACGATGAGATCGGCCATCGAGATTTTCTTGCCGGCGGCCTGTTTGGCGTTGAAGTCGGCCATGACATCGCGCAACTTTTCGATCACGGGCGCGGCGCGGCGATTGACCGCCCAATCCTTCTGAGGTGCAAGCGCAAGGCGGCCACCATTCGCCCCGCCACGCTTGTCGCTGTCGCGATAAGTCGCAGCCGCGGAAAAGGCGGTGAAGGCCAGATCGGAAACCGAAAGGCCAGTCGCCATGATTGCTTCTTTCAGCGCGGCGACTTCTGCCTCGCCGACCAGCCCATAGTCACGCTCGGGAAGCGGGTCCTGCCATAGCAGGCCGTCCTCAATCGTCACTTCCGGGCCCAGGTATCGATGCTTGGGTCCCATGTCGCGGTGGGTGAGTTTGTACCAAGCCTTGGAAAAGGCCTGGGTGAATGCATCGAAGTCCGCTAGAAATTTCTCGCAGCACTTCCGATACTCTGGGTCGACCTTGAGCGCGATGTCGCTGGTCATCATCATGAGACTGTTCATCTGACCCTCGACGTGTGCGTCGGGCGTCTTGGGCGAATTCGGGTCGGTCGGCGTCCATTGCAGCGCGCCAGCCGGGCTCTTAGTCTGCTCCCACTCGAACTTGAACAGGTTTTCGAGATAGCTGTTGTCCCACTGTATCGGATTCGGCGTCCAGCTGCCCTCGATCCCGTTGGTCATCGTGTACTGCGCGAAACCTGGGCCCTTGGGGTTGTGCCAACCGAGGCACATGGCTTCCATGGGCGCGATTTCCGGCGGCGGGCCTATCTCTTTCGCCGGCACCATCCCATGGCTCTTGCCGAAAGCGTGGCCGCCGGCGATCAGGGCCACGGTTTCTTCGTCATTCATCGCCATACGAGTGAAGGTGATCCTGATATCGCGTGCCGATGCCAACGGATCGCCACTAGCCTGAGATTCCACGGCGAGATAGACAAGTTTGTATTGTGATTCAAGCGCTTGGCTTGAAATCGGGGTTCGGTTTTCTGTCTACGGGTGGATCGCCTGGACGAGCGCGAGAGCCCGCTCGTGTGTGGGCTCGGGAGTGGTGGTGAGCTCAAAAGTGGGCGCGTCGGGGCCGGCGTTTGGTGTGCGGCAGGTGTTGCGCACGAGGGTGGCGAGCTCGGCCATCAAGGTGGCGAAGCTGTGTGCTGGCGTGCCATCTCTGAGGCAATGGGTAGCGGCCTTGGCCTGTGCCGACGCGGATCGCTGGGCTGGCGCCACGGGGTCGCGCGTGGCCTTGGCCTGCTGCTCGGTATCGGCGAACATCAACTCGCGCCAGGCCTCACGCAGGTGCCACTCGACGTAGTAGGCGAGCATGCACAGGAAGATGTGCGCGCGCACCCGGTCGGCCTTGCGGTGGTGGATCGGGCGCACCTTCAGGTCGATGGTCTTGAGCGAGCGGAAGGCCCGCTCGACATTGGCCAGTGACTTGTAGTTGCGCACGCACTCGGGCGCATCCATCTGCGTGGCGGCCACTGAGGTGCGAACGATGTACAGGCCATCGAGCGCGGCCTCGCGGGCGACGCTGTCCTGCTTGCGCGCCCAGGACAGGGCTGCGTCGGCGATGCTCAGATCGAAGTGCTTGGCCACCTTGTACTGGTTGATGATCTTGCCCACCCGCACACCGATCGCGTCCTGCCCACTGAGCTTACCCGCGTCCACGCGGGCCTTGATCTTCTCGAGGTGACGCTCGGTGGCCGCCAACAGCTCCTCGCGCTTGTGCGCGCGCAGCCGGGCCAGCGCTTCATTGCGGCAGGCCACCAGGCGCTCACCGGGGTAGTCCGGCGAGCTCAGCTCGAGCAGATTGCGCTCATCGAACAAGTCCATCTGAAGATGCCCCTGCTCGAGCAGCGCACGGATCGATACGCTCTTGAGCGCCGTGATCCAGCCGATGCCGTCGGCCTCGCGCATCTCGTCGATGGCCTTCTGCGAGACCATACCCCGATCGCCAACCATGACCATGCGCTCAATGCCGAAGTCCTCGCGCAACTTGTGCACCGCGGGCATGAAGGTGCGGCTGTCGGCCGTGTTGCCCTCGTGCACCGACACCGCCACCGGGCAGCCACGTGCATCGGTGAGCAAGCCGTAGTTGACCTGCAGCAGGCCCTTCTTGCCGTCGCGGTTGTAGCCGAGCTTGGCCAGCTCGCAAGTGGTGCCCTCAAAGTAGCTCGACGACAAGTCGTAGAGCACCAAGCCACCATCGGACAGATGGCGCGAGGCTAGCTTCTTCTGGATCGTGTCCTGGCGCTCGAGCAGCCAGTCCATGGCGGCGTACAGGTCGTCCTCATTGGCATCGGCCACGCCGAAGTCATCGGCCAGCGTCGTGGTGTGCCACCAGCGGGTGGTGGCGAGTTTCGTGTGGGGCGCGACGATGCGCGCGGCAATCATCGCCAACACCTGTTCGCGCTCGCGACAGGGCTTGGCGGCGATCAACGAGGCGAGCCCCAGGCGCTGCATCGCCGTGGCGACGGCCTGCACATGGCCGTGAGGGCGCGAGCGCGTGATCTCAAAGGCCTGTGCCAGAGGCACGAAGGTCTCGCCCTGCAGCGAGCGACGGATGATCTCGATCAGCGGCTCGGGCAGGTGCGAGAGGTTGCCCAGCGTCTCGTTCTTGACGGTGCCGCCCTCGCGGTAGCTACGTCGTAGCAGGTGCGTGCGGTAGACCCGATCCTTGTACTTGCGGATCGTGGTGACGACGTGAGCGGTTCCTGAGCGTGCTGCCATACAGCCAAATATAGACAAAAATCACCGAAAGTCAAATATTTTAGTGACTACAAATTCTATTAAAAATAGACCTCTCATTGGGCAAATTTATGAGCCCCGACAGGCACTTGCCGCCATTAACGGGGCTACAAAATGGGCGGAACTCGGGACTAGCGTACGGGCCTTCCGGATTGACGTAGATGAGCGCCTGGTGCGAGGCCGCAAGCGGATTTTCGAGGTCGTAATCGGCATCGCCGTTCTTACCGCGCCAACGCTTGTCTCGGGTGACCATGCTGTCGAAGCCGTCGACATGGTTCGGGTCCCAGATTTCCGGGCCCCAATAACTTGCGTTGTCCGCCTCCCAGGCGTCGAGCCGCCCCCCACCGAAGCCGTAGGTCGGAAAACCCATGATTTCGAGCGCGCAATTGCCCGTCAGGATCATGAGGTCGCCCCAGGAAAGACCATTTCCATACTTGTGCTTGATCGGCTGCAGAAGGCGCCGCGACTTATCGGTATTGCCGTTATCCCACCAGCTACTAATAGGGGCGAAGCGCTGCATGGCCGTCCCGGCGCCCCCTCGCCCATCGGCGATGCGATAGGTGCCCGCTGCGTGCCACGCCATACGGATCATCTGCGGGCCATAGTTATGGTAGTCAGAGGGCCACCAGGCGACCGATGTCGTCAAAAACTGCTTGATATCGCGTTTGAGCGCTTCGAAGTCGAGTTTCATGAATTCGGCGGCATAGTCGAATTCTGGGCCAAGCGGATCTGCCGACAGGCCGTTCTGATGGAGGAGTTCGACCCGCAGGCGACCGGGATACCAGTTCTCGAGCGTTGGAGGAGTGCCGAACGCACCACCAACTCTGTCACCGCCGAACGGACACTGGCCAGTCATCTCGTGCGTTTCGGTAAAAGTCTTATCTAAAGTCTTCTGGTTCATCGAAATCTCCTTGGGCGAATTCAATCTCCGGCCGGCAGATCAGACGGCCAAACCGCCTCAACCTCGGCGAAACATAATACCCAGTTCGCCTGTGGGCGTTTCGGCGGCCTGCCGGAGCTGCAAATCGATGCAAACAAAGGAAGACAAGGGCCATGTCGAGCTGCGCTACGAACTCGGAAATCTTCCGCTGCAAATCCTCTAGCGACTTGGCGACAGCGGCGTAAGCGTCCCGGCAAGTCGCTATTACGGCTGGGCATCGCCCGGGCCGGCAGCGTTCGCCTGAGGTTCTCGACAATTCCGCCAAGTCGAACGTACAGCGGAACAAGACTACTGCGTAACTTTTCTTTATACCTTCATCGGTGTCAACGATGACCGCCGAGTGGTCGGCAACGTGGCCAAATATCAGCGGTATGTAAATCGCGGGGCCGTTCTGGGTCGCTTTTGTATGATCAACCTCGCAATCTCTGATGCCTATTCCGTGCTTGCTTTCCCGCAGCCGTTTCGGCTGAGACGCCGAAGGCATGTTGATTGCGTTCGGGTTAGATCTACCAGTGGAGAAGTACGTGGCTCAAACAGGGACGGCAGGTCGCTGCGCCAGGCGCGTCGCGAGTAGCACCATCTCGGTGGCAAGGGACGCAATCGGGCGATTCGGGTCCGATCGCTGCACGATGATGTCAGCGAGCATCGGATTCTATTCAGCACTCTCCGTTGCGCCGACGCTGCTTATTGTGCTCGCAGTAGCCGGCTGGGTCTTTGGAAAAGACGTGGCGCGCGGCCGACTATTCGCCCAGATACACGACATTATGGGCAATGAGGCAGCGGGGGCAATGCAGGCAATAGTTGAGCACGCGCACCTTGCAAGCGGGGGCGGGTTAGCTGGCGTCATGTCAGCAGTGCTGTTGGTGGTGGGCGCGTCGGCCACGTTCTCGTCACTGAGCGCTGCGCTGGATGTCGTATTCGCCGCAGAGCCAAAAAAGGGCGCGGCAGGGCTTGCTCTGCTTGTCCGCGCGCGTTTGGTGTCGTTTGAACTGGTGTGGGGAATTTGCTTCCTCCTGGTGGTCTTGCTGGTGCTCAATGCAGCAGTCAATTCCGTCGGCCAAATGATGTTTGGCCACTCCAAGCTGCTCGTCGTCGCAGCGGTCGTGCAAACCGTGTTCAGGCTGATGGTGCTATGCGCAGTGTTCACTGCGTTGCTTCGATGGCTGCCTAATGTGCCCGTACAATTCTGGCACGCTGGGGCGGGCGCAGCGGTGTCAGCAGTGCTGTTCACGCTTGGGCACAGCCTGTTCGGACTGTATTTAGTGCACGCCGGCACGGTGAATCTGTTCAGGGCAGCCGGGTCACTAGCGGTCTTGATGATCTGGCTCTACTTCTCCGCAGCCGTATTTCTTCTCGGTGCTGAAGTCGCAGCGGCGTTGAAGCGTTCGCAAGAGTCGACCGCGGCAGCGCAGCCTGATGAGAGTCAGGTCGTGAAGCAGCTGCCTCCCCCTCAGAAATTTCAGGAGTTGGATTGAGGGGCCATTTTTTCATGTCCACGGCGCCGGCCGCCGGTCGCATGGTGCTTGCGCAGCTCTCCCACTCGCCGACGATAACATCGAGGTTGGTCCGGATGAACTTCGACAATCGCATCCCATTCCTCCCTCGCTCATGGTGGTGATCGCCGTCGGCGACCCATTGACGTCGCGCTGACCGACACGCTGGCACGTGCCTTCGGGCTTTGCACCCATTGCCGCCGGCTGGGCTACCGCGTAGACTTTTTAGATGGTCCGTATTGGCGGCCCCGAGGGCTGTCTCGCGGGATGTTGTTGCACTAGCCCAAGGAGCGCAGCATGAGCCTCCGGTCGTTCGAACACGCCCTCGCCCGGCTTCAAAAGGTCTTTGAACTTCTTGACGGAGCTGCTACCGCCCCGTTCGCCGGGAAGGTAGCGGAATATTCTCAATGGCTTTACTCGTACAACAAAAACGGCATCTGCTTCAATCCGGACCCCGCTGCGTTTAACGTTTTTGTCGCGCACGTTAAGGAAGCCGAGGCGTCCCAGCGACGCGGCGCGCTCAACGACGCACTTTGTGAAGCCTACGACGCGATGCGCGACCTGGCGAGCCCCGCGTTAAGGGCGGCCCGGTGTGACTCGCCTATGGACCTCCCCAGCGCGCCCAACGACTTGCTAGGTGGTACTCCAGGCGTTCCGGGTAATTCGCGAACAGCTTCAGTTCAGCAGCAATAGTATGCTGCACTGCATAAAATCGTTGAGCTTGACGGCAAGCAACCGACCAAAGCGACGCATTGCAGCACGCGCACGATGTCGCGCGAGAGCGGTCTGTTCGTTGCCGGAACGCGTGACATTGTTGGTTTGTATCTCGATCCGCCGACTAAGGCCATGGTGTTGTGTGTGGACGAGAAGAGCCAGATTCAGGCACTGGACCGAACTCAACCGATTCTGCCGTTGCCCCCCGGCATAGCCGTGCGCCATACGCAAGATTACGAACGCAATGGCACGACGACGCTGTTCGCGGCCACGGATATCGCCACCGGAGAAGTCATCGGCCAATCGCACCGGCGCCATCGCAGCACTGAGTTCCTCATGTTCCTGCGTACGATCGAAGCGAACCCTCCCTTCAATTGGACGTGCATCTGGTGATGGACAACTACGACCGAAGGAAGTCCCTGTGGGACGGGACTCACAACACACCGACCGTGCGCGCCTGGTTAGCTCGTCATCCGCGTTCTTGATATCCATTTCACTCCAACATCCGCTTCTTGGCTTAATCAGGTAGAGCGCTGGTTTGCCACGCTGACTGAAAAACAAATTCGGCGCGGGACCCATCGTTCAACACGCCAGTTGGAAGACCCGATTCGTCGCTATCTCGACATCTACAACACTGAGCCGCAGCCCTTCATCTGGACAAAATCTGCTGACGACAGCATGGCCAGTATCGAACGATTTTGTTTGCGAATCTCCAACTCAGGACACTAACGAAGTGATGCGTAGAAAACGTTGCGAGGCGACAACTCTTACGAAGCACCTGATGTCTTGCGACAGTTGCGAAACGCGAATGCTCCCAGGCTACGAAAGCGCCAAAGCGCCAAAGCGCGAACGCTGCAACAGAAAATCGTCGAGCAAAAGAGTGATCGAACTCAGTGGAACGAGTTCCTCAAGCCCTGTATCCAGACACCAACGCTATTGCAATCCACGAATGCCAAGGAAACCATTCCTCAAGGACAGCGCGGTCTCGAAGTATCCGAGGTCGTCCTCTGTCGTCCCGGTGAAACTAAGTTTGAGCACTTCCGCTCACAGCGGCGTTTGGCGTCGTCATCATCGATACATCGTTCGTCCTGGGACGCCCACATAGCAGACTGGCTTCTGCGACAAAACCATTTCGAGACGACACCCTCGCGTCGGGACGCAGTTGGTGTCGCAGCGGCCGCTCCATGCCTGTGTCGGCCACATCGGCGATGTCCACCACGACAGCTTAAGGCTGCGGCCTAAGTAATGGGGCAAAAAAAGCAACAGTTGAATATCGGGCAATACGGCCTACGCATCCGATTCGCCTGTCAATTTCGTGACCGCGACCTATAACCAAATTAGAAGCGCGCATCGAGCGTACCTCGCGCACGCCCACGATTCTCGGCATGCGTTCGACCGCGATTTGTCCGGTGTAAACACCTAGATTCATGGGCATCGTTACGCGGAATTCTCTGTGGCACGCGCATCCTGGGAGCGCTGCCCGGTCGGAACGTACGCCGTAGGTGGCGAGCAATCCTTTAAACCCATCATGTGCTGAGAAGAGGACTTAGGCCACCAAATATCAAGCAGGGAGTATCGACATGAAATCTGCTTATTTTGTAACCGTGATCGGTGCCATCTTACTTGTGTCGGCGAGCATCACGAACGCACAGGACATGCACCTGCGTGCGCAGCCGTCTGCACGGGCGAGCTTGCAGGATGACGCGAATGCTTCCGCTCAATCCAGCACGGACATGTCATACGGCGGGGTTGTGGCCACACGAAGCGAGGCCGGGGCGCCTCCACGTCCAACCCCGTGCGCTGATGCTAGTCAATGCAACTTCTTTTCCAAACACTGATGCAGCGGCGGCGTCCGAGCTAGAGCGGTGAAGCAGGTCGCGCTGCAGAACTGCATCGGTGCACACCAAGCGGCATCGACCTGCTCATCCAAACACTCGGACAACTTCTGCCGTGCCAAGGGGTGTCGGGCTGGCTCCAATCTCACGCCCGTCAGCGGCATCAAGCACTTGACGACGAACGGAGGGCGAGAATGCCTCAAGTCATCGTTGGACTCTTTTCGTCGTATCGCGATGCCCATGAAGCGCTTCGCGCTCTGCAGCTATTAGGATTGTGCCGCGATGACGGCCATCTCTATCGGACGGGACAGCACAACGCGGACGCACGATTCGTAGAGGGCGAGGATCCCCTAGAGGTAGAACCGCGGGCGCTGGACAGCGCAGAGTACGTGGCACACGGCGAACACCAAGGGACGGTGGGCACGGCCAACCGTTTTCGCGGTTTGGGCACCGGCTCGCCCGTGTTCGTTGACAGGGACGTCGACCCTTCAGTCAACGACGCTTCCGCGCGCACACTGCTTGTTGTCAACGAAACCAACGCCCTAAAACTGACCATCATATGCGAAGTCTTGTACGAGCACGGCGCGGTGGCACTGAAGGACCCTAGCGGTCATTGGCGCTTCTCGCCCTACAGGAGAATCTGCCGTAGCCAAGAGTAGGAAAGACCGGCAGGACTTGAGGGTCGTGAACCCATACCAGTTCTCGGGTCGAAAAGCCCGTTTGAGTTGTCCGCGAGGCTCCCGCGCGGACGTTGAGAAAGTCACACCGTGTCCGAACGTTAAGTCCCTGAGGTTTGCCTATGCCGGCACCCAACACGCAAAGCGACTTCAAAATATACGCGTCGTCCCATATAGACGCTGGGGGTATGCATATCGGCACCCTCAAGGTCGTTCGCAAGACCGACGGCCGCCTCCTATTCCCTTTCACGGGCGCGCCCGTTATTGGTCCTTTTTCTACGGCACTTGAGGCCAGGAGCGCTGCCACCATTTATGGTGCGCAAATCGTCGCCGATGATATAGAGAACCCGGAGACCTAACCCTCATACCGGAGGTCGACTATCCATTGCGACGACTGAGCAAAAAACGGCATCGCCGAACGCGGGGCTGAATGAGCATTGCCTTTCGAGTCAACTCTGCGGATTCATGAGCTCACGACCGCCATGCGTTTGCGTTGCAGTGCGAATCGCCAACAGCAAGCGCATGCGGTCAACCGAGCAATTTTGTAGATTTCCTCTCGCCAGGAGCCGGTGATCGAACGCACCTTGGATCGATTGAAACGGATGGCCGGCCATGTTGCGGTGTACCGCCGCATTCGCCGTTCCCACCGTAACCTGCATATCGCACTTGCGCCCTTACCTCCTGTTCCAACACGGTCACGCCTGTTGCGCCACGGCTTCTCCATATACGTGGAATGCTTCATGCGTGAGCCGGATTTAACGGGCATCGGAGCTGGACCGAGCCACCCAATAAAAAGACGGAGAACCCGTGATTGGCGTCATCATTCCGGCCCACAACGAAGTCCGTTGCATTGGCCCGTGCGTACTTTCGGTGATACAAGCGGCTAGGCACCCCGCGCTTCGCGGCGAGGAGGTGCGGATCATCGTCGTTCTCGATAGTTGCACGGACGAGACGGGCGTCGTTGCACAGTCGCTGGGTGCGGACATACTGCTTGTTCAGACACGCAATGTAGGAGTCGCGCGCGCGACGGGCGCCAAGGCCGCGCTAACGCAACAGGTCCGCTGGCTCGCCTTTACCGATGCCGACACGGTGGTGGCGGCCGATTGGCTCGTTCAGCAACTCGAATGCGGTGCCGACGCCGTGTGTGGGGTGATCAGCATTCAAGACTGGACCGGGCATTGCGATGCCGTGCGCGAGCAGTTTCTTACCACCTACTGTGACGCTGACGGGCACCGTCACATCCACGGCGCCAATCTCGGCGTTTCGGCCGAAGCCTACCTCCTGGTCGGTGGCTTTCTACCGCTTGAATCTAATGAAGATGTCGCGCTGGTACAAGCGCTGATCGCCGCCGAGGTAACGATTGCGTGGAGTGCAGCGCCCCGCGTCGTGACCAGTGCTCGGCTAGACTCAAGAGCCCCCAAGGGATTTGGCGCAACCTTGCGTGAAGTCAGCCGCCGGCTAACCCCGCGCGCGGGACCGATCCCCTTAGGACAACGCGAACCCGTATGAGCAAAAAGATAGAACTGAATGCGGTACCCTCGCGGCCGATCAACACGCGGTGGATTTAATGCCCTCGCGCAACGCACCATCGTGACTTTGAAATGGCATCGTCGAGTTCACTAGCGGACAAGAAGCGGCTGCCCACAGCATTGTCTCGGTACTCGTTGCAGCGAAAACAACCGCCATCGTTCAGGGCATACATTCATCATAGGTTGACCTTTGGTGACACGCCCACGGGTAGTCGCGTACATTGCGCAGGGCTTGCCGCCGACCACTTTGCGCGAGCGCAATCTACAAGCGTCGCGTCCGTTCGACGCCGATAGTCGTGGTCCGTTTAGACCGCGTCGCCTGTAGTTGTGAGTGTGCTGGCTTCAGCGGCTTGGCCGGCTGTGGCGACAGCCGGTTCTATGAATCCAGGCGCTGCGCCGGGACCGCGTGACGACGCGGTCTCGCGCGATCGGCGTCGAGCCGCCTCGATACTGAGGTCGACCAGTTCGCGAAACGATTTTGCCGCCGAAATTGCGCGCACCGGGAAGTCGCTAGGCCACGAACTTCCCGAGGCGATAAGGCCCACGATCAGATCCACTGCATTGGCACGTTGACGCAGCCGACGCAATAGATTGCGCAGGTACGGCTGATGGTCAGCAGCGTCAAGCGACACCACACAAACTATCGACACGCCAGTGAGATCAACTTCGCCAAAACGGCTGCGCGAAAAGTGCTCGTAACTCGCCAGATGTGTATCTAACCCGTGTTTCTTAAGAGCATTTCAAGCCCGTGCCGGGCTCGGCGTTGGCGGAGAAACGGAGATGAGGTATACCGGTGAACGG
This sequence comes from Caballeronia sp. SBC1, assembly GCF_011493005.1. NCBI lineage: Bacteria > Pseudomonadati > Pseudomonadota > Betaproteobacteria > Burkholderiales > Burkholderiaceae > Caballeronia > Caballeronia sp. SBC1. The sequence goes on from NZ_CP049159.1 coordinate 104,950, forward strand.
CAGCGCTGCGATGACCGGCAGACCAATGGTGCGCGCTCGCGGCATGCACGCCGTGGAGTGAGCCCGCTTAAGAGCATGGTCCGGGATTCGTCGGCGACAGTGGTGAGCGGCGCAAGCCGCATCCCGTTCAAGAGATCGAGTCAATTTCGACGATTCCCATGGCGCTGCCGTTCACTCACGATTCTGGAGCAGGCGATGGCGATGCGCAAGCGAGAAGAAGACGAGGTGTTCCCGAACGCAGCGGGGATCGATGTGGGCGGCTCGAGCCACTGGGTAGCGGTGCCCCGACAGGCAGATGACGAGCCGGTGCGTGAATTCGGGGCGATGACCGATGACCTGAACGCGATGGCCGACTGGCTGCTCTCGTGCGGGGTCGACACCGTGGCACTAGAGTCGACCGGGGTCTACTGGATCCCGGTCTACGAGGTGCTAGAGCGGCGCGGACTGGTGGTGTGGCTGGTCGACGCGCGGCAGATGAAGTACGTACCGGGACGCAAGAGTGACGTGCAGGACTGCCAATGGCTGCAGAAGCTCATGAGCCTGGGGTTGCTGCGCGCGGCCTGGCGCCCGGGCGATGAGGTCTGCGTGGTGCGCGCGGTGGTCCGTCAGCGCGAGGTGCTGCTCACCGAACAGGCCGACTGGGTGCAGCGCATGCAGAAGGCGCTGGTGCAGATGAACCTGCAACTGACCGAGGTGCTCACCGACGTGATGGGCATGACCGGGCAGGCGATCGTGCGGGCGATTGTGGCCGGCGAGCGTGACCCCAAAGTGCTGGCCCGGCATCGCAACGGCCGCGTCAAGGCCAGCGAGCGCGACATCGAGCGGGCGCTGACAGGCAACTGGCGCGAGGAGCACCTGTTCGTGCTCGGGCAGGCCCTGGCGATGGTCGACAGCCTGGCCCAGCGGGTGCTCGAGTGCGACGCGAAGATCGAGGCGTTACTGGCGCCACTGGGCTGCCACGAGGTCGAACTCAGCGGGCCGGGCAAGCGGCGCGGCAAGAACACCCCGCAGTTTGATGCACGCACGGCCCTGGCGCGCTGGGCGGGCGTGGACCTGACGCGCATCAACGGCCTGGCGGTCACCACGGTAATGACGATACTCTCGGAGATCGGCCCGGACCTGAGTCGCTTTGCCAACGTCAAGCACTTCTGTTCGTGGCTGGGACTGTGTCCTGGCACCAAGGTCAGCGGCGGCAAGGTGCTTAGTGCGCGCACCCGGCGTTCCACCAACCGGGTGCGCCAGGCGCTCAAGCTGGCCGCGATGAGCCTGTCGCGCAACGACTCGGCGCTGGGCGCGTTTTATCGGCGGTTGTGCTCACGTATGGACAAGCCGCGTGCGAATACCGCCGTCGCCCATAAGCTCGCCCGCATGGTGTACTTCATGCTCACGCGGGGCGAAGCCTTCGTCGACCAGGGCCAGCAGCATTACGAAGAACAGCAGCGTCAACGCAGCATCGATGCCCTCAGGCGCCGCGCGACTGCTCTCGGCTTCCAGATTACCCCAGCCGCGCAAACCCCTTGAAACATGGGGTTATCCTAATTGTTTCTCAAGAGCATTTCAAGCCCGTGCCGGGCTCGGCGTTGGCGGAGAAACGGAGATGAGGTATACCGGTGAACGGCAGCGCTGCGATGACCGGCAGACCAATGGTGCGCGCTCGCGGCATGCACGCCGTGGAGTGAGCCCGCTTAAGAGCATGGTCCGGGATTCGTCGGCGACAGTGGTGAGCGGCGCAAGCCGCATCCCGTTCAAGAGATCGAGTCAATTTCGACGATTCCCATGGCGCTGCCGTTCACTCACGATTCTGGAGCAGGCGATGGCGATGCGCAAGCGAGAAGAAGACGAGGTGTTCCCGAACGCAGCGGGGATCGATGTGGGCGGCTCGAGCCACTGGGTAGCGGTGCCCCGACAGGCAGATGACGAGCCGGTGCGTGAATTCGGGGCGATGACCGATGACCTGAACGCGATGGCCGACTGGCTGCTCTCGTGCGGGGTCGACACCGTGGCACTAGAGTCGACCGGGGTCTACTGGATCCCGGTCTACGAGGTGCTAGAGCGGCGCGGACTGGTGGTGTGGCTGGTCGACGCGCGGCAGATGAAGTACGTACCGGGACGCAAGAGTGACGTGCAGGACTGCCAATGGCTGCAGAAGCTCATGAGCCTGGGGTTGCTGCGCGCGGCCTGGCGCCCGGGCGATGAGGTCTGCGTGGTGCGCGCGGTGGTCCGTCAGCGCGAGGTGCTGCTCACCGAACAGGCCGACTGGGTGCAGCGCATGCAGAAGGCGCTGGTGCAGATGAACCTGCAACTGACCGAGGTGCTCACCGACGTGATGGGCATGACCGGGCAGGCGATCGTGCGGGCGATTGTGGCCGGCGAGCGTGACCCCAAAGTGCTGGCCCGGCATCGCAACGGCCGCGTCAAGGCCAGCGAGCGCGACATCGAGCGGGCGCTGACAGGCAACTGGCGCGAGGAGCACCTGTTCGTGCTCGGGCAGGCCCTGGCGATGGTCGACAGCCTGGCCCAGCGGGTGCTCGAGTGCGACGCGAAGATCGAGGCGTTACTGGCGCCACTGGGCTGCCACGAGGTCGAACTCAGCGGGCCGGGCAAGCGGCGCGGCAAGAACACCCCGCAGTTTGATGCACGCACGGCCCTGGCGCGCTGGGCGGGCGTGGACCTGACGCGCATCAACGGCCTGGCGGTCACCACGGTAATGACGATACTCTCGGAGATCGGCCCGGACCTGAGTCGCTTTGCCAACGTCAAGCACTTCTGTTCGTGGCTGGGACTGTGTCCTGGCACCAAGGTCAGCGGCGGCAAGGTGCTTAGTGCGCGCACCCGGCGTTCCACCAACCGGGTGCGCCAGGCGCTCAAGCTGGCCGCGATGAGCCTGTCGCGCAACGACTCGGCGCTGGGCGCGTTTTATCGGCGGTTGTGCTCACGTATGGACAAGCCGCGTGCGAATACCGCCGTCGCCCATAAGCTCGCCCGCATGGTGTACTTCATGCTCACGCGGGGCGAAGCCTTCGTCGACCAGGGCCAGCAGCATTACGAAGAACAGCAGCGTCAACGCAGCATCGATGCCCTCAGGCGCCGCGCGACTGCTCTCGGCTTCCAGATTACCCCAGCCGCGCAAACCCCTTGAAACATGGGGTTATCCTAATTGTTTCTCAAGAGCTGGATCGCAATAATCGCTGCAAGTTCGTCCAACTCTCCGCGCCCTGCGATACACAACACGGACGATGTGTGGCCTTCCAGCGTCGCGTCAAACACGGTCGGCGGCGCTTCATGCGCTTGCGGGTCTTCCGATCCAGTATGGGCCGCCTGCAAGTCCTTCTCTACATTCACCGGCGGACGCAGGCCGACGGCTTCTTCAAGGTCTTCAACAATATCAAGTGCCGATTCTTTGATGCGCTGAAGCTGAGCAACCGTCACGACGCCGCGAACCAGATCGCCGTGCGCAAATCGCAGGCCTTCGAGCGCGACTTCGTCGTAGTACGCCGTGAGCGAGCGCTCTTGCAGTATGGTTTCCGCCTGCACCAGCGCTTGCGTTGGATCGTTTGCCAGCAGGCGCTGGTAAAAGTTATGCGCAGGCGTGAGCGCGGGCTGATCACCGAAGAGCACGTCGAGAAATCCGAGTCTGTCCACATGACGCCCGAGAACCAGAAGGCAGAGCGTGAGCGGTGTGGACAACACGAACCCGATGGGCCCCCAGATCCAGCTCCAGAAGATGGCCGCGACGATCACGGCGAGCGGCGAAAGGCCCGTGCTGTGCTTCCACAGCATCGGCTCGACGACGTGGCGTGCGATCACATCGGTCATACCGAACAGCGCCACCGTCCAGACCAGCATCGTCCAGCCCGGTCCGACGGTAGCAGCGAGAGTCATCGCAAGCAGCGCTGCGACCCACGTGCCCACGTAGGGAACGAAACGCAGCAACACGGTCAGCAGCCCGAACAGCAATGCCCCCGGCACACCGATCACGGTGAGCCCGATCGACACGATAATTCCAACACCGAAATTGATCCCGAGCTGTGCCAAAAAATAGCGGCTCAGGCGTCGCGCGGCTTCGTCCAGCGCGGTCGCGGTGCGATGCAGATCGCGTGATCCGAACAGCCGAATCAGTCGGTCACGCAGGTCGACGCGCTGCAACGGAGTAACGATAGCAACGACAAGCACGATGCCAGTGGTTTCAAGTGGATTGATGACGGGCGACAAGAAGCGCTGCGCAAGCTGGAGCGCCGACGGCGACGGCTCATACACCTCGACCTGCATGGGCGAGTCGTTGGTTTCAGCCGCGGCATTGCCACCCGTCGTTGGGGGCGGCGTATGAGTCGGGGTCACGCGCTTCAGCGCGCTCGCAGCGTTGCCCAGAAGCGCGTCGGGGCGCCCAGTCGTCAGTTCCTGCAGGCGCACGACCTTACGCTCGATCGCCACTTGGTACTGAGGCAACGAGCCGGCGAGTTGGGCGACCTGCGCACCAATCAAAGCGCCAACCGCAAGCACGAAACCCAATGCAACAAGAACCGCAACGACCACCGAAGGAATCTGCCCGAGCTTGCACCGCCGCAAGAGCTCGACGAATGGCTCGACCAGGAAGCTCAGCAGCACGGCCAACGTGATGGGTATCAGTGCCTCGCGTCCGAAGTACAACGCACCAATCACCGTGACGCCGGCGACCACCGACGTAAGCGCCCGCCAGCCGGGCGCTTCGGGTGCCAGCACGTTCGCGGGCGGTACGTTGGGGGGGCACGGGTCGTTCATTTGGTGTCTCAGCAGATTGCTCTATCACGGGTATCGTTTTCCGACGGCGGTCATCAGTTGCGACGTGCACTGGTATTTCCGCTTTCAGTTGAGCCTGCACGACATTGAAGATGTGGTTGTTCGAGCGCGGGGTCGTCGTCAGCTATCAAACGTTCGGCGCTGGTGCGAACGGAATGAACGGCCCGCCAAGCGGCGAGGATATGCAGCAGAATGTAGACCCTCACTGAATGTAGACCCTCACTCACAGGCTGACGGAATCGAGGTGCCAAAGCTGGAGGATCATGAAGGTCTTAACTGGCAAATCGGAGTGGCCATCATGACGTATACGATCGTGGGCGTGGATATCGCGAAGAACGTGATGCAGATTCATTGGGTTAATCCGGACGGCGGCGAAATCGTGAACAAACCCACGACGCGTTGCGCCGACTTGTGGCTAACCTTTGGTGCGACGGCGCGACCGCTATTCGGAACAGCGCGGTGAAAACCGTACCGCGGACCCCGCCCTCTTCTGTCTCGGCGCGCTTGTTACGAAATAGAAGTGGTCCTACACCGTTCTCAGACGCTGAAAGCCGCGTCTACGCCGCCGCAACGCGGCAGTGCAGAGCGACGGCTGGCCATCCGACGCGGACGGCTTACTCGTGATTTCAATGTTCGAGCGGCTTGATGTCAGGATCACCTTCCACCACGTCTTTAGTCGCTGACCAGTACGACTGCCGGTTGTAGTAGCTGTGCGTCGACGTTCCCCACGTCGCGTCTGCCATCGATGGCCAGTGGTCCTTGTCGAAGCCCGGGTCGTCCTTGAGACGCTGCGCTGAAAGGTCAACATAGAAGCACTTCTCTGCGGTGTCGAGAGCCAGCGCACTCCACGGGATCGCATGTAGTTTAGACCCCATCCCGAGGAAGCCGCCCTCGGACAGGACCGCGTAGGCGATGCGTCCGCCACGAACGTCTAGTGGTCTGCGTCAAACAGATTGCATCTTATTCAGTTTGGCCCTGGCACGCGTGACTTTCGCGAGGATGTCGGAGGCTTTTGCTGTCCAGATGAATGGTTTCGGATGACGATTGTGCTTCTGCACGTACTGTTCGATTGTGCTGACCAATTCGGGTACCGAGCGGAACGCCGCACGTCGCAACTGGTTCACTGATAAGTCACGAAAGAAGCGTTCGACCATGTTGAGCCAAGAGGCACTGGTGGGCGTGAAATGCATGTGGAATCGCGGGTGCTTGGTAATCCATGCCTGTACTTCGGGATGCTTATGGGTTGCATAGTTGTCAGCGATCAAATGCAGCTCCTTGTCCTTGGGCGTGTTGCGATCGATCTTGCGCAAGAAGCTCAGCCACTCCTGGTGACGATGTTTAGTCTGGCACTGGCCAATGACACTGCCATCGAGCGTGTTCATCGCGGCAAACAGCGTCGTCACACCATGGCGCTTGTAATCGTGCGTCATCGTTTGAGCGCGACCTCGCTTGAGCGGCAAGCCCGGCTGGGTCCGATCAAGCGCCTGGATCTGGGACTTCTCATCGCAGCACAGGACCAAGGCGTGCTCCGGGGGATCGAGATACAGCCCGACGATGTCCTCGAGCTTCTCGGCAAAGTGCTTGTCGTTCGATACCTTGAAGCTCTCTAACCGATGCGGCTTGAGGCCATGCGCCTGCCAGATGCGCCGCACGCTCGCCTCACTTATGCCGGCCACCGCTGCCATGCTGCGTGTGCTCCAATGCGTCGCGTTATCCGGACGTTGCTGCGTCGTCAGTGCCACAACGGTCTTGACCTTACGCGCGGAGATCTTCGGCTTGCGCCCGGGTCGCGTCTCATCCCGCTCGATCCCCGTCACACCGTCAGCTATAAAGCGAGCGCGCCAGCGTGCTACTGTGCCTCGCCAGATAGCCAGGTCCGCACCGATCTCTTTGTCTGTCTTGCCCTGCGCTGCAAGCAAAATCATCTTGGCGCGCTCAGCCAGTCGAACCGGAATCGTTCGGCCAGTAGCCCACGTCTTTAACTGTTTGCGCTGTGCTTCACTTAGCTCAACTTTCGCCGCGATTCGCATGAGTTCTCCCTCCGTATCAAGGAGACTCGTAAATCGCGATTAAGTTGCATTATTTGTGACGCACTACACTAGCATGATGTCTGAAATTTTTCCCACATGCTCGCCGTCTGCCGACATCACCTTGTTCCCGTCAAGCGTCGCTGCGGCCATGATGTCCGGCCCCGGCCCTTCGCCAATACCGCCGCCAACGATGTCAGCTCCGCCTCGGGCGGCACCTTGCGGGTTAATTGAGCCCATGATTCACCTCCTCAAAAAGATGTTATTCAATTTCTAATTCAATAGTGTAATAATAAGCACACCTTCCATGTAGAGGTGCGCGCGATGGTTCGTCAAGCGACAGGCGGTGAGGTTCTTGAACGTGCAAAGAAACTCATTGTCGAGGCCAGAACGGTGGATGAGTTGCGGCAGGCTCAAGCGGTACTGTTACCGCTCGAATTCGGTCTGACGCTCGCGCAGGCTGCGCAAGCGATCGGCGTATCGGTTGGCTGGGCCTGTCAGTTGCGCCGGCGCTTCATTCTGGCTGGCGGGATGCCCGAAGTCGACCGCCCCAGGCCGGGCGGTCGACGCCGCGAGAATATGACGTGGGAGGAAGAAGTGACCTTTCTTGCGCCCTTCTTCGAGAAGGCCAAGGTGGGCGGCATCCTCGTGGTCGGCGAGATCAAGCGGGCGCTGGATGAACGGCTGGGACGCAAGGTTGCCCTGGCCTCCGCCTACAACCTGCTACACCGTCATGGCTGGCGCAAGCTCGCGCCTGACAAGCGACACCCCAAAGCCGATGTGGCCGCCCAGGAGGCCTGGGAAAAAAACTTCCCGACTTCCTCCTCGAAATCGACCGCGCGTGGCCGGGCCAAGGGCCGATCCGGCTGATGTTTCAAGACGAAGCGCGCTTCGGTCGCATCTCCGATACGCGGCGTTGCTGGTGCCCCAAACCGGTTCGTCCGTTGTGTCAGGCCATGGTGACGCAGGAGTACACCTACGCTTATGCGGCCGTCTCGGTGACCGATGGCGTGCTCGACTCGCTGATCCTGCCGCACGTCAACGCCGCCTGCATGCAGCTGTTTCTCGATGAGGTCTGCGCGCGCCATCCCGACGAGCGCATCGTGATGGTTCTCGACGGCGCCGGGTGGCATCAGAGTGCTGCACTCAGACTGGCGCACAACCTGCGCCTGCTCACACTTCCGCCATATTCGCCCGAGCTCAATCCCGTTGAACATCTCTGGGATGATCTGCGCGAAAAGTCCTTTCACAACCGCGTATTCGACAGTATCGATGCGCTCGAACACCATCTGTGCGACTCGCTTCGCCACCTTGAACTGGATCACCAACGGGTTCATTCCATCGTCGCGTGGCCGTGGATCATTGATTCACTATTGAATTAGAAATTGAATTAGCTCTTCCATTGCGCAAGCGGCGTACCCGAGCTATCGGCGGTACGGGATGGCGAGTTTAGCGTCAGCACATACCGGTTGAATCACTCGATGCGTCCCAGTTTGCAAGGAGGACTCTCACGTGCGTCTCTCTTTTCTAAACGTGTTTAAAAATCCCGCGGTGTTTCCTGCTCAGCCGTTCCATTTCGCGCTCCTCTTTAGCTGCATCATTAACATTCGACTTGGCCACAACCATGTGTGGATCAAGCGACACCGTTTTCCGTGTGGAATTAAGTCCATTGAATTTAGCTTGGAAGAAGCGACAAACGTCGACAAAAGTCGTCCCGACCCTAGCAGAGGCGCCCTCGCCCTATGGGCCGTGATGGCATGTCGATTGCGGCTGCCTCCTTATAGCGGGATGTGCCGTTGCGCAACTCTCCGCCTCGTGAGTGAAGGAGACTGCCATGCGATTTTCGACAAAGGGACTGTTGGTTTCGGCGTTGATTTTGAGTTTCGGCGGTGCTGCTCACGCGCAGGGTGCAGGCGGTGGTGGCGCTGGTACAGGCGGCGCCGGTGGGGCGGCGGGAGGCAACGGCGCTGGACAGGGTGGAACGGGGACGGCGACGCCAAATGGAAACGGCACTACCGGTTCAACGTCGGGGGCGTCGGGTTCGAGCACAATGGGAACGTCGTCAGGCAATTCGCAGACAAAAATGAAAAAGGGGACGATGGACGCGCCTGCCTCAGCCAGCGGTATGAAGAAGCCCTATTGACGGGGCGCTGTCGAATAAAGAGACATTTGAGCAAAGCGCCGCGGTGTTCGCTACTTTCTGGATTTTCACGGACACTGGCATACCGAGATGTGTCATCCGGGTCAGTGCAGACACACTGAAGCATCCCACAAAACGGGAGGCGGCCACAATGTTGACGAAAGCTGGCGAAACAACGATCGCGCAGCCGGAACTATGGGGACCGAGTTGACGGATAGAGAACCGAGGTAAGGAGGTCTGCACATCTGCGCGAATTGAGGCGGTTTTATAGAAAGCAAAACATTCCCACGACTGCAGCGGCCATCACAGCTGTCGCCAACCAGCCTACTACCCGCAACCTGCCCGAGATGGCGAACTTTCCCATAATGCTTGAATTTGATGCCATCTTCATCATGAGCACCATGATCGGGACTGAGGTGACGCCGTTAATGACAGCGCTCCAGAAAAGCGCCTTGATCGGGTCAATCGTCGTAAAGTCGAGCGCAAGGCCAACTACGGTCGCAAGAATGATGATTCCGTAGAACCGCTTGGCAAGCTTCGGAGCCAACTCCAAGCTGTTCTTCCACTCGAACGTTCCTGCCATCGCATAGGCCGCGGACCCGGCCAAGACCGGTAGCGCAAGCAGCCCAGTACCGATGATGCCAATACTGAACAACAAGAACGCAAATTCTCCGGCGATTGGCTTCAACGCCGAGGCGGCTTGCGACGTCGTTTCGATATCGGTAATGTGGTGCGCGTGGAGGGTCGCGGCAGTGGCGAGAACGATGAAGAAGGCGATCAAGTTCGAAAACCCCATTCCGATAAACGTATCGAATTTGATCCGTTTTAGATTGGACGCCCCTTGCGACGGCGCGTGCTTGAGCGCGCGCTGCCCATGCCGTGCTTGTAGCTCCTCGACCTCTTGCGAGGCTTGCCAGAAAAACAAATAAGGGCTGATTGTCGTACCGAATACCGCGACGACGGTTGTGACATAGGCTCCGTTCCAGGACAGCTGCGGAAGCACTGTCCGAATCGCCACGGTTGTCCACGGAATCTGAACGGCGAACGCAACGCCAACGTAGGCAAATAGGACAAGGGTCAGCCATTTGAGGACGCGAACATAGCGTTGATACGGTATAAAAACTTGCAGGACTAGCGAAAACAGCGCGAGGCATACTGTGTAAATACGCGTCGGCCCGCCAACGACCAGGTTCACGGCTGCACCCATGGCTGTGAGGTCGGCTGCAATGTTGATCGTGTTCGCCACGAGCAGGAGAATGACTGCGCTGTAGAGCAGCCAAGCCGGGTAGTGGCGTCGGATATTCGTCGCCAGTCCATGACCGCTGACCCGACCAATCTGGGCGCTGATGATCTGAATGGCAACCATCAGCGGATATGTCAGCAGGATCGTCCACAGAATGTTGTAGCCGAACGCAGCGCCCGCTTGAGAGTATGTTGCAATGCCGCTCGGGTCATCATCGGCCGCGCCGGTGATCAGTCCCGGTCCTAGCTTCGCGACCCATGAGTTGACTTCGGTAGGACGCTTTGATAACGGGTCAACATTGGTTTTCATAGCGGCTCGGTAACCTGGAAATGAAAAATGCCGGTGTCACTGTTCGGTCGTCGTGTCCTCTGGTCACTGCCGACATTCGTCCGGTCTCAACGCGTGTTTTGGTACTCACGAATCGTGACGAACGCAAAACCACGGATCCTGATGACACATCCTAATAGGCGTATTCGTATTCTTCATCGTCCGAACGGCAGAAGCGCCTGGTAGCTCCATCATAGACCCTGGCAAAGCCAGTTTGTCGGTGGACGCCGCTGCTATCGCGGTACTGTACGCAGCCGACGAAAAATACTAGATCTCGGTCATCGGTTGTCTCGCGACCGTCAAAATCATCCGGGCGTGTGATCGTCGCAAGGCCCGATTCGCCGGAACCGAGGGAATTTCCGTCGTAATCACATTTAATCAACGAACGATTTTCAAAGGACACATCGTCTCGCCTAGACCGAAATATGTGCGCCTCGATGCATTCAATCTCGGCGTCGGTCTCCCCGGTGTTGATGTAGTTAAATCTAATGCCGAAGGGAGTGCCAATCTCGTATGGGGTATCTAAATAGACATTCTTGACCATAATTTTTGGTCTATGTGTAGAAACAAATTCTCTTTGAGCAATCTCCTTTTGTGTTTCGGAAATTCTCGATTGTCGGTAGGCAATGAAAGCTTGAAAAACAAGAATCACTAAAGTCAACGGAGTAGATAAATCTGGCTCTTTTGAAAACTCAGTGGGGTGTGCCAAGAACGCGAGCATCAACTGACCGATGTTTGCGGAGCTTTACCAAAGATGAAGGAAGGCCCTTCGGAGTCGGCTTGCAGGAGCAGGCTTCAAACCGCCACAAGCTGCGTGGGTAAAGAGCCCTCGTGGTGAGCGTTGTTGGAAAAGGCAGGGATCTACTCTGTCAGGTAGGAATCAAAGAGACGAACGTAAGTGAACCGCTGATGACGTGTCGATAATTTCATGAACTGATGTCAAAACCGGAGAGCCCACTGAGTTATGGTCGAAAGTGGTGTTCGGGTGAGGCAGGGATTTGAAGGCGGTGGCGGTTTAGCTGAGAATGTTGCTTGTCTAGAGTAACAACCAGCCAAACCGAGATCCACCACCAATGAAGAAGGTTACAGAAGAAACAAGCGCGGGTAAATCGGAAGCACGGCCCAACGGACTTGACGATTTGATTCAACAGGGCGCGCGGCAGATCGTCCAGCAAGCAATCGAGGCAGAATTGGCGGCATTGCTAGAAAGATACGACAACGTGAAGACCCTTGATGGAAGGCGAACTGTGATTCGCAATGGCTACCTGCCTGAGCGCGAGGTTGTCACGGCGATTGGCCCGGTCACCGTGAAGGTGCCGAAGGTTCGCGATCGCTCGGGCTCGGGCGTGAAGTTCAATTCGAACATCGTGCCGCCCTACATTCGGAAGTCACCCCGCGTGTCAGCGGCGTTGCCTTGGCTGTATCTACGTGGCGTCTCGACCGGCGACATGGGCGAGGCGCTGAGCGTGCTGCTGGGCGAAGAGGCCAAAGGTCTTTCGCCCAACGTGGTCAGCCGTCTAAAGGCTCAGTGGGCCGACGAGCACGCTCTTTGGAATCAGCGTGATCTGTCAACCGCCCGCTGGGTCTATTGGTGGGCCGATGGCATCCACACGGGGCTGCGCAGCGACGATTCGGACGGCCAGTGCTTGTTGGTCATCATCGGCGTGAAGCCGGACGGAACGAAAGAGCGCGTGGCGATCGGCGATGGTTTCCGCGAGTCGAAGGATGCCTGGTGCGAGCTCTTGCTGGATCTGAAGGCACGAGGCCTACAAAGCGGTCCACTGCTCGCGGCCGGCGATGGGGCAATGGGGCTGTGGGCAGCATTGGCCGAAGTGTTCCCAAAGACTCGACACCAGCGCTGCTGGTTTCACAAGACTGGAAATGTACTCAACGCTTTGCCCAAATCGCAGCATGGTCGGGCCAAAGCTGGCCTGCAGGAGATCTGGCAAGCCGCCACACGCGAAGAAGCGCTCGCGGCCTTCAACCGCTTTATTGACGCTTATGCGGCCAAGTATCCGAAGGCGACGGAGAAACTCACAAAAGACAGTGATGAGTTGCTTGCCTTCTATGACTTTCCTGCCGAACACTGGCAGCACTTGCGAACGACCAATCCCATTGAGTCGACCTTCGCCACAGTTCGGCATCGAACAACTCGCACGCGCAATTGCGTTTCGCGTCCGACCTTCCTTGGCCTCGCATTCAAGCTGATTGAGTCGGCGGAAAAATCGTGGCGGCGCATTCGTGCGCCCGAAAAAGTCGCCTCACTGCTCGAAGGTGTTCCTTTCAAAGACGGACTACCGGTGACCGACAGCACACCGGCTCAGCAACCGCTTGCCGCCTGATCAGACCGAACTTCCCAAACACCACATTTGACTTTATCTCGAGCCCACTGGCTCCGGGACAAGATTGAGCGATGCCTGCTTACGGCCCAATCGGCATCCGGCATAAAGGCGGCGTGACTTTGATTCAGGCTTTGGTAAGGAACTTGGGAACCTGTCGTCCCGATGTGAAGGGAGAAATCCAAGCGGAAGGCCTCCGCAAGGATGAGAGTACCGATGCGGGGCACAGGGGCGGAGACGTCTGTAGTAGGGTTGAAGGTCCTGTAATGGGACTGGACCGAAGGGGCGTCATCGTCCGGCGTTATCACGTCGGCAACTTGAAAGAGGAGGACCGGAGTGAATAACGCAAAGCCGTTTTGCATTTCCAAGCGAGAGGTGTTGGAGGCGTATAAGCAGGTGAAGGCCAACCGCGGGGCGGCGGGTGTGGACAAGCAGTCGATGACGGAATTCGAGGCAGACCTGAAGGATAATCTGTATCGAATCTGGAATCGGATGTCGTCTGGCAGCTACCTTCCGCCTCCGGTCTTGCGGGTTGACATACCAAAAGACGGGGGTGCGGGGACGAGACCGTTGGGAATACCAACGATTTCAGATCGAATCGCCCAGACGGTGGTCAAGCGATATCTGGAACCGCTAGTGGAACCGGTGTTCCACAACGATTCATACGGGTATCGTCCAGGACGGTCAGCGCATCAGGCGCTCGATGTGGCCCGGCAGCGATGCTGGAACCATGACTGGGTGCTGGACCTCGACATCAAGAATTTCTTTGGCAGCATTGATTGGGAACTCATGATGCGGGCGGTGCGCTGCCATACGGACTGTGCGTGGGTGCTGCTGTATATCGAGCGCTGGCTCAAGGCGCCGGTGCACATGCCGGACGGGACCGTAGTGAAACCGGATAAGGGCACCCCGCAGGGTGGTGTCGTTAGTCCGGTGCTGGCGAATCTGTTTCTTCATTATGCGTTCGACCGGTGGATGAAAAAGTCTTATCCGGACGTGCCGTTCGAGCGTTACGCCGATGACGCCATTTGTCACTGCAAGAGCGAAGCGCAGGCTCGGCGGCTCAAGCAGGAACTGGAGGCGCGGCTTGCGGAGTGCAAGCTGGATCTGCATCCAGAAAAGACCAAAATCGTGTACTGCAAGCAGGCCAACAGGCGTGCCGACTATCCGATCTGTCAGTTCGACTTCCTGGGCTATACGTTCAGACCGCGAAGTGTCATGAACCGGATGGGTAAGCTGTCAGTCGGCTTCACTCCGGCCGTAAGCAACAAGGCAGCCCGAGCGATGCGTCAAGAGATGCGCCGCAAGGGGCTGTTGCGTCGATACGATCTGGATTTGAATGACCTGGCGGACCAAACACGCCCGATCCTGCGAGGTTGGATGCAGTACTACGGGCGGTTCACTCGCTCTGCGCTCGCCAAGGCACTGCGTGCGGTTGATGCTGCACTGGTGCACTGGGCGCGCCGGAAATACAAGTCTCTCCAGCGCCGTAAGGCACGGGCATGGGTCTGGCTAGCGGGGGTCAAATCTCGTCAGCCCGGCCTGTTCGTCCACTGGGGTATAGAGGCGACGGTTGGGCGATAGGAGCCGGATGAATCGAGAGATTCACGTCCGGATCTGTGAGAGCGTGAGGGTGCGATTCCCTTGCGCTACTCGACTAATGCGGCTCAGCGGGCATGCGCGTTGAACGCGGCGAAGTTAAGTTTTCCGGCAATGAGAAACAAGACCGTGCGCATGGTTTCAAAGCGTGCATATCCACGAGCCTTGCGCTTTGCTGCCTGAAACAGGCCGTTGATCGCCTCGATGAAACCGTTGGTCTGACGGGTCTGGGTCCAGGCAACGATTCCATCGAAATGTCTGCGAACCAAACGGACGACATCCTTCATGGGCTCGACCTTGGAGCGCATGACGTTGGTGCACCACTGGTGCAGCATCTCGGTGACGACGTTGATTTGTTTGCGCTCGAGAATGTCGCGCAATTGTTCTCGGTAAAGCCAGGCGCGCGCGGTGCGATTGGTTGTGTACTGACTGACCAACGCCTCAAGGTCAGTCAGTTGCGCGAGGTTCAGTTTGTCGGCGTCCTTGAGCAACGTCCAACGCATGCCTTTAAGCTGAGGGTCGAGTTTCTGCTGCTGCCGACGTACTTCGTCGAGCGCCTTGGACGCGTGGGCGACGACGTGGAACTTGTCAAAGGTAACTCGCGCTTCGGGGAGATGTTCATTGACGCCCTTGATGAAAGCCGGCGACATGTCGATGCTGACCGAGCTCACTTGCCCGGGCGAGCCGCCGTGCTCGCTCAGATAGGTGGCCAAGCGCTCTATCGTGCTGGCATCCTTGCCTGTGGTGACGAACACGACCCGCCGCGCCTGCATGTCGGCGACCAGCGTCAGATACTCATGACCGCGACGGTACGAGGTTTCGTCAATCGCCACCGCAGTCACATCCGACAGGTCGGGCGCCGAGAGTGCCAGCTCCACATACCGCGAACAGATGGCATGTACTCGATGCCACGACAGATTGACCGCGCGTGCAACGGCAGCGAACGGCATCTGCTGCGCGAGCATCAGCACGAGCGCCTCGAACAACAATGTGAAGCCGCTGAGCTGGCCCACCCAACCTGGCTCAACCAAACGCACTGAACCATCGGGCAGGCGCACCCTGGGCACCCGCACTTCGAGGAAGCACTCGTGCTGGAAGAAATTCAGATGCCGCAGGCGCTTGACTTGCGTGTCGTGCACGGGATGCTCGCCGGCAACTCCGGCATAGCCAAATCGGCTGCCTGCAACGAAGTCAACGGCGATGTTGAGCTGCCGCTGAGCAGCATCGAAGTCAACACTTCGGACATACCAAGGAGCCGTGATACCGAGGGCGGATTCGAACAATTGATTCGTCATAGCAGATTGGCTTTACATGGGTGATTCCCGCATTCTGCCGCAATCACCCATGACTCATCTTACAGGGTGACCGCGCCTCAAGGGTTCGCTGCGCCGGGCTCGCGCCCGCCCTTGACCCGCCAAACCCACCCACTCCAAATTCAAAAGAGGCATAAATCTTTTATATCCAATTTTTGCCTTCATTTTAATCGGTGTACAAAAAACCCTTCGAACGCAGATCGCTTGCGCGGGGGATGACAACGTGTTTTTACTTTCACGCAGAACGGCGAGGACAAATCCGGACTCGGACAAGGACCTTCATCGCTTGGCGCAGCGTAGAGACAAATGACGGTGCGCTCCCTGTCCGCAATGTACCGGGCACTCGCTGCATCTTTACTATTAGCCTGGCTCGAGATCCAACGACTGGAAGGTGAACCCACTGGACGCAATATTGCTGCCGGCTACCCTATAGCTTGCGATTAATGTCGCCGAAGGTCCGCTTTCCCTTCCGCATGATAAATGCGGCCGAACGGGTGCCTCGCGTCGCCTCCAAATGTTAGCCGCGAATCAGGCGCGATCGCTCAGCTCCGTGTCACCTTTATCGCGCCTGCCTTGGCCCAACGCAATGGTGCCGCTTGCCTGGGGACGCATCATCCTGGAGGGCGGTGCTCGCTATCAATCGCTTCTTCTTTCTGGCGAAACGTAACGGACGAAGAGGGTGTGGTGCACTATTTCGGGAGTAGATTGAGCAGCGCGCCCCCGATTCCCTTTATGGTTTCACCGGCACCTTTCGCGCCCCGCTGCGCGCCGACGCCAAGTGCTTTCGCGAAGCCCGCGCCGAGTTTTTCGCTCAGACTTTCGTTCAATGAAAACTTCGGATCACGCAGGTCGCCGTCCAGTTGAAACTTCAATTTGATTTCACCGTGGTGGTCTTTTAACGCCGCGACCGCAGCGTTGGTCGGTATCGAAAGGAATGTGTCGAGGGGATTGCCGTCTTCGCTTTCTTTGAGCTGCAGATGATGTAACGTGAATGTGCCGGGTGCACGGATGCGGTAGTTGCGTACCGTGGCGTCTAGCGAGAGATCGATCGTGCCACTTTTTACCGCTGCTTTCGTACCCGCTTGCTTCAGCAGATACGGATCGAGTTTAGAGATATCGACATTGCGCAGCGTCGTGTGCGTCTGCGAATCGCTGCTCGCGATTTTGATCCAGCCACCGAATGAAACGGTCCCCGTGTGCGACGGGCCCTTGATCGAGCCGGTCATATTCAGCGTCGTGGCGTCGGTAAGCTCAGGGAGGTTAAGGTGATCAACGGTCGCGCCCACATCCGTGATCAGGAGTCGGTAGGCCGGCTTCTGCACCGATTGATCGAAGAACTCGATTGTGCCGCGGGTCAACGTGACGTGATCAATGAACTTTTTGTCATTGGCTCGTTTGGCGGCTGCCGGGGCCTGCCCTTCGGCTTCGCGCGTTGCTTGGTTGAGATTGGGCAGCAGATGCATCCGACCATCGACCGAGCGCACAACGGAAAGGTAGTAGCTATCCACGGTGACGTTGCGAAAATGGACCTGCTTCGCCAACAGCGAGCGCAGGTCGAACTCGAGGGCGACTCGTTCGGCCCGGAAGGTGTCGCCCGCTGGCCAGTCTCGGGGAGCCCGCATACGCACATGCGTAAGCGTGACGTTGGAAAAGCCAATATCGATTTGCTCCACCATGCCGAGCGGCCCGAGCATTTCGAGCACACGCTGCTTCATTTCAGCGACGACGAGCCGCCAGCCGCCCAAACTCGCCAGCACGACTACCGCGACTATCACTCCGGCTAGGAGCGCCACGCGCTGCCCCGTCGATGCTGGCATTCACTCGTCTCCTCATCTGCGCCGCAAGGGGTAGCCATATGAGAGGATCTGCGCAATTTATACGCCTGCCGCCGTCGGCGAGCGGTGAGAGTGACGAACCATTGGTATTGGATGCAGATTGCGACGAGTCCCCGACAGAGACACCGCGCCGACCATGTCGCGTTCCCGAGCGGTTGTTTTTGCGAAGCCGACTGAGATGGCCGACGACCATGACCGGCCCTTGGGCGACTGGCGTCTCCCAGCCGGCCCGACCCCACCTGCGTTAGTCATCGGTCTGCTCCGCCGTGTCGAGCGCTTCATCAACTTCAACAGCCCGCTTATGACTGTCTCTGAGTACCGCGCGCGCCAGGAAGACAACGCGAAAACACGCTGAGGTAGGTGATCGGTTCGCAAATGCTGACAATCTAATTCGAGGACGTGCGCCGAATTGGTCACTTCCTATCGCGTTGGGGCAACAAACCATCCAACATTTGCGCGATCTCAACGGCACTGCCCACGAACGTGACCGGGCCGCCGAAGTCGATCGCGTTCTGTTGCATTCCTACTGGCTTCTGATACGGATCTAAAACCATCGTCAAACCACCAGCCGCATGTATCGCTGCGAGGCCACGGGAGCCATCATCGAGAGATCCCGATAGAACGATGCCTGCTGTTCTCTCTCCGATGTTCCGAGCCATCGACGCGAAAAGCGCATCGACGGTCCGGTTTCTCAACCGATCCTTTGTCCCGTCCACCAAAAACGCCGATCGATCACCGAGCAGCGTCAAAGGCCAGTCAGGACGCCCGATATAACAGCAGCCAGGAACGAGCACTTGTCCTTGGCGGGCTATTTCAACGCGCATTCTAGGACAGCGGGTCAATAGAACCTCTCGCAAACTGCTCCGCTCTTCGCTCGACCGATGAAGCACCACCATCAACACTGCGTGGGCGCGCTCTGGCCATGCGTTTAGCAGTTCAATGATATCTGCAAGACCCTCAGGTCCAGACGCACCCACGCCTACGCAGTACGGATGGTTGTTAGCGGTCAAAGCTTCCTTCATCGAGGTGAATGATCGTCTTTTTTACCGGCTCTCATATGTTCCAGCAGTTCTCTTTGAACACTGTCGAGCGAGGTGATAGAGCACCGATCCCCAATCTACCAGTGGAAGAAAGTGGTCGACGCGACATAGCATGTTCGCGCCTCTTCGTTTCTACATGGCGAGTAAATTGTCATTTCAAAATAGTGAACTTTTTAAGTCATCCAAAACGTCTGGACGACGTGTTGCGTCGCAGCATTTATCGGCCTATGCTTGGAGCAACGCGAGGTCGGCGAGACAGGCGAGACAGAATTCGGTCGCGCGCCTTTCACTGAGGCGAACATGAACGCACCATATGAATTTTGCGGCTTGACCCTTCACGTTTTTGAACAGGATGGTGGCTGGAACTGGGGACTCACAATCGAACGATTGCGAGGAACCGGAGAAAAGGTCGTTGCGTATAGCGATGCACCGTTCTTTTCAGAAGCGCTAGCACGTACGGACGGAATGCGGGCGTACGATGCTGCGCGCTCTGACGTTGAGGGCGTGTAAGAGCGCTCTATCTGAAGAAGCCGTTACGTCTTACCTGTGGACTGGCTCAGCAACCGATCTGTGCTTTGAAGCCGACGGTGTCGGGAACTGAGACCAGAAAACGAAGAAAAAACAGCACGACACGCTGCAGCGGGTCCCGAAATTGCGCTCTCACGAATCGGCATGAGGAAGCCGAGCCAAATTCGGCTCCCTTCTTCCTCTTTGCGATGCAACACTCCCATTGCTGAGTGGCAGCCTTTTCTAGATCAGACATATTTCCGACGTACAGCATTGATTCGGTACGTTCCATTCAGTGTGACGGGATATCTCTGTTAGATATCCAAATCAGGTAGTTAACCACGGAGTGCTTCATGACTTCCTCAGCTTTCTCCCCACCCCTCGCCGAACTTTCAAGGAACTGGTTGCGCGTCTTTACCGAAATTTGCGAAATGCTAAACGCGACCAGTCAGGTCGTTAAAGCTCGCACGGCCCGCATGGCAATGGCCGGGCCGCTACCGAATGAGCAAGACCGCATCGAATTCAGTCTGATGAGTCGCGAAAAAAGCGAGGCAGCGTCCGAATCGATCCAGGCGATGGGCTCGGGGTTCATAAACTTAGGGTTGGCGCTCGCGATGGAAACCAGTAAATATATCTGGGCTACCTCCACCGCGGCTTCGGCGTTGGCGTCAAGTCAATCGACCGCGCAATGGCTTGAACGCCAGGCGGCGCTTTTAAAGATTGCGGCACACTCCCCTGCAAACCCTTTGCAATTGGCCAGTTCGACGGCGTGCGTAGTGCAGGAAAGCCTTGCGCCCATTCACGGCCGCGCGACCGCAAATGCCGAACGTCTGGGTGCGATTTGACGGCCGCCGTGCTGGCGCCGCCGCTTCGCCGAGATGTTCTGCCGGTGAGCAATCACAACGGTGACGGATTGGCGAAGGTCACGTCCAAATTGGACGGCGTGTCGGAAACGATGCTGTGGACGCTCTACGATCGGGCATGCGAAGCGCGTCGTCCCGACGGCGTTCTAGTTGACCCCGACAGCGTGCGCATCTGCGATGCAATCGACTATGACTTCACGGGCCATTTCGGCGACTCCGTCGGTTCGTTCGCCGCACGGGCTGCAGAGATCGACCAGCTCTTGAGGCGCTGGCTCAAGCAGCATCCGGACGGCTTGATCGTGTCCCTGGGTGAAGGCCTGGAAACGCAGGCCCACCGCGTAGACAATGGTCGGATGCGTTGGCTCACGGTCGATCTGCCGGCTGCGATCGAACTGCGCAAGCACTTCCTTCCTTCGTCCAAGCGCTTTCGTCACGTGGCTGCAAGTGTGTTCGAGCCAGGCTGGATGGACGAGATTGAACCGTCCCCCGATGTATTCATCGTCATTCAAGGCCTCTTTATGTATCTTGAGCCTGAAGCGGTGAAACGCCTGTTTGTTCAGATCATCGAGCGCTTTCCAGGGGCCGAAATTGCATTCGACGTGATCCCGCGATGGTTCTCCCGATTGACCATGTGGGGCGTCATGCAAACGCCGCACTATCGCTTGCCGCCTATGCCATGGGGCATCGACGGCGATGAGATAACCACTCGCCTACACAGTTGGTCATCAGGCATCGCAGCGGTAAGCATGCTTGAGTACCGCATACCTCGTGGTTGGCCGAAAATAATGGAAGACCTTTTTCGTATGAACCCGCTGACAAAAAGTCATTTACCTTGCCTGGTGCATCTCAAGGTTAAGAAACGTTGACCGCCGAGTATGGCCATTGATCGCCAGCAATTTCGAACCTCTGCATTTGCGGGACCGCGGAACCCATACGGTTTGATTTCGTAACTGACAGCTGCACGGCCCGCTCTGCGTGAACGATACCGTCGAGTGCATTGTGTCCTTTGACCTCGTAGTTCCGTCCACCCGCAGTTTGACGTTCGCCATCCAAGAGGCCTGCGTATCGAATACTCCTCGGTCTGCTGCGGTCAACACGGTTCGGATTCGCTCACGTCTTGAACGTTCCTGGGGCGCTCCATCCACTCACTGCGTAACCGTGTGTCTATGCGGCAACGACCTTCGCATCTCTGCTTTGCTCGCATTGCCCCTACGCGAGTTCCTTTGTTCGCAGCAGTGGGTGCGCCGGCCATAAATTAACCTTTTCATCGAGTTCCGCGCTATGAAAGACAAGATTGTCACCGCTGACGAAGCGGTCGCGCTGATTCGCGACGGCGACAGCGTCTGCTGCTCGGGCTTTGTCGGCATCGGTACTCCAGACGAATTGATCATGGCACTGGAGCGGCGCTTCACCGGCGCGGGTGAACCGCGCAATCTGACTCTGGTGTTCGCCGCCGCGCCCGGTGACGGGCGGGACCGGGGGCTCAACCGCTTGGCACTGCCGGGACTGGTCAAGCGTGCGATCGGCGGGCATTGGGCGCTGTTGCCGAAGCTCGCTCGCATGGCGACTGACAATCTGATCGAGGCGTACAACCTTCCGTTGGGGACGATGTCGCATCTGTATCGGGACATCGCGGCGCATAGGCCCGGCACGCTTACGCAGGTCGGATTGGGCACCTTTGTCGATCCGCGTCACGGAGGCGGAAAGATCAATGCCAGCACGACCGAAGACCTGGTGAGCACAATCGACATCGACGGCAAGACCTGGCTTTTCTACAAGGTCTTTCCGCTTAACGTGACCCTGATTCGCGGCACCACGGCCGACCCCGAAGGCAACGTCACGATGGAACGCGAGGCGCTCGTGCTCGACGCCATGGAGGCCGCCATGGCCGCCCACAATTCAAACGGACTG
This sequence comes from Caballeronia sp. SBC1, assembly GCF_011493005.1. Classification (NCBI taxonomy): domain Bacteria; kingdom Pseudomonadati; phylum Pseudomonadota; class Betaproteobacteria; order Burkholderiales; family Burkholderiaceae; genus Caballeronia; species Caballeronia sp. SBC1. Next base: position 126,870 of record NZ_CP049159.1, read on the forward strand.
GTGATCGTCCAGGTGGAACGGATCGCCGCGAGCGGGACACTCGATCCGCGGGCAGTGGTAGTACCGGGAATTTTTGTTGACCGTGTTGTAGTCGCCCGCCCTGAGACTCACGCCCAAACGTACGGTACGACATACAACCCTGCGTTCTCCGGCGAAATGAAGGTCCCGTTGGGGACGATGGAAAGCCCGGTGCTCGACGAACGAAAAGTGATCGCACGTCGATGTGCCTTCGAGCTACCGCTCGGTGGCGTAATTAATCTTGGTATCGGGGTTCCTGAAGTCGTCGCAGCCGTGGCCGCGGAAGAACGGCTGCTCAGCCACCTGACGTTGACCGCCGAACCCGGCTTGATCGGCGGCACGCCCCAGGGCGGCTTGAACTTCGGCGCCGCAATCAATATCGATGCCCTGCTTCATCAGAACCAGCAGTTCGACTTCTACGATGGTGGAGGGCTGGACCTCGCGTGTCTCGGCATGGCGGAGATCGATCGGTGTGGCAACGTCAACGTCAGCCGTTTTGGACCGCGCCTGGCCGGTGCCGGCGGGTTTATCAACATCAGTCAGAACGCCCGTAGCGTGGTATTCGCGGGAACATTCACGGCCGGCGGCCTCGATGTGATGGTCGAGAATGGACGTCTGCGTATCCTCTCGGAGGGTTCGAAGAAGAAACTCGTCGAGTCTGTCGAGCAGATCACATTTAATGGTTCGCTTGCGGCGGAACGCGGTCAGTCCGTGTTGTATGTGACCGAGCGGTGCGTCTTCCGGCGCGTGCCCGAAGGACTCGAACTGACGGAAATTGCACCCGGCATCGATATAGACCGCGACATTCTTGCCCACATGGACTTCGCTCCCATCGCGCGAAACGTGCGCTTGATGGACCCTCGAATTTTCTTGCCACAGATCATGGGCCTGGCGACGGTGCTACTCGATCTGCAGATGAGCGAGCGGCTCAGCTACGACGCCGGGCGGAACACGATGTTCGCGAATTTCGAAGGCATGGCGATCCGCTCGAACAACGACATCGAAAGCGTTCGGCGTGTGCTCGAGGCGTTCTGCGATCGCATCGGCCACAAGGTTTCGCTGCTGGTCAACTATGACGGATTTCGGCTGGACGAGTCGGAGGCCGATGCGTACTTCGAGATGGAGAGGCAGATGCAACTCAAGTACTACAGCTCGGCGACTCGCTTCACCGCCAGCGCGTTCATGCGCATGAAGCTGGGGGCCGCGTTTTGCGAACTCAATTCTGCATCACATGTTTGCGAAACACATTCCGAGGGAATCACTTTTGTGGAAAGCCAACGCTAGGACGTCGCTTATGGCCCGACTTTCGAGTTACTTCTGCGTCGCCGGCAGCCGTTCGCGAGACTTTCATGAGTTAAGCCGCGGCTGTGCCCTAAGTTGTCAGTTACATCGAGCCATAGCGACCAGCATCGTCAACCAAACCAACACCTTTTCACCGTCGATTCCGACCCACGTGCCGGCCGCCTTATTGCCTTCCATGGTCACATCGCCGCTGCCTCCAGGGACCCGCTTCGCCGGAACGGCAATCACAGACGAAGTCCGGGCAGGTGACAACTTGATGATTCAAACCACGATGGCAAGAGCCCGGCACATTCATTGACGCTATTCCAATCACCATCGACTGCGAATTGAAGAAACAAGGACACTATTTATGAAAGCTTCCGACTTGTTCGTCAAGGCACTGGAGAACGAAGGTGTCGATCGCATCTTCGCCGTGCCGGGCGAAGAAAATCTCGACGTCGTCGAGTCGCTGCGGCGCTCCAGCATCCAGCTGATTGTGACCCGCCATGAACAGTCTGCGGCCTTCATGGCAGCGACCCACGGTCGCCTGACGGGAAGGCCCGGCGTCTGCATGGCCACGCTCGGTCCCGGCGCGCTAAATCTGGTCACCGGCGCCGCCTACGCGCATCTTGGCGCCATGCCGATGGTGCTCATTACCGGGCAGAAACCCATCATGACGGCGCACCAGGCGCGCTTTCAGATAGTCGACATTGTCGCCACGATGAAACCACTGACCAAGGCGTCCCGGCAAATAGTCAGCGGGACCAGTATTCCGACTGTGGTGCGCGAAGCGTTCCGGCTCGCCGCGGACGAGCGGCCCGGCCCGGTTCATCTCGAGTTGCCTGAAGACGTGGCCGCCCAAGAGGTAAGCGATGACGTGACGCTCGTTCCGCTGCATCCCGTTGAACTCCCGGTGGCGCAAGAGGCTGCCATCGAACGGGCTGCGGCTTTGCTGATGAAGGCCGAGCGTCCGTTGGTCATGTTCGGTGCCGCCAGCAACCGGCCGCGACTCGCGGGTCAATCGACCGAGTTCATTCGGCGCACCGGTATCCCGTTCTTCAACACCCAGATGGGCAAGGGTACCGTTGCCGCCGTCGCCCACGACGAGGCCGCAGAGCTGTGGATGGGAACGACTGCACTCAGCGCGCGCGACTACTTGCACGAGGCGATCGACCGCGCCGATCTGATCCTCGCGATCGGGCATGACACCGTCGAAAAGCCGCCGTTCATCATGGGGCCCAAGGGACCTAAGGTCGTTCACGTGGGTTACACGCCGGCCAATGTCGAACAGGTGTTCTTCCCGCATGCCGAAGTAGTGGGCGACCTCGGCCTGAGTCTGGCGAGGCTTGCCGATCACGTTCAAGGCAAGCTTCCGAACGCGGCTGCGCTGGCGCCGCTGCGCGAAGGCATCTTGAGACGCACGCTGGACCGCGCACAGGAATCACGCTTCCCGCTGACGCCGCAGCGCATCGTCCACGACGTGCGCGAAGTCATGCCGGCCGACGGCATCGTCGCACTCGATAACGGCATGTACAAGATCTGGTTCGCGCGATGTTATCGGACACGCAGCGCCAACACGCTGCTGCTCGACAACGCATTGGCGACGATGGGGGCGGGCTTGCCGTCGGCCATGATGGCAGCGCTGCTCTACCCTGCCCGACGCGTGATGGCGGTATGCGGCGACGGTGGCTTCATGATGAACTCGCAGGAACTCGAGACTGCCGTCCGGCTGAAGCTGAACCTCGTCGTATTGATCATCCAGGACGATGCCTACGGCATGATCCGATGGAAACAGGCCGTCGACAACTTCCCGGACTGGGGTCTCACGTTCGGCAACCCCGATTTCGTCAAGTACGCGGATGCCTATGGCGCTAAAGGACGGCGCGTTGAGTCGGCCGACGCGCTGGCGCCGACGCTGGAAGCGGCGTTCCGCGAAGGCGGCGTGCAGTTGGTCATCGTTCCGGTCGACTACTCGGAGAACACCCGCGTACTCGTCGAGGAACTCAAAAACCGGGTTATGGAGGTCGCACAATGAAGATCAAGGCAGCAGTCCTGCAGGCGATGGGCGCAACGCCGCCCTACGCCGTCTCCCGCCCTTTGCATATCGAAGAGATTGACTTGGCACCGCCTGGCGCCGATGAAGTGCTGATCAAGATCGCCGCCGCCGGCCTGTGTCACTCCGACCTGTCCGTGATCAACGGCGACCGGCCACGTCCAATGCCTATGGCGCTCGGTCACGAAGCCGCGGGTGTTGTCGAGGAACTGGGGGCAGGCGTGACCGACCTCCAGGTTGGCGACCATGTTGTCGTGGTGTTCGTGCCGAGCTGTGGCCACTGTGCGCCCTGTGCCGAAGGCCGCCCGGCCTTGTGTGAGCCGGGCGCCGCGGCAAACGGTGCCGGTACGTTGCTGTCCGGTGCGCGTCGTCTCACGCGCGGTGGTGAGGCCTTGAACCATCATCTGGGTTGTTCGGTGTTTGCCGAATACGCGACCGTGTCGCGCCGCTCTGTCGTCAAGATAGATCCCAGGGTTCCGCTCGACGAAGCCGCGCTGTTCGGGTGCGCCGTGCTGACGGGTGTCGGCGCGGTAGTCAACACGGCGCAGGTCAGGGTCGGCGCATCCGTTGCGGTGGTCGGTCTCGGCGGTGTTGGCCTGGCGGCGCTCATTGGCGCGCAGGCGGCTGGCGCCCGGCAGATTGTCGCAATCGACTTGTCCGATGCCAAGCTCGAGCAGGCGCGCGCGCTGGGCGCCACGCACACGGTCAACGCCGGTCGGGCCGATGCGATCGAGCACGTCCGCGCGCTCAGTTCCGGTGGTGTCGAGTTCGCCTTTGAGTTCGCGGGCTCGATCAACGCGCTGGACCTGGCTTACCGCATTACGCGCCGAGGCGGTTCGACCGTCACAGCCGGGCTGCCCCCGTCAACCGCGCTTTGGCCGCTTCCCGCGGTCAGCCTTGTAGCAGAAGAACGCACCCTCAAGGGCAGCTATATCGGCACATGCGTGCCTTCGCGCGACATCCCGCGCTACATCGATTTGTATTTGCAGGGGCGTCTGCCGGTGAACAAGCTGCTCACGGGCCGCCTTAAACTCGATGAGATCAATCATGGCTTTGACATGCTGCACGAAGGCAAGGCGATTCGCCAAGTGGTGGTATTCGCATGAGGCGGTTCGTGGATCTGCAGCACCGACTACCAGGAGATCGGCGGGGACGGCCATGTCGAGGTTTTCGTCAGTGCCAAGTCTCAGGGTGTGCTCGGCGAGGGTATCGCCGACTGGCTGCGCAAGCGCCACTGATGTGCCCTCTTGACCAGGACGCGACGCGATGCAACCACAACTGAAGCACCTGTCCGTGCTCGGCCACGGTGGCTTTCGCAGGCTTGCCTATGCCGAATGGGGACCGCCAAGGGCGGCCCAAACGATAGTCTGTGTGCACGGGGTTTCTCGCACGGGACATGACTTTGACATGCTGGCAGCTGCGCTGGCTGCAGCAGGAGCGCGCGTCGTCGTGCCTGACCTTCCCGGGCGTGGGCGTAGCGAATGGCTCGAATCGCCTGCACACTACACCGACCGGGCCTATACCAGCGCGATGTCGACGTTGATTGCCCGGCTCGATGTCGATCAAGTGGAATGGGTAGGCACTTCACTTGGCGGTCATATCGGCATGCTGATAGCGTCAGAGTACGCGACGCCGGTGCGCCGGCTTGTGCTCAATGACTTCGGTGCGCGCATCTCGGCGGCGGCATTGCGCCGGATCGGCGGTTATTTGACTCGCTCCTGGCGGTTCGCCTCGATCGACGAGGTCGAAGCGCATCTGCGCGACGTTCACGCGCCGTTTGGCAAGCTAAGCGACGCGCAATGGCGTCATCTTGCTCAGCACAGCGCAGTGCCGGACGACGCGGGTGGCTTCCGTTTCCATTTCGATCCAGGCATTGGCCTGCGGTTCGCAATCCCCATCTGGCTGGACGTGGTTCTGTGGCACATCTGGGACAAAATAGACTGCCCGGTGCTCATTTTGCGCGGAGAAGACTCCGACTTGCTGACACGGAGCAGTCTGGACGCCATGCTCAAGCGCGGCCTGGCCTCTAGGGCCGGCAAGGTCACCACCTTCGAATTTCCCGACTGCGGCCACGCACCGGCACTGATGGATGATGCGCAAATCACTGTCATCAAAGACTACCTCTTAGCGGATTCATCTGACTTGCGCGACCGGAAAACGGCCCCAAGGTCACGCGCGACGCCGGTCGGAAGGCCCAACACGAGATCGCCATGATCGAAGACACGATCGTTACAGGCGACAAGGCCGTCGCGTATATCCCATGGCGATGCCGTCAGTTGCTCAGGCTTCGTCGGCATCGGCACGGCCGAGGAACTGATCACCGCTTTCGAGCAGCGTTTCATTGAAACTAAGGAGCGATGGAACCTGAGAAACCCATGGGCCTGGTTGCCGCGCTGCACGATCTGCAACTGACCGATCGTCAGCTATGAAGAAGACCGCAACGTCTTCTTTGCGGACCTCGACGGGATGGCGCCCAACCAAGTCAATCAATTAATTTATCGTGTAGGAGTCCTATAGACTCTCGGCGGAGCTATCAATTTCCATCTACGCCGTTACCGGAACTCATGTCGATACCTGACTGGCCGCGTGACATATGTCCCTGGGCGCTGGTGGATACGCTAAAGATTAGGTGGGTGGCCGACCCGAAGATCGCACCTGCAATTGATGTCTTGAAGGCCATATCCTCCGGCGATGAGGTTTTTTGTCTTTTGGCCGCGGTGACCCAAGATATCAACAAAGAAAGGTTATCTGTAAAGCTAGCCAGTAAAACCGCTTGCGATTCTTGCGCGGGCCTCACGCTCGCCATAATCGAGCGCCGCGTCGAGCGTCAAATGCACGTGTGCCTGAGCAATAACGTCGCAGAGGAAATGACCAACGACACCGCCGCCGTCCTTTCGACTGATAACTGCGGTGACTCGGTAACCCTCTATGGCCGTACTGGACGGCAACGGGCTGAGTACCTCAGACGCGGTGATAAGTATCTCGTACCCATCAACTTCCATTTTTCGCAGCATGAGCGTCTCCCTACAGCAGGAATCCTAGCATGAAGAAACCCCCTATTTTGCCAGTGACGCGATCGTGTGCTCACTACCCGACGCTCGCAACACGCAGACTGCCGCGCTAGGTTTCTGCGACCTATCGGTGCAGACGCGCAATTGCTTCCGCCACCGGCGCGTCCTACTCCAGCATGGTCGATTTCATGACGGCTGACCGTTTGTCTTGAGCACGCCGAACATTCACCGGTCGTGAGTCGCGGCCCCTCAAGAAATTACGGATTTTCCCATACTGTAAGGCCCCCTTCGCGCGTCGAACGCGTCAGGCCTCTGTCGACCCTTGCGCGGCCAGCAAGGCTCGCTGGTTTTACATGTGAGCTTAGCCGGCACTGCTAGCAGAGTTAGCGAACTTCAACAGTAGGACACGGCTGACCCAAACAGCAAAACCCTTATCCATCGACCCCGCAATCGCGGGCGAACCCCTACTTCAAGGGGTGGTACGGGCATTGCGCGGAGTTGAACGCTAACTACTTCCATCAGGAGATCGCCGTGACGAACGCCCCCATCGATGAAACGGAAAATTCAGAACAGACTCCGGAAAAATCACCCACCGACACTTCAAAACCTATCGGCTCCGCCATTCCCGCGCCAATTGAGCCTGGCTTGGATCAGCCACTTCCCGAGAAAAATCGAACGCAATCAAATGAGGACGAGTCCGCTGGCGACGAATCGAGCGAAAACCCCATAGGCGAAACAGAACCTCCGCCAGGCGTGCCGCCGCCCGGACCATCCGACTTCGCTTAGCTTTTGCCTGTCGTCCGCATCTACAGAGGCTGAAAAGCGGTCGATCAATGAAGTAAGGCGTTCCGGCACAGCTTCGTGGCTGCGGCTTTGTCGTATCGCCGGTCGATCCCCAACTCGCTGTCAGCGGCAACCGCGACCTTCTTTATTCAGCGCTCGGCAACCTTTTGCAAAACGCCTTCAAGTTCGCTCAACCTAATACCGATGTCTCACCGAACGCTTATGCCGTCGCATGAAGACCTGCTGATCTACCGGCGGTTTCTGGCCGACCCGCAGCCGGCATCGCGCTGGGTCATGACCGGTCGCAAAGTGGCGCGCGCGGATCCGCACTGGCGGCCGTTCGCGGGACAGCTCTCCCCCGCGAGCGAGCGACAGGCGTTTGTGATTCTGAAAACACTCTTCGCCTGGCTAGTCAACGCGGGCTATCTGGCGGGCAACCCCCTGTCCTTGTCGCGCCAACGGGCACGCAAGGCCAAGCCACGGGTAACGCGCTTTCTGGAGGACGATCTCTGGCAGGCCGTCAAAACGTCGATCGACTCGATGCCCCGTGACACTGCGCGTGAACAGGAACACTACGCACGCGTGCGCTGGCTCATATCGCTGTTGTATCTGATGGGTCTGCGCATCTCGGAAGTCGTGAGCAATCCGATGGGCGGCTTCTTCAGACGACGCGATCGCGAAGGCCAGGACCGATGGTGGCTAGCGATCACCGGCAAAGGCGACAAGGAACGTTTGCTGCCGGCGACGACCGAACTGATGGCGGAGCTGACCCGCTATCGCCGCCACTACGGTCTCGCGGCCCTCCCCTATGGTGGCGAAACGACACCGCTCTTGTTACCGATCGGTGGCACGCACCGGACGTTGACCCGCGGTGGTGTGCACCTGATCATCAAGCAGGTGTTCGACAATGCGATCGACCATCTGCAATCAACCGGCGAAGCGCACGAGCGCGCAACCGAGCGGTTGCGTCAGGCGTCTGCCCATTGGCTGCGGCACACAGCGGGTTCACACATGATGGATGGGCAAGTTGACCTGCGATACGTACGGGACAACCTGGGGCATGAATCGATCTCGACGACCAGCCGATACCTGCACGCGGACGACGACGATCGGCATCGGGCAACAGAGGTCGGGCTGAGACTGAATTGGTAGCAAGATGACTACCGGTCAAAGGTCGGCATAGCAGGTCTGTGACTGGTAGGCAACAAGCGGCCGCTGTTGAGCGCACGGAACGCCTCAAGTCGACCCGTTGGAGTCGGTCGTGATCGGCTGCTTTGGAAAACTCTAGCAGGCTGGTCTAAGTTGGCACCTACTCTTCGTCTTTGACATCGCCCTGTGCCGCCAACGTCCCTGCGGCGGTCGCTTTGCCTTTCAGAACCCACTCAAAGCCTACAGCGATGAGTGCGCCCGCCACGGGACCCACGACATAGATCCAGGTGGTACTGAAGTCGCCGCGGATCAGGTCGGGGGCGAACGAGCGCACCGGATTCATCGACGCGCCGCTGACCGGCGCCGCCCAAAGGCCGGCCAAAGCAATATAGCCGCCCACTGCGAGAGCTCCATTAGAACCGATATTGCGGGCGCCCGACGCGGTGCCAAGGATCGTGCTGACCAAACCGGTCGTCAACAAGACTTCCATCGCAAGCGCCTTAAAATCGCTCACGCCTTGACCGGGCGTCGTAGCGCCTAGCAGTCCTATAGTGCCGAACATCGCTCGCAGGAAGGATGCCGCTGCGATGCCCCCGATGAACTGCGCCCCGATATAGCCCGGCACCCGGCTCCATGGGAAATTGCGACGCACCGCGAAGGCGAACGTGACCGCCGGGTTTAAATGGGCCCCCCCGACAGCGCCCATGAAATAGATGATCGCCATGACCATCATGCCCGGTGCGACAACCTTCATACTCAGGGTTATCACGCCGCCACTCTGAGCACCAACAGCCCCGGCGCCCGCGGCAACGACGACAAGGAGGAATGTGCCCCAGGCTTCTGCGAACAGGCGCCGCCATTCATGGGCGGATTCCAAAAAATCGGGCGTTGCAGAACCGTGCAGCATAAGCTGCTCTTGCGTCGATTCAGTTCGGTCAGCGTGAGCGGACGTCATGATTGCTCCAATGGAAACAGCGTCTATCCGATCAGACAATCTTGCAGGGAATCATCGCGTCCTCATCGAATGAGTAGACCGCACATAGTCGGTGATAGCCGTCGGCAATAATCAGCTTGGCGCGATTTGTGTCCCGGAAGAGCAAGAGAGGGGACAGCTTTTCTCTAAGGATGATTCGTGCTCGATCTTTTTCTACGTGGCTATTGCTGACACCAAGCAGCGATACCCCGGACGCTCTGAAAATGTCCTTCGCTGGAATTAGCGTGATCTCGGCACTTTCCAATTTTTCGGCAGCGGTCCCTGCTGTCTGTGGCTCAAAAATCAGACTCAGGTAGGATTCAGCTGCTGGATAATCATGTTTCTGAGGATTTTTGAGCCATTTAACATTTGCCTTCTTCATGGCCGCACCTTCGCAGGTAATTTAAGTTTTTACACCACATAGCGTAGTTTGTTCTGCTTCGAATCATTTCTCGGGTACGGGTACGCCACCCCTAAAACGATTCCCGGAACCTCCTCGAAATGGTATTTCGGAAATCTGCTCAGCCTCTCGTCCTTCATTGTTCACGAGCGGCAGCTTTCGGGCAAGCATTTGCGACTCGCCGATGACGGATCTTGGCCGGCTGCTGCCTCATACGATCGCTCCGGCCTTTCCCTCATTGAAGCCACTTCCTCACGTCTTTCTCCCACTCAGGATCGCCGCAACCTTTCGGGTTCTCCGGTCCAAGTACGGTAATGTAGCCTTTGCTTTTCATACACGACTCGTACGCACGAACTCTCGAGCATTGATCCGGACCCGCCTTCTTCGAAACCGCTTTGCATTGTGCGATCGTCCTGTCCATCGGACCGAAGTCCATATCGCTCGCCTGATTAAGCATCGGCGCATCGGCATCCGACGCGGAAAACTCGACGGGGCTGGTCTGCGCGCAAGCGCTCAACAATAGACCAGCGAATGCGGTAATGAAGATAGGATGAACACGCGGTCCCATGGATTGGGCTCCTGCTCGAAAGAGGTTGACGAAGCATACCCCTAGGCGGATGCATATCGTGGGGACGGTTGCCATCCGACCCGCGCTCAACTGATACCGAGCAACGCATCGCAACGGCGGACCCCGGTGCTGATCGCCACGCGATGCGCGCCAATTGTGCGCGGCAACCCCACGAACATCGCGTACGCGCACATTTCCAACGCCCAGTTCGGCCGCTGCGCAATTGCCGGCGGGCTGTCTGGGTTCGACCCTCAACCGCCGTTCGATCCGATACGTCCTCAACGACGGCTTCCAAGGTCCAACGGCCATCCGTGTGCTCGCGGAGGCCGGCACAATCTCCGCCAAAGCAGTTAGCCGCACGACAAGCCTGCGATTTGTCGATTGAAAGCTACCCAGCGGACGCAGGCAGCCCTCAAGACCCGAACGTCAGTTACTTCGTCCGGTGTACGCGGACACCTTGGAGAGATAAGGCCAGCCATCAGGGAATCGACGTGCAGCTGTGCAATGCGCTACGTCTACCATGGGTTATGCAGTTGGCTAACCACCGCTGCGATAGCCGACGGTTCAAGTGTGAGCTGAATGTGCCCGACGTTCGGGATCAACGTGACCCGCCAATCCTGCCCTGCTTTGCGAACGATACGTTCGATCTGCTCGCTCCTAAATACTTCGTCGGCTAATCCAGCCATGACCGCGCAAGGTTGCCGTGCGCGTCGGATCGTGTCGATGTAGTCGCGCGGTGGGCGAAAGTTGCTCGCAAGGTTGAAGTCGTATTGCGGGGTGAGCGAGGCGCTGGCCTCGTCGCTTAGCGCGAAGCGGACGACGGTCATTGCGTTGGCGAGGCGAAATCCCAATGCGTTCAGCAGCATGATGGCGAAGATGCGCGGCAGACCTACTTCAGTCCATCCACCGTTGCGCGGGCGCTGCGTAGGCGCCTGATCGCCGATGAACGGCGCCAGCAGCAAGTAACGGTCGAAGAGCTTCTGATCGGCGCTGCCCGCGACGCGCAGTGCGAAACCAGCGCCCGCCGAAAAGCCGACGAGCATCGATGGCCGGAGCGGGCGTACCTCGCGCACGAATCCCTCCAGATCCAATTCCAGGCGGCCGATGCGGTCGATGTGCCCCCTTCGCCCGGATGCGCCATGTCCGCGCATGTCCAGCGCGTAGACCGCGAAACCGGCCGCGGCCATCGCTTTCGCGAGCAGGTGCATGCTGGCGCTGCCCGCCGATGAACCGTGGACGAGCAGGACACTGCCGCTGCCCGTATCCGAGCAGGGTCGATATTGCCGGTACGCCAGCGCCTGACCGTCCTCGGCCCGGAACGTCGACAGCTCCGGCAGATCGGAAAAGTCGACCTGCGCAAACGGCGCACTGATGCTGGACATCGGCGCCGGGCGCCGTGGACCGCCGAATACAAGCGCCAGCGCGATAGTGGCGAGAACAACGAGTAGGGCGACCGCGATGATGATCATGTCAGCGTCGCCTTGTCACGCAAGGGGCACGTAGATGTCGGTCTGCCATTGATCCTGCGGCGTGTCCGGATAGACGCTGAGGTAGTGGAAGAACAAGGGGTGATCGCGCAGTTCCTCCCCACTTGCGGGAAGCGAGTCGCTGTAGATCGGGTAGATCGTTTCGCCGATATGGTCGGTCGATCCCACGTGCCGGACCACCGCGCATCGGCCGCCCGGGATCACGAGTTCGCGAACCCAATCGGCATTCGACGCGACGGGCCCGTCGATCTCGCCGCAGATGTCGAAACGGAATTCGTCGGGCGGCGTTGTGTCTGGGTTGCTGCGCGGGATGCCGAAGGTCCGGCTCGACGACACTGGAGATTGCTCGCTTTGCATGCGCCAGCCGATGAACTTGCGCACGCTTGCGTTGATATGTCCGACCGGCCCACGGTGTTCGAGCGCGGCGACACGGGTTTCGGGAAAGGCGACGATTCTCAACTGCATGGTCAGTGTCCTTGAAAGGTACGGGGTGACGAACGAAGCGCTCCAGACTTGCCAGTTTGGCTGCCGTCGGAATGAACTCGGAGCTATGCCGAAGACGCGCTTGAACGCTCGGCTAAAAGCTTCCGGGCTGTCAAAGCCGGCGTCGAGCGCGGCGTCGAAGACCGAGCAGCCATTGCGTGACGCAAGGCGTCGGGCAGCCAGTCGCAGGCGCATCAGTTGCACATAACGAGCTACCGGAACGCCGGTGTAGGCAGCAAACTGCCGATGAAAATGGAACTTCGAGAAATGCGCGATGCGGCTCAGTAAGTCCACAGACAGATCGCCATCGAGGTTGGCATCGATGTAGGCGAGAACAGCGTCGAATCGCCTTGCGTAGGCGGCCGGAGCAACAGCGTCAGTTTGCATGGTCTGGATCGTGCGGATTTCCGTCATGGTCGCCCATCGTTGGACGGCATACCTAGCCGCGCTTGCTCGATTCTGCCATTGGAGCTTTCTATCGCCCTCTCTCGATTAACAATGCCTTCTGGCTTTTTTCAACAACAACAGCGGCCGGCCTGGGCCGGCCGCTAGGGTCAGACCGCATTGTGAGCGCGGCGTGATATGCGAAGATCGGAGTATTGCTATATCCGAATAGAGGTGGACGATGAATGCTCAGCCCGTCAGTCTCAGCGCAGCATTCATTTCTCGCGATGCTTCGTTGTGGTTTTCCGCCTATGGATTCGGCTGGGGCTACTGCGCCTTCACCATACCAATTGAGGCAGTTTGCGAATACCTCGGCGCGGCGAACGTTTCGACAAAGCAACTCATGCTCGCTTTTGAGTTGAACAGGAACCGGATCTCGAGGGTCGTCAAGCAATTTGAAATCCCCTTGATGGGCGAACGGGTCATCTTGGGCCATCTGGAGGCATAGACCGGCCATCCAGCGCCGATTGGCGCAATCGCACAAGCGCTTCGCCACTGCCGGCCGAAGTGGAACATGTCAACGATCACATCGCTGTCAAAAATAGGTGCCATGCTTGGGACTTCGCTCGCCCGAACGTATCGTATGAGTGCAGCCGGATGTGCTGCAGTCCGACAAAGTTCGGGTGTGCGCTCCCAAACTATTCGTCCCACATACGAAGATTTATCCGCTCCATCGAGCGTAATGCTGGACGATCCCCGTAATAAAAACGTCATGATGGCGATTTACGATCGACTGTTCGCATTCACGGCGCAGTTGCCCGACATCCGCGATTTTCGCTCCAAACCTATGGGAGCGCGGATGCTCGTTCACTTCACTCCGTCTTCGGCTATTGTCGTCGGCATGCTTGTGGTGTGCCTTGTCATGGTGCTCGTATTCGAAGCGACGAACGGGTTTCACGACACATCGAATGCCGTCGCCACGGTTATCTACGCGCAATCGCTCAAACCCGGGCAAGCCGTGGTCTGGTCTGCCTCCTAAACTTCGTCGGCGTGATGGTCGGCGGCATTGCAGTCGCCTAGCACCGTCAATCCGGCGGTCGTCATTCCCACGCACTTGGCGCGCACGTCCGAATCGTGGACTGTCGAACCACCAGGCCCTTGGTTTCCAAGGTCTTTAGCATGTGCGACACCTGCATCGGATGGACGTTGCCGAATCGCGCAAGTTCCGATTGAGTCACCGGCTCGCCAAAGCGACAAAGCCAGGCGGTCATCCCCAGCGTCATGAATTGGAGGTGGGTCAGATCAAGCGGAGCGCGCGCGGTCATCCGCCGCACCTTTCCAATCATTGTCATCGAGATCATCCGCAAACACCCTGCCTGAAAAACCAGCAGAATAGGTTGATTACCCGGCTCGATTTTCAGTCGGCACAATCCCTACAAGGGGCTCAGATTTCGGTCGGCGTAAACACATGTCAAGTTGTCATTTCGGTTCGGACAGCCGCTTAAACTCGCTCCATAGAGTCTTGAGCTTGCCATAGTCCTCTGCCATACGCGATGCTAAAAAGCCTCTTGCATATGCCGCGCCAACTGCTGCATCGGGTGCCGTCACAGCCAAGTCTCGAAGTAAGCCGTCGGCGACCGCCAAGTCATTGCGCCACCCTAAATCATCCTGCAGCTGCGTAAGCGTTGCGGCGTAATTCTGAAGCGTTTTTTTTTCATAAAGCGTGGCGAAAAATTCCATCGCGTACCGGAGCTTTTTCGCAGCTATCCGTGCGCGATGGCGTGTGTCGGGGTCAAGGTCCGGAAGATGCCGTCCCCGCTTCATTAGCTTACGGTGCCGTTCATGTAGTGCTTCGGCAGCGAACTCGCTTACCGGCATGCTCAGGGCATCGCGTCGCTCATCATCCAAGCCTTCGCGCCATTGGGATTGTTCAAACCAGCGCGTCAGTTCAATGACGAGACAGGCGTATCGGGTGGAATCCACCGAGGCTGCAGCCTCGGTACGATGTTGACGGGCGGTTTCTCCGGCAACCCGTAGCATCGCTTGCGCATCAAAGTCGCGGTGCGCATCGCCAAACGTTCCAGACAACGTTGAAGTGGCCAGGACTTCCCAATCACGTGCAGCACCCAGCTTGCCAGCTATCCATTTAAGCTCCGCTTCAAGGGAAACGGGAAAGACTAGAAGGGGTTCGACAAGGTCAATTGCTGAGCGCAGACGTCGAATGCCCACGCGCATTTGATGAACCGGTTCAGCGTCATCGCTTTTTATGACGCCGAGTTCGTTGCCCTGAATTTGAGTGAGGCAGTTCTGTACGATGCATTCAAACGCAGCCTCGACCGTATCTTTCTTTCTCAGCGTTAGTGGCTCCGCCCTCGTTGCGGAATAGGACATTGGGCGGATTAAGTTATAGCCGCGCTCGCCTTTGCTCAAACTACTGATGCGCATCGGGACCACTCTTAACAGGTCCAATGCGAGGTGATAAAGACGGTCTGGCTTGCCAGTCTTGAGCTCCAATTCGACTTCTTGAAAAACCTCGGTCAAGGAGCCACCTTCAATGACGCCATCATCAAGCGCGACCTCCACCTCATCTCCTTCCGGGAATTGGAGCGACAAGACGGTACGCTTGACCCGAGTCGTGAATTGCGGAGCGAGAGCCGTAGCTACGTCTGTCATCGCCAAGAGCTTGGCAACAGATGATTTTTTGGGCATGCAATCCCGGAGCGCACCAATGTCCGGCACGTTCGCCTCCACAGGCGTCTCATACTCTTCTCGGACATACATGCCTGCTTCGGTCGAGCCCTCGGTCTTGAGCGTTTGCACAAACGAATCGCCGACGGCTCTTACGCGTAGGGCGATACCTTCTTCGTGGAAGATTAGGTCGCGGGTATCGAAGTAAGTGCTGATTAGGCGTTCAGTTCTAGGTGGCCCGGCGAGCAACGGGACCAATACCGGCAGCGAGAGAATCTGCTTGAGTTGCTCTTTGTTTGCCTGAAGCTTGATTTCGCGTTCCATGTACGACGCTCCGTTTGTCGAGGCCCGCTGTGTTGTCGGTGGAATGTGAGGCATTTGCAACCGTCCGAGGTTTCCTGTAACGCCGAGCTTTGCGAACAGAATAACCGTTGGCCACCGTCTCGAACGAAAAGAAAAAACCGCACGTCCCATGCACGCTGGTAACTGCAGCGGCCGCGATTCCGGCGGTAACACAGGCGGAGCAACCCGGCCAATGGGTCGCTGCAACGGCTATGGCGGAAACGCCCTAAGCAGCATCCTGCTGCTTTCCGCAAGCTGACACCGATGGTACAGAGTTCGTATCGGTCGACGCGTTGTCAGCCCAATCGCGTCAAGGTCACCCTGATGTAGAGCTTTGATGCACCGAGGGGAGTCGACGCAGCAGCCCCGGCTGTATGGCGCAAGATTTGAGTCGCTAGTAGATCGTTTCACCAAAGACGTTACATATTAAGCGACGCCGAGGTCGACCTTGTTCCAGCGGAAGACAACGGGTGAGGCATTGAATTCCTCGATGCCCCTCAGAATGCGTTCCTTCAGTTCATCGATCGATTTGACTCGGATGTGGCGCAGGAAAGTGCGGGCCATCTTGGAGAAGACGCACTCGATCAGATTGAGCCAGGAGCCATGCTTGGGTGTGTGAACGTACTCGAAGCGCCCGGGGCGCGCGGCGAGATAGGCCATGGTCTCCTTGGAGATGTGGGCCGAATGGTTGTCCAGCACCACGCGAATGATGGCCTCGCTCGGATAGTACTCGTCCAGGCGCTTGAGCAGCGCGATGAACTCCACACTGCGGTGGCGCTCCTCGACGTTGGCGAATATCTGACCCGAGTGCAAGTCGATTCCGGCGAGGATCGATACAGTGCCCCGACGGACATACTCATAGTCTCGCCCGACGGTTGATGCCTTGCCCGGTACCGGAGGCAGATCCGGTGCGGTCAATCCGATCGCCTGAACACCCGGCTTCTCATCGACGCTGACGGTGTAGATGGGGTTGGGTCGCGCATCATGAACGGCGCTCTCCTGGTAGATCGAGACATCCCGGTAGACCATCAGGACTTCCTGCATCTTGCGGTCGAACTCGGGGTCCCGTTTTTCCAGGTAGTAGCGAATCTTGTGGGGCTTGATCTCGTTCTCGTTGAGGATGCGCCACACGGTGCTTTTGCCAGCGTTGGCCAGGCGAGCGAAGCCAGCGGCCTCGGCTCCTTCAGACACAAACCTCGCCAGTGCGGAGATGCTCCACAACTCGGCCGCCAAGCCATGATCCTTGGGCTTGGTGCACGCGATGCTCACCACCCAGGCTTTGGCTTCATCGGTAATCTCGGGTTCATGCGGGCGGTGGTACTTGTCTTTCAAACCCGTCTGCACACCTGCTGCCAGCGCCTTGTCAACGCTGCGATAGATCGTCGGACGACTGATCCCGAGCTGGCGTTGCAGCTCCGTGATCGAAGTGCCCGCGGCGTAGCCCAACAGCACCTTCGCCCGTTCGACTTCGCGCGCGGGCGCTGTCCTCGAGCCCGCAAGTTCCTTGAGCGTCGTCGTCTGCTCCGATGTAAGCACCAGCGCCGCACGTTCGGACTTCCTCGCCATCGTCACCTCCATCAAGAGTTGCGAACGAAACGAGACTATTATCGCTCATTTAGTAACTGTATTGATGGAACGAACTACTAGGTGAATGCACCAGGCGATGGCGGAAGTCAACGCTACTGTAGTCGGCGTCTTGCTCGCGGCGATGTATGTCCCTGTTGGGACAAACGCAGTTTTTGGAGTCGGTGACGTCCCGCTCGCATCCACGGCACTGTTGCGTTTGACTCAGTGGCACCTACCGTCTCGGGGGTAGTGATTCCCACTTCAGCGCCAACGTTGGCGCTGTTATGAAGAATAGAAATCATCAGACGACCGATTTAAATTAACAGAGCAGCCCAAAAATCGGATACCGAAAAAGTCGTCGTACGAGGGGGCGCAACAACCCGTAATCTTGGCGATGGGAGCCATGGGAACGTCTTCAATGCATGACCTCGCTCAGCGATGACGCCTCCAACGGATGCCCTCCTTATGAGGGATTGCCTTTCGGCAAGCGTTCGCTTTACTGTAGGTCATGCGCGC
Source organism: Caballeronia sp. SBC1 (assembly GCF_011493005.1). Lineage (NCBI taxonomy): Bacteria > Pseudomonadati > Pseudomonadota > Betaproteobacteria > Burkholderiales > Burkholderiaceae > Caballeronia > Caballeronia sp. SBC1. The sequence goes on from NZ_CP049159.1 coordinate 144,572, forward strand.
TTCTCGTCGCGCTTTCGGACTAACCCGTCCCCTGAGCAAAATTTGGTGCGGCGCTCCCGCATCGCTTTGCCGCCGCACGGTTTCCGCCATGCGTTTAGTTGAACGCCTTCAAAAAGCTCGGTACATAGCGCCAACCTGCGCGCTACGAGCCGACAACTACTCGCTCTACCTTGACGGACGGAATTTCGGTCTCGAGCTGCACGTCTCGATACCGTCATGGCCAGCCATTGGCAGCGCGATATTTCCAACCTTGCAAGTAACCGTAGACATCGTCACTTCGGTGTCTTGTGCAACAGTTAAGGAGTTTGAGATGAACTTGAAATTGACAATCGCAGTCAGCGTCGCAAGCCTGTTCGCCGCCGTAGGAACGACGTACGCACAAGACACTCCCGAAAGCACCCAGCAAAAGGCGCAGCAGAAAGCGGAAGCACCCCTGCCGGTGCCGTCGAGCGACGATGCTACATATGGCGGTGTGCCTTCGGGACGAAGCATGTCAGCCAGCGGGACTCGCCAAGCACGATGCAGCACTGGCCCCAACTGCGACATATTCTTCGGGCAGTAGGGAAAGACCTTCGAGGGCGGCGGCGCCAAGGTGTGTATTCGGCGCGCCACCTTTCATCCGGGACTGATGCATTCCGCACATAGCGGAACGGTCGACGTCGGAAAACGAGCTTTCACAGGGAGGGCACGATGTTGAACAAGCCAATCCGCGCAAGCACATGCATTGACGGAATATCGATGTCGGCCGAGTTCCATCGGGACACGGGGCGCCTCCGAATATTTGACGGTGCCGTCGTCATCGCAGAATGGTTTCCCCCTCACTCTTGGTTTGCTATAGCGTCCGTCGCCGGATACAGCACATGGGGAACGCGTCCTAATGAGCAGGACCTCGCTTTGGTGCTTGACGATTTTATCCTGCAACGAACGGGCACCCGGGGTCTCGTCCTCCGGTAGTTGGCGAACGCTTGAACATTGACCTAGCGCAAGGCATTTTTATGAAAGTCTGGAGCCGCTTTCGTGTTCGCAAAGAACGATTGACTTCCAAACTTCCCGTCATAGAATGGGTTACGCTGCATCGCAACAACGTCCCTTTTCTGCGGTGCGTGCTTACTTGGAGTGAGCAATGAATCTATTCGCACCCGGACAAAAGACCACCGCTCAGACAGAGCAGATTGATGGCGTTTTTGGCTTGGCCGCGAGCGCCTTCGCGAGCTGGGAGAAAATCGCCGAACTCAATATGCAGGCCCTTAAGTCGCTGGTCGGAGAAAGTCAGGAAGCGGCAACGAAATATCTTGCCGTCAAAGACCTGCAAGGCCTCTTGTCGCTCCAGGCAAGCTATGCACAACCGGCTTCGGAGAAAGCACAATCGTACTGGCGCCATGTTCACGAAATCGCAGTAACCACTCAGGAAGAAATGACGTCGGCATCACGACCGCTTTTCCAGCAGGCACAGTCGGACGCACAAGGGTCATTCGACCGATTTCTTCAAAGCGCGTTGCCCGGTGGTGAAGCCGCGCTGTTCGGATGGAAGTCAGTGTTTGGGATGAATAGCGCGACCATAGACGCGGCGTCGGAGGTAGTTCGAACGTCGGCCACTGAGGTGATAAGCGCGGCCCGGGTCGATGTCGATACCGTCGCAAGTCAGTCTGACGCGGCCACCCAACCGTTGGTCGTTGTCGAGAAGTCTGCACGCATCGAGACAAAGTAGGCTCGCGCCGGATCACGATTGTCCAGCTGCTAAGCACCGGAATGACCTCTTCACCGAGCAACCGTGCAGCAGACGACAAGCAAAACAGACCTACCGGAAATGGCCGGTAGCACGGGCCATTTCCACGCTCCGTCAAACGAACTGCGATAGGTTAGCCGCGAGAAAGCGCCGCTATTTGTAGACATAGCAACGTGACGTGTCCTTCGCATGACAGGGTCCCTTGCCAACGCTCACCTCGCAAGTATTCCTACACACTGTCCCCTGCCGAACTACTGAACGACTGGCTTTCCCGCAGCGTCTTTTACTTTCACGCGCCATTGCGCGCGGATTTCGCTTTCAACCGGTTCAGGCAGGGAAATGTAGTCAAGCTGCTGAGCAGCCTGGTCGCCATTTTTGAACGCCCAGTCGAAGAACTTAAGGGTCTCAGCGCCCTGGGAAGGTTTCGCCTGGACGGTATGGAGCAGCACGAAGGTCGCCCCAACTATTGGCCACGCGTCTTTTCCAGGTTCGTTGGTTAGAATTTGATAAAACGATTTTGACCATTCAGCGCCGGCCGCTGCAGCTTTAAAGGTTTCGGTTGAGGGTTTGACCACCGTACCCGCTGCGTTCTTCATCGCGGTGTACGTCATGTTGTTTTGCTTTGCATACGCCCATTCGACATAACGTACCGCCCCCGGCACGCGCTGAACAAAAGCTGCCACGCCATCGTTGCCCTTTCCACCGATGCCGAGAGGCCAGCTTACCGTCGCGCCTTCTCCGACCTTGCTCTTCCATTCCGGATTGACCTGAGACAAGTAGTGCGTCCAGATGAAGCTGGTGCCGGACCCATCGGCACGACGTACCACCGCGATGTCCGTATCCGGTAGTTTCAGGTTGGGATTTAATCCAGCAATTGCCGGGTCGTTCCACGTCTTAATCTTGCCAAGGTAGATGCTGCCGAGCACTTCGCCGGAGAGCGTCAAATCACCGGCCTTGATACCGGGGAGGTTGACAACCGGAATAACGCCGCCGACAACGGTCGGGAATTGGAACAACCCATCCTTCGCCACTTTGTCGTCTTTCATCGGTGCGTCTGAGCCTGCGAAGTCGACTGTATTCGCAATAATTTGCTTAATACCACCCGACGAACCGATACCTTGATAGTTCACCTTTACACCGCCCGACTTTTGGTAGGCATCGGCCCATTTGGTGTAGATGGGCGCCGCGAACGTACTTCCCGCCCCGGTGATATTGGCCGATTGAACGGCGAAAGGCATGAGCGTTCCCGCCACCCCAATCGCCACTAATTGTATGAATTTCATACGAGCTCCGATGTTGGCGAATTGTTGGGAAATTCAAACCCAACGTAGGCGCAGCTCATGACAACAGTGTGACCGATTGGTCGAACTACCGGTGGAAAGGCCTGGCCGAAAAGATAAGAGATGGTTCGTGGGCCCACCTCGACCTAATGCGTCGTCTGGTTGAAAATGGACGCCTCTCGCTTGCGTGCATGCCGTGACTCTGTCCCGCAAACGACGCAGCTATAAAGCTATTGTTCGATGATTCTATTGGGTACACACACCGCGCTCGTCGTTTCATTGGCCCCAATTTCTTCGAGCGACTGCGTCACATAACCGTCGCCGGATGCGCGTAGCTTCGCTTCATGTTGTAACTTCATTGCGCTGTCTATGCACTCCCTTTCCCAGCACGACACTCAGTTGCAAAACTCGCTCGCGCGCGAGACATGCAGGCGAACTTTCGCTGTTCGCCTCGACATGACCCTCAAACGCTCCAAGGTAACGTCAAGTCGAATCGCTCGGTCTCTAGGCGTGACAGAAGGCGTCGTTACCATGTGGCGCGCAGGTATCACTGTCCCCTGCGGGTTCCAATGTCGGCGGCTCGCTGAGTTGCTGAAGGTGGAAGCGGATTGGCTCTGCGTTGTGCGGGCATAGCCGATGTTGCAGCGGCAAGACCTGGTGGCGCAGTCGTGAATATCTTGGCTTATCGGGATACCTCAATAAGACCTGTCACATGCTCTCCATAAATTTTCTGCAATCCTACAAGGAGGGAAAACCGTGGCTATCGATATTCGCGCTTACTTGTCGCCGACGCTAGTGCTTCTGGCATTCAATTGGAACGAAGGGAAATCAAATCCTGATTTTCTGGGATTCGCGATTAAGCGCTCGCCGGGGTTCTGGTCCGCGGACGGCAAAACCCGGGATACGGAAAGCTGGCTGCCAAACCGCCTGACGTTCGACGGCCCAGTTCCCCCGAACAAGCCCGATGCTCCATCCAACATTGCGCCCATTCAAAAATTCATGTGGTGGGACGCAAAAATCGATGAACCGGACCGTGGGCAGACGTTCACATACACCGCCTACCCTGTCCTTGGGACTGCACACTCGCCAGTGTTGTCAGAGGCTGATGGCTCCACGCTGCAAGTGACACTTCCCGCACATGTCGAGGACGGTATTGGTACCTGGTTCAATCGTGCGGTCCTCAGTTCCCAGGCATTCTCCCGCAAGCTCGCTGCGATGGGTCTTGACCCGACTAAGGCACCACCGGCGGCCCAGGCGCTAGAGCTTCGCGCCTGGCTCGCAAACGACCTTGAGGACAGTTTCGAGTTCGTCTTTGATGGCGCCACACACGCGGCCTCGGCCGTCTATCACCTGACAGACGAACTGTGGGTCATTCCAAAGTTCGCTCAGTTCGCCAAAGCTAACGGGCCGACATCCTTAGCCGTCGTGTACGACGCGCACGCCGGCGTCGCTACCAAGTCCCATGCCAATACGCCGTCACCGAATCAACAGGCGGTCGATGAACTCGGAGCGATTGCCGAGTTGTTTCCGCGCAAGGCGACGAACATCATGCATGACAAGTTCATTGCTACCGATGCGCCGAGCGGAAAGCACGCACCTTCGCGGCTGCTCACCGGTTCAGCCAATTTCACGACTGAAGGCATCACACAGCAAGCGAACTTACTCCACTCATTTGATTCCGCCGAACTCGCGAAACTGTACAGCGAGCGTGCCGCCGCTATTTCCTCCGACCCGTCAATTGCTGCAACAGCAAAGTTACCGCACGGCTGGACAGACCCGGTCGCAGTCGGCGACGCATTGGTGCGCGTCTCTTTTTCTCCGGAACCTGCAACGGAACACACTCAAATCGACGCTATCGTCGACGCGGTGGCGAAAACCAAGCACTCGGTGCTCTTCTGTCTATTTTCCCCAACGGATGAAGCGTTACTCGATGCATGCTTCAAAGCCGGCGACAAAGGGCTGATGATGTTCGGCCTCGTCAACGCTATATCAGAACACGCGGCGCAAACCGCGGAGAATCAACAATCGCAAGGAGGGCATCTCAGCACGTCGGAGCTCGCGAGTATCGAGCTATACCATCGGAATCAACAAAACCGTGATGTAGTCGACGGTAAATATTTTTCGAGTGCGACAGTGCCTGACGGCTTCGACGTCGAAGTTCAACTGTTTCCGGGCGATAAGCGGCCACCCTATCCGCCTGTCATCATTCACCACAAGTTCGTGGTTGTCGACGCCGAAGGAGCCGACCCTGTAGTCTTCTCGGGTTCGGCAAACATGAGCAACAACTCAGAGCACAAAAACGACGAAAATTTGCTCGAAATCAGAGACAAACGAATTGCAGCCATCTATATCGCCGAGTTCCTGCGGCTGTACGAACACTATCGTGCCCGTGCCCTCGCGATAGCGAGCAAAACGAACCCAGGAAAGAAAGTCCACCTCGCCCTCCAGCCGACGCGCCGCTGGGCCGACAAATACTACGTTGACGGAAGTCCGGAAGCCAAGGCACGCGTCGCTCTTGCCGCGCCACCTGCTCAGTAGCCTTGCCTTGGTTGCGAGCTGCCGTTGTGAAGGTCGCGCGGTCGCCGACACGCCCGCTGCGGGATTCGCTTGGTGCATTGCGGACATCGGCGCCTGGGTTGCGGGCGGGAGCCAAGCTGGCGCTTTGCATTTGCAACGCACGATTCCGCGCAGACGCGAACACAACGAGTCCACGGCATTAGATTTGCTGGCATGACTGTGGAAAAGCCAAACCACCTGTCATGTCCGTACGTCCTCAACGCTAACGGAAGAGGTCACGAATGAACAACCGCGATGGTAGTCAAGCGCATTTGAATGCGTCGCTTCGGTCTGTCCCATCGTTGGCCGAGGGTTCAGCCGTTCCCTTGACGAAGCAAATGACAGTTCCACGCGCATTCTTCGCGCTGGCGGACCCTCTCGTCGAGCAAGTTACCGCTCGAGCGCGCGAGCTGGAGTCGGAAGGAGATGCTGAAACACTGCACAAACTTCGAGTGGCGCTGCGCCAACTGCGCGCATTGTGGTGGGCATTCGCGCCTCTTATGGACAGCGCACTACACTTGACCGAGACGAGTTCAAGCGATTCGCGGGAGCGGCAGGAGACACTCGGGACTGGGACGTTTTAGGTGGACTTCTCTCATCAGAAGACCAAGTTCGCGCTATGGTCCCAAGCGTCGCTCCAGCGATCGCCGTGCAGCGTCAGCTTGCCCTTTCGTCCAGTCGCGCCACCTTGAAGTGCACAGATATCGAGATCCTTATGCGAGGCGCACTTTTTGGAAGGCTGCGGCAGTTCGAGGAGCATGGCGACGAGCCCATTATCGGCCTTGTTGAGGCACGGGTGCGTAAAGCCGAGAAAGCGTTGAAGTCTCGCATTAAGCATGCAAATCGCCACAAGCGACCCGATTATGATGCGCTGCATGAAGTGCGAATCGCCGGCAAAAAGCTCAGGTATTTACTTGAGTTTTTTGCCCCTGTATTAAAAGGCCGTCACGAAAATGTCATCAAACGGCTGACGACGTTCCAGACCAAACCGGGCAATCTAAACGATTTGGTTGTCAGTGAGGTGAACTGCGTGAACGCCGCTCTCTGGAGTAGCCGAGAACCATTTGAAGCAAATGCTGAACTGGATGGTCGAACAGAAAAACGACATTTGCGCTCCGTACAGAGCATCTAGCCCGTATCAGGTGAGCGTTGAGACCTGTTGTACAGTGGCTTGCACGACGGCCTGTCGCACTGTCTGCCACCAACTCATTGCCGGGTCGGATGGACCAGTCAGGTTGTACAAGGGCTTAAACCGTATATACTCTTTTCAGACCATTTTTTGAGGAGAGTTTTTATGGTTGAGCCAACCACGAAAACACCGAGCAAGAAAGCGTTTTACTTCCCCAAGGCTGACAAGGGTGAAGCCCCGACAAAGGCCAGTAAGCGCAAGGCTGCGTCCGCAGCCGTCGAGGATGCGACCGAAGCGCCGGCGAGCACGGTCGAAACGCGCGCTCGTACAAAGGCCAATCTTGCCGCGCCCTCTACTGCGCCAGGAAAAAAATCAAAACAGGCAAAGAAAGAGAAAGTTGTCCGTGACAGCTTCACGATGCCAAAGTCTGACTACGAGAAAATCGCCGCCCTGAAGCTGAAGTGCGCTGACAGTGGCGTTGCCGTCAAAAAAAGCGAATTGCTGAGAGCGGGCCTGTTGATACTGGCGACGGCCACGGACGAACAATTGATAGCTGCCGTGGGCGCTGTTGAAACGGTCAAAACAGGACGACCTGAAAAGACTTAGTTTGTTAGGAGCACGACCGAGTTACCGCGCTCCCACGTATCCCTTTCGCCGCACGGTTCAGGCTTCAACAACCGGTCAGCCCAGCCCGTTTATTTTGCTCAGCGGAAAGCCACTGTATTGTTTGTCGAAAGCGTCCTGCATACGGGATAACAGAGCGATGTAGGCGCTTCCGACATCGGTACCGAGCGTTCGCACGGCCGCTGCGTTCACCTCGTCCCAAAACACCTCAAAGCGATCTCTTGCGGTTTCCCGTTCCCAATGATGAACGAGCATGCCGTCGAATTCCCTCTCAATCTGCTCGACCGCTCGAGGCTGTCCCGACGAGGCGCCGTGCATGGAAACCTCTGTTCTTAAGATTAGCTAGTCTAGAGCGACAATTGAAGCCGCTAGATTCTCCATCCAATCAACTCGTCGATCACGAAGCGTCGCTAATCGCGCTCCCAAGCCCATCCTTAATTTTAGCAAACTGCCAAGGAAAGCCGGTCGCGAAGAGCTGGCGTCGAGACCTCGTCGTCGGAACTCAAAGATACGGTCGGAACGTTGGGCCGAATTCACCAGCAATACACAACCCCACGGTTGACGTCAGGTATCCCTTTAGCGCCTTACCGGCCTTCGTTTTTGTGAGCGTTGCCGCCGCACTAAATCTGAAAGCACCCATCTTGCTACCGTCTCGGGACGGTTCATTTCGTAGTCAACAAATTTGATTTCTGATTCGAAGTAGACGATGACCGAGTGACCGACCACTCGGAACCGCCCTTGGTACCGCACACCATCCAATTCCACGTCGACGCTCTGCAACTCCTCGTAGCCGTCGGTCATTTCACTACTTCCTCGTGACTGTTCCATCTATCGGGACCGCGTCGATACGGCTTCCCAGGCATCAGCGCCCGAGTGTGAGCACCTTTGCCGCGGCTCTGCAGAGCGCGCGTGAAAGCCATGCCGGAACAAGCGGATTGAAGAGCGCGGCAGACAGTAGTGCGCTCGCAAATCGTCTCTGCAATCTCATATTAAACCCGCGACGCTTCCGATAGAGGCTTGCTCCACCGGTGTCAAAAGCGTGGGGCGACCTTGACCGCAGCTACTTGACGTACGTTTGGGAGCCCTCGCCAGCCAACGAAATCGTCCTGGGCACGATGTTTCGTGCGACAGTTTTCAGCGGCCAAAGGCAATCGCTCCGACCATGACGTTTCCACACTCCCGTCAGCGTTCATCATGCAAAACTGATTCATTATAGACAACCACTTCGGCAAAAAAACGAAAGCTCCTTGAGGCACGCTTCCCGTTTCTTGTTCGTTGCGCGCTTTGACTCAACCAACAGAGTTGCCGAAGTGCCTGCATGGTGAAGTTCTGGCACGTGCGGTGACAGGAAAGAAATGGAACAGATACTTCGTTTAAGGGGCTCAAATCAGGGAGGACGCACTTCCGCGCAACGCCGCAGCTGCGGTCCTCAGTCGTAATTTGGAAGGCCGCTCTTCGCTCGCATCGAACCCCACGCAGTCGCCCGTATCGAACCTGACATCTGTCGCATGAACCTGACTACGGACTGGCTCCACAACCCACGTGTACAGCGACTGGCCGTCGCCGGTCTTCGACTCCGCCGCCGGCGGTTACGCGAGCGCGTCGGACCAGCAGAATCTCACCACTTCGGTAGCCTGCGCCAGTCGAGACCAAAAGCGCGAAAAATTTGCGACGCTGTCGTGCATGCCAATCAACTTGGAAAACACATATGCTCCATGCGGTCGTGGCAACCCATGGGCAAGTTGATTCCATTCGTAGAAGACGCCGAGTCGATTGAGATTTTCGCAGTCACCTTCGTAGAAACAGCCTTATGCGATGGTCCACGACATCGTAACAAACGGGCGGACGGCGCGCGACTATCAACGCGTGACGTCCGCAGGGCGAACACCAGCAAAGCGCTCTCGTTACCGGATAGATTGATGTAGACAGAACGAGAACAACTTAGACGGTGAACATCTGCACGGCACTTCGCAGTTGCTCGGTTTGCGCCTCAAGCGCGCTCGCCGTGGCCGCGCCATCCTGAACGAGCGACGCGTTCTGCTGCGTCATACGGCCCATCATGGTCACCGCAGTGTTTATCTGGTCGATGCCGGCGCTCTGCTCTCGAGAAGCCGTTGCAATCGCATCGACAAGGTCGGCCACGCCTGTCACCGAAGCAAGGAGTTCCACAATTGTCCGGCCTGCGACTTGCACCGTCGCGCCGCTTGAATCCACTTCGCTTGTCACATCCTTAATCAAAGTAGCGATTTCTTTTGCAGCCGTGGAGCTACGCTCCGCGAGCGCTCGCACTTCCTGCGCTACCACTGCAAAACCTCGCCCTTGTGCACCCGCGCGCGCCGCTTCAACGGCGGCGTTCAACGCTAGCAAGTTCGTCTGAAACGCTATCCCCTCAATGACCGACGTTATCTCGCGGATTTGGGTTGAGCGCTGTGCCAGGTTGCGCATTCTCTGGACCGCGTCGGCAACTGCGCGGTCACCACACGCGCCTTATCTGAGGCAGACATGGCAAGCTCGCGCGCCTGCTGCGCATGGTCCGCATTTGCCTTAACGGTCGACGCCAGTTGTTCCATGCTGGCCGATGTTTGCTCAATGCTGGCCGCGTGTTCTTCGGTACGGCTAGACAGCGCGTTATTGCTAGCGGTGATGTCAAAGGTGGTGTGGGCAATAGTGTTAGATGTAGTCTGAATTCCACCAATCATTGACGCCAACCGTGTTTGCATCGCGCTCATCGCGTACATCATGCTTTCGGTGTCGTTACCCTTGAGCGGCACCATCACCGACAAATCGCCGTCCGAGACCCGACGAGCGATTGCGGCAGCGACAGAAGGCTCCCCACCCAACTGAGCAAACAATACGCGAGCCATCGAAGCGCATAACAGCGCAACCAAGGCAATGCCGGCCGCGATGCATGCGGCAACAAGCCATTGGACAAGATGGCTGATGCTCCTCGCATGGTCATATTCTTGTTGTGCTGCCACCAGTTGAAGTTGCCTAAGCTCCGTACCTTCGGCCTTGACCGCCTTGACCGCGGGCTCGATTTGCTGCGTCACAATCCATTGAGCTTCGGACAGGTTGTTTGCTTCGAGCAACTTGTATGCAGGTACGAACCCCTTGTCACGCAACGAGCGCCAATCAGACTCAAATCTTGTGGAAAGTTTGCGCTCTGCGCCATCGGATGGGTACCGCAGATAGTCCTGAAGCAGCGTGTCGATTTTGCCGATGCGCTGTCGCGTTGCATCCGTCACCGCCTGCGTCTTCTGCGCAGAAGGGTCGAGCACCGCGTCACTGACCGCGAAATGAGTTTCAGCGACTAGCTCATCAATCGTCGAGATATTTTGCAGCGCCTTCGCTCTCCCTTCATATATGTCACGTAACGCTTCGTTGCTTTGCGCCACGCCGAATAACCCAACCCCGCCAACGGAAACGAGCACACCAGCGACTGCGGCGGTGACGACTATTAGTCGGCTCTTGATCGTAAGTGTCGACATATTGATTCCAAAATCAAGTGAAACTCTCGGAGGCTGCGTGCAGGGACGCCCTCTAATTGAAGGGATGCCGTGCGGACTTCAACCGCGAATAAACAACGCCGCTTTCAAGCTCATTCGACGTCACAAGCCTCTGTTAACGGCCAGCCAGTCTCGCCATTCAATGAAGTTTTTGTGGCGATACGCACCGCCTGAGTGCAAGAGCCGATGCTGCACGCGCGTCGCGGGCTACTAGTACAACATCCCTTAAATAAGTTGAATATTTAACGGTCTGTTTTTATCATGGCGGGATGAGCCGAGGCCGTCATGCAACGCCAGTGAAGCTGGCGAAGAAAGAAAGACAGGAACTGCTATCACTGATCGGGCGCAAGACGGCCGCACAGCGAGATGTGATGCGGGCGCGCATCGCGTTACTGGCTCATGAGGGCCACTCTAATACGATGATTGCGCAGGAACTGGGCGTGTCCGTGCAAACGGTCAGCCTGTGGCGCAAGCGCATTGCGCGGCAAGGTGTGCAAGGTATTCGGGAAGGCGAGCGCAGTGGTCGTCCTGCGCGCATCACGCAGGAAACGCGGCTGCAATTGATCGCGCTGGCGTGTGAAGCGCAGGAAGCTGAGGGACGGGTCACGCCGACGCTCGATGAGATTGTGGTGCGCGCCGTGGAGCGTGGCGTTGTCGGGCATATCAGCCGCAGCCATGTGCAGCGTATTTTGCAGGCCGGCGATATTCGCCCGCACCGGGTCCAACAATGGCTGCACAGTCCGGATCCGGCCTTTCGCGAGAAGGTCAATGTAATTTGCAAACTGTATCGCCGCGCACCCAGGAACGCGGTAGTGCTGAGTATCGACGAGAAAACCGGCATTCAGGCCATCGAGCGCAAGTATCCGGGACGCGCGCCCGGGCCGCGACGGCTGCGTCGTCGTGAGTTTGAATATATCCGTCATGGCACCCAGGCGTTGATTGCCGCGCTCGATGTTCATACTGGACAGGTGCTGGGGAGCTGCCGAGAGCGGCGCACGCAGGACGATCTGGTGGCCTTCATGGAGAGCGTGGCGCACGCGTACCCTGGCAAACAGGTGCATGTCATCTGGGACAATCTGAATACGCATCGCGCACACGCCGTGTGGCAAGCGTTCAACGCGAGGCATGGTAAGCGGTTTCACTTCCACTTCACCCCTTTGCATGCGAGCTGGGTCAATCAGATCGAACTATGGTTTGCCCTCTACACCCGCCGGGTGCTGCGCCATGCCAGCCACACCAGCACCGCGCATCTGCGCGAGCGCAATCAGGCAGCGCGCCCCTTCAAATGGACCTTCCGGGGCTATCCGTTGCAAACTGGCGCATCTTGAACTGGAACTTGCCATGCCTACCTTAACCGCGAAACATCATGCAAGCGAACCCCTGCGTGCCAATATGAGATGCGACACCTGCCTTGGACCAATTAGAGTACAAAGGCAGGATGCAATTCATGGCCAATCCGATGAAATCTGTAGTGAAGCCCGTACCCCAGTGCGCTGAGCTGGAAGTCGCGTTGAAGGGAGCCCGCAGGGCGAGCGCAGACGCGACTTCCAGCGCGGCTCCGGCGCAGCCCGAGGTGGTGGCGATCGCCCGACGTCGGCAATTCTCTGCCAGCGAGAAACGACGCATCCTGGCCGAGGCTGACCGCTGTAGCGAGCCGGGGCAGATCGGCGCACTGCTGCGGCGCGAAGGCATCTATTCGTCCAATCTGGCAGCGTGGCGCAAACGTCGTGCCGCTGAGGGCAAGACCGGTCTCGATCCGCGCAAGCGGGGACACAAGGCCGATCCTGTGATCGCCGAGACCCGTCGAACGGCCGCGCTGACACGCGAGAACGATCGTCTGCGGCGACAGCTTATGCAGGCGCGGTTGATCATCGACGTTCAAAAAAAAGTTTCCTCCTTAATAGCCCTGCAAAACGAAGAGGACACGGATGGCAACTCCGCCTGGACGGAGTGAACCTCCTGGTGCCGGATGTCGGGGTGGCTCGTGCGTGCCGGGTCATGAACATCGATCGCTCACTCGTGTACCGACAGCGCGCCGCGGCGCGTCATCTGGTCGCGCAACCCGTTGCGCCCAGAGTTCGTCCCCGGCCTCCTCTGGCATTGAGCGACATCGAGCGCTGGTGCGTGCTCGATGCACTCAACAGCGAGCGCTTCGCCAATTGCTCACCGCGGCAAACCTACGCCACTCTGCTCGATGAGGGCGTCTATCTCAGTTCGGTACGGACCATGTACCGGTTGCTCGCCGGCGCCGACCAGGTACGTGAACGGCGCCGACAATTGACTCATCCGTCCTACACCCGGCCGGAGCTGTTAGCGGTGCAGCCCAATGAAGTGTGGTCCTGGGATATCACCAAGTTACGGGGTCCGGGCAAGTGGACGTACTTCCATCTGTACGTGATCCTCGATATCTTTAGCCGCTACGTGGTCGGCTGGATGATCGCTCCCCGCGAGACTGCTGAACTGGCCGAAATGCTGATTGCCGATACCGTCGCAGGACAAAACATCGAACCGGGTTGCCTCACACTGCACGCCGATCGCGGCACCAGCATGCGCTCGAAGACCGTCGCTGCCTTGCTCGTCGATCTGGAAGTGATCAAGACTCATAGTCGGCCTTATGTTTCCAATGACAACCCGTTCTCCGAATCGCACTTCAAGACGTTTAAATATCGTCCTGACTTCCTGGATCGCTTCGGCTGCATCGAGGACGCCCGGGCGCACTGCCAGACATTCTTTGCCTGGTACAACACCGAGCATCGTCATTCAGGGATCGCGCTCATGACCCCGCACACCGTTCATTACGGCCGCGCTCAAGAGCTCACCAGAACGCGCTGCGCCACCCTGGACGCCGCCTTTCTGGCCCACCCCGAGCGTTTCAAGCGTGTCGCGCCGCGACCACCTGAATTGCCCGTTGCCGCATGGATCAACCCACCCAAACAGAAGGAATCCCAAACCAGCATAAAACTTGACGCTTGCTCATTGAATGTAAACACCCAGGTGTCGCAAACTCATTGACACGCTCCGCTTCCAGCTCAGCGGACTGGGGTACGGGCTTCACTACAGATTTCATCGGATTGGCCATGAATTGCATCCTGCCTTTGTACTCTAATTGGTCCAAGGCAGGTGTCGCATCTCATATTGGCACGCAGGGCTGTCGGCGAGCCAGTTACGCGTCCTGTCTGTACAAGCGGGGCTTAAGGTACCAATCGAACTCGTCCAGGAGCTTCTCGAATCGTTCGATGACTGCCATCCGAGTGTCCCGGTCGGCGAGTATGCTGTGACACTCGCCCGGAAGCTGCACGCTCCACCACGAAGTGTGCTCGCGTTCTTGAGGGACGCTGGCCTCGTAGTTGAAGGCCCACCAGGGCCCGCCTCTGCGGCGCAGGAGACCTTGTTCTGACACGGCATAGTGCGCCCCCAATCAAACGAATTGAGGAGTCGACGACGGCTACCCTGGAACACCGCAAGCCGAATCGATAGTCGCGAAGCGCGCGCACGCTGTACTTGATGACATTCGTTCGCTAATGGAACAGCACGGGCTGCGACCACGGATATCGACGCTCACGCGAAAGGCAGACGGCTACCAACAAGGCAGTGGTAAAACCGGCGGCAAAGGGAGAAGCGAAAGCGGTAAGCGCGAGGGGCAAGTTACCGCCAAAGTACTGCGTCCGAAGGACTGGCGTCACATCGAGCGACCATGCCCGGCCCCTGCCTCGATTGCAAGCGTGAAGGACCGTTCTAAGGTTTTTGTTGATGACGTCGGCATGGCAAACAACGCGGGTGTTGCGAGCAAGGCGAAGCCTCCTGTATAGGTTGTTGCGTCTCGTTGAACGCCGACGGCACCATCTGCGCGACCGGGCGCACTGCGGTCAACTTCCGCCTGTCGGAAGTAGGCGGAAACACGTACCAACTGCCGTCATCGTGCCGAAAGAAGAACAACGCGCGCGACCCGACTGATAACGACGTTTCGACGCAAACATAGCGTCTCCGGCTAAAACCCGTGCGACTAAATTCCGTCACGTGAACCGGTGTCGCGGGGGCCGGTGCGAGCCATTTTTCGACCTGACAACGCAGGGACTGCTCACTCGTGCTTTTCATGTTCAGCTCCAGTAAGTTCGGAAAGAACCGGCGTTGGAACGAGCGCAGGTCGCGACGGAAGACGGATGGTTTCCGCCACCGGACCGTACCTTCCCGACCAGAAACATTGACGCGAGTCAGTCATGGGGCACTGCATCAGCACGTTATGTTCGCGTCGCATGTGCCAGCACCGGCTCATCATGAGCACGGCGCGGATGCGTCGCGTTCCAACTGGTTTGCGCCGACGCGGTGCCGGCGAATGGCATGGCCAGTGCTGCAATAGCGGCGAGTTTGTAGGCAACGTTTTGCATGTTCGTCTCCTATTCAGTTGAGGGGACGGCATCTCGCCGTTCATCTCCTCAACGTCGCGGACGACCACGATGTTGACCTTAGTTTTGTGAGTTCTGAAACCGGATATTTCGAGTTGGATGAATTTCGGAATTACGCAGAGATGGGTACGCAACGGCGTTGGTATGAGTCTCACGACCACGTGAATCGAGTGATGCCAAGGCAGTCCGGGACGGTAACGGCGTGTTACCAATCTCGCAGGCCGGTCTCACTTGTGAGCGCGAGCCACACATAGACTCCATTGACTGGACGACATCCGAGTTCGAACATCTTGTTGGCGCTGCGAATGAACACACGGATTGTGGTCGCTGCAGTATCGTCGCTGACGTTGCGCATGTCCTTCGGCTCGGCACACGCAGCGGGATGTCTAAAGGGCGCAGTGGTCGGCGGTGTGGCCAGTCATGTCCGCAGGCCACCATGCCGTAATCGGGGCGGTCGGCGATTGCATCATGGAAATCACGATGCCAAGGAAAAGGAGAAAGAGCTGGCGGTCGCCGCGAGCCAACGCTCTGTTGTCGCGCCGTCCTAATGACTGGAAGCAGGTAGAGCGCATCGAGCGCGCAGAAGAGCGCGTGGGACTTGGTCCAACAGAGGGGTTGCTTCGCTCCGACGTGCCTTGAATTGCGAGCGGTAGTGTCAGGCGTCGAGGCGGGCAACACCTCACTTCACTGGAGAGACCAATGTTGCGAACCTGTAGCCTTCGAGTTAACGCGCAGTTGGCTGACACGGAGATGTGCGCCGACTGCTGCGAGCAAACTGGTCGTCTTCGCATCCTTCAAGAGGGAGTTCTCGTGTGCGAGTGGTTTCCGCCAAATTCGTGGATGGCCATCGCGTCGGTCGCCGGTGCTCGCAACTGGGGAACACGACTCGACTCGGGCGAGCTTCGCGCATTGCTGGAGAACCAGATGTCGTCAATGCGTGCCGACTAGCCGGCACGAGTGCGAGTCATCGCACGGCCTAGCGCACGAGCAACCAGCCCCCGACGACGCACCGTGGGTTGACGAGCACAGGAGTCATCCCGTCGGTCGGCAGTCACTTTCCGACCTGAGTATGTAAAGACGTCGGGCCCGATGATCTGACGGAGCGCGTCACCGGAACCGCTCAACGGGACGCTTTTTGTCAGTCACGTCAACGTGAACCGGCGACGCCTTTCGTTTTTTTCTAAATGCTCTTCCGATTCAGAGCCACCAGTCGCGGCCGCGCGGAGCGCACTGCAGCGAGTGGCATGCTTGATTCTGGATAAGTGATGAACGAGTTGTCGCACCGTCATGCGCTTCATAATTTCCTCCAGCACCGCAACGAAAATCTAAGAAAGCGCTTTAACTTTAGGCCGTGAAAACGCGGAAGTGAAGGTTGTTGGAAAAATTGCGACATTGCGCTTGTGCATGACTGAATCGGTTCATGCCACGGCACATTTCGCGTGTTTCTAGCATTCACGGTAATCATATAGCCGGCCTCCTTCCGGTCGACTATATGATTATCAGAACGGATATCAACACCGTACGAGCGTGGCTCGGTCACGTCTCTATTGACACCACCAACATTTCCGCCGAAATTGATTTGGAGACAAAGGCAAACGCTCTGGCGAGGCTCAATATATCGAGCGATCGAAAAGCGAACAAGCGGTGGACCAAAGACCCCGTACTGATGGCGTTTCTCCGGTCCTTGTAGCGGGCTTTTATGTGGCGTTCAGCCGGTCTGATCCTGTCAGGATCCCGGCTCGGGCGCCGCAAGCCCACATTTGAGCCAACGCCACATATCGCAAAATGTGATCGAGCACATTTAGTAGGGGAAAACCGCACACCGGGTTCGGAGGGAGCCTCCAGTTTCTTGCAAAAACCGCACACGGACCATGAACCGGGGATCGTCTATCCTCAGATAACGCGTAGCGGTTCCTGGCAGCGTAGCTGAGGCCCCTCTGGTGCATCGGACAACTGTCCGATTGCCCGTGCGGGAGAATAGCTCCGGTCGCGCTCAGTCGCACATTCTGGTGAGCACTGCTTCCCGCTGGAGAGATTTGTTTTTCCTATGACGTGACCGGGCCAGGGCCACCGCGCGCATTGTGGTACCCAAATGCGGAGGTTCACCATGCTCGATCCGTTAGCCGCGTTCGTCGACATCGGCAGTGAGCACATGCATGTTTCGGTGGGCGGCAACCGGCCGGAAGTGTTCGGTACCGTTACGTCGCAGCTGCACGCGTTGCGCGACTGGCTGCTCGCACAAGGCGTGCATTCGGTGGCCATGGAAGCGACCGGCGTTTACTGGCTACCGTTGTTTGGTGTGCTGGAAAGCGCCGGTCTGGACGTGCGCATGGTCAATGGCAGACAGACTCGCAACCTGCCAGGCAGGAAAACCGATATGGCTGACAGCCAGTGGGGGGCCACGCTGCACATGCATGGTCTGCTGCACGCCGGCTTCGTGCCACCGGCTGACATCCGCCGGCTGCAGGACTACCTGCGCCTGCGCGCCGATCATGTGGCGGCGGCAGCGGGTTGTGTGCAACTGATGCAAAAGGCTTTCGAGCGCATGAACATCAAGCTGCATGATGTCATCTTGTCACTGGCCGGCGTCAGCGGCATGGCAGTGACGCGCGCGATCGTGGCCGGCGAGCGTTCCCCCGAAGCACTGGTCGCGCTGTGCGACGTGTAGATCCGGCGCAAAAAGGAACAGGCCGTCATCGAGGCCCTGCGGGGCACCTGGGCCGACGAGCACATCTTCGCGCTCGGCCAGGCACTGCAATCCTGGGACCACTACCACAGACTCATCGCCGATTGCGACGGGCGCATCGCCGCAGTGCTGCCGCCGCACGATGAGGCACAGCCGCCGCTGCCCAGGTCCACCCGACAGACCGGCGTCAACGCGCCGGAAATTTCCAGGCTGCGCGAGACCCTGGCCCAAATGTGCGGCGGACGGGATCTGACGAAGCTGCCCGCGCTGTCGTCCTATGGCGTGCTGCAACTGATCGGTGAGGTGGGTACCGACCTGAGCGTCTGGCCCACTGAAAAACACTTCACCGCCTGGACGGGACTCGCACCGGGCAGCAGCGATAGCGGCAAACGCAGGAAAGGCGTAAAGCGCGGTCGCAACCGGACCGGACAGCTGTTCTGCATGATGGCGCAAAGCCTGGTACGCAGCAGGGATATTGCGCTTGGTGGTTTCTACCGCCGTCTCGCGGCACGCCGCGGCGGCCTGGTGGCCACCAAGGCGCTCGCGCGCAAGCTCGCCGCCTGGTTCTGGCGCGTGATGGTCAAGGGCGACGACTACGTTGAAAAGGGACTCGCGCGCTATGAGGAACAGGTCCGTAAAAACAGGGAACACGCCCTCAACCGCTTAGCCAGGGAGTTGGGGCGCCAGCTTGTTCCCGTCCCCGCCGTCTCTCAGACAGCTTGAAAACGGCCCAACGCGGGAGGTTCATGGAGAGAGGGGACGGCTATCGCCGTTTCCTACCCCTATCCAATTGGCCTGTTCTTGCCCGTCGCGACATAATGAAATCGAGCCAAAGGCGACACCAGTGCGCCCGCAACTTGATACAACTGGTGAGGGGCCTGGCGGTTGAGCTCGCTTCCATCTCTGGATTCGCGGAGTCCGGCGAAAGCCAACGTCCACTGCGAATTCGAGCGACGCCTGCCACGCAGACGGCCTATGATGAAATCATCGAGGGGCGTCACTCGCACCTCCTAACCCGAAGGAGCGAGGACATGGCCAAGAAGAAGACCGAATCCGTATATCGTGTCACGGAAATCATCGGCACGAGCCCGGTTTCCTGGGAGGATGCGGCAAAAATGGCTGTGGAAACGGCCGCCAAGTCGCTGCGTGATTTGCGCGTCGCCGAAGTCAGCAAGCTCGACATGAAGGTCGATAGCGGCAAGGTCGTTGAATACCGAGCGCGAGTGTCTTTGTCGTTCAAGTACGAAGCCTGAACCGGTGACTCAGCGGGGTAAAGCGCCGCAGAATGGCTTGAGCATGCCGACAAGCGCGATGGGCGTCTGCTTCCGGCCCGTTGTACTGCTTGTGCACAGCGATCTTGCCTTGCTAATCCAAAGCGGTGCACTTTGACCGCGCTCTCGTTCAGACGCCGTACCTTGCTGGCGGTGCAGACGAGGCATTGCTCGGAACCCTGAGAACCGTGAGCGGCGACCTTTGCTGAAGGCATTCCCTTCGCACCGTCGCCTCGAAAGCAGCCACGTGCGTCTACATCGGACAAACCGAGCAAGATAGCAAAGCACAAAATGTCTCGTCGAAAATCAAATCGAGGAGACGCTCGACGCTATCAAAGCCGGCACGCATGTCAACGAACTTGCCGTCAAGCTCAACGAATATATGCAGTGCAGCATACTATTGCTGCGGAACCGGAGCCGTTCGCGAGTTACCCGGAACGCCTGGAGTAATACCTAGCAAGTCGTTGGGGGCGCCGGGGAGGTCCATAAGCGGGTCGCACCGGGCCGCCCTTAACGCGGGGCTCGCCAGGCCACGCATCGCTTCGTAGGCTTCACAAAGTGCATCGTTGAGCGCGCCGCGTCGCTGCGACTCCTCGGCTTCCTTAACGTGCGCGACAAAAATGTTAAAGGCAGCGGGGTCAGGATTGAAGCAGATGCCGTTTTTGTTGTACGAGTCAAGCCATTGAGAATATTCCGCTACCTTCCCGGCGAACGAGCCGGCAGCAGCTCCGTCAAGAAGTTCCAAGACCTTTTGAAGCCGGGCGAGAGCGTGTTCGAACGACCGGAGGCTCATGCTGCGCTCCTTGCTAGTGCAACAACATCCCGCGGGGCGGCCCTCGAGGCCGCCAATACGGATTATCTAAAAGTCTACGCGGTAGCCCGGCCGGCGGCAAGGAGTGCCCGCCTAGTCCCCGGGATGTCCATTATCAGCGGCATGCGCTCCGCCAGCGCGGACTGAATTGAATCGGCGCGTGCGGTGCTTTCCTTTCCGAGGTAGCCGACCTCGCTCGCCGGGCACAACTCGACAAGCACGGTCTTCTGGCCCTAGCCGGCGCCAATGTCTTGAGCTCGCTAGCAGGCCATCGTCGAGATGCGCTGTTGGGTGCGGCTGCAGCCGCACCCAACAAGCACCTGCTTCATGTCACGCAAAATATTTCCAACTATCCTTCGACTCTACCTTCGCGGAACCGGTCTTGCACAACGAAGAGTGAAACCTCCCCTGCAGAGGCCGGTTCGAACCCTCAAGCCAAAGCGTCAATCGCGTCGGACTAGCGTTCGAGGGTGAACAGTCGTCGAATTTCGCCAACCGGGTAGGCGGTCATCATAAGCGCCTTGGCGAGGAACGGAACGGTCTCGATCCTGCCAGGCTAAAGCGTGCTACAAGGGCTGATGGAGAAACTCTCTTCTAGCCCCTAGCGGCAGTTCGAACGGCTTTGCTGCCCTCAGCTCACCACACGCGTATTTAGGGTCTCCGTTGGCAACGATCGAGCGCAACTCAGCAAGATGGCGCTGGCAGCAAGGGCTGCGATGGGAAAACCGCAACTGACGGTGACTTCAGCGGTCCGGAGATTCTAGCCTGTGATACAGAGGGCATCGCGGCTTACGCGCCAAAACCATCGACCTCCGTGTCGAAAAAAAAGCTCTTCATGAAAGACGACTTCGTCTACATCGCGAAAGACGACTAAAACAAATGCCCAGCGGGCGAGCGGGCGATCTATCGGTTCCCAACTGTCGATCACAAATTGAATCTACGGGTGTACTGGACCAGCGCGTGTCCACGTTGTCCGCTGAAAGAGCAACGTTCGCCAAGTCCATATCGTCGCATTCGTCGATGGGAGCACGAGAATGTACTGGAAGTCATGCAACGCCACCTCGACCGTCGGCCCGACGCCATGACGGTCCGACGACGCACGGTTGACCACGAATTCGGTACGCTAAAGTACTGGATGGGATCGACCCACTTCTTGACTCGCACGCTAGAGCGGGTGAGCACCGAAATGAGCCTTCACGTACTTGCGTACAACCTGAAGAGAGTCATCAGGATACTCGGCGTCACCAAGATGCTAAAAGCAATGAGACTGGCCAGTGCTTGAAGCAGCGGAATGTGTTTTTATTTGATTCTGACGGGGCCCACCAATACGGCGCCTTAGGCCTGGTGAATTGCGCTAACCTGCCGCGATCGATGCGCAGTGCTGCAATGCACCCAAAGAACGCGTCTCCACACGCCCTCGGCAAGTCGCGGCCATCGATACACCTCCCGCATCGGCTCTTCAACGTCAGACATGAGCACCGCTGTCGCGACATCGCGTGGCTGCAACGGAGTTACTCTGAATGAGACCGCGCCGCGGGGAAAGCCATGATAAATCTTGCCCCCAGAACCACCTTCCGGGGGTTGCCCCTCACCGCAGAGCAGGCGTGCGCGGAAGTGAGACACGACATCAAGGTGCAGACGCAACGTGATGTGTCGTGGAACACACCGGAGCTAAGCGCGATGCTCAAGGACATGCTGCAGCCCCCAAGTGACGACATCGACGGATTCGACGCCCCGGCAGACGAAACTAAAGCGGCCGCCGAGCATGCAAAGGGTTCCGTTGACGAAGAGATGGATGCCATCGAGGTGAGCGAGTAGTGGAATGCTGCGATGGAGTCGGAAATTATGAAAGGGCCCAAGCTTTAGGGCATGCCGTACCGATTACGAAACCGACCTCATCGGTGCCATGCCCCGATAGCTACGCTTGAACGCTAGTCGTCGGCCCATCGAGACACGGGGCCGCGATATTTCCATTGAACACACGAGGGACTGAAGATGCGACTGATCGAACCGGATGAACACAAGGAGTTTCTCGCGACCTTGCAGCGCATTGGTCTGGCAAGAGATGATTTCGGTCTTCAGGAGACGGATACGACGGATCCAAAAGGCGACGAGAATTTCGGTCTACGGGGCTATGCCACCATTACCAAACTATCAACGCAGGTGACGAGGGAATACACGATCGGCGACGAAAGCGATTGGCTGCAGCATTTCAGGAAAGATCTCGAAGCGGGCGCTTTCGATAAACCGGAATGAAATCCCGCTTGCCATTGGAGCGAAGGTGAAAAATAGTTACCCGGGCGCGCCGGCGCTCAGCTCGCGCTTTGCTGGCTGCGGCGCTTCAGCTGAGCGGCCGAAGTTGCCGCCTACCGTCGTTCGCGGCGAGGAGCCGGCGACGTCGCATTCTGAACTCCGCAATTGGCATATCCCTTCAGTTCGAGCAACTGGTGACATTCATATTGTCGCAACGGTGACGTTTTTATCGCGGCCTACGGCGACGGGTAGCAAACTACGTGAGGCAACAGGTCAGCACGACTTGCAATTCTGATGAGTCAATGCGCGCGGGACTTAATTGACGTCTTGGCGCCATACTGCATGCGCCGCCTCGGATTTGTCGATTTTTCGTTAAGACAACGAGGCAAGCAGGATCGACAGCCTTCTGACATGAGCCCTGAACGCCTCGCTTGTTTCGCGGTCGCTTGTCGAACTCAAGTGTGACGTCTCGGCGATTTCGACCTGCTCATGGAAGTCGTTGGCGACCTTGCTCCTTATGTCCGGTGGCAACGATCGAACGATGGAGACTAGTAAAGCCTCCTCAGCGTGAATCATGCCCAGTATGGAATGGGTATCCATGCGAAGCTCCGTTGAAAGCGTGGTAGGAGCAATCTAGCACAATCCGCTGGTCCGTTTAGGTCGCCTTATCTGCCTTTATCTGGATCCGATGGCTCTGATGCGGTGGACGACTCGCTCGCCACGGCAAAAGGTATGTGCCAAAGGCAGTGGAGAAGTCGTGACTTCCACGACAGCCGCACGCGGATGGCCCATATCTCTTTCAGCTTCAACGGGACCTTCTGCCTGGTCAGCTTCCCCTTGTTCCAGGGCCCTCGGTGTGTGCTGTGTTCGATGAATTCCATGACCGTCCGATCCGTGAATGGAGATCCAGTCTGCGCTTTGAGAGCCGCACTCCCCGTCCCAACCCGGACATTCGCCCGCAGAATCCGATCGTCCGCTTGTCGGCCTTATAAAAAGCTTCTCATAAGGCCGAACTTCCGACATTCGCGACGCCTGTGCGATTGGTCGCGTCGGTTTGCGAAGGACGTTAGAGCATTGCTCGCGTTTCACAAATCGCTGTCAACGGGGTGAAGAAATTCGCAACTCTAAAGGCCGCCGCCGTCGGGTATATTTAACATTATTAGGCTTCTTAATTATTGAAGAAAAGAGAGTTTTGTCGAAAGACGAAGCATCCAACCACGGGTCAATACACAACGCGCTCCACCGTTCGCCATCGCGAAATCGGTATTTATATGGACAAGTCGGATTTTTGGTCAATCAATCATCGTTACAGTTGGTCAACTCAGCTTTGTCCCGGATCTTCTGCTGCCTCTCCAAGCTCGATCAGAAGCCGCCTGGCAGGCGTGGACCAACCGTCGCTCATAGCCAGCGCATCGCCTGGCCGATGCTGCTGGCCGACAGTTGCGGAATCATGCGCCCGCATTCGGCGGCCGTCAGGCTGGTGCCGTGGGCGAGGATTCCGCCGTAGACCATCAACAGCGTATTGGCGGAAGCAGCGGCAAGCTGATTGATCATGCAGCCGGGGTCGCGTGTCCGCTGTCGCCCTTAGTCCGCGCGTCGTCGTATTCCCGCGAGATGTCCTTGTTCGTGTAATCGCCTAGCCGCGAAGCGGCAATCAGGCTGACCACCGCGCACGCCAGGATATAACCCGCGATTGCATAGCCCGAGTGGTAGTAAGCGAAGAGCGCGGTCGCAATCAGCGGCGCAGGGCCGCCGGCAATGACCGAAGCCAACTGGTAGCCCAAGGACGCACCGCTGTAACGCAGCCGCCCCGTGAAGGATTCAGCGATCAAAGCGGCCTGGGGACCGTACATCATCGAATGCGGTACCAGCGAAAGCACAATGGCCGCGAAGATCCACATCGGATCCTTGGTGTCGACCATCGCAAAATAGAGGAAACCGAATACGCCGACGGCGGCGGCACCCATCATGTACATCCGCCGCCGCCCGATCAGATCGGACACATGGCCAAAGAGCGGGATGGTACCGAATTCCAGCACTGAAGCCGCCAGCACCGCCGTCAGCAAAAGGTTGCGTGTCACGCCCAGTGTCGAAACGCCATAGGTGAAGACAAAGGCCGTGAAAATATAGAAAGGTGCCTGTTCGGCCATGCGTGCAAAGGCCGAGAGAAGGATGTCTTTCGGCTGGCGGCGCAATACCTCGAGCATCGGCGTCTTCTCGATCTTGCGCTCAGCCAGGAGCCGCGCGAAGATTGGCGTCTCGAGAATATTCAAGCGGATGTAGAGGCCGATCGCGACCAGTACGATACTGAGGAAGAAAGGTACTCGCCAGCCCCATGTGAGGAAACCGCTGCCAGATATCTGACTCATGGCCAGCACTGCCAGGTTGGCCAGGAACAGTCCCGCCGGCACCCCGAACTGCGGCCAGGAGGCGACGAAGCCGCGATGCGCGTTGGTGCGTGCCCATTCCATCGACATCAAGACCGAGCCACCCCATTCGCCACCGACGCCCACACCCTGGATGAAGCGAAGCACCGTGAGCAAGACGGCGCCCCAGATGCCGATCACCGCGTAGGTAGGAACAAAGGCTACGGCAAACGTGGCGATTCCCATCAGCAATAGCGTTACGATCAGCGTGGCCTTGCGTCCTATGCGATCGCCGTAATGGCCGAAAATGGCCGCGCCAACTGGCCGTGCTATGAAGCCGACGGCATAGATCAGAAAAGCCTGCAATGTGCCGACTAGCGGGGCCGACTGCGGAAAATACAGCTTCGCGAAAACCAGGCCTGTCACCGTACTGTAGAGGAAGAAGTCGTACCATTCGATCGTGGTGCCGATCGTGCTTGCGATGACGGCGCGGTGCAACTGGCGCCGAGCGTCCTCATCGGAGAGGGGCATCGCCCCTGATTGCGTGGCGGCCATTTGGAAGCCTCCCCAAAAACAGCACGACATTACGTATAGACAATTTACGTGATGAGAGGTTCCAGTGGCGCCCGGTGCGACTGGCAAGCACGCGTCACGATCATTAGCATGGCGACTGACCTGGCAAACCGGGGTCCTCGCGGCGCGCTCATGCCCTTCGAGCATGTCGTTTCCATATTCATACGCAATGGTTAGCCGTCCAAGCCTGAAACTCGCGCGCCGCCTCGTCATGCATCCAAGGACCAAATCGTGCCCGATCCCTAACCAGGTGGCGCGCTCAAGTGGTTATTCGCAGGGAACAAAATCAGTTTCAAAGAGAACGCCGCTTTCTCGGGTGACGGGTAATGAAAGCCAGCCGTCTCTTGCGGTCGGCTGATGCCGACCCACATCTGCCGTTGGATGTCCCATCAGGTGATCGGCAGCTTTCGAGGTGCAACCGTCAGTCATTTGTCTGCGGCGACAGCCGGCAAGTCCCTAGACGTCCCGTACTTTCACTCGCACTAGAGTACTGCTTCGCCTGAATCAGGTAGACGCATTTGCGAAACGACGAGCGCTGCGATCGCCACATCTGAAGCGTGAGTTTCGTCGCCTGGCGCAGCTGGGACTGTGCGGCAAATTCCCTTGTGCTGGTGATGGGCAAAGGACCCTTGCTTGCCGACCCTCCCCGCGTTACTTTGGCAACCATCCGGCCTACCGATAGGAGATGGTGCGATGCAAAACCTCGTCCAGATCGCGTGCTCAGCCTGCCTCGTCGTGGCAACCGCTGCGACAGCGCAAACCCTACCCCCACAACCCTCTGCGGGCGGGACACCCGACAAGATGCCATTCGACATTCCCTATGTCTGGACACCGCGAAGAGGCTGCTCGCGATTGCGGAAGCCGAAGCGAAGAAACACGACTGGAAAATGAACATTGCTGTCGTCGACACGCATGGCGAACTCATCGCGTTCGAACGAATGGACGGTGCGCAGTTCGCGTCGATCGCGATATCGCCGAACAAAGCGCGCACGTCAGCAAGATTTCGTCGGGAAACCCGGGTCTTCTACAACCAGTTTGAGACCGGACACGCATACGTGAACACGCTGGATGCGCGGCTGGTCGCATCGCCGGGAGGGTTTCCGCTCGTAGAAGGAGGAAAGCTTGTCGGCGCCATCGGCTGTAGTGGCGGCACAGGCGATCAGGACGCGTCTGTGTGTAAGGCCGCCGCCGATACGATCAAATAGTGCGACGCCACTGTACGCAGCAGCCGACGACGACGCAAATGGCCGAACCCGGTCCGATGTCGAACAGCCGAAGTCGACCCTGTATAGATGGTCCGCTCGCTTTTCTCCGAACCGGTCATTACCCGTGAGCATCGTCCCCTCTGTGACTCCACGCTACGGGTCGCCTTCGAGCAGTAAAGCGCGAGACTATCTCGCCCTCCTGCCGTCTATCTCGGGGCCGCGACAATCAACGCACCGAACTCCACGTTGGCACATTGATGCCGTTCGGTTCTGGAGGCCCTCTCATGCCCACCTCCCCGAATATAGATAGTCCGTCCGATCTCGGCCACCTTCGTCCGATGATGTACTTCCGAGCTCGGCCAACAGCGAACCACGCATTCCGATTTCCTGCAAATAGACGTTGCCATTCGACGGATACCACATCGACGCGAAGCCCGGATTGGCCGGCGCGTGGACGGCATTGAGAAAGCGGATCGTCAGCCATCTGATGTCGCCGATGCGAGAGCGTCCGAACACGCGAGCACGGCTACTGTGCCATCTGCAGATCCGCAATCGTCGCAGCGAGAAAACGCGCCGCCTCACCGCCCGTGACGACCCGATGGTCGAATGTCAGACTCAGCGGCAAGATCCGATGCACGGCAGGAACGCCTGCTGCCGCCACGACCTGCTCGTGAATGCGCCCGGCTCCGAGAATCGCAACAGTGGGCGGCACAACCACGGGAGCCGCATATTTACCGGCGATCATGCCGAAGTTCGACAGTGTGATCGTATTGCCGCGCAGTTCTTCCGGGGGAATCTTGCGTGCCCGTATGTCGACACGCATCCGGTCGAGCCCGCCGCGCAGATCCGCTGGGTCGCGGAGCGCGACGTTGCGTAGCACCGGCACGAAGAGGCCATCCGGCAGATCGACGGCGATGCCAACATCGATCTTCGCCAGCACGTGGCGCCGTCCCGTATGTCCGTCGAACCATGTGTTGAGTCCCGGTTCGGCGCGGCATCCTGCCACCAGCGCGCGGATCAGCCGGATCGTGACATCGGTATGCGGCTCCCACGCATGAATGTCGGCGTCGTCGATGACGGTCGCCGCCGCCACTTCGCTGTGTGCGCGCGCCATGTTCTGCGCCATCGCGCGCCGCACGCCGCGCAGCACTTCAGGCGGCCCGAGCTCGGCGAGTATCTTCGCGGCGCGCTGCACGTCTGCCGCCGTGATGACACCCTCCGGCCCCGATGGCGTCACCATCGCCAGATCGACATCCAGCTTGCGCGCGAGCGCCCGCGCCGCCGGGATCGCCTTGATGACGCCGACACCCGCACCCATGCTGCCGCCAAGCGCCGCCGGCGCTTCCCGCACAACATGCTGGCCAACCTCCATATGGCCGACCACGGTGCCGGCGTCGGCTTCGTCGCCCGCTCCCTCGAATGCGACGAGCGGCTCACCCAGATGCACGATGTCGCCCGGCTGACCGAACAGCTTCGCGATGCGGCCGGATTGAGGCGACGGAATATCGACGATCGCCTTCGCCGTTTCGACCGACAACAGCGGTTGATCCGCGCGAATGTCTTCGCCGCTTTTGACGTGCCACTCGACGATCTCTGCTTCCTGCAAGCCTTCGCCGAGATCAGGCAGTTTAAAGATGTTCATGGCTTCACGACGCCTCCAGAGCCTGCCTGACCGCGGCAACGATGCGCTCCGTGCCCGGCATATATTGATTCTCAAGTCTGTACAGTGGCGCCACCACGTCATATCCGGTGACGCGCTGCACCGGCGCGAGCAGCGAGTAAAGTCCGCGCTCGCCGATGTTGGCGGCAATCTCCGCACCCACCCCTCCGGTACGCGAGCCCTCGTGCACGATCACGCAGCGTCCGGTTTTCGCCACCGACGCGAGAATGGTGTTCATGTCGAGCGGCTTGAGCGTCGCCACGTCGATCACCTCGGCCATCACGCCTTCCTGCGCGAGCAGATCGGCCGCGGCCTGCACGTCCTGCAATGCTCCCCCCCAGCTCACCAGGGTAACGTCTGACCCATCGCGCAACGTAAAGCAACTGTCGAGCGGCAGCGCTTCGCCGATATCCTCCACCGGCTGCCTGAAGAGCCGGTACAGTCGCGTCGGCTCGAAGAAGATCACCGGGTCCGGGTCGCGGATCGCCGCTAGCAGCAAGCCGTATGCGCGTGCAGGGGACGACGGCGTCACGACACGCAGTCCGGGGATGTGGGTGAACAACGCTTCGGGGCTCTCGGAATGATGCTCCGGTGCGTGAATACCTGCGCCACACGGCGCACGAATCACAAGCGGGCACGTCAGCCGTCCGCGCGTTCGATGCCGCAGACGCGACGCATGATTCAGAATGTGGTCGATGGTCGGATAGATGAACCCGCTGAATTGGATCTCCGCGACCGGCTTCAGGCCCATCGCCGCCATGCCGATCGCGGTGCCGGCGATCGCTGTTTCGGCTAACGGCGTGTCGATCACCCGCTGCGCTCCGAATCGAGCCTGTAACCCGACCGTCGCGCGAAACACGCCGCCGTTCACGCCGATATCCTCGCCGAGCAGCAGAACGGCTGGGTCGTGCGCCAGTTCGTAGGCGAGCGCGTGATTGAGCGCTTCGACCATGTTGAGCTCAGCCATGGCGGTTCCCCGTGGCAGGCGCGAAACGCTGTGCCATCGCCAGTTGCTCACGCATTGCCAACGGCAAAGTCTCGTACAGGTGATCGAACATGGCGGACGTGTCCGGCGGCGGTACCGCCAGATACGCGTCGACGGCCTGCTCGACCTGCGCAAGACACGCCTTGCCCAGTTGCTCGTCCTGCGCCTTGTCCCAGACGTTCATGCGCATCAGGTAAGTGCGCAAGCGCAGCAACGGTTCGTATTCCCATTGTTTGCTGAGAACCTCGGAGTCGCGATAGCGCGTCGCGTCATCGGCCGTCGTGTGATCGCCAAGGCGATAGCTGAGCGCTTCGATCAGCGTCGGGCCGTCGCCGCGGCGAGCCTTGGCGAGCGCTGCGTGGACAACCTGATGCACGGCGATCACGTCGTTGCCGTCAACCTGCAGCCCGTCGATTCCCGCAGCGATCGCTTTTTGCGCGAGCGTTTGCGCAGCGCTCTGGCGGCTGCGTGGCACCGAAATCGCCCACTGGTTGTTATTGACCACGAGGACAAGCGGCGCCTGCCAGACGCCTGCCATGTTCATCGCCTCGTAGAAGTCGCCCTTGGACGTGCCGCCGTCGCCGAAGATCGCCACCGCGACGCGCAGCTCGTGACGCAGAAGGAACGCGTAGGCCGCGCCGGCGGCATGACATACCTGTGTGCCAATCGGCACACAGTTCGGAAAATCGTGGCGGGGCACGCTGAAGTCGCTGCCGCGTTCGTCGCCGCCCCAATACAGCAGACTTTCCGTCATCGTGACGCCGCGCAGCAATTGCGCGGCGTGATCGCGATACGAAGGAAACAGCACGTCGTGGGGCTGCATCGCGCTGGCGACGCCGACGCCAATCGCCTCCTGGCCGACCGACGACGCGAAGGTGCCGAGCTTGCCAGTACGCTGCAGCGCGACCGCCTTCGTATCGAACGCCCGTGTCAGCACCATCGCGCGATAGAGCGGAATCAGCGCCATCGGGTCCTGTGCAAAGGCAGGTAACGGCTGAGCAGGCTCGCCGTCGGGGCCAAGGTATTGCGTGTAGCCGATATGAAAACTGGCAGCCGTGGTCATGACCGCTCTCCATGTTCATTCAGATATCGTATACGTGCAGGAGTTCACGCGCACGCGCGCTACCGCACTAACACTGCTGCGCTTGCGCACTCAAACCGCAGCGCGTGCAGAGTAGACTTTGGACAACGGAAGCGCGCACAAGGGACCAGTTCCCCGCTTCACCAATAACACGCAGCGAGGTAGCCGGGAATACGGATCGACCGCCCGATTGTCGCGATGCAGCAGCGGGTCGGCGGTTGCGCGGCATCGGATGTAGACTGAATTCGGACCTGCATTCCGACGGCCGTATTGAGTGCTCCGGCAATCTGTGGGTTCGCGCGATTCACCCTCATTGGAGACGCACATGGCGACTGCAATCATCACTCCACGCAACGATGGCCCCTATCACGTCAAGGGCGAGTTCAAGATTGCCACGCAAGGCGGCAAGCCTATCGACGTGGATAAGGACGAGGTCTGGCTATGTCGATGCGGTCACTCGAACAACAAACCGTTCTGCGACGGTTCGCATAAGAAAGCGGCGTTTGCCAGCGACCTCGACGAGAAGCCGCTGGGAGGCCAGACGCCTTGACGCGCCGGGCACGGCTACAGCATCGGCACGAGGTCCTGCAAGTAGGAGCGCAAATCCTCCATCAGCACGGTTTCGCATAGCCAGCATAAATGGCGATATGCAGCATCTGCATCAGGGACCACCCCGTCGCAGAGTCATCACGACGACTGTGATACAAAGTCCGCTGCCCACGCCGGGGCAATGCGGTGGGATAAGGCTGACAGGATTGGGGACTGTTAAAAAGCGTGGGGTTCCGCTTCTGCCGCACGCTGCAGGAACTCGCGAAAGCGGCTCACGTCCTCCGGTACTTCGTCGATGTGCGCTCTATAGGCCGCAAGCTTGGTTGCCAGATCACCATTGATCACCGCGCATCGCACCTGGGCAAGCAGATGGGCGCCACGTGGTGTCCAGCGCATTTGCTGACATTTGCACATGCGTGCATTGACCACTTGGTTCACCGCCGATTCCGCCATGGCCGTCGAAATCGGCTTGTGCTCACGATGGCGCTTCCCGTAGGCGATCGTCGAGCCGTGGTTGCTTTCCAGGTAAGCGAACAACTCGCCGAGGCGATAGTCGAGTTGCTCGAGGCTCCGCGCGAATCGCGGCGTCTGTGGCACAACGATGCGACAGAGCAGCGAGATCTGTCGCATTCGTTGCTCCGCTTTTGCAGCGTTCGCATGCCAGAAGCGCCAGCGTAATTTGTTGACGTAAGTTTGCAGCGCTTCCTTCGTGTACTGCTCGGTCTCGGACCGTGGCAGCAGACCCCTGACGATCTGCTCGAGATACCGCACCCGCATCGAGATGTGAAACCAGTCAAGGATCGGCGTGGCGCTAAACGGGAGCGGGCGATAGATGCTTTGGATCCCGCTGGCACCGTCTGTGATTACCGAGAGTCGTGGGTGAGAGGTCCCGGCGTGCGTCTGGACAATCGAAGCGAGCCGTTCGGTCAGATCCGGCAACTCGCTTCGCACACACGCGAAGACGCGCGGCTTCTTCCCCGGCACGGCAAGACGTCCGGTGAGAATTTCGAAGTTCCTGGTTCCTGGTTTCTGCCTTTCCCTTTCCGCGGACGAACCCTCCGTCGATCGCCAAGGTCCATTCGGTAGTGGGATTCCGCGGTTGCGCACCCGGCAGTTCGATGGCGTCAATGCGTGTGCCAACCCGCAACGTCCTGTTTCGCACCGTCACATGATTGATCTTTTCACTAACCGGGAGAAATTCGCGCATTATCTCGACCACGCGTCGATAGGTCATTTGCGCCGCGAGTTTCGCCTGCAGGGCCGACAGCTCAGGCGTTGCCCACTCCGGCACGATCGGCCATAGCGGGCAGAACGCTGTCTCCGAATACCAAGGCGGCTCACAGGCGCACGACACGACGCGTGGGCTGCGGAAGCTGACGGTCCCAAACACGGTATCGACTTTGCGTCGCCGGTAGTCCTTCAACGCCGTCCACTGATGGCATCGTCGACAGATCCACCGCAAGCAGCAGATGTCGTCCGCCTGGGCAGGGATCACCGCCTGTTGCAAGTTATGCAGCAGTTGCTTTCCGTCTGCCAATAACAGCCCGACAGATTTGGGATCGAGTGTTTGGCTTGGCCGGTCGATGCGGCCCACCTCGATCGTATTTACATCACCCCAGTCGGTAATCAGTTCGACGCGAACGACGATTTTCATCGCGGACCTCAACGTAGGCACTGGCGAGGTTTAATGCTAGCGCTGCCGCAAACCCCACGCTTTTTAACAGTCCCTGTGACGAGACCGCTGGCGAGGTTTGCGCTGCTGTTACTTTGCCTGCAGATCTCGCTCCGCGAGCTGCACAGTCACACCGTCGATGTTCCCAGCCAGACGGCAAGTGCGCGGCAGGGCATTGTAGGCGGGCATCGCAAGTCTCCTGACTACATGCGACAACGCAGGCGCGCGGTGCCCATGACCGCCCTCCGTGACGGTCCGCACCCGCGAGCGGTACTCTCATGCCCCAATCAGCACTCTCTCCGGGATTTCCCTCCTATACATCCACTCACAATCCCTATTAAATAAATCATGTTGATTTAATAATTATTCAGCAGATCCTTAGGAGGAGACCCGTGAGAAGCCCCCACATCGGACGTGGCAGCAATTCGGCAAACTTGCGCCTCTATCACGAGCGGCTTTTGCTACAGGCTCTGCGTCGCTCGCAACCTACTGCCAAGGCGGATCTCGCGCGCCAGGCCAACCTGACCAGCACGGCGGTCGGGAGCATTATTACGTCGCTGGACGAGGCCGGTCTGATTGAACACATTGGACGTCGGCTCGAAGGCCAGCGCGGCCAGCCCGCTTCGCTGATCCAGCTGAACCCGCGCGGCGCGTTTGGCATTGGCGTGAGAATCGACCGGACCAGCATCGAAACCGTGCTTGTGAATTTTTCTGGCGATGTCCTGGCGCGCAGCACGCTCGACCGCGTGCTCCCCCACCCCGACGAAGTCCTGAAAATCCTTCAACGCGACATCCAAAACATGCTGGCATTGCTTACCCCTAGCGAGCGCCAACGGCTGACAGGTATAGGTATCGCCCAGCCATTCCACCTGGGCAGTTGGGCACGCGAGCTTGGGCTTTCAGCTGAACGCTTTCGGGCGTGGGACGAGATCGATTTCTCCGCCGAGTTAAGCAAGCTGATGGACCTTCCCGTCTTTAGCGAAAACGATGGCAACGCGGCCGCTATCGCTGAACTGTTTTACGGTTGCGGACGCCAGTGTCATGACTTCGTCTATCTCTTCCTCGGTTCGGCGATCGGGGGCGGCATCGCGATCGATGGCGATTGCCTGCGCGGTGGCACTGGCAACGCGGGGGATATTGGCATCATGCCGGTGCCGCCAAGCCGCCTCGCTTCCGCCCCGCTACCCGCCGGGCAATGGGACATCCTGTTGTCGCGCGCGTCGCTGAATGCGCTCGCGCGCCATCTGCGATATAGCGGCGAGTCAATTCAAAATCGCTTCGATCTCAGCACCTGCATCCAGCGCAAACTGCCTGCGGTGGACGAGTGGATCAACGATTGCGTGGAGGCACTGGCCCCGGCGCTGCACGCAACGTTGTGCGTGGTGGACGTGCCGACAATCGTGCTCGACGCGGATGTTGACAGCGGACTCCTCGACACGCTGCTCGAACGCTTGCAGACCGCAATGACGGCCACGGTGCCGGAAGCGCGCAGCGTTCCGGCACTTCTTCGGGGGTCGTTTGGATCGGATGCGGGCGCCATCGGTGCGGCCACGCTACCTATGTTCTTCAACTTTTCGCCTAACGCCGGGTTGCTCCAGAGCGCCAGCGCGAAATCGAAAGAGGTCAATCATGCCCATGCCTGAGTTCATTTCTGAATCCAAGCCCCCCATCCTCGCCATGCGCGGCATCAGTAAAACCTTTCCCGGTGTACGCGCGCTCGACAACGTGTCGCTGACCGTCTATCCGGGTGAAGTGCACTCGCTGATGGGCGAAAACGGCGCCGGCAAATCCACGTTGATGAAGGTGCTCTCGGGCGCCTACCAGGCGGATCCCGGCGGAGAGATTCTGGTCGATGGAAAAGTGACCAGCATCGACGGCCCGCTCGCAGCGAAAGCAATCGGCATTGCCGTGATCTATCAGGAGTTAAGCCTCGCGCCCAATCTTTCAGTTGCCGAGAATATCCATGCCGGCCGCGAATTGCGCAAGGGCGGCCGCTTCGGGCTGGTGGACCGGGCGGGCATGGAGCGCGGCTGCGAGGACGTGCTCAAGAGGCTGGGCGCGAGCTTTCGGCCGCAGACGCTCGTCGGCGATCTGTCGATAGCGGAGCAACAACTGGTCGAGATCGCGCGGGCGGTTCACGCCAACGCGCGGATCCTTGTGATGGATGAGCCGACCACGCCCCTGTCATCGCGTGAAACCGACCGGCTGTTCGAGTTGATCCGGACATTGCGTGCCGAAGGACTGGCGATCATCTACATCAGCCACCGGATGGCCGAGATCTACGAATTGTCGGATCGTGTGTCCGTACTGCGCGATGGCGCCTACGTCGGCACGCTCGATCGCGCGGATCTGTCCGCCGAGAGCCTCGTCAAAATGATGGTCGGCCGAGATATTTCCGGCTTCTATAAAAAGCAGCATGCTCCCTACGACCCGGGCAAGGTCGTGCTTTCGGTCCGCGATGTCGCCGATGGCCGCCGCGTCAAAGGTTGCAGCTTCGAACTTCACGCGGGCGAAGTGCTTGGAATTGCAGGGCTGGTCGGCGCGGGCCGCACCGAACTGGCCCGGCTGATCTTCGGCGCCGAGCCGCGTATTCGAGGAGATATTACCGTCAATGGCAAGACGCTCGCCATGCGCTCGCCGCGCGACGCGATCGATGCAGGCGTGGTCTATCTGACTGAAGACCGCAAGCGCCAAGGCCTGTTCCTCGACATGAGCGTGCGGGACAACATCAATGTTGCCGTGTGCGGTCGCGATGCCCGTCTTGGGGTGCTCGACCTTGCCCGAGGTGCGGTGCGAGCGCGCGACGCGATCTCCGCGCTCTCCATTCGCGTGGCAAGCGCGAAAGTCAACGCGGGCTCCTTATCCGGTGGCAACCAGCAGAAGGTGCTGCTGTCCCGCCTGCTGGAAACGAAACCGCGCGTCCTCATCCTCGATGAACCCACGCGCGGCGTCGACATCGGCGCCAAGTCCGAGATCTATCGAATCATCAACGAGCTGGCTCGATCCGGCGTTGGCATCATCGTCATTTCGAGCGAATTACCGGAAGTCATCGGCGTCGCCGACCGCGTGCTCGTCATGCGCGAAGGCGAACTCGCCGGCCAGCTCGGCGGCCATACCGGCACGCCGATCACACAGGAAGCCATCATCGAACTGGCAACGGGCTCCCGCCCGCCGGTCGACCAGGCAGCTTGATCCGTACACCGAACCAATCAGACGTCACGAATATCTGGAGGACGACATGAGCAATTCACTCAAGCCGCAGGAAGCCGGCACAACCCCTGTAGAGGGCGCGACCAATCCGGTCCAGCGACAAGCGAAAATCTTGCGGCACGAGCGCATGCAGGCGCTGATGCGAACTGCGGGCATGCTGCCAATCCTGATTCTGCTTTGCATCGGCTTCGGGATTACGACGGGCAATTTCTTCAGCCTGCAAAACCTGTCGATCGTCACGCAGCAGGCGTCGATCAACGTGGTGCTGGCTGCGGGCATGACCTTCGTGATCCTGACCGGAGGTATCGACCTGTCGGTGGGATCCGTGCTGTCGGCCGCGGCGGTGGCGGCCTTGCTGGCATCGAACATTCCGGGCTTCGGCGGCCTCGCCGTGCCGGTCGCGCTCGCGGTCGGAGCGGGCTTCGGACTGATCAACGGCGCACTGATTTCTCTCCTCAGACTGCCGCCGTTCATTGTGACGCTGGGCTCGCTGACGGCGGTGCGCGGCATCGCCCGGTTGATGGGACATGACACCACGATCTTCAACCCGCAACTGTCGTTTGCGTTCATCGGCAACGAATCGCTCTTTGGCATTCCCTGGCTGGTCATCATCGCCATCGCGGTCGTGGCAATCTCGTGGTTCATCCTGCGCCGGACGGTCCTGGGATTGCGGATCTATTCCGTCGGCGGTAACCCTGAAGCGGCACGCCTTTCAGGTATCCGGGTGTGGGGCATCGAGATGTTCGTGTACGTCATCTCCGGCTTGCTCGCAGGTCTCGGCGCGGTGATGTCGGCGGCCCGCTTGTATGCAGCGAATGGTTTGCAGATGGGGCAATCGTACGAACTCGACGCCATAGCCGCAGTGATCCTGGGCGGCACTAGTTTCGTGGGCGGCGTGGGATCGATCATCGGTACGCTGGTGGGCGCGCTGATCATCGCGGTCCTGACCAACGGTCTCGTGCTGCTCGGCGTGTCGGACGTGTGGCAGTACATCATCAAAGGTCTGGTGATCATCGGCGCAGTTACGCTCGACCGATTCCGCCAGCGTGGTTCAGCGCGCACTTGACGTATCGATCGAATCTTGCCTTATAGAAGGTAGAGGACGGACGCGAAAACGGTCCCTTCGCGCCCGAAAAATACACCGGACCCCCTTGGAGACAACGAAATGTTGAAACAAAAAATCGCGGCCGCGAGCATTGCATTGGCGCTCGGCTTCAGCCTCACTGCCTCGGCACACGCTGCCGACAAGCAACTCAAGTCGATCGGCATCACGGTCGGATCGCTCGGCAACCCCTACTTCGTCACGATCGTGAAAGGTGCGGAGGCCAAGGCCAAGCAGATCAACCCAGCCGCGACCGTGACGGCTGTATCGGCCGACTACGACATGAGCAAACAGTTCACGCAGATCGATAACTTCATCGCCGCGCACGTCGACATGATCCTGTTGAACGCAGCGGACCCGAAGGCCATCGAGCCGGCAGTGAAGAAAGCGCAGGCCGCAGGGATTGTGGTTATTGCAGTCGACGTGGCCGCCGCCGGCGCCGATGCCACCGTTCAGACGAATAACGTCCAGGCCGGCGAACTGTCGTGCGGGTTTATCGTGAAGAAGCTCAACGGCAAGGGCGACGTCGTGATTGAAAATGGACCGCCTGTTTCGGCTGTGCTAGATCGCGTGAAGGGCTGTAAATCGGTGCTGGCCAAGAGCCCGGGCATCAAGATCCTGTCCGATGACCAGGACGCCAAGGGATCGCGCGAAGGCGGAATGGCTGCGATGCAGGGCTATCTGACGCGCTTCCCGAAGGTGGATGCAGTATTCGCGATCAACGACCCGCAGGCGGTCGGCAGCGATCTTGCCGCGAAGCAGTTGCATCGGAAGGAACTCTTCATTACGTCAGTGGATGGCGCGCCGGACATTGAGACGGCGCTCAAGAGTGACACGCTGGTTCAGGCATCGGCCAGCCAGGATCCCTGGACGATGGCACAGAACGCCGTGACCATTGGCTACGACATCATGAACGGCAAGAAGCCGGCCAACCCGCTTATTTTGATGCCGTCGACGCTCGTGACGCGCGACAACATAGCCAGTTACAAGGGCTGGACCGCGCCCCATTGAACGTAGCCGGGCGAGCGGTGTTGGCGCGGCCGCTCGCCGGTTTTCTGTCGTTGAACTCAATTCACGACCCGGCAATATAAGCAATCGTTCGCAGAGCGATCTAAGTTTCTCCCTGGCTCCTTGCCTCGACAAACCCTTCGCAAGCCTTTGTATCGATTGCTATCACTGAATGCC
This sequence comes from Caballeronia sp. SBC1, assembly GCF_011493005.1. Taxonomy (NCBI): domain Bacteria; kingdom Pseudomonadati; phylum Pseudomonadota; class Betaproteobacteria; order Burkholderiales; family Burkholderiaceae; genus Caballeronia; species Caballeronia sp. SBC1. The sequence continues at coordinate 182,405 of NZ_CP049159.1, forward strand.
ATGACGAAAACTTCCACCAGCAGGCCGGATCATCCTGCATTCGCCTTCGTCCTGTTCGGCGGAACGGGTGATCTGGCGATGCGCAAGATTTTGCCCGCACTGTGTGCGGCGCACCGCGACGGTATGCTCGCGCCAGATGGCAAAATCGTTGCAGTCGCGCTGACATCACTAGACACCAGCAGCTACCTGCGATGGGTCGACGAGCACGTGAAGCCACACGTCCCGGCAACAGCGATCGACGATTCAGCGTGGCAAAGTTTTCTCGAGCGCATTGCATACGTCGCGCTCGACGCCAGTCAGCCCGAAGCATTCTCCTTGCTGGCTGATACGCTAGCTGCAATACGCGGCAGACGCATTTTTTATCTGGCAACCGGGCCTGCGCTGTTCGTGCCGATCTGCCGCGCCCTGGCGTCGGCCGGGCTCACCGAAGGCTCCCGCGTCGTTCTGGAGAAACCGCTCGGCTATGATCTGGAATCGTCCAATGCGATCAACGATGCAGTCGGCCAGATATTCAAGGAAGACCAGATCTACCGGATCGACCACTACCTCGGCAAGGAAGCGGTTCAGAACCTGCTCGCGCTGCGCTTCGGCAATTCGTTGTTCGAACCGTTGTGGCGCCGAGAATGGGTCGAGAGCGTTCAGATCACCGTAGCCGAGGAATTGGGTGTTGAAGGCCGCGGCAACTTCTACGACCAGACGGGTGCGTTGCGCGATATGGTGCAGAACCACCTGCTGCAACTGCTGTCCATCATTGCGATGGAACCGCCGCAGTCGATGGACGCGGATGCGGTGCGCGACGAGAAGCTGCGCGTACTGCGCGCGCTCAAACCGTTGCTTAGCGACGAGATCGGACGGAGTGTGGTCCGCGGCCAATATCACGCCGGCGCAATCAAGGACAAAACGGTATCCGCTTATCACGAGGAGCCCGGTGTCAGCCAGGGCAGCCCGACCGAGACTTTCGTCGCGTTGAAAGTCGAGGTGGAAAACTGGCGTTGGGCGGGTGTACCGTTTTTTCTGCGCACCGGCAAGCGCCTCGCGGGCCGCATTGCCGAGATTGTCGTCAACTTCCGGCCGGTGCCGCACTCCGCGTTGGGGCCGGTGGCCTTGCGTCCTGGTTCGAATCGGCTGACGATCCGTTTGCAGCCGAACGAATCGATCCGGCTCAGTGCGCTCGCCAAGCAGCCGGGCATGGGAATGACCTTGCAAGGCGTGCACCTCGATCTGGCCTTCGATCAATTCTTTAAGCAGAACCGGATGGAGGCTTATCAGCGTCTGTTGCTCGACGTGATCGCGGGGCGGCTCGCGCTCTTCGTGCGGCGCGACGAACAGGAGGCTGCATGGCGCTGGGTCGCGCCGATCATCGAAGATTGGGCCACGCAGGGAAGCCTTCCGAAACCCTACGCGTCCGGTACATGGGGGCCGGCGGCAGCCAGCGCTCTGCTCGCGCGGCACAACACCTGCTGGCAGGAAGAAGAAAACTGAGTGCGGGGCGGACGTTTCGTGGCCGAAGCCGCTCGAGCGCACTCAGGCTACCGTCACTCAATCGACCTGATCATGGCGTGCTTTTCCGGTAGCACGCGCTATACGGAATCACCCGGCTCTCTCACTCTAACAACGAAGTACGGCTGGCCCTACGGGGACGCTTCGTCCCCAAGCGAGTCCAGACCTATACGCTCAATGCAATTCCATCTCGTGCAAGCCAACGTCTGCCGAGGAAATCAAGTTGTCGATGTCCACGAGGATGAGCATCCGTTCATGCCCGTCGCCGGGTACCGAACCGATACCCGTGATGAAGCTAACATCGGCTGCGGAGCTAAGTTCCGGAACGGGGCTGATCTGGCCGCTATCCAGCGCCAGTACGTCGCTGACTGAATCCACCACGACCCCAACGACACGCTTGCCGATATTCACCACAATGACGACGGTGAGCTCGTCGTATTTCACCGACTTGAGGCTAAATTTGATCCTCAGATCCAGGATCGGTGTAATAACGCCCCGTAGATTGATCACCCCTTTGATAAAAGCAGGCGCGTTTGCGATGCTGGTCGGGCGATCATACGAGCGAATTTCCTGAACGTGCTGGATATCGATGCCGTATTCTTCGGCCCCCAAGTTAAAAATCAGGAACTCGCCACCCGCTTGCGACACAACCACCCGCGGTTGTTCCCCCGCTTGCGCGGAGGACGCTGGCAACACGGTTGCGGCGCGAGCGCCCTCTTGAATCGGTTCCATGATCAAATCCTCCGTGTGCGCAATGTGAACCGGGTTCAAAACGTTTCCCACGCGGCCGTCTCAGGCGCGGTTTGCCCGGCAAGAGCGAGGCCAGCAGGTGCCGTGGGCCGCTTGGTTGCGATCGAGCTGCGCTTGCCGCACCGCGGGGTTGGGCGCTTGGCTGACGCGGTGCGTGCCGGTGCGCTCACGACGCGATCCGTCCCGTGCCCGAGCGACGCTGCGTCAAGACGAAAGAACGCAATCGATTCGTTTAACTGCCGACCCTGATCTTCCAGGGATTGCGAGGCGGCCGCCGCTTCTTCCACGAGCGCCGCATTTTGTTGCGTCACTTCGTCCATCTGCGTGATGGCCTGATTGACCTGCTCGATCCCGCGACTTTGTTCTCCGGAAGCGGCTGCGATCTCTTGCATGATGTCGGTCACACGTGCGACTGCCTGCGTGACTTCGGCCATCGTCTTGCCGGCGTCCTCGGCCAGCACCGAGCCATCCCGAACCTTTTGCCCCGACGTCGCGATCAAGTCCTTGATTTCTTTGGCGGCACTCGACGAACGTTGTGCGAGGCTGCGTACTTCGCTCGCCACGACAGCGAAACCCCGTCCCTGCTCGCCGGCGCGTGCCGCTTCTACCGCCGCGTTCAATGCCAGGATGTTGGTTTGAAAGGCGATCCCTTCGATGAGCCCGGTGATATCCGCAATCTTGGTCGAGCTTTGGCTAATGTCTTGCATCGTAGCAACCACCTGGCTGACGACCGCGTTGCCTTTCTGCGCCACGCTCGATGCGGTAGCGGCCAGTCCACTCGCCTGTTGCGCGCTTGCGGAATTCTGCTTCACAGTTGAAGTAAGCTCTTCCATGCTGGCTGCCGTTTCTTCCAGCGACGCCGCTTGTTCTTCGGTGCGCGAGGACAAATCCACGTTGCCTGCCGCGATCTGGCTCGACCCGCTTGCAATGCTCTCAGCGGCACTGCGAACCTGACCGATCAGCTTGACCAAACTGCCTTGCATCTCGCCCATGGACGCCAGCACGCTGCCTGAAGGTGCTTGATGCGCGCCCGGCACCGGACTCAAGTCGCCGCTGGCGACGCGTTTCGTCACCTCACTCAACACATCGGGCTCGGCTCCCAACGCACGCATCAACGTGCGCAGAAGCAGTACGCCCAAGAAACCACTCAGCACTACCGCGATCGCAATGCATGAAACCATCAGCCAGACAGCGTTTGAGCTGGCTGCATTGTTTGCTTCGCGGATATCGTGGCTGAGCTTGTCGTTGTACTCATTGTGAAGAGCGAAGCCTGCCGTGAGGGTTTGGGCTGCCGTGTCCAATGCGCCGCCGTTGAACAATATAGCCTTGGCGCCGTCCTGATCGTCCGCCCTGGATTTCTCCAAAAAGCTTTGTCGAGCCGACCGGTAGGCCACAGTATTTGCCTTGTCAGCCTCCAGGAACTTGCGATCTGTGTCGTCCGCGATATCCTCCCGCTCGTACGTCGCAAGATGCCGGTCCACACTCTTGTCCAGGTCAGCGATATCTTTCTCGACCAAGGCTTTGGCACCGCTATCGGTACTAAGCAGGTGTCGATAAGATAACCGTCGGAGGTTGCTGACATCATTCTTGGCGTCGTCAAGCTCTTTGATGCTGGGGATAATATTGACTTGGACAAAATCGAAGCGCTGCTGCGCCTGACTGAGCCGCCAAAGACCGAAGCCCCCCACCACAATCAAAGCGAGCAGCGCGACACCCAGCGTGAAGATGAGCCGTTTTCTGATAGTCATAAGTAATCCGAAATTGTGAATATTTTAATAGTAGCCATCATCTGAACATGTTTTCTAGCCAGTGGCGGCTGCAATGGCCCTGGACGCAAGCGACGCAATTAAGTGACCCCCGGCAAAGCCCTCAGGATTACCCACAAATCTGCGTTGAAGCGCAGGGAATTCGCTTGTAAACGAGGAACAGCAATGTTAACTTTGGTGCGTCCTGTTTGTAACGACATTCGACATTGGCGAGCGAAGACGATATCGACGATTGGGCAAGCACCGAGTTCAGCGGAGCCAATCTGGGTGACGCGCGCTTGGTGCGGCGTCTTGTAGCCTTGGCGCGTCGGCTCGCCTGCAGCCCGCAGGGCTCGTTTCCGCAATCGCTCAAATCCGCTGAACTCAAGGCTGCGTATCGATTCTTCGACAATACGCGGATCGATACGGACGGAGTCCTGGCGCCACACATTGAACAAACGTTGGATCGCATGAGGCAGGTACCTGTTGTGCTGGCTGTGCAGGACACGACCGAATTCAACCTGTCGCATCTGCTTGCGACCACAGGCTTGGGTTACGGTTCGGGCCGCCACGAGCGCGGTTTCCTGATGCACAGTTTGCTGGCCGTTACGCCTGAAGGTTTGCCATTGGGTGTGCTGGGCATGAAGACCTGGGCGCGTCCGGTGGAGGCATTCGGCAAGAAGCATCAACGCAAAGCTCGCCCGATCACCGAGAAAGAAAGCATCAAATGGATTGAAGGCATCGAGCATCTTGGCGCACTGAAGGCACGTTGTGCCGAAACCCGACTTGTAGGCGTGGGCGACCGTGAGAGCGACCTCTACGAACTGTTTGCCACCGAACGCCCTGATGGCGTGGATTGGCTGATTCGTGCGGCTCGCAATCGCTGTGTCCGTCATCCTCAGGAGTACCTTTGGGAAACTGTGCAAGCCACCGCACCTCTGGGCAATACTGACCTGCTGGTGCCCGCCAGAGGTAACATGCCGCAGCGTACGGCACGCCTGACATTGCGTTGCTCGGCGGTGCGACTGCGGCCACCGAGGGCGCGCGCGAGCCGCCTGACCGAAATCGACGTGTTTGCGGTTCACGCAATCGAAGATGCGCCCCCGGACGGGGTTGAACCTCTCGAGTGGATGCTGCTGAGTTCCGTGCCAACGACTACGCTTGAAGAGGTCCTTGAGCGACTGGCCTGGTATGCACGACGATGGACGATTGAATCGTGGCATCGGGTCCTGAAGAGCGGTTGCCAGATCGAGGCACGCCAGTTCGGCACACTCGAACGCTTCGTGAGGGCCACAGCCCTGTTTGCAGTCATCGCCTGGCGGATTCTGTACGCGACCTTGCTGGCACGAATCGACACGGATCTCTCCTGCGAAGTATTGCTGCAACCCGTCGAATGGCAAGCGCTGTATTGCCACACGCACCGCACCACCCAGTTGCCAAAGCACACACCCTCGCTCCAGCAGACGGTATTGTGGATCGCGATGCTGGGCGGCTATCTGAATCGCAAGCATGACCGGCCACCGGGCCCAACCGTCATGTGGCGTGGGTTCCTTGTATTGCACGAAGTCACAAAGATGTATCGGCTCTTCAGGCAGAACGAATAGCATGATCAGTCAACTTGTGGGTAATCCTGAGGGCAGAGCCGGGGGCTTACCTCACTGAGTTAAAATTCGAAAAATGCAAGTAATCGTTGAATTTGTCCTTGAAAAAAACGTAGGCTTTTACTTCCCAGACAAGGTTTCATCTCAACTTGATAGATATTAGCTTGCTGTTCTCGTGAGTGCCGAGTTCTCGCTTGTTTTTCTTGGACCCGGGCTTGCTCTGGTCTCGGTGCTCCCCATCCTGAACGCTGATCCATTTTCCGGTGATGCGATCCGGCATGGCCGGTTCCCTTCGTGCACCAGATTCATCGTCAGGCGGAGTGATCACACTCACGTCGCTCCACTCCTCACTCAATGCCTTGATGCTCTCGTAGTTGACTATCTGGGGCTCACATCGCTCAGCACGTCGCTCGCGATGGACTCAGTTCGGATCTTCCTGTCCCGCGTATCGCTCATCGGTCAGTATGCCTTGAACTGGTTCGTGGGGCCCTGTACTGGCGAGTGAGTGAACCCACGCGCATTTCATCTATCGCGGCGAGCATCACGTTGATCGTCTTGATTGGTCTTTCAATTTGAAGAAGCCGTTTGTGCCTTCAAACCGCATATTTATGCAATACTTTGGAGTACAAAGTAATATAAGGGATAATGATGACGCTCTGGACGGCCTGGTGGGACGCGATCTGGCTGCTGCGCCCCGCGTTCTCTCGCCTGCGCAGCTTCATGTGGTTCGCAACTGTCGTGGCTGGCTTGACGGTACGCACCGAGTTGCTGGGCGTGACCAGCATCGTGCGTGCGCTCAAACTGCGACCGGCTCTGTACAACAAGCTGCGTGACAGCCTGCACAGCGACGCCGTGCAGCTCGATCGGCTCTCGGTGCTGTGGACTCAGGCGGTGCTGCGCCTGTTCCCCGACCCGCTACGCGTCAATGGCCGGCGTGTCCTGGTCGGAGACGGCATCAAGGTGGCCAAGAGCGGCAGGAAGATGCCCGGCGTCAAGCTGCTCCATCAACAGTCGGACTCCAACACCAAGCCCGAGTACATCATGGGACACTCCATGCAGGCCGTCAGCATACTCGTACGGGCTGCTCAGAGCGTCTTCGCCGTCCCGCTGGCCGTGCGCATTCACGAAGGCCTGGTGTGGTCGAACCGCGATCGGCGTACCTTGCTCGACAAGATGATCTCGTTGCTGGGGATCGTCTCGGTCAACGAGCGGTTCTACTTCGTCGCCGATGCCTACTACGCTGCTGGCAAAATCGTCAAAGGCCTGCGGGATCAGGACAACCACCTGGTCACACGCGTGAAGTCCAATGCAGTCGCCTATGCCCCGTACGTGCAGCAAGGAGCCCGCAAACGGGGCCGCCCCAGGCTCTACGGTGCCAAGATCAAACTCAAATCGCTGCTGTCTGATCCACAGTCCTCACAATCAGCTCCCAGTCCAGTCTATGGTGAGCATAACGTCACCATCCAATACCGTGTCTGCGATCTACTGTGGCTGGCGGGTGGACGGCTCGTTCGCTTCGTGGCAGTGACTCACCCCAGCAGGGGTTCGTGCCTGCTCATGTGCACCGACCTCGGTCTGGATGCCGTCGAGATCATTCGCCTGTATGGATTGCGCTTCAAGATCGAGTACAGCTTCAAACAGGCGGTGCATCGGATCGGCACATTCGCGTACCACTTCTGGATGCAGGACATGAAGCCGCTCGCCCGCCGAAATGGCGATCAATACCTTCATCGCGAGTCACTCGAGTACCGTAACGCCGTCAAGCGCAAGATCCACGCCTACCACGTTTTTATGCATGCTGGCATCGTCTGTCAGGGACTGCTTCACTACCTGGCAGCGGTGTTCCCGTCTCAGGTCTGGAGTTCCTTTGGATCCTGGCTGCGCACCATCCGCCCCGGCATCCCGCCATCGGAGTTGGTCGTCGCCAACGCATTACGCCAATGCTTGCCCGAATTTCTCGTGAATAGCGCCAAAACCCATTTCTTCGCAAAATTCATCGCAGAAAGGCAGGACCCCGACACCTTCGAGATGTTCCGCCTCGGCACATAGCCGAAAAACCGCGCCTGAAGTCGGCACTCTCGAGAATTCAATTTCTTCATTGTTTTTTCAAGCCGATAGCTCAGATGAGAGCTTTTGGAAGTACTTGAGCGGATTGCCTGGTATGCGCGTCGATGGACCATCGTATCGTGGCATCGCGTTCTGAAAGGCGGTTGCCGTATCGACGCTCGTCAGTTTGGAAACCTCAATCGGTTCGAGTGCGCCACAGCCCTGTTTGCCGTCATCAGTTGGCGCATCCTGTGCGTGACCCTTCTGGCTCGAATTTACATGGATTTGCCTTGCGACGTCCTGTTGCAGCCGCTCGAATGGCAGGCGTTGCATCGCCACGCGAACAAAACGACCAAACTGCCGAAGCGTACGCCGTCGTTGCAACGATCTGTCTTGTGGATCGCAATGCTAGGCGGATACCAGAATCGCAAGCACGACTGGCCACCTGGTCTAACAGTCATCTGGCGCAGATTTCTTCTTTTGCACGATATTGTGACGATATATCGACTCTGCAGGCAAACGAATAGCTTGACCGGGCAATTAGTTTGTAATCCTACGTATTACGTGATAGGACAGCCCACATCTCAAGGTATTTCAGAGATCTAACGAAGACCCACACGCACGTGAACAATGCGCGGAGGCAAATCCGGCACGTTTGCGCAGCAACGCTCAGGCAACATCCCCAACCATGGACTGGCGGCAGCCTGTCGCACCGCAGCGGCAGGCATGCAACCGGTGGTCGTTCAGCAGCCCCGATACATTGATGCCGCAGCGACCTGCACTAATAATGCGTGCGGCGCCGTGAACGTTCATGCCGCCTTCTTCCGCGCAAGTGTGCGGGGCGGAGATCGGCCGTATGTCGAAGGTGTGCCTCAGCGCCGCCGTCGGTACTTGAAGACATGACCTTCCCGGCGTCGTTTCGGTCCGGGAAATTACCGCCCGGATTGATCCCAATTATTACGGACAGAAGCTTCTTCATCATGGCATTGATTACTCCCCATTCAGAGCTTGGCAAGATCAATCGGGCGTTGTGTCGCGTTCGTACGATGCTGCAGGTTTGTGGTCGATTCAGACGCTGCTTAACCGCGCCAGTTCGGTGTCGACCAGCAGCTTCTTCAGTTCCGGCACGCAGGACCCGCAGTTTCCGCCGGCTTTCACGCACGCGGTAATCTCCGCAGCGGTCTTTAGCCCCTGCTCGCGAATCGCCGCGCAGATCGTGTTGCGCCCGACACCGAAGCACGAGCAGACTATGGGTCCCGTATCGGCGCCCTTGCCGATCGGCTGGCCGAGCAACAGACCGACGCGGTCCTCCTCGTCGAGCTTGTACTTTGCAAACAGGCTCGCGAGCCACGCACGCGCCGGCAACTCTGGACGCGCTGATACGAAGACGCAGTTTTCGATACGATCGCCGACCAAGTGCACGGCGCGATAGATACCCGCCGTGCGGTCCTCATACTCGAGCCAGTCGGCGTGCGGATCATCAATGCTGAACAGCGCGCGCGCCCAACTGCCATGATCCTCGTCTGCGTTGAGCGGGTTGCGACCCGCGAGCTCGTAGCGCACGAACTGCGCGCCATAAACACGGGTCCAGTACGTGACACCGTCCAGTACCGGGGCGTGGCGGCTCAGCGAGAACCCGTGCCAGGAGACGTGAAACTTGTCAACGCGAACCGGCGTATGTTTGAACTCGGGCTCCCCGGAGACCGGATCGACCGCCGGATTCACCACTGCACCGACGCGAGCGTCGGAGGCGACCTGATCGTTCCAGTGAATCGGCACAAACACGCTGCCGCGCGACATGCCGCCACCATGCTGCACGCGTGCGACCATCGCACCCCAGCGGCTCGATACGCATGCCAGTTCACCTTCACGCACACCGCACGACAGTGCATCCTGTGGATGCATGTCGACAAACGCTTCCGTCACATGACCTGCCAGCTTTTCCGACTTACCCGTGCGGGTCATTGTGTGCCATTGGTCACGTATCCGGCCAGTGTTCAACGTCAGCGGATATTCGTCATCCGGTGCGTTGGCCGGAGTGCGTGGCGGCGTCGCGACGAAACGCGCCTTGCCATCAGCGTGGCTATAGCGGCGATCGCCGAACAGCCGCGCTGTGCCATGCACGGCCGCGTCTTTCGTCGCGAGAACTGGCCACTGGACGGGCTGCAACGCGTCGTAACGTTCGCGACCGAGGCCGACGAGGCCAGCCAAGTTGAACGCGCGGCGCACGCTGCCCTCGATCAGCTCGTCGCCAATTCCGTTAGCGATCTGGCCACCCTCGTTGCGCCAGGCGCTCAGCCGCGCGTGCTCATCGAAAATCTCGTGCGGGCCAGAGAAATCGAAGCCCGCATAGCCCATCCGCTGCGCAACGTCGCAGATGATCCTCCAGTCAGCGCGTGCTTCTCCGGGCGCCGGAAGGAACGAACGCTGGCGCGAGATCCTGCGCTCGGAGTTGGTGACGGTGCCGTCCTTTTCTCCCCAGCCGAGCGCCGGCAGCAGGATATGGGCAAACGCATTGGTGTCGGTGTTCTCAACAATGTCGGAACTGACAACGAGTTCGCAGCGCGCGAGCGCGCGCTTTGCCTGGTCGCCGTCGGGCAGGCTCACGACTGGGTTCGTGCCCATGATCCAGACCGCCTTGATCCTGCCTTGCTCGATCGCCTCGAAGAGTTCGACTGCCTTGAGTCCCGGCCGCGAGGCGATGGCAGGTGCTCCCCAGAATATCTGGACCAGTTCGCGATGCCCAGGGTTGTCGAGTTCCAGATGTGCGGCCAGCATGTTCGCGAGACCGCCAACCTCACGCCCACCCATCGCGTTTGGCTGTCCGGTGACCGAGAACGGCCCCATCCCTGGTTTGCCGATACGGCCGGTCAGCAGATGGCAATTGATAATGCTGTTGACCTTGTCTGTGCCAGAGGTGGACTGGTTCACGCCTTGTGAATACACCGTCACCACCCGCTCGGTCCGCGCGAAGAGTCGATAGAACTCGAGGAGATCGTGCGTGTCGACTTTGCAGGCCTTGGCGCACTGCCCAAGGTCAAAGCCATTCGCTGCGCCGGCTGACGCGGCATCGAGCGCCTGCGCATAGCCGGTCGTGTGTGCGTCGACGAAACCGGCAGCGCTCGCGCCATGTTCCGCGAGAAAACTGAGCAAGCCGTTGAACAGCCAGACGTCGGTGCCCGCCTTCAGCGGCAGGTGCAGGTCAGCCATTTCACAGGTCGCGGTATAGCGCGGGTCGATCACGACCACCTTCATATTGGGCCGCGTTTCCTTCATCTTGATGATTCGCTGGAAGAGGATCGGATGGCACCACGCCGTATTCGACCCGACCAGCACAACGAGGTCCGCCAGTTCGAGGTCCTCGTAGCACACCGGCACCAGGTCCTCACCGAACGCTCGCTTGTGCCCAGCGACCGACGATGACATGCACAAGCGCGAATTGGTATCGATGTTCGCGCTGCCGACATAGCCCTTCATCAGCTTGTTTGCGACGTAGTAGTCCTCGGTCAACAACTGCCCTGAGACGTAGAGCGCGACGGCATCCGGGCCGTGCTGATCGATGACCCGGCGAAAGCCGCCAGCGACCGCATCGAGCGCATCGCTCCAAGACACGTCGCGCAATGCGCCGCTGGCCGGCTCGCGCAGCTTCGGATGCAGCAGGCGTCCGTCGAGCCCGATTGTTTCGCCGAGCGCCGAGCCTTTCACACACAGCCGGCCGTAGTTCGCTGGGTGGAGTTCGTCGCCGGCAATGTCAAGCTGGCCATCCGGGCGCGCAGTCGCGCGAACGCCGCAGCCGACGCCGCAGTACGGACAGGTGGTGCGCACAGCGTCGCGGTTCCCTTCTGGCGCCCTGGAAATGACAATGGGGAAATTCACGTTCGGTTCCGGTTCATGCGGGCTGAGCCTCGCATAGTGCCTTGCCGAACAGCAGCTGGCTGCGCAGTGCAGAAATGTCGGTCCGGTTCTGGATCAGCTCGAAGTACCATGCTCCGTCCTTGACATCCCCGTAAAGGACTGCGCCGATCACGCGGCTACCCTCGATCACCAGACGCTTGTAGACGCCGCGGCGCGGATCTCGCAGCACCAGGTCTTCACTACCTGGGCCACCGATGAAGTCGCCAGCGGAGTACAGGTCGACCCCGGTGACCTTCAGCTTGGTCGCGGTAGCGCTCTGCACGAAACGGCGGTGGCCCGCGCCCGCCAAGTGCGCCCCGCACACGCGTGCCTGGTCCCAGATCGGTGCTACCAGGCCGAAAGTCGCCATCCGGTGTTGCACGCATTCGCCGACAGCGTAGATGCGCGGATCGTAGGTCTGCATCGTGTCATCGACGACAACCGCACGCTCGCAGTGCAGACCAGCCTGTTGAGCGAGCTCAATGTTCGGGCGCACCCCGGCCGTCATCACAACGAGGTCAGCAGGAATCTCAGTGCCATCGTCAAAGCGCACCGCGGTGACGCGATCCGACCCGACGATCTCCGTCGTGCGGGCGCTCAGCAGGAAACGTAGCCCCTTGCGCTCCAGCGCCTGTTGCAGCAGGGCCGAAGCGCTCCTGTCGAGCTGCCGCTCCATCAGGCTGTCCATGACGTGTACAACGGTCACTGACATGCCTTGGCGCAGGAGTCCGTTCGCCGCCTCCAGGCCGAGCAGGCCGCCGCCGATGATCACCGCATGACGATGATGACGCGCCGCGGTGAGCATCGTTTCGACATCCTGGATATCGCGAAAGGCGATCACCCCGGGCAATTCATGACCCGGCACCGGAATCAGGAACGGCTTCGAGCCGGTCGCGAGCAGCAGCCGGTCATAGCCCACCTCGACGCCGCCTCGCGAGCGTACGACTCGGCGCGTGCGGTCGATCGCGACCACAGGATCGCCCGCATGCAGTCGGATACCGTTATCTTCGTACCAGTCACGCGTGTTGAGGATAATGTCATCGACACTCTTCTCGCCCGCGAGCACTGGCGAAAGCAGGATGCGGTTGTAGTTGCCGTACGGCTCGGCGCCGAATACGGTGATGTCATAGAGGTCCGGCGCAAGCTCGAGCAGTTCCTCGACAGTGCGCATGCCAGCCATGCCATTGCCGACGACAACGAGACGCGGGCGCGGGTGGGAAGGCGCGGTGAACGATGCGCCTCCTGAGGTCTGCGCGGCGTATTCGCGCCTCATGCAGCGACCCATACCTTGCCGCTCTCGACGCGCACCGGATAGGCGCTGACCGAATGCTCGGGCGCCTCGAGGCACTCGCCGGTGCGCAGATCGAAATGTTGCTTGTAGATTGGCGAGGCAACCACGATGCGCTCACCGAGGTTGCCGATCAACCCGCGCGAAAGCACCGCTGCCTGCGAACACGGATCGTAGTTCTGGATCGCGTACACGCTGCCCTCGCCGCCCGCGACATGGAACACCGCCACCTGTGCGCCGTTCACGAGCGCGCACACGCCGGTATTGGGCACGATGTCGCCGAGCGCGCACACCTTCACCCAGGATTGCGTGATTCGATCGTTGTTCATGATGAGTTCCTCGAGGTAAGTGGCTGGATGTTCAAACGGTCTCGACGACCACGGGAACGGGGAACTGTTTCGCTTGCCGCTCGGAAGGCGTGGCGGGACGGATCTGGCCGCGCTCCTCGACAAAGGTCACGTTCTCGTCGACCTTGTCGCTGTTGACGAAATGGCGGAAGCGCTTGCGGGTCTCGGGATCGGTCACGGCTTTCTTCCACTCGCACTCGTAGGTACTGACCACGTGCTGCATCTCCACTTCCAACTCCGCGGCGAGTCCCAGCTTGTCGTGCACCACGACGTCGATCAGATATTCGAGGCCGCCCTCGAGATTGTCGCGCCAGACGCTCGTGCGCTGCAGACGGTCGGCCGTGCGTACATAGAACATCAGAAAGCGGTCGATGTAGCGCACCAGCGTCTCGCGATCAAGATCCGCTGCGAGCATTTCGGCGTGGCGCGGCTTCATCCCGCCGTTGCCGCACACATAAAGATTCCAGCCCTTTTCGGTGGCGATGATGCCGACGTCCTTGCCTTGGGCTTCAGCGCATTCGCGGGTGCAGCCTGACACGCCGAACTTGAGCTTGTGCGGCGAACGCAGGCCCTTGTAGCGGTTTTCCAGGACCACGGCGAGCCCAACCGAGTCACCGACGCCGTAGCGGCACCACGTCGAGCCTACACACGACTTCACGGTGCGCAGCGATTTGCCGTACGCATGACCCGATTCGAAGCCGGCCGCGATCAGTTCTTCCCAGATCAGCGGCAACTGATCCACCCGCGCGCCGAACAGGTCGACGCGCTGGCCGCCGGTGATCTTTGTATAGAGCCCGTATTTCTTCGCCACCTGGCCGACTGCGATGAGGCCTTCGGGCGTGACCTCGCCGCCGGGCATGCGTGGCACGACCGAGTAGGTGCCGTCGCGCTGGATGTTGGCGAGGTAGTAGTCGTTCGAGTCCTGCAAGCCTGCATGTTCCTTCTTCAGCACGAACTCGTTCCAGCACGAAGCGAGAATCCCGGCGACGGCGGGCTTGCAGACGTCGCAGCCCAGGCCGTGCCCATGCTTTTCCAGAAGCGCGCTAAAGGCCTTGATACGCTCGACGCGCACAATGTGATACAGCTCCTGGCGCGAGTACGGAAAGTGCTCGCACAGGTGGTTGTTGACCGCGAGCCCCTGCTTCTTCATCTCGGCCTTCATCACCTGCGTGACGAGCGGCACGCAGCCGCCGCACGAAGTGCCGGCGCACGTCGCGCTCTTCACTGCACCGATACTGGTCGCGCCCGTACATACCGCTGCGCAGATTTCGCCTTTGGAGACGTTGTTGCATGAGCAGATCTGCGCGGTCTCGGGCAGCGCATCGACCCCGAGCCCCGGCTTGGCCTTGCCGTCGCTTTGCGGCAGGATCAGGAATTCAGGCGCGTCGGGCAACTCGATGCGGTTGAGCATCATCTGCAGCAGCGTGCCGTATTCGGCCGCGTCGCCCACCATCACGGCGCCGAGCAGTTGCTTGCCGCACTCCGACACCACCAGCTTCTTGTAGACCTGTTTGCGCTCGTCACTGAACTGGTATGTGCGGCTGCCCGGCGTCTTGCCGTGCGCATCACCGATGCTCGCGACATCCACGCCCATCAGCTTGAGCTTGGTGCTCATGTCCGCACCGCCAAAACCGGCCTGATCGCCCAGCAAGTGCTTCGCTGTGACGCGGGCCATCTCATAGCCAGGCGCGACGAGCCCATACACCATGCCGTTCCAGGCCGCGCATTCGCCGATTGCGTAGATGTCGGAGTCGCTCGTGCGGCAGGTATCGTCGATCGCGATGCCGCCGCGCGGACCCAGTTCGAGGCCGCAGGTGCGCGCGATCTCATCGCGTGGACGAATGCCCGCGGAGAACACGATCATGTCGGTGTCGAGGTGCGTGCCGTCGGCGAACTGCATGCGGTGCGTGCCCGACTCGCCGTCGACAATCTCGAGCGTCTGCTTGCTGGTGTGGACCTGCACACCCAGTTCCTCGATCTTGCCGCGCAGCACCCGTGCGCCGCCATCGTCGACCTGCACCGCCATCAGGCGCGGCGCAAACTCGACGACGTGCGCCGTGAGTCCCATGTCGTGCAGCGCCTTCGCGCATTCGAGCCCAAGCAAGCCGCCGCCCACCACCACGCCCGTCTTGGCCCGCACACCGCAAGCCTGCATCGCTTCGAGATCTTCGATGGTACGGTAGACGAAGCAGTCCTTACGGTCGTTGCCCGTGATGGGCGGCACGAATGGCGAGGAGCCGGTGGCGAGTACCAGTTTGTCGTAGGAAAGCGTCTCGCCGCTTGAGATCCTCACGGTGCGAGCCGCGCGGTCGATCGACACGGCCTTCGCGTTGAGCTTGAGCAGCACGTTCTCGCGCTCGAAGAAGCCGGGCTTGACGAGCGACAGATCCTGCGCAGACTTGCCCGCGAAGAATTCGGACAGGTGCACGCGGTCATACGCGGGTCGGGGCTCCTCGCACAGCACAGTAACGTGCAGCGTCGACCTCGCGTCGTCGACAAGGCATTCAAGAAGCTTGTGACCCACCATCCCGTGGCCAATGACGACAACGTTCACGAGAGGGGTTTCATTCATTTCCAACGCGGTTCGCGACATGATTTTCGTCCGGCAAATAAAAAACGTCCCGCGGATCCAGTCGTCAAGCGACTGAATTCGGGGGACGTCATTGTCCAAAAGCCCGTTAGCTAAAGAGGTGACTTTTGCTGCATGCTGGCCGGACCGTCGTTGGTCTGCCACGCATAATTATGCAAAGGGCGTGCCATGCGGCTCAGCGGCCCTAACCACGGGCGTTGCACGATATTGGCGCACGTTAGGACGCTGCAGGACGATGCATTTTGATGCGGCCGGGCACAAGGGCGGTGCAGTGCAGCACATGATCCGTGCAACATGTCCAATGAAGGTGGCTGGTTTTGGCCGTGATCCTGAGCAAACCTTAGTGAGCGGCCTGGAGTCTTCTTGCATGAGGCGTCGCGGGTCGTTGTGGCGACTTCCTCGCAAGTGCGCGGTCTGGTGGAGACCGCCGCGCCCTGCGCGCGTTCGTGCCGTCGTGTCGAGTCATTGCATTACGTCCTGGTCAGACGCAATCTGGCGTGGATATTGCCTCCGTCTGCATGCGCGGCAACGATGCCGGCGCACAGAAGCAAGCTGCATGTGGCGCGTGATTCGCCCACGCGCAGCACAAGCAGACAAGTTCAGGACAACGGCGTCCCCTCGTTCAACGCGACGAGCGGACGCCTTTTTCATTGGGCGGTGCGCTCGTCTAACAAGCCGCATCAGGACGTATATGGACATCACCACAGCCACGGGCAAGGTCACTTTACTTAGCGCGGGTCCGGGCGACCTCGATTTGCTCACGATCCGGGCAGCGAAGCTGCTGGCAACCGCCGATGTGGTGCTGCTCGACGATCTCGTCAATCCCGAGATCGTTTCGCTGGCACCGCAGGCACGCGTCATCAAGGTCGGCAAGCGCGGCGGATGCAAGTCGACCCCGCAGGCGTTCATTCAGCGCCTGATGTTGCGCTACGCGCGCGCGGGCCGTCACGTGGTGCGTGTGAAAGGCGGAGACGCCCTGCTGTTTGGACGCGCTGGCGAAGAGCTGGCGGAATTGCGGCGCGCACAGATTCCGTACGAAATCGTCAATGGAATTTCGTCTGGGTTTGCCGCGGCGGCAGGCCTCGGTATTTCGCTGACGCATCGCGATCACTGTCAGGGTGTGACGTTCATCACCGCGCATCTGCGCGACGGCAGCGAACCCGACTGGGCCGTGCTTGCCGCCGCCGGCACGACGCTCGCAATTTATATGGGCATGAGCCGCATCGAGAGCCTGTGTGCTTCACTCATGTCGACCCTGCCGGGCAGCACGCCCGCTGCGGTGGTTCAATCGGCGGGCGGCACCGCCGAGCGGCGCGCGCTCGCGACACTCGACTCTCTTGCCGCGAGCGCGCGTGCCGCCGGTCTTGGCAGCCCGGCCGTTATCCTTGTTGGCAACGCGATCGGCGCGGCGATGGCGTGCACTCTACACGAGTCAAGCGCGGGCCAGATCGATGCATTGCCGCTCTCTTCCCATGCGCGGTGCGGCGCGCACGATGCGGCTTTGCGCAGCGCCTGATCTAAACGCTAAAAGCACCAAACGTTAGACGGCTTTGGCCCGCGTCGTCTGACGCGCGCCATTGTTCATTCAACCTGTGCGGTCCTTCTTGCAAATGCAGGTGCAGAGGATTCCGACCAAGCCTGTTCGAAGTGCGCGCTGAATGCACGCGCCGGCCTGAAACCAGCGCGCACGACCACACACCTCCCTCCAGATCACGCACCGCTATCAGCGCGCGCCCCCGCAGCCTGAATCGGGTTCGCAACGACCAGGCTCTCTGCAGGCAACGCCCACGTGAGCCAGCGTGCGCGATGCAAGGCGACCAGCGCGAAGGCAAGCGCCGAGATGACGCCAAAGGTCGCAAAACCCATCTGATAGCTGCCGGTGCTTTCCTTGGCCATCCCCATGACGACTGGCAGATAGAATCCCCCGATCCCGCCTGCTGCGCCGATGATGCCGGACATCAACCCGGTCTTACCCTTCCAGCGTTGCGGCACCAGTTGGAACGTCGCACCATTGCCGAGCCCGAAACACAGGTAGGTGACCACCAGCAGCACAATCCCGGCCGGCAGCGGTGGCATCCACGCGGCGAACGTAAAGTCGCACGCAGAGATTCCGGCGAGCAGCAGGACAAGCGCGCGCACACCCGAAATCCGGTCCGCGATTAGACCGCCGATCGGGCGCACGAGCGCACCAGTGAAAGCGAGCAGCGACATGAACAGACCCGCCTCCAGCTTCGGCAATTGATACAGCGACACCAGCAGCGTGGTCACGTAGGACGACATGCCGACGAAGCCGCCAAACGTGATGCTATAGACCAGCATCACCACCCACGTATCCCCTTCTACCAGCACGCTGCGGTAATGCTTCGGCAATACCCCGATGGCCAGTAGCGCACCCAGCACCGGCAGCAGCAACACGCCCGTTTTGCCCGCGCCGAAGACACCCGCGTGTACAGCCAGCACGAGCGCGATCAGTCCGGCGAGCGTAATGCAGAAACTGCCGAACGCGCGCGACGCGCTACCCGACTTGGGTCCCAGATCCTTCGCCCAAACGAATAGCGCTGACGCTGCCAATGCCAACAACGGCAACGCAGCGCCCGTCGCTTTCGCCCAGCCGAAATGCTCTGCGAGGTCCGGGAACATGAATCCGTCGAGCACCGCGCCGATGTTGCCCGCGGCGGCGAGCCCGAGCACGAGGCCCTGCACCTTGGGTGGATAGTTGCTTCCGGCCATCGGCAGCGCGACGGCGAAGCTTGCACCACCGACGCCGAGAAACACGCCGAGCACGAGCAGCAACGTATAGGACGGAGCAGACGGCGACAGCAGCAGGATGACAGAAGGCAAAGCCGACAGCGCGATACCCATCAACGCAATGCGCCGGCCGTTGTGGGCCTGATACAGGTTGCCGAGCGTCACTCGCAGGATGGCCGCGCCAAGCACCGGAACCGCAACCAGGAAGCCCAGTTCGGCGGGAGACATCGCTATATCTTTGTGGATGAACGGCGCGAGTGGCCCGAACATCACCCACACGGTGAAACCGGTATCGAAGTAGAGGAAACACGCAAGCAACGCGCGCCAGTTACCGCTCGATAGCGAATTCAGCAGGTTTTTCATGGGTCTCTCTCTGGGGGCGAAGGCTATTGAAAAGCGCGATCAGCACGGATGTGCTGATCTTGCGGACGAACGCTGCTTCGAGGCGACGCCTCGTCGGCGCTATGCGTGTTGACGACGCTATGGATCAACTGGTCCATCTCCTTGATGATGTCGGCGAGTACCGTGGTGATCACCGCGAATTCCCGGCCGAATTGCCCCGCACGCGCGGCGGCGATGCGCGCATTGAGGGCCACGATATTGGACTGCGTGGAGATGTTTCCGAGCCGCTCTGCGATGTCGCTCTGACGCTTGAGCGAAGCGGTCTCGACGCTGCGCATCTTCTGTTGATAGGCGAGCGTTATTTCCTGCAGGAGTTCGAGCAGCGGCGTCGCTTGAACAACGAGTGCATCAGTCTTCTCGCGACCGTCGGTCGTGCCCGACTCGAGACACGACACAGCGTGATGCGCTTGCGCGATAAATCGCTGGATCCTTTCGTCTGCGCCTTGAGTGCCGAAATAGAGCTGATGCAGGGCTTCCGAAAATACGCCCGTCAACGGACCATCGCCGCTTACGAGGTCGGCGTGCGTTTGCGCAAACGTGGTCAGGCAGTCCTTGACCACTGTCAGTGCGGCGCCATCGCCGTGTGATGCGAGCAGCACATGCAGAACGATGCGCTGCGAGAGCATCCGCTGCCTTCCTGACAGATTGATGAGCTGTCCGATGGTCCGCGCTGAGATTTCTTCGCGGCTTGATTTTGTCCACTGCTTCATGAGTGAGGCCGATATTCCGAGACCGTTGACCCGATCACAAAGCGTGAACCAGGACGAGACTCGTGATGGTTGATCGAGCGCACAAAAAAAAGCGTCCCGAGCAGCAACCGCGCCCCGATTGCTCGGTCGCACAGTTGACGCTCGGGACGCCGTTGTCCCTGGTGGCCGCTCTACATGAGCGGCCGGAGAAGATTCGATACGCTGAGGCCTCCGTTGGCCCCGGTCCGAATCAATGCAATAGCCGTGCCAAAATCCGCGTGGCGCGGATCATCCGTACTCTCATCGGCACGTTCCAACGTTGCGCCAATCGGCTATTGGTAAGCCCAGCGGGGCTCGGCAATTCAATGATGTATCACCCGATCGTCGAATTTAATGAAAATCGGCAGGTTCATCGCACTGCACGTGATAGTTTGTCGCTCACTGCGAAACACGGATTTGCGACCTGAGTTGGTGCGATGCGATGATGCACCGCACTATGACTGTGCGCCACGTGGACCCAGGCTGCAACGTCACAGTCAGCCGGTGGACCATCGAGCAGCGTGACGACGTGCAGTCGCACACCACTAGCGCATCGCGCTCCAGTCACGGCCCATCATCCGGACCGATAGCGCTGTCGGCAGTGAACGCGACGCCTGAGGTTCGCCTCATGTTCTTGGCTCGGGGGGATGCATCGACCTAGTCGGCACACAAAAAAAAGCACCCCGAGGGTGCCTTAAATGAACCTTATTATTGTTGTTGGTCTCTCTCGCACGGATCCCAAATGCCGAAGGCGCCTCAGTAAGTGAATTGAAACCACTACAGTGGTGACTTGGAGATGCTCCGATACGTGAGGGTACTAACGGCACGAATCGGTCAAACTTGAGGGATTTGGGAAATCTACTAATCGCAACGAAATAGGCAAAAATCGAAATTAACCCCTCCCATCCGTGAGTAGTGCGAGAAACATGAAGGGCGAACCCTCACATACCGGCGATATTAATGTGTCTGGACAAAGCAGTCCTGATCATCGATCAATGGAGCCAACAATCTCTTCAGGCCACCTCGAAGAGAACCCCGCACGACACGCGGTCCAGCAGCAAGGCATGGTTTTCCCCGGTCCACCAGCGCGCAAAAAAACCTTCCGGATGATGCCCGATGACAATCAAGTCGATCTTCAAAGAATTGGCGAGGCGCGGAATCTGATCGACGGGATTGCCCGTCGCAAAATGGCCCGTTGCAATGACGTCCCACTCGCGGAGCTTGTCCACGCCCTCCTGGAGAATCTCACGGGCAGCCTGTTCGTCGAGGTCGAAGTCGACCGCGGACAAGACATCAAACCCGCGTGACCAATACGAGCAGTCGAGAATCGAAAGCAGGTGGGTCTCGGCGTGCAGTTGCTTCGCAAGCATTGCGCCGTAGCGTAACGCAGTCCTGCCCTCCGGCGATGCGTCGTAACACAGCAGAATCCGATTGAACGGGGACATCATCGTTTCCTTTACGGAAGCGCCGGCAGGTATCCAGCCAAAGCTTGCCCGTCTCGACGGCGATGTTGATCAGCCCCGGCCGGGCGTCCAGCGTGGTTCCGTGTGACTCTCCGGAAGCTCTCCTCCGGAAGCTCTCCTCCGGAAGCTCTCCTCCGGAAGCTCTCCTCCGGAAGCTCTCCTCCGGCAACCACCCCTCCGGATCCTGCCTTCCTCAGTTTAATTATATGTCATACTGTGAGATATAAAAAGCGGCAATTTACGCGGTAACCTGGGAGGCGCGTTCCAGCCTTGCACCGAGCATAGGAGAGTGCCATGTCGATTCAACACAAAATGCTGTACTCCGACAATAGCGTTGTGAGCGCTTTGTGGCGACCCGTTTGCGATCTCCTGGGTTGCACGTGGCCGATCGTGCTGGCTGGGATGGGTGGGGTTGCGCGCGCAGACCTTGTGACCGCAGTCACGCTGGCCGGAGGCTTTGGCTTTCTTGGGATGGTGCGTGAACCGACAGAATTGATCCGCGACGAGGTCCGGCAAATACGCACACGCACCGATCGCAAGTTCGGCGTCAACTTGATCCCGGCCGCCACTGCCGCCGACCTGCTAGACGCGCAAATCACCACCTGCATTGAACTCGGCGTCCCAGTCGTCGGGTTGTTCTGGGACGTCGTACCTGCTGTCATCCGGCGGCTACGCGATGCGGGGATCCTGGTGATCTACCAGGTCGGTTCGATCGAGGACGCGCGGGCCGCTGAAGCGGCCGGCGCGCAGGTACTGATTGCCCAAGGACAAGAGGCTGGCGGCCATGTCCGCGGCGACCGACCGCTCGGACTGCTGCTGCGCGAGATCGTGGCGGCCACGAGCCTTCCCGTCCTCGCGGCAGGCGGCATCGCAGACGGGGTCGATGTTGCGACCGCCCTCTCCTTCGGTGCCCAGGGAGTCGTGCTCGGCACCGCATTCATCGCCACCGACGAATCCTTCGCTCATACGTATCACAAACAACGCATCGTCGATGCCGCCGAAGATGAAACGCTTCTGACGAACGCGTTCCACATCAACTGGCCGGAAGGCGCACGGGTACGCGTGCTCCCCAACAGCGTCACGCGTGGTCATCGGGGCAATCCATTCTGCACTGTCAAAACCGTAATCGGAGAAGAACAAGGTCGGCCGATCTATCTGTTCAGCACCGACTCACCGCTGTGTTCGATGACGGGCGATTTCGAGGCGATGGCCCTCTACGCCGGTACAGGAGCAGGAAGAGTCAACGCGATTACCGGAGCGGCTGAGCGTCTGCATCGCATCGTGACGGATGCAGCCGCGCTGGTTGGAAGCGGCTCCGAACCTGCGCACGAATCTGTGGCACTGGCCTCCCCCGTGTGCTTTGCCGACGAGATGGACGAGGTACAGATGGGATACGCGAGCCGGGATGAGCTACTCGCGGCCCTGAACGAATTGTTGGAGGCCGAGCGCGCGGGCGCGCAGGTGACGTCGCAAACGGCGGCGGCGATGACCGATTCGCCTGTCAAAGCACTCGTGACGAGCATTTGCCGAGACGAAGCGCGTTGGTGCAATGTACTGACAAGAGCAATTCTGTCGCTACATGGCACGCCCACCCGGCGTACCGGCGCGTTCTATGAAAAGGCGATGGCCATCGGAGATTTGCCGCAACGCATGGCGTTTCTTAATCGCGGGCAGGAGTGGGTGGTGCGCAAGCTACAAACGCTGCTGCCGGGAATCCGCGACGAACATATCCAGAACGATTTTGCCGCCATGCTTGCTTCGCATGAGGCGAACATCAGGCGCGTCCAATCGAATCTTTCCGCACCGGGCGACCGTGAACCGCCGAAGGGCTGACAATCACAATAAGAAAACAACCCTATTCTTCACCCACCGACCTGGACATATCGATGCGCTGGGAAAAAAACTGGCGCAGTGGGCCGCCAACATACGTGCACGTGCGGACACGCCTGCACGCCTCGCCCTGTGGGACTGACATTCTATGAGCTTGGAACGTTCGAACAGCCCGCTGTCATGCTCCGCGTGAAATAGGTCGCAGCCAATCGGCTGTTGCTGGACCCAAGCCTCGACAATCTCGGCAAGGCCTGCGTCCAGGAATCGATCTGGAAGGCGAGCCGACCGATATCATCGATATCGGCTACGCCCTCCCTCGCGCGTCAATGGGCGCCTCGACAACTGTAATTGAGTAATTCTTATCAAGTCGCCGCTCCACGAAACTGGCAAGACGGCGACGATGTGATCATCCGGTTCGCGTTTGATGGTCAATCGAGCATACCCGAACCAAACACTTCCGTATGAACGCGCGGCGCATCGACCTCAAGACGCTCGAGCGCTTGCTTCTGCGCAAGCATGAACGGCATCGGTCCGCATACATAAAAGTCCGCGGTCGCGACAAGTTCATCGTCGACAAGCAAGGACAGGTCGACCCTCCCTGCTGCATCGTAGTCGACGTCGCGAACATCGCCTTCGCCAACCGCTTCGTAATAGATATGCTTCGTTAGATTGCCGTGCGTCGCAACGCGTTGATTGACCCAATCCTTGAACGCATGAACGCTGGCGTCGCGGCACGCGTGTACGAAGACAATTCGGCGCGCTTGCTGGTTCTGGGTGAGCGAGGCTAGCATCGAAATCATCGGCGTGATCCCGACACCGCCGCTGACCAATACCACGGGCGTGCGTTTATCCATTTCGAGCGTAAACACCCCCGCCGGTGCACTGACCTCGACTAGATCGCCGACGCTGACACCGTCATGCAGTACGTTGGAGATGACACCGGGCGAAGCGTCCGCGTTGCCTGATTCGCGTTTCACCGAGATGCGCAGATAGTCGCCGTGCGGCGCATCCGACATGCTGTATTGGCGCGGTTGATCGTAGCCGAGTGCATCAATGTAACGCTTCACACTCACATACTGACCCGGTTTGAAGCTGCCAAGCGGCTCGCCGTCGGCCGGCTGTAGGTAAAACGATGTGATCTCGTCGCTCTCGTGAACCTTGCGGGCGACGTTGAAACGACGAAACCCTTTCCAGTCGGCGCCGTCGTACAGTTTCTTTTCAGCACCGATCATCAGACCTGCCAATTGTGCATACGCAGCCGTCCAGGCATCGACAGTCTCGGTATCCAACGCATCGCCGAGCACTTCGACGATCGACGCCAGCAGATGCTCGCCAACGATGTCATATTGAGCTGGCTCAATATTCAGGCTGACATGCTTGTTCGTGATGTGTGCGACAGCGGGCCCGAGCGCGCCGAGGTCGTCGATATGCGCCGCATAGGCCCATACGGCGCGCGCCAGCGTTTCGGCCTGGTTACCGCTTTTTTGATTCGTTTGATTGAAAACATTCTTCAATTCAGGATGATGCTTAAACATCCGCTGATAGAAATGTCTTGTGATCGTCGCGCCGTGCTGAGCCAGGACGGGAGCCGTGGATTTAACCTTCTGTACCTGTGTCGGGGTGAGTTGCATTAGAAATCCTGTTGTTTAAAGATTCATTTATAGTACATCAATAAGTCTGAAAACGAGGCAGGCGATTTGTCGCAGTAGATGGAAACGGTTGATCAATCAGCGAGCAAACGCCATGAGATCAATGATCGTAGAGCGTGGATCACTACCGTTTTGGGAACAACGATTGATCGCACAAAGATATAATCTGCAGACAAGTTATTGGATCCCCATGCGCCTCACAGACTTTACAGACTACAGCTTGCGGGTGTTGATCTACGCCGCAGTGCACACGGACGAACTCGTCACGATTCAGGAAATCTCGGACGCATTCGGTATTCCGCGCAACCATTTAATGAAGATCGTTCACTTGCTCGGACGGGCTGGATATCTCACCACGTCGAGAGGTCGTAGAGGCGGCCTGCGACTAGGCCGGCCTGCGACGAAGATCATCATCGGTGAAGTGGTGCGCACGATGGAGCCCGACTTTCAGATGGTTGAATGCTTCAATACCGAGGGCAACGGCTGCGTGATCACCGCGGCGTGCGGGCTGCGAGGCGTGCTTGGCAGTGCGCTGCGTGCGTACTTCGACGTGCTCGACAAGTACACGTTGGCAGACCTCGTAGCCGAACGAAGCATGTTGACGCGGTTGCTCAAAGGCGGCCCCGCGGTTCACCCGCTCGTGCACCACCACCGTAAATGAACCGCGATCGTGCATGCGGGTGCATGCACCACCCGATACCAGTGCCGCAACGCCATATCAGACGGCATGACGCGGCCCAGGGAGGGCATTACGACCTAGCGCTTACGAAACCATCGATAAGCGGAGATCGGCGAAAACTCAACGATGTGGTCCAGAATGTTTTGCGCTTAACGACGGATTCCTTGGCGCAAACTTGGCGCAAACCTGTCACCAACGCCAGCGAGCGCAACCGACCCATATACGGTCCAAAACGTTTGTCGAACGGTCAACGCTGCCGGCTTGCATTGTCGCTCGACGAGCGAAAACGATTGACGATCGTCATCAAGTGTTGCCGACGCCATCTGGCACCAATCGAACCTGAAGCGCGAAGGATTTTTCCCCTTCGCAATCAAATACACACTAAGATGTATTATCAAAGAATGTTTTACAGGGGCTTCAATGAAAGTCACCGAACCGGTCGCCGATCCACCACGCCAAGAAGCATCTGACTTGCCAGTCCTTCGACTCGGATTTCGACCATTCTATCTTGGCGGTGCCTTCTTCGGCTCGCTTGCTATCGCGTTCTGGCTGTTCGCCCTTCAGGGCTATCCCGTCGCAGGTCGCTCTGCAGCCCTGAGTGGTCTCCTCTGGCATGCTCACGAAATGATCTTCGGCTTTGTCGCCGCGATCGTGGTGGGTTTTCTGCTCACAGCCGTGCGCGCGTGGACTTTGCTCGACACTCCACGAGGCTTATCGCTCGCGTGGCTCTGGCTCCTTTGGGCGGCTGGGCGTGTACTTGTCTGGACCGGCCCGGAGCCCGTCGCAGCAGTCGTGGATTCCGCCTTCCTGCCGATTGTTGCCGTCGTGTTGTTGCGGGTGCTGATCGCCGCGAACAATCGTCGCAACTTATTCTTGCCTGTAGCGTTGGCGCTCTTCGGGGCACTAAACGCGCTTTTCCATTGGTGGGCGTGGCAAGGCCATGGCGACCTCGCATTGCGCGACGCATACGCCGCGATCGGACTCGTAGTTATGTTCGTGACGGTGATCGCGGGGCGCGTGGTACCGATGTTCACGGTGAATGCCATTCCCGGTTTTTCAATAAAACGCTGGAAACTGATCGAGACCCTCTCCGCACCGGTTGTCATAGTCACCTTTCTCGCGGATGCGCTCCAGACGCCACCCTTGCTGATCGCGGCATGCGCTTGCGCTGCGGCGGTGGTTCATGGCGTCAGGGTTGCGGGATGGCGCTCGTGGCGAGTCGGAATGCGGCCCATTCTCTTGATTCTGCATGTCGCCTATGCGTGGATCCCGGCAGGATTCGTCATGCTCGCGCTGGCAGCCATGGGCGCCGTGCCGCACACGCTTGCGCTCCACGCGTTCAGCGTCGGTGCAATTGGCTGCGCCATCATCGCGATGATCACCCGCACCGCGCTCGGACATACCGGCCGTCCGCTTGTTGCGGGCTGGATGGAGATCGGGAGCTACGGATTAATCATCGCGGCAGGTCTTCTGCGCGTCTTCGGACCGTGGCTAGGGGGCGGTGCGTCGCAAGTCTGGCTCGATGCAGCGGGGCTATGCTGGTTCGCGGCACTGGTTATTTATTTGCTGAAATATGCGCCCTATCTAACTGCGCCAAGGGCAGACGGCAAGCCTGGTTAGCAAAAACCACTAGCCAGAAAGAACTATTTTACGTTGAATCACGTTGTGACATATTCTAATCTATAGTAGATTTCCGGCATTTTCGGCGCATAGACGAGCCAGTCCTGTTCGCCCGGGACGATTGACGACAGCGTGTCCGCCAAACGCTGACGGGTTTCGGTGACGTTTGTTTAAAACCACCAGCCAAGGGAGGCATCGTCCTCACCGACCGGAACGTCAGCACCATGAGCGTATCCATCCCGATGCCGTATGACCACCACGGCTGGCGTCGCTGGCAGCTTGCGACCCATCACAGGGATATCGGCACGCTGCACATATTGGTCGCATTCATCAGTTTCCTTTTCAAGGGCGTTACGCGGATGATGCTCAGAGCAGAACTGTTTGAACCGGGACTGCAGATAATGCGGTCCGAGTTTTTCAATCAACACTTGTCGTTGAACACACCTTCGACAACGGATCAGCACCGACTTGACTTAGGTCAAACGAACATGCCCGGTGTGGCGCGAAGCTACGACCATCGATGAGACACAACCCGCTTCGCGAGGCAAGGAGACACATCCATGGAAGCGAAGCAGAGGCAACTCATATTGGAGATCATCGAATCAGGCCGTGATCTCTCTCTGGCAACACTGCGTGAGGACGGCTACCCTCAAGCCAACGCGATAGGCTACGCCAGCGATGGGCTGACTCTCTTCTTCGGCACGGCACGCACCAGTCAAAAAATCAAAAATATTCTGCGATGCAGCAAAGTATCGCTGACCATCAACATGGCATACAACGATTGGGAACAGATCAGAGGTCTTTCCATGGCTGCGACCGCACACGTGCTGGCAGATGATTCGCCAGAACGTGCGCATGCGATGGACCGGTTGCTCGTGCGTTTCCCAACAGCATGGGACATGTCACCTCCCGCCGAGCCAGGCCAGGTTGTCTTCGTCAAGCTCGTGCCAATCGTCGTCAGTGTGATCGACTACGCGCGAGGTTTTGGTTACAGCGAACTTGTCGAAATATGCGCAGGTGACCTGCCTGGCAAAGCGCCCGAATCTGGAGCGTGCGTGAACTGAAGCAGGATCCTTTTCGCAATACGAACCAAAAATGCATTACTGAAGAAGCACAAAACGTCACCCTCCTTTTTAGGCACCTTTTCCCGTAGTCCCTTCAAACGGGGCTATTGGCACCATAAAGATTCACAAGATATGCATATTTTCTGCATAAACGTCACGCAAATCGAACGTTAGGAGTAGATCGGATGAGCCATTTTGTTGATCGCCTGAAATACTTCTCCACGTCGAGGCCGACCTTCTCAGAAGGTCATGGAATGACGACCCAGGAAGATCGCGGGTGGGAAGACGCCTACCGGCAGCGCTGGCAGCATGACAAGATCGTTCGCTCCACCCACGGCGTTAATTGCACAGGTTCGTGTTCCTGGAAGATCTATGTCAAAAGCGGGATCGTCACCTGGGAAACCCAGCAAACCGATTATCCGCGCACCCGCCCTGATATGCCGAATCACGAACCGCGTGGCTGTGCGCGCGGCGCGTCGTATTCCTGGTACCTCTACAGCGCGAACCGCCTTAAATATCCGCTGATTCGCAGCGCACTGCTCAGGCAGTGGCGCGAAAAACGACTAACGCTAGAACCGGTACAAGCATGGAGCGCCATTGTCGATGACCAGCAAGCCCGTGCCTCGTATACACGTCGCCGTGGCCTGGGTGGCTTCGTCCGTTCAAACTGGGATGAAGTCAACGAGATCATCGCGGCGGCGAACATCCACACGATTAAACGGCATGGTCCGGACCGGATAGTTGGCTTTTCGCCGATACCGGCCATGTCGATGGTGTCCTACGCCGCAGGCAGTCGCTATCTCTCACTGATTGGGGGCGTCAACCTGAGCTTCTACGATTGGTACTGCGACTTGCCGCCCGCCTCGCCGCAAACCTGGGGCGAGCAGACCGACGTTCCCGAATCAGCCGACTGGTACAACTCGACCTTCATCATGATGTGGGGGTCCAACGTACCGCAAACACGTACCCCCGACGCGCACTTCATGACCGAAGTGCGGTATCGCGGCACCAAAGTGGTGTCGATCTTCCCGGACTATGCCGAAGGCGCCAAGTTTGGCGACATCTGGCTGCACCCGAAGCAAGGCACCGATGCCGCGCTTGGTCTTGCCATGGGCCATGTCGTGCTCACCGAGTTCCACGTTGCGGGCAAGAGTGCCTATTTCGCGGACTACTGCCGACGCTTTACCGACATGCCGCTCCTCGTGCGCATCGTTAAACAGGGCGAGCACTTTGTGCCGGAGCGCCTGCTGAGATCAGACGAGTTCGAAGACGCATTGGGTCAAGATAGCAACGCCGCATGGAAAACAGTGGCCATCGACGAATTGAGCGGAAAGCTCGTGACACCAGTGGGATCGATCGGGTTTCGCTGGGGCCAAAAGGAAGGTGGCGATGCCGGCAAATGGAATCTGAAAGAAGAGGACGCACAAGGCGCACCAATTCGCCCGGTGATGTCGTTTGTCGAGGATCACCATGAGGTGATCGAGGTCGCCTTCCCGTATTTCGGCAATGTAGAACATACGCACTTTACGCATACAGGCCATGCCAGCGTATTGCCGCGCCGCGTCGGTGTACGTAAGGTTGCGACCCGCGACGGCGACGTGCTCGTCGCCACGGTATATGACCTGTTCATCGCCAACTATGGTGTGGACCAGGGCCTGGGCGGCGCCAATGTGGCGGCCAGTTTCGACGACGACGTACCCTATACCCCAGCCTGGCAGGAGAAAATTACGGGCGTCAAGCGCAATGAGGTCATCGCCGTTGCGCGCGAATTCGCCGACAACGCCCACAAGACCGAGGGCAAATCGATGGTGATCCTCGGCGCTGGCTTGAACCACTGGTTCAACATGGACATGAGCTACCGTTCGATCATTAACCTGCTCGTCATGTGCGGGTGCGTCGGCAAATCGGGTGGTGGCTGGTCTCACTATGTTGGCCAGGAAAAGCTTCGTCCGCAAACGGGATGGTTGCCGCTTGCGTTCGCCACCGACTGGCACCGACCGCCGCGCTTTATGAACGGGACCTCATTTTTCTACGCGCATACGGACCAGTGGCGCTATGAAACCATGAGGGTTACCGAGTTGCTGTCGCCGCTGGTCGATGGCAGCCAGTTTGCCGAGAGTCCGATCGATTACAACGTCCGTGCCGAGCGCATGGGCTGGTTGCCTTCCGCGCCGCAGTTCAAGACCAATCCGCTTAAAGTCGGCCGGGCGGCAGCCGGATCGGATGCCGCTGCCTACGTCGCGAAGGGACTCAAGGACGGCTCGCTTGAGATGTCATGCGTGGACCCCGACGCACCGGAAAACTTCCCGAGAAACCTGTTTGTCTGGCGCTCGAACCTGCTCGGCTCGTCGGGTAAAGGGCACGAGTATTTCCTCAAACATTTGCTCGGCGCCGAGCACGGCGTGCAGGGAAAAGACCTGGGAGCCACCGCCGGCATCTTGCCCAAAGAAGTGAAATGGCACGATCAAGCGCCGCAGGGCAAGCTTGACCTGGTCGTGACACTCGATTTCAGAATGTCGACCACGTGCCTCTATTCGGACATCGTTCTGCCGACTGCGACCTGGTACGAAAAGGACGACATGAACACGTCAGACATGCATCCGTTCATCCATCCGCTGTCCGCTGCCGTCGATCCTGCGTGGCAGTCCAAGAGCGATTGGGAAATCTACAAGGGCATCGCGCAGAAATTCTCTGAATTGACCGTTGGTCATCTGGGCATAGAACACGATGTGGTGCTCTCGCCGCTTCAGCATGACAGCCCTGGGGAAATCGCACAAACCGATGGGGTCGCCGACTGGGGTCACAACGAATGCGAGCCCATTCCAGGCAAGACCATGGCGAGCGTCGTGACCGTCGAGCGGGATTATCCCAATACCTATCGAAAATTCACGTCGGTCGGGCCGCTGCTTGATTCACTCGGCAACGGCGGCAAGGGCATCACATGGCAAACCGGCGAAGAGATCGAACAGCTTCGCGCACTGAATTATCCTGTCACTGACGAAGGCGTGTCACACGGACGTCCCCAGATTCTTTCGGCCATCAATGCTGCTGAGGTGATCCTGTCGCTCGCTCCCGAAACCAATGGCGCGGTCGCGGTCAAGGCCTGGCAGGCTCTGTCGGCACTCACCGGCACCGACCACACTCATCTCGCGCGCGCACGCGAAGACGAGAAAATTCGCTTTCGTGATATTCAGGCGCAGCCGCGCAAAATCATTTCGTCGCCGACGTGGAGCGGGATCGAATCCGAGCATGTCTCATACAGCGCAAGCTATACGAACGTGCATGAACTGATTCCTTGGCGCACCCTTTCGGGACGTCAACAGCTCTATCAGGATCACGTGTGGATGCGCGATTTTGGTGAGTCGCTGTGCGTGTACAAACCACCGATCGATACACGCAGTACGGTGGGGATGGAGGGTAGCCGATCGAACGGGAACCTCGAAATTGCACTCAACTTTCTGACACCTCATCAGAAATGGGGCATTCATAGCACCTACACCGACAATCTGTTGATGCTGACGCTCTCGCGCGGTGGCCCCATCGTCTGGATCTCCGAGATCGATGCCAGAAAAATTGGCGTGGTCGATAACGACTGGATCGAAGCCTTCAATTTGAACGGAGCGCTGACAGCCCGCGCAGTCGTGAGCCAGCGTATTCCCGTGGGCGCCGTCATGATGTATCACGCGCAGGAAAAGATCATCAACACGCCTGGGTCCGAAGTCACCGGCGTACGCGGGATTCACAATTCGGTCACGCGCATCATGCCGAAGCCGACCCATATGATCGGCGGTTATGCGCAGCTTTCCTACGGTTTCAATTATTACGGCACGGTCGGCTCCAATCGCGACGAATTTGTGATCGTACGCAAAATGAACACAGTCGACTGGAAGGATGAGTCGACGCCGTCGTCGGTGCTGTCGTCGGCAGAGGCTGCCCGTCACCAACACACGCTCGCCCATGGCGCCCCCACGCTTGCGATGGCCGACGATGAGTCAGGAGATAAAAAATGAAAATCCGCGCTCAGATCGGCATGGTCATGAATCTGGACAAATGCATCGGCTGCCATACGTGTTCGGTCACTTGCAAAAACGTCTGGACCTCGCGCGAGGGGATGGAATATGCCTGGTTCAACAATGTCGAGACCAAGCCCGGCATTGGTTACCCCAAGGATTGGGAAAACCAGGATCGCTGGAACGGTGGATGGAAGCGCAAGACGAACGGCAAGATCGAGCTTCGCGCCGGTAGCAAGTGGCGTGTGCTCGCGACTATTTTCGGCAACCCGAACCTGCCGGAAATAGACGACTACTATGAGCCGTTCACCTTCGACTACGCGCATTTGCACGACGCGCCGGACGTCAAGGTTGGACCGGTTGCCCGGCCCCGATCGCTGATCACCGGCGAGCGGATGGAGAAAATCGAGTGGGGCCCGAACTGGGAAGAAATCCTCGGTGGTGAATTCGAAAAGCGTAAGCAGGACTACAACTTTGACCAGGTGCAAACGGACATCTACGGGGAGTTCGAGAACACCTTCATGATGTATCTGCCGCGACTCTGCGAGCACTGCCTGAACCCTGCCTGCGTCGCGTCCTGCCCTTCCGGCGCGATTTACAAGCGCGAGGAAGACGGCATCGTCCTGATCGATCAGGACAAGTGCCGAGGCTGGCGCATGTGCGTGTCGGGATGTCCATACAAGAAAATCTACTACAACTGGCAAAGCGGCAAGTCAGAGAAGTGCATCTTCTGCTATCCGCGCATTGAGGCAGGCCAGCCAACGGTATGCTCGGAAACCTGCGTCGGGCGAATTCGCTATCTTGGCGTCTTGCTGTACGACGCCGACCGGATCCAGGAAGCTGCGTCGGTCGAAGACCCACAGGATCTGTACGAAGCACAGCTTTCCATCTTCCTCGATCCAAACGATCCGGCAGTGCGTGAGCAGGCCGCTCGGGATGGCGTGCCGGACAACTGGCTTGAAGCAGCGCGTCATTCACCGGTGTACAAAATGGCGATGGAGTGGAAGATCGCCTTCCCGCTGCACCCCGAATACCGGACCTTGCCGATGGTCTGGTATGTCCCTCCCCTGTCGCCCATCAACTCAGCGACCAACGACGGCCGCCTCGGCATGAAGGGACTGCTCCCCGATGTCGATTCGTTGCGCATCCCCCTGCGTTACCTGGCCAACTTGCTGACGGCGGGACGCGAAGCGCCCGTGCGCCTCGCACTCAAGCGAATGCTCGCCATGCGCGCATTCATGCGCGAGCGCCACGTAGAGCGTCGTGAAAGTCCGGAACTGCTCGCTGAGGTCGATCTGAGCACCGCGCAAGTTGACGAGATGTATCGCTATCTTGCGATCGCCAATTACGAGGACCGCTTTGTCATTCCGACGGCACATCGTGAATATGCTGAAGATGCTTTCGACCTGCGCGCATCGTGCGGTTTCTCGTTCGGCAATGGGTGTTCAGATGGCACGACTGAAACCAGCCTGTTTGGCGGCCGCAAGGGCATCGGCAAGGACCGAAAGACGATTCCGATCCGCGCGGCGGGTGAGTAATGGACAACAACGGACCGATTTTTAGCATGTTGAGCGCGCTGCTCGACTATCCGGATGAATCTCTCGTTGAGGGACTGGCCGAGATTCGTACGTCAATGGCACGGCATCGGGCCTTTGCACCCGCCACACGTGACGCTTTGATCGCGCTGGTCGACCAGTTGGCGTCGCGACCCCTGCTGGACCTGCAGGAAGACTATGTTGAAACGTTTGATCGAGGCCGGGCAATGTCCCTTTACTTGTTCGAGCATGTCCATGGCGAGTCACGCGAGCGGGGACAAGCCATGGTCGATTTGCTTGCGATGTACGAAGCAAAAGGGCTGTTTCTCGGCGGAGGCGAGTTGCCTGACTATCTGCCCGTCTTCCTGGAATTTCTCGCACACGAAACACCCGCAAAGGCGCGGTCGCTGCTAGCTGAAATCGCCGACATCAACCGGCAAATTGCGACGAAGCTCGCCGAGCGCGGTAGCGCTTACTTCGCGGTAGTGGCCGCCTTGCTGCCGCTGGCAGGCGAGGCGCCGCTGGACGTCACGGCGCCCGCGCACGTAGCGGACTCGGAGATCGATGGCGAAGCGCTCGATCGCGAGTGGCAGGACACACCCGTCAGTTTCCTGGGCGCGCAAGCCCCTGTTTCAACGCAACCTCAGCCTATCCAGTTTCATGAAAAACGACCACCGCGGTAGTCCCGCAAAGCGGGACACCGTGTTCAAAAGCATGTTTCTCGTTGGAGATGCCTCATGAGTCAGCACTTCATCAATTCGCTTTTGTTTGGCATTTATCCCTATGTCTGTCTCGCGATCTGGCTGCTTGGCAGCCTGATCCGCTTCGATCGGGAACAGTACACCTGGAAGAGCGATTCCTCGCAACTGCTCAGACGCCGGCAACTACGCCTGGGGAGCAATCTGTTTCACATCGGTGTACTGATCGTCATTGCCGGCCACTTCGCAGGCTTTCTGGCGCCGCACTGGATGGTGTCGCCATTTCTGAACGCCTCACAACATCAATTCATTGCAATGGCTGGAGGCGGTAGTGCCGGCATTGTTGCAATCATCGGCTTAACGATTCTGCTGTATCGACGGCTATCGGACCCGCGAATTCGCATCAATAGCGCGCACGCGGATATTCTGGTCCTGGTCATATTGTGGTTGCAGCTTGCGCTCGGACTTTCCACCGTCCCGCTTTCATTGGCCCACATGGACGGGGTCATGTTCGAAACGCTGAGCACCTATGTCAAGGGAATCGTCACGTTCCAATCCGTCGCCGATCTCATTGCCCCGGTGCCGCTCGTCTACAAAATTCATATTGTGCTGGGCTTCACGATCTTCCTCATTTCTCCATTCACGCGTCTTGTTCATATATGGAGTGGCATGGCAACCGTAGCCTATTTGTTTCGGCCGCACCAGATCGTGCGTAAGCGCTAACGCGAGGAAAATCACATGTCTTCAAACACGATTGACACATCGGCGGTATCAGACCTGGTTGAGCTCAGTGTCAACGGCGTCCTGATCGATGCAGCCGCAATTGATACCGAATCTGCGTCCCACCTGAATGAAGCCGATCCAGACAGGGCCGCACGTCTGGCATTGGTGGTGCGTGAGTTGCTCACACAGCGAGCCGTGACGATGGGTTTGCTTGTGGCGCACGCCGAACTCGATGATCAGGTCACTGACCGCCTGCTGGAACTGGAATGTGCGACTCCCGTGCCATCCGATGAGGAATGTCTGCGCTACTACGCGGCAAATTCGCAGAAGTTTCGCAGTCCCGACCTGGTCTTTGCGCGCCACATCCTCTTTGCGCTGACAGACAAGTCCGCCATGACCCAGGTTCGCGCCCGCGCGGAAGAGGCGCATCGAGAACTCGTTCAGCATCCCGATCGGTTCGAGGCGCTCGCCAACACCCTGTCAAACTGCCCGTCCGGTCAGGTCGGTGGAAATCTCGGCCAGTTGACCCGCGGTGAGAGCGTGCCCGAATTCGAGAAGGCAATTTTCGACAGCAAACAGGTCGGCCTGCTGACGGGGCTCGTCAACACGCGCTATGGCTTTCATATCGTGTTGGTGGAGCGCCGGATCGAGGGACTCGCGCTGCCATACGAAGCAGTACGAGAAACCATCGGACGCTATCTTCTTGAGCATGTTCGGCATAAGTCGATTCAGCAATATTTGACGCTGCTGGCCGCAAACGCCGATCTGCGTGGCATCACATTGGATGTACGCCCCGGTTTGTTGTTGCAATAGTGATTTGCGGTGGGGTTTACAGCGAATCAGCATCCGCATTTGATACGCGCCCATCGCCCCTACCTTGATCGATGACGTCCACTTGTAGCCATCATCGTTATCGTCCTGCTCTGGAGCAGTTATGAGTTCACGAAAAAGTCCAATGTTGGTGTTAAGTGTCACGACTTTGGCATTTTTGGTCTGCTTCGTCGTCTGGATGATGTTCGGCGTGCTCGGCATCGAGCTACGAACCGAGCTTGAGCTGAACAGCACGGAGTTCGGATTGCTCACGGCCACGCCGGTTCTGACCGGCGCACTATTGCGCGTGCCGTTGGGGATTTGGACGGACCGTTTTGGCGGTCGCGTGGTGATGACGCTATTGCTGGTCCTCTGCGCCGTCCCTGTGTTCCTGATCGCATACGCGACGGCGTTCTGGCAATTCCTTGCAATCGGCCTGTGTCTTGGCGCGGTCGGCGCATCGTTTGCGGTAGGGACGCCCTATGTCGCGCGGTTCTTCCCGCCCGAAAAACGTGGCTTTGCGATGGGATTCTTTGGCGCCGGCACGGCCGGCGCCGCGGTAAATTTATTCATCACGCCTTCGCTGCAGGCGGCCTACGGCTGGCGCGCTGTCCCGAAGATCTATGCGCTCGCGCTCCTCGTCACGGCGCTGATCTTCTGGCTGGGCTCCGCGACCGACCCGGGCGCAGGGAAATCGTCCGGGCCATGGTACAAGCAGTTCGAGGTTCTGAAGAATCCAAAGATATGGAAGTACTGCCAGTACTACTCGATCTGCTTCGGTGGGTTCACCGCGCTGTCACTGTGGGTCCCGCAATATCTGAAGGGTGAATTCGGCTTTTCGGTTGTCACCGCCGCGGCGTTAGCCGCCGGTTTTTCGCTGCCGGGATCGGTATTGCGCGCGCTGGGTGGCACCTTGTCCGACCGCTTTGGTGCGCATCAGGTGACGTGGTGGGGCTTGTGGGTCGCGTGGGTATGTCTGTTCCTGTTGTCGTACCCGGATACCTCTTTCGTGGTGAGCACGCTCGGCGGCCCGCGCAGCTTTCATATCCATCTGGGTGTCCCGGTCTTCATCGGACTTCTTTTCATTCTTGGCGCGGTCTTCGCGTTCGGTATGGCCTCGACGTTCAAGTACGTCGCCGACGACTTTCCGGAGCAAATGGGTGTCGTCACCGGCATCGTTGGACTGGCTGGTGGATTGGGTGGCTTCCTGCTGCCAATCCTTTTCGGTGTGGTTCTTGATTGGCTCGGCGTTCGCTCGAGTTGCTTCATGTTTCTGTACGGCATCGTCTGGGTGTCGCTGATTCTGCTGTATCAATCCAGCGTCCGACAGGTCCGCATCGACGGAACAGTTCCGCAGTGACTGTAAAAGAGCCAACGTACTGCGCCCTACCGACACGACACCACATGGACCACTGATGATGAGTATTTCAAGTTTTGATGAGCTGATTCGCGTCGCGCGGCAACAACCTGAACCTCAGCGTTTGCTATTCGTATTTACCACAGCTGAGTTGCCTGGGGACTCTACGCCCGAACAGCGGGCCCGCTTCGAAGCTGGTGAGGGTGGCGCGCTGACGCCACTGATGTGCGTGGACAAAACGCTCGAAGAACTCGGCACGTTTAGCGACCTGGTCGAAGAATCGCGACAGGTTCTCCAGGAATGGGCAATCGTCTTCGTCGCCGCTCTCTCCGGTAAAAACGGGCGTGTGCCGCAGGCTGAGGATGCCGAAGCGCCGTTGAACAGGATGGTGGAATCTATCAAAGCGGGAACTGTCGGCATGTTTATTCCATTCGATACACATGGTCAGGCAGTGCTACTTGCTCCACCCTGAACAGATCTCTCATTGACTGCAATGGCCTCGACGATGACACGTTCCCCATGAAGAGGATCAGAACGCAAAGAAACGATTGCTTGAGCTACACGGTGACGGAATCGCGCGACACCCGGCAAACTGACAGGCATCAAGCCGTGCCCGAGAAGTCACGAAACAGCCGGCTTTCGATGCCAGGAGCAGGTAAGGAATGAGCATGAACGAGAAGCCGACTAACGATTGGGACCCGAGGTCCGAGGCCGTCACGCACGATCAGGTTGCGGCGTATGATGAAATGCGGCACCGTTGTCCCGTCGCGCACAGTGACTACCTGAACTTATCCCTATTCCGCCATGACGATGTCATGCGCGTGCTCAACGATCCTGAAACGTTCAGTAGTGCGGTCTCGAGCTATCTCTCCGTGCCCAATGGCATGGATCCTCCTGAGCACACCCAGTACAGAACCATTGTCGAGCCTTATTTCAGCCCGCAGCGGATGGCGGTCTTTGAGCCGGTGTGCCGGGACATTGCCGCCACTCTGGTAAATGGACTTTCGAGAGGCCGCGAGCTCGAATTTAACGCTCAGTTTGCACAAGACTTTGCGATGAACATCCAGTGCGCTTTTCTGGGTTGGCCACAGGAACTACGCGCGCCACTGCTTCACTGGATTCGCAAAAATCGTGAAGCCACACTAACGGGTGACAGAATCGCTCTCGACCGGGTGGCCGTCGAATTTGACACCTACATCAAGGGCTTGCTTGCGCAACGGCGGCAATCGGGCGCGGAAGCACAAGACGACATCACGACCAGCCTGCTACGTGAGCGGATCGGGGACCGGCTGCTGCACGACGACGAAATTGTCAGCGTCCTGCGCAACTGGACCGTCGGCGAACTTGGGACGATTGCGGCGTGTATCGGAATTCTCGCTCATTACCTTGCCGAACATCCCGATGTCCAGCAGCGGTTGCGGGAGCAGCCATCGGTATTGCCAAAGGCCATCGACGAAATACTCCGGATCCGGGCACCACTCATCGCCAACCGCCGCATCAGTACCAAGTCGGTGAAAATCGGCGGTCACGAGGTACCCGTCGGCCAGCGAATCACGCTCATCTGGGCATCATCGAACCGGGACGAGACGGTTTTTGGTGACCCCGACGAGTTCCGGCTTGACCGCGATCCGGCCAGTAACCTCCTATACGGATCCGGCATCCATGTTTGTCCGGGTGCGCCGCTCGCGCGGCTAGAACTGCGTGTTGGCATGGAAGAACTGCTTGAGCGCACCAACTGGATTGCGCTCGTGCCGGGCAGCCCCCTCACGAAAGCCGTGTATCCGGCTGCTGGTTTTTCTGCATTGCCATTGCGCATCGAGTGAGTACCCTAGTGCTCGACCACGCGGGCACTCAAAGTCCCATCGCCCCCTTGAAACGATCAGGAGTGACATCATGGAAGAAACGCCCGCGCTTGCTGAATGGATAATCGAACAGACGGCTGACGCCGTTATCTATGCCGACCCTGCCGGTACCATCGTGCGCTGGAACCGTGCTGCCACGGCGCTGTTCGGCTACAGTGCCGCGGAGGCGCTAGGCCAGAACCTTGATCTGATCATCCCGGAACATCTGCGGGCCGCACACTGGCGCGGCTTCGAAGCGGCGATGACAAGTGGTCGTACAAGGCTGCATGGTCGCGCGACGTTGACCCGTGCGATCAGCAAGACAGGTCAGAAGCTTTACGTCGAAATGACGTTCGCGATGGTGAACAATCAGGAGGGTGAAGTGCTTGGCTCGGTTGCAATCGCCCGGGACGTCACCGCGCGGGTTGAACATGAAAAATCTGTCTCTAGCCACAACGGCGTAATGTAGTACGGCATGACTTCATTGCGCCGGTCACTTCGGATGCGGTCGCTATATCAAGCGGTAGCCGACCCTTTATGAGCATTCTCAAGAAGCCGCGATATTTGCCAATTTTGGCGGCCCCAGTCACATGTTACGTTACCGCGCACGTCCGTTTTGACAGGTTCAGATGCGCTCGAGTCCGCCCCGGTCGACAATGTTTATCTGCTTGCCGCGCACCTCGATCAAGCTCGCCTTCAGGAACTTTGAAAAAGAGCGGCTAACCGTTTCAAGCTGTAAGCCCAGGTAGCTGCCCATTTCGTCACGTGTCATACGAAGATGGAATTTCGCCGGCGAATAGCCGACGCGCTGCAGCCGCGCAGAGATGTTCAGGCGCGCACGCCCTGGTTGACGAGCGCACGGGAAAAAGCGTCCCCAGTCGATGGCCGGATTGCGGTGCGGCTGGTCGGCGGCGAGCAGGTATTTGTCTTCGATGAAGAGCAGCGAGTCGCGCACGAGCGGCGGCACGGCTTCGAAGCTCTCGTAGGCGCGCTGCGGGTAGCGCGTATGGAACAGCGTCGCACCGTTCGCGCCGCGCAGCACGATGCCCGTCTGGGCCTTTTCCTCATAAGGGAGGAAAAGGCCGTCATCGGCGAGTGAAATCATGCGCGCCGAATCGCGCGCCTGCGCAGCAATGGCAAAGCGCGCTTTTCGAGCCGCTCGGTGAACGCAGGGAGCTCCGCATAGCCGAGCCGCACGTCGTAAGGACCATTCGTCGCGGGAAAGCGGTACTGTGGCTCGCCCCGGCTCGACCGCGAAGCCGATATCGCGCGTGAGCTCGGAGAGATAGCGCGCCTGCAGTCGCAAGGTGTCGATTTCGATCTGGACGATGCGCACCACGATGGCGATGGCCGCCAGAATCACGACGACGAAACTCCACTTGATCCACCGCCAGACTGAACCGGCATGGGTGGCAGGAAGATGAGAGCTGACCGACGGGCGGTTCATGGTTATTCTGCCTGAGATCGCGTCAGAATCGCGAAGTACACGTCGGAGATAGTCTATCTCGCCTGGTCGGTTCGTGCGGGGCCGTGTCGTACGACGGCGGTGACCGGGGCGATGCAGTTGCGCTCACCGGCGCACGCAGGCGGCACCGAATCGCCGATCACCAGTTCGTCAAATGCGCGGTTGTGCGGGAGTTTATCGCCGATGCACTTCCCTTCACTTTTAAAAGAAGGAGGTGCCAGGCGTATCGGTGAGCGTGGTGTTGTGGAGATCGGAGAAGCCAAAGGACGGCGACACCGCGCGCCTTGCGGGGGAATGCCCGTCAAGCCATTCGTTCCATGCGCGCCACAACGAGCCTTCGCGCTGCCGGACGGGCGCGGCCCACTCGTCGGGGCCGATGCTTATACCGCCTTTGCGGCCCTGCGTGACCCTGACGACCAAATGCAGGCCGTTCAGCACGACCTCGATACAGCCCTCATGAATCCAGCGTTGCGTATACCGGTTGCGTATTCCACGCAAAGTGAACAGCCATTCCAGGGCAAAGTGAATCGTGATTCCACGGCAAAGTGAACAAGGATTCCACGCCATCGCGAACAAGCGGAGCGTAGCGACGCGGGACCTTTACCTTTTTACTCGGACTGCGGCTTTGCGGTCAATCGACTGCGCGTCTTGCGTAGCGATTCGCCCGCGAGCGTGATGCGATGAGCGTTGTGCACGAGTCGGTCAAGGATCGCGTCGGCGACGGTGGGTTCGCCGATTGCCTCATGCCAGTGCTCCACTGGAATTTGGCTGGTGGCCAGCGTGGATCGGTGTCCGTGCCGGTCATCGAGCACCTCCAGCAGGTCGCGCCGCGCGGAATCGGTCAGCGGCGCCATTGCCAGATCGTCGAGAATCACGAGATCCGTCTTGGCAAGTTGTGCGAGCCATCGCGCATAGCGCCCGCTGCCGTGTGCAATCGCCAGTTCGTCGTTTAGTTTCGGCACGCGCAGATAGCAGGCGGAGAACCCCTGGCGGCACGCCTGGATGGCGAAGGCGCAGCCCAACCAACTCTTGCCGAGACCAGTCGGACCAACCAGGATAAGGTTCTGCCTCTCCCGAAGCCACTCACCGGTCAGCAGCCGGGCGGTGAGCGCCCGGTCCAGGCCGCGAGGGGTGCGATAGTCGATGTCCTCGGGCGACGCGTCGGGGACCTTCAGTCTGGCCCGACGCAGCCGGGCCGCCGTTTGTCGCGAGTCACGTTCACTGGATTCACGCTCGACCAGCAGCCCCAGACGTTCTTCAAAGCCCAGCCGGTCAATGCCGTCCTGGGACTGTTGCTCGGCAAGCGCCGCCGCCATGCCGGGCAGGCGCAGCGCGTGTAGTTTGTCGACAGTGGGATGATGCAGCATATAGACTCCCTTTCAGCTTCAGTGATAGTACGAAGGCCCGCGCACATTGGCATGCACAAGCGGCAGGTCGGCCTGCACGGTAGTGGGTTCGGGCTCCCGGTCCAGGCCGTTCTTTAGCGTCGAGTCAATGAACTTGTAGTTCGGCGCTTTCAGATCGATGGCGCGGCGGCAAGCAGCTTCGAGCCGGTCGCGCCCGTAGTCCTTGCCCATGCGCAGCACACCCAGGCAGGTGCGATACGACTGCTGGGGATGCTTGCGGGCACCCAGCAGGTGCTGGATGACGGCTGCCGTATGCGGGCCGATGTCGGCGGCCCAGTTGCGCAGCCGCTCCGGATCCCAGCCCTTGGCAACAGCCAAGTGCTCCGGCGGCATGTGCGCGTCGATCGTGGTGTGGTAACGACGGCGAGCGCTTTTGCCGTGAGCGGCAATGCGTTGGCCGCGATGGAAGATCTCGACGGTGTTGATCGTGTGGCGCACGTCAACCTGTTCGCGCGCGTAGCGATACGGCACCGAGTAATAGTGCTGATTTAGCTCGACGTGATAGTCCGGGCCGATACGCGCGACCTTCCACTCCGCGTACTGATAGGGCTGCTCGGGCAACGGCCTGAGTGCCGGGCGATCGATTTCGTCGAAGACGCTACGGCGTGAGCCAGGCAGCTTCTTGAAGGGCCGGTTGTTCAGATCACTCAGCAACGCGGCGATCGCCCGGTTAGCCTCGCCCAGGCTGAAGAAGCGCTGGTTGCGCAGGCGGGCGAGGACCCATCTCTGCACCAGGAGGACGGACAGCTCCGCTTTCGGCTTGTCCCTCGGTTTTTTACTGCGAGCCGGGATGACGGCCACGGAGTAATGCCTAGCCATTTCCTGGTAGGTTGGATTGATGTCCGGATCGTAAAACCCCGGCTTGTGCACGCCCGATTTTAGATTGTCAGGGACCAGTATCTCGACCAGACCGTTATAGAACGCGAAGGCGCGCACGTGCGAGCCGATCCAGTCTGGCAACTGCTGGGTCCACGTGAGTTCCGCGAAGGTGAAGCCGGACACGCCGAGCGCAGCGACAAACAACTCGGCCTCGCGGATTTCACCGGTGTCCGGGTTGATGATGCCCAGCTTCTTGCCCGAGTAGTCGACGAACAGCTTCTGGCCCGGCACGTGCGTTTGCCGCATCGTGACCGGAAGCCGCTGTGCCCATTCCTGGTAAGCCTTGCAGAACCAACTGTAGCCGCAGCCGTCCGGATGCTGCGCCTTGTATTCCTGCCACAGCAGATCGAGCGTGACGCCTTTCCTGCCGATCTCGCGATGCACCGTCGGCCAGTCCGGCATGCCGCGCGTTGGCTCGCGCCGCGCCGGCGGCGGATACAGCCTTGCCTCGAGCGCCGCGTCGTCTGTCAGCAGTTCCGGTGGCAGCGGCCAGCTCAGCCCTGCCAGCCGCGTGCGGCGCAGGTAATGCCACACCGTCGTCGTCGAGGCACCCACCGCGTCGGCGATTTCCCTCTGATTGCGGTCACACTCGAAATGCAACCGCAGCACTTCCCTGATTTTGCGCATGGTCAACCTGACATTTGCCATTCGGCACTCCCGACAAAACTGTCGATCGTGCCACCGTTGACCCGCGTCGCCGCCACCTCAAATTCCTGTTCGCGATGGCGTGGAAACCCTGTTCTTTTTGCCGTGGAATCGGCATTAACTTTGCCGTGGAATTCGTGTTCTTTTTGCCGTGGAATCCCTGTTCACTTTGGCGTGGAATATTCAACCGGTAACCCGGCTCCCACGGCGGAAACTCATACGGCATCAAATACAAGGAGGTGCACCCGCGCACGCGATCCAGCGCAACGCATTGGCGACCGACTCACCGGCTATCTGTCCAGCGCGCCGGTGCTGAGCACCCCGTGCGGCTCGCGTGCTGGCGACAACCGCCGCGCCCCCGATGAGCAGCACTTCCTTGAGGGCCTCAAGCGCAAGCGCAGGCCCTCAAGGAACTCGCGTTCCACGACGAGCTGTTTCCGCGTGAGGCCTTTCTCTGGAGGCGAAAGCAGCTCGAGGCACGACTGACGCAGCACCATGCCTGCAAGGCGATTATTGGGTTGCTTGAGCTCGCCGCGGTCGATGACGTCCTGGCCGCGCATTTGAGAGCGTTGTTGATGGACGGCAGGTTGCCCGATCTGAAGGCGCCGCGAGGAATTTGCGCCGCGCCAGGTCGATCGCCCCGTGGTCAATGTGGAGACTCCCCCGGCCAGACAGCGGAGTCGGCAACCGTCAACGAAGATTTGATCTATCTCAATGCCTCGCCAGGCAGCGAAACTACCCTAAATAGAAGCGGCGCGCTGCCGTTAGCGACCCGATGAACACGGACGAGCACAGGGTCACACGATCCGCGTGATTCGAGAATGAATGTGAGCGAGACCTGCGGCAAACGGACTGTCCTTGTCCCGACGTCTGCCGGCGCGTCTATTGCATTGCCGTTAAGTCAACAAAAATTGATTGTGCCTGGCATCGCATTGACGCTACGTTGCGATGGTTGCATTTTTGCCATGTTCGGGGCACGCGAGGCTCCGGCGCCGTGCATGATGAACCGTTCTAAGCGACAGACGTTGCAGTGAACAGGAGTGACGGCCGGGCGACGTCGTATCAGTCCCACTTGTGCCGCACCGCCCAGTTGCACATTTCGCGTTTGGCCGCTCAGTGCCATGACGTGCAAGAAGTTACGGGCAAACGCTTTATCGTCCGTGATTCAATCTCAACGGAGCTGATGATGGCAGCCTCACTCGCCGTATGGCATGCAGAGCACGTCAATTTCGCGCGCCTCCTCGATGTCCTGGAAGAACAGGTCGCTGAATTCCATCAGGGAGAGCGCCCGGACTACGCGCTTATGTCCGATATCCTCTACTACATGCAGAATTTTGCCGATCGCGTTCACCATCCCCCCGAGGATGTTGCTTACGCGCGGCTGGCCGAACGGGATCCGGGGGTCCAATTGCTGGTGAACCGGCTTCTCCAGGAGCATCGCGTTATCGCGACGGCTGGCGAGGAGCT
The DNA here is from genome assembly GCF_011493005.1 of Caballeronia sp. SBC1. NCBI lineage: Bacteria > Pseudomonadati > Pseudomonadota > Betaproteobacteria > Burkholderiales > Burkholderiaceae > Caballeronia > Caballeronia sp. SBC1. Next base: position 227,185 of record NZ_CP049159.1, read on the forward strand.
ACTGAATTGCCTTAAGGAAATTGCGGAAGATGTGTTGGCCCCACGGTCGCATCTGGAGGCCGCCACAGCGACGTACCTTGTGTACTATCGTCACCATCTTGCCACCGAGGAGCGCGTTGTAATGCCTCGTGCGGCACAGGTGTTGACGGAAGAGGACTGGACTGCGGTAGCTGCCGCAGTGCCGGTCTATCCCGATCCGCTATTCGGCGACAACACGCTGGAGCGCTTCGAGGTACTGCGCAGGCAGATCGATCGTGTGGCGCAGGCTTCCAGCCAGGACGGGACATGATAAAGGTCCGTACTTTGCATCCTGGTCCCGGATACTCTCCAGGACTACCTTTTCATGCGCGAAACGGGGTACTTTCTGACTAACCGTGGCCGTGAAGTCTTCGAGGGGCAACCCTCATCGTTGTGAATTGTCCAAACCAGCGAGATGCCCGTTGGGGCCATTCATGCTGGCGTCGTCGATGGTGCGGCGCAAACCGGTTAGACGGCGCGGAGAACATGCGTCTCCTGCTTCCAGATGAAATCGTGCGCTTCGAGCAGTGCTCCAGTTGTGAACGCCACGTCGACAGCGAAGCGCCGCCACCTTCAAAGTCCTGCCCTGCCCGAGGGCTCAGGGCTCTGGCGCACGGGTTAGCCCACCATTCGCAGACGGCATTGCGCTGCGCCCAGCCATCCGCATAGCATTTCAACTCGATCCGGAGGACCTGTCAGGCGTCACATAGCGCGAAAGCCCGCAAACCGGGCTTCGCCGCTGCTTACCTGGGCCAGAAATTCTGCTCGATGCCTCCACAAGCGCGGGCGTGGCGATCGATTCCGCGGCACCCGGGCGGCTGCCATGACATCACGCTACCGGCTCGATATGACGCTGGAAGTACTTCGTCGCCAGGTACGATACGCACCGGTCAGGAACGTGAACGCGAAGAGCGCAAGCGCCCCCGCGCTCGCGAGTCCGCCCGCCTGGCGCAACCCGAACGCTCCGTTCAAGCCACCGGCCACTCGCACCAGGAGTGCGACGTGCAGCGCTGCGAGGGGCACATAGAAGCTTGGTGGTACGCCAGGCGCGCCCGCCACGAGGGCCGGCTGGATGAGAGGCGCGTGGCCGAGGAGCATCGAGAACACGACGCCCAGTGTGATCGTGCGCAGCGCAGTGTCCCGCCATGCATGCCCGGGCGCCAAGGCGCCGCTGAGACCCAACAGCGCGCCGACGGCCGGCCATAGCCCGACAAAAGACACACGGCGATGAAGCGCACCAATCCTGTCTGTCGCACGGTGTGGCGGCCGACGTCATGGCGTGCGAGCCACGCGGCCAGCGCCAGCAGCCCGCCGGCGAAAACGCACAGGGAGCCCTCGGGCCGCCACAGTGCACAGGCCGCGCTGGCAAGGATGACCACTACTATGATCCCGAATTGCCAGGTGCCCATCGTGGCGCGGGCAGCAGACGCGTCAGTTCGAGGCGTTCGCCTGCAATGGTCAGGATCAGGAACGACCGCCACCACGGCACCGCGGCCGATACATCGCCGACGATCAGTCACACGCCATTGCCGACCGCCCAGCAAACTGCAGCGCCCGTCAGGACGACCAGGAACAGCATGGTTTGACGCCACGCCAGCTTGATGCTGGCAGTTACCAGGATACCGGCAGCGATCACAAGCAATGCCTGCACGAGCGGCACTGGCGCACCGGCCAGCAGCGCAAAGCTAGCAACCACCGTGCGCTTCGACGCGAGATAAGGCGCCACCCGCTGCATGGCCACCGCCCGCTCCAGGCTGATAACGGTGCCGAAAAACACCGGAATCATCAGCACGCCGTGCCAAGCTGCGCGTGTCAGCGCGGACGCCGACACCATCACGCCCAGGCGCGCCAAACCGGGTAGGCACCGCGCAGACGAGCAGCGGGACTGCGACGATGCCTGTGGCGGCCGCTGCGAATCGCAGAAAAAGCAGTGGTACGCACGGTCGCTGCAGTCAATCGAGCGCCGTCGCTGGCTTGCCAATCAGCACGCGCCACAGGTTGAGGTGGCCCTTTTCGCGCCGCCACCAGAACCCGTCCGGCAGTTCGGCAACAAACTCTTCGAGCAACGGTTCGGGATTGTGATCCGACACGAGTTCGAGTGCCTGGCCGGGAGCCAGTCCCGCAAACGTGTCGAAAACCATTGAATGGCGCTCGCGCGGATCAACAGTACCAACGTCGACGACGATCACAGCGGGAGAGATTGCGATGGTAGACATATTCGTACTCCAGAATGAAACAACAAACACAATGAGATGGACAAAAAGCGTCAATGTCCAGGCCGATGAAGCACCTCGCGAGCGGCCTCGGCGCGACTCCCCGAGCCAGGGCCAGAACTTCATCGCCGGCTGATGCGATCCTGCGGACGACTATCGCCCGCTGAAAGCGTTTTCGTATTCATGGTGGTCTTCCAACCTGTGGAAAGTCACGTTCATCGACCCAGATGAAGGACGGCGCTAGCTCCCGACGAATGAGCCGTCTTCACGGAGGCGAAGCGGTCGTAAATGCACTTGCGGGCCCGGACGGGGCAGCCTGCCCAGGACGGTGCTGCTACGCGCAACTGCTCGCGAATTGGGCGCATCATCGAGCGCACGCTCCAAAACAGACAGGGCAGCGCGGGAAGCCTCGACAGATAGGCATGTGGCATGAGCCATTGACATGCACGTTGGGTCGTCAATCGCATGACACGCTCCTTTCGAGGCCGTCGAGAAGCTCGGCCCGACGCTACGCCTGCCGGGCGAATAAAATGTATTTTCAATATATCTTTTAGCACAGAGCCGAGCTCACGAGTTCAATCTGGGTCAATTGGTCGCACTATGAGAAACACTAACCGTCGACGGTCTGGAGCGTTCTGCACAGGCGCTTAAAATTGTTCTGACACCCAGGTTTATTTCTCAATGGCCAATCGAACCAATCTGTCGATGACATTGTGAATCCAGTGCAAATGATGTACTGTAAATATATGTTAAGTGCTGGCCCATGTTGAACGGGCTCGCACTCGGGCTCAACCGGGCCGCTTCAAGGAAGGATCCACCATGCACCTCATCGTCTACACCGATTACACGATTCCGGTGATGATGTATCTCGCTCTGAAGTACCCGGATGGTGGCGTTGCGACGATCGACGAAATCGCGGGGGCCTATGGGATCTCGCGCAATCACCTGACGAAAATCATTCACGAGCTCAGCCAGGTCGGCCTCATCGAGACGACGCGCGGCCGAGCCGGAGGCACCCATCTGGCGCAGTTCGGCCATCTGAACGTCCTGTTTTACGCATGGGTGTTGTAGGGACGAGCCGATCTGGCATTGCGCTCTGCTGACGCAGCCGTCGGACTGCTGGTGACGCTCGTCACCATCATCGCGGGTCGCGTCACACCGATGTTCACGGCTAACGCTGTACCCGGCTATGCATTCAGGCGCTGGTCGGCAATCAAAGCGCTGGCCGTGCCGTTGCCGCTGCTAGCGTTTGCATACAATGCGCTGGGCGCGAGCGCGTGGCTTGTCGGCAGCGCGGCAGGCGCTACGGCCGTGGTCCATGGCATCCGGCTCGCGGAATGGCGCTCGTGGCAGGTCGGCCGCCGACCGATTCTCGCTATCCTTCACGCGGCCTACGCTTGGGTTCCACTCAGCTTCGCCCCGCTGGCGCTGAGCGCGCTCGGATTTGTGCCGCATTCCATCGCGCTTCATGCCCTTGCCGTCGGTTTGCTCGGAGGCGGGATCATCGCCATGATCACGCGTACCGCGCTCGGCCATACCAGCCGCAGGCTCGTCGCCGGGTCAACTTATTGCCTGTTACTGCCTCGTGATCGCCGCCGCTATTCTGCGCGTTTTCGGCCCGTTGCTCGCGAGTAGCGGGAGCATCTGGTGGATCGACGCTGCCGGCCTGTGCTACGGCGTGGCGTTCGCTCTGTACGCGCGCCAATACTGGCTCTACCTGACACGTCCGCGAACTGACGGCAAGGCTGGCTGAAGCGAAACGATGTGAGTGCAAAATGAAGCCGGACAACTTTTTGATTAAACCCGCGCCCTCTTTCGACGAACCGGTCGAAATGCTCAGGGCGTGCCATGAGCGCATTGCAGCGCAGTGCACGACGCTCGAGAAGCTTGTGGTGCACCTGCCTTTGCATGGCCCAAATATGCAGGCGCAGCAGGCAGCCAGAAACGTCATGCGCTATTTCGACGTGGCGGGCCTGCATCACCATGCTGACGAGGAACAGAATCTCTTTCCGATGCTGATCGAGATCAGTCAACGCCAGTGCTCATCGGTGGGCGAACGGATCGCATCCCTGCTTGACGAGCATCGAGTCCTGGAGGCCGCGTGGGCGCAATTGCGCACTGTGCTCGCCGACATCGTCGAAGGAAAAACAAGGCTGCTCGAACAGGTCTGGGTGGCTGACTTTGTCGGAGCTTACCGTGGCCACATTGTCCTGGAGGAGAGTCAGATTTTTCCATTTGCTGAAGCGTGCCTTGATCGACAGCAACTGGCCAGGTTAAGCGCGACCATGGTCGCCCGACGCACCATCACGACGCAGTGACGGCCACGATCAACCGCCTTTCCGGAGAAACAGCGATGCAAAATCCAGGAGACGTCCTTCCTATTCTTTCCCAGCAGTACGCTTTCGATGCACGCGGCGTTGCCAGACGTTTTCGCCACGCGGCCATTTTCGGTGCGCTCGATGCGCTGGAGCCAGGCGAGGTGATGCGCTTTGTCAATGATCACGACCCGCTGCCGCTCCTGGCCCAGATCGAGCGTCATTTCGGGCCGCGCGTGGACATAGGATATGTCGCTCGTGAGCCGGGCAATATCGTGATTGACTTCACGGTGAAGGCGGTGGATTGAAATGCCCACAAAGCTTACGCATCGGTCGTCTGGATATTCATGGCCAGAGGAAAGCATGTTGACCACAACCGTACCCCAGAGAAGCCCCACTGCCGTCCCATATCGTGAATCGCTCGCGCGGCCGGGCGCCATCGCAACTTGCCGCCGCCGTGCGACTTTTTCAGCGAGGTTGAGCGGGTTTCTTGACGGGAGTTGATTTGGCACTTCGTCGAAGATACTGATATACCTCCGCTTGCGCGCACATTCGAGCTCAGAGAAAAGGATGCTGCTCCCGTATTTGACAGGCCTTCTGACCCGTCGCCTTTCCTGCTATGAGGATAACGTGATGAAAATTTCCCATGGAGTGGCCGTCCCAATTGGGGGCGAGAGCGTTGAATCGCGAGCAAATCATGTCGAAGAATTACTCGACGAAGCGGGCGATGAAAGCTTTCCGGCGAGCGATCCACCGGCTGTACACCCGGAGCACCCGGAGGCAAAATTGCTCGCATAAATCTGCTATGCAAATCGTCAGAGCGACGGCATCTGCCGTACGGGTTGTCCAGGGCGAAATCTGTCGAAAGAGTTCGAGTGCTGGCATGCGCTGTACCTGCGGTTCTCCCGATGGCAGCGTAAAGGAGTCGGGGAACGCGTAGCCGGCGCTAGCAGGCGAAACAGAAATCGGGCAACTGATGCCCAACTCGGCCGTCGTGCCGGCACACCCGCATTCGGCCAGTGCGTCGATAATCGATGGTCAGCGCGATTTTTACAGGTCGGTGTTGACGTAAATTGGACTTGCGAGGATCTATCAGGGGTCAATGTGAGAGCAGAAAGCCTCAAAGGCAGCACGTTGTGTGAGTGCGAGAAGTCGGCGTCGGGTGACGATCTCGGCATTCGGCAACGGATATATTGAATCGTTGATCATTCACCACTCAGAGAAAGTGCCAGGTAAGATGAGTCCCATCGAGAGTGCTTAGCTCGGTATCCTGAAACGTGTTCGCCGTGGATCGCGCTTCGACAGCATTAAGGCCCCTGTCAATGCGCTCGTCAGAGTATGGAAGGTGATCGCAACCACTGCTTGAACTCAAGATACGCGACAATAAAGCGAGATCGATAGGGTTCGGAATGCGCGAAATGTCGATTCGAAAGCACTGCTTTTCGATAGATCCTCACCGTGGTGTGAACCCATTCAACAGTTGCCGGCAATCCGTCACGCGCGATGAGAAACTCGATACGTAAACGTTCTTTAATCGGTTCACCTCGTGATGCACGTTGAATTGCCATGCCAGCCTCCCTGTACGATCACAATGCATTAATCAGATAATTCTGCGTGCGAGCATGGTGCGGATCTCCCCGATTGCTTTTGCCGGATTCAATCCTTTGGGGCAAACATCCGTGCAGTTCAGAATCGTGCGACATCGGAACAGACGGTACGGGTCATCGAGATTATCCAGCCGTGCGGCAGTTCCTTCGTCGCGGGAATCGACCAGAAAGCGATAAGCCTGTAGCAACCCTGCTGGACCGACGTATTTATCCGGGTTCCACCAGTATGAAGGGCACGCGCTCGAGCAACACGCGCACAGGATGCATTCATAGAGACCGTCGAGTTGATCACGTTCCTCCGGCGACTGGAGCCGCTCTCGCTCGGGGGGCGGGGTATCGTTGATCAGGTACGGCATGATCGAATCATACTGCTTGAAAAATGCAGTCATATCGACGATCAGATCGCGTACGACTGGTAAACCGGGTAACGGTCGCAACACCGTGTGGCGAGGTAGATCGTTGAGATTGGTCGTGCAGGCGAGTCCGTTCTTGCCGTTGATGTTCATAGCGTCAGAGCCGCATACCCCCTCACGACAGGAACGCCGGAAGCTGAGCGTCTCGTCCTGTGCTTTGAGGCGAATTAGTACATCCAGTAACATTCGATCATTCACCGTCACCTCTAGCTTAAAGACCTGCGAATGAGGCGGGGCATCCTTGTCTGGATCGTATCGGTAAATCTCGAAGGTTCTTGTCTCACTCACAACGTCTCTCCAATCAGGTGGCAGGCTGCGCAACACCGGACGGTTGGCCGCCGTTGCTGTTACGTCGATCTGCTACTCGCCATAGCATGCTTAGACGGCTATCAGACATGGAGCGAACACCTCGCAGAAGTCATCGCATGCATCGTAATCCAGTTGCTGCCATCATCAGCCCACACTACGTGTCGACTACCGCCTGAAAAAAGCGCGATACCGAAGCGCGCCGTGCTGTGATCGAAGTGGTCCGCCTCGCTGCCGGCTCCCGTTTGACCGCTACCCAGATGAAGGTAGCTGCTGTGCGCGATCTAGTACTGTATATCATGCTGTGATATTGTCAGTGAATTTTTTGGTAGCGATGCCATCAATTGCTGGCATGACCGAAAGAAATGACGCTGCTCGCCGCCCGGACAGCCATGCAAGGGCAATCGTATGAAAGCAGTCACTGGTTTCATTCTTCAGACAGGCACGAAAGGACATCCCGCAAGACAACGGCCTGGTTATGGTTCTCGTCCTTTGCGCCATAGATGAGTGAGATCGGACGGCCACGCGAATCGCTCAAAAGGCGTCGCATTCGCTCTTGCTGCTCCTCAGAAGCAAGTTCGCTTTGGTAGCGCTGCTCGAATGCTTCCCATCGCTTCGGATCGTGGCCGAACCATTTGCGCAATGTCGTACTGGGTGCGAGGTCGGACTCCCACTGATCGAGGGCAAGCGCGGCCTTGCTGCGACCTCGAGGCCAAACGCGGTCTACAAGGACACAATAGCCATCCTCCGGTGTCGGGTTCTCGTATGCACGTTTGATGAATATCTGCAATTTCTTGCGATCCGCCTGCGGCATATCGTGCTCCTTGCGGGTTAGCTTGCCGGCTCCGCATCAGGCGCCAGGATCGCTTCAATTCTTGCGCGCAACACCGGAAGCAATCCTTTTCGAACCATAGATGCCGTGGAAACCAGGCCTAGTTGCGTGGTGACGGATGAGGCAATGGCATCACGGTCGGCTCATATTCTGCCCACGCGCCAACTGTTTCGGTCAGGGCCCGCTTGCGGCAGCCACCGAGAAAATGGCGTTGCGCATACTGGCCGATCAACAGCGTGAGCTGGACGTGCTCCAGCTTTTCCAGAGGCTGTCTAGCCAGAGCTGCGCACATTCGCGGCGTGGCGGTTTATCGCCACCGTTGCCCCGCCCCGGATAACAAAATCCCATCGGGATGATTGCGAACCGCAGCACCGCTCGCGCGCCGTGAATGAGCAAGGTGCGCAGGTAGGTGTCACCGCGCCGGCTGATGTGATACAGGCACGACTTGCCGCCGGAAGAATACTGCCGCGGCACCAGGCCCAATCAAGCAGCCAGATGCCGGCCGTTGCGGAACTGTCGGGCGTCGCCGACGGCCGCAACGATGGCCGTGTTTGGGCCACTAAAATACGTTGCCTGACGATTAGGGCTGGGTAGGTTGCGCCCCCGCGTAATATGCCGCCGCTGCGTCAATTTCATCGGACGTCATGTTGCGCGCGATATTACGCATCTGCTCGTTGATATCGTTGTGGCGCGTGTCGTTGACGAATGCCGTCAACTGATCCCGCGTGTAGGCGGCCGGCAGCCCTTCGAGCCATGGGCTGCCCGCCTTGTGATCGACACCACCATGACATGACGCGCACGAAGCAATATTGCGCATCGGCGAACCATGCGACACGATTGCCGGCATCGGAACCGGCGCGGGCAGGCCAGGAATCCTCGGCTTGGGCAAGTATGCGTAGTACGCCGCCAGGTCACGCATGTCCTGATCGCTGAGCGAGGCGACCATTGGCGACATTACAGCGTTACGACGAGCGCCTGAAGCGAAGTCAAGCAACTGCTTGTAAATAACAGCCGGATATTGTCCAGCAAGATTTGGCGAGTTTGCCTCACTCATGCCACGCGCGCCGTGACACATGGTGCATCGCAATGCGAGGGTAGCGCCCCGCCCGACTGCCGAACTACTCGATACAGCCAGCAACTGCGGCGTCATAACCACGTTACTGGTTTGCACCGTCGGCACGGGAGGAGCGGACGAAATACGCAACCATTGCTGCGGCACGCCGGCCGCGCTGCAGATCGCATTCCAGACGCCCTGGAAAGGCTCGTCTTTCTGAACCGACGGCAACCACACAAAGCCGATCAACGCAGATACGACGGCGAGCGCGATCGTTCCACCAACGGTCACTGCAAACCAGCGGTTGCGGAACGTGAAGAGACGGTCTTCGTTCATCGTTGCGGCCCTCCGATTGGAATGGCCGGTACGGAAGTCTCGGAGCGCGATAACAAGGACGCGATCGGATAGCCGTAGTTGAAGAGCGTCAAACCAACCATCAGCGCGAGCCACAACCCGAAGCTATTAAGCGCCACGGGCACCGTCTTTGGTTGGTGCACGGCGACGCTGAAGCGGAATTCTTCGACCACGATTTTTGGAGCGCGATGTGCCCGGATCAGCACAGTAAAGAATAATGCCGCCGATACCACCAGAATGAAGCCGCCGATCACCGAGACAATCACGGACACAGCTTGCGCCGCGATTTCAGGATCCGTGTAATCGTAGAACGCCATGCGTCGCGGCATGCCGAGTATGCCGACGAAATGCCACGGAAAAGTCAGCACTATCATGCCGATGAACCACAGCCACAATTGCGTGCGCATGAGGCGAAGATCCTTCATGGCGCGGCCGGTGAGATGCGGCCAGAGGTCATAGGCAATCGCGAAATACATGATAACGATCGCGCCCGCGAAAATCAGGTGGAAGTGGCCCGTGATCCATTGGGTGTTATGGATCGTGGAGTCCATCTGGTAGCTCATGTTGATGATGCCGCCCGCGCCTCCAAAGCCGAGCATCACGAACGAGAACGCTACCGCAAGCATCTGCGGGTTATCCCACGGCAACGCCTTGATCCATCCGAAGTTGCCCTTCCCGCCGCGCAATCGTGCAGCAATTTCAACCGATGCACAGATCGTGAACACCGTCAGCAAGGTCGGCACGGCGACCAGGGCAGTGAACACTGAGTGCATGAACTTGAAGCCCGAACCCACGGTAGGATCGGCGAAGAGATGATGGATCCCGATGGGCATGGACACAACGAGGAACAGGATGAACGAGATACGCGCCATCGAATCGCTATAGAGACGTCCGCCAATGGCCCGCGGAATGATCGTGTAATACGCTATATACGCTGGCATCAGCCAGAAATAGACAATGGCGTGCAGCGTCCATGAGAAGAACACCCGAGCGAGGCCGGCGTCTATCGTCGTCTTGAAGCCGAGTGCTACGGGCAAGATCTGGAAAAGTATTTCGATGGCGGCACCGACTGCTGTCCAGCCCCACAGATACGCGCCCGCGACGCTCGCGAACATGACGAGCGGCACCGCCTGACCCGGATGCTCGCGCTTCCAGACCGTCATGTTAACCGACATCAGTCCGACCCAAATCCACGATCCGACCACTACCAACACAATGCCAATGTAATAGAACGCGTTGCCGATCATCGGCGGATAAAAAGTATAGAGAACGGACGCGAGGCCCATGGCGACGGGAACCATCGCGGTGACGGTGCCGAGCGCGACAAGGATGAACCCTGCCCACGCCCAACGCACGCCGATCATCGTTTTCTTAAGCGACAACTCGGTCACCGCATAGCCGAACCCCATCGCGATCAACGTGGGAAAAACGTAGCCCATGGCCGATCCATGCGCCGTGACGGATCGGTAGTACAGCTCTGGGTTCTGTATCCACGGATGCAGCGGGCTGCGCACGTACATCTGCCACGCGCCGAGTAGCAAAGCGCCGCCGAAGCTAATAAATGCGAGCCAGAAATGGGCGAGGACGAGTCGTTTGCTATTTAACACAGCTGAGTCTCCGCGAGCCATTGGCATGCGCCATTTGTAGGAAAGTTGTCTTGTCGATGACCTGCACGTGCGCCCACATCGCCTGATGACCCGTGCCGCAGTACTCGTGGCATGGCATCAAGTGATCGGCCGGCTTAGTGAAGTTTGTTTTGAAGGTGGAGATATAGCCAGGCTCGACCATTGAATTAATATTGGTGTTGGTCACAAGGAAACCGTGGACCACGTCGGCGCTTGTCGCGCGAAAGGTGAGCGGGGTGTCAGTGGGAACGAGCAGGCACTGCGGCGTGAATGAATATTGCTGCGCGACGATCCGTACGGTGACGGAGCCGTCGGCTTCCACCGCACTGCCCAGATTGCTCTCGATGAATTCGCCGCTCACGTTCAATGTGTCGGGACGAATGGTTTCGACGCGCGACGGTGGCATCATCGCCCAGTGAAGGCCGGTGAAGATCACCATGCCGACCAGCACGACCATAATGCTCAGCACGAGGACTGCCCACTTACGCTCGATCCGCGCAGCAATATCCTCTGAAGAGGGTCTGTTTTCAGTGCTCATTGAGAGGTCTCATTGCAAGTGTCACTTAGGGTCACTGAATGACGCCACGAGGCAGAAATACAAGAAAATAAAACGCGAACCACAAGCCGATCACAATTGCCGTCGCCGTCCCCGCAAGGGCGATTGCGCCACGCGGACCCTCACGGACGATTTCATCCACAGCTGCGTCCACCTCGTCGTGATCCGAATCTGTCATGGAGTATCCCTGTCTCTAATAAAGCGGCGACGAGCGCAGCGCATTCACATCGTGCCCGTTGACTGGCGCCCCGTGGTTGCCCCATGCCGTGCGGATAAATGTGACCACAGCTGCGACTTCTTCGTCGGAGAGAGATTGCGCGAAGGGTGGCATGCCATAGGGCCTCGGATTCTTCATCGTGCCGGGCGCATATCCGCCATTCAGAACCATGCGAATAGGATTCACCGATGACGTCATCTGTATGGATTGGTTGTTCGCGAGCGGCGGGAAATCCGGCAACTTGCCCTGGCCTTGCGCCGCGTGACAAATCGCGCATTCGGCGTCGTAGATCTTGTTGCCAAGCGGATACAGGCGGTTCTTTTCCTCGGCAACCGCCGCCGTCTGCGCTTCGAGTTTTTCGCCCGCGCGCGCCGGCAGCGTCTTCAGGTAGACCGCGACCGAGCGAATGTCCTGGTCGCTGAGATACTGGAAGCTGTCGTAGACGACCTCGGCCATTGGTCCATAAACCGCGCCGCGATTCGATACGCCCGATTGCAGCAAGTCCGAAATGTCCTTGATTGTCCAATCGCCCAGACCGGCTTCCTTATTCGATGTCAGCGAAGGCGCATACCAGTTCTGCACTGGGATCAAGCCGCCTTCAAACCGCTTCGAAGGTGAGTTGCCCCCGAGCGCGTTGATGGCGGTATGACACATCGTGCAATGACCGAGACCTTCAACCAGGTACGCGCCGCGGTTCCATTCGACCGATTGCGTCGGGTCGGGTTGATACTCACCCTCGCGCAGGAACAACGTGCGCCAGCCGTACAACAAGGCCCGCTGGTTGAACGGAAAACGCAGTTCGTGCGCACGGTTGGGCTGGCGTATCGGCGGCGTGGATTGAAGATACGCAAAGATGGCGTCGGAATCGTCGCGCGTGACCTTGGTATACGAAGCGAACGGCATGGCCGGGTACAGCAACGTATCGTCGCGCGACTTGCCGGTATGCATCATTTTGTAGAATTCGGCCGGGCTCCACTTGCCGATACCCGTCTCCTTGTCCGATGAAATGTTGGGCGTAAACAGCGTGCCGAACGGCGTATCCATCGGGCGGCCGCCGCCGAACAGTTTGCCCGCTGGCACCGTGTGACACGCGATGCAATCGCCGGCACGAGCCAGATATTCACCACGTTTAATCGTTTCTGCGGGGGTGACGCCATGAGCTTGGGTGGCCGTCAGAGCCAGTAAAGTCAGGAAGGCCCCGAGGAGGTTGCGAATCTTGAGCATGTCGATTCCCCCCCTTTAATTGTTAGGTTCGGTGCCACAAGCAAGCGGCATCTTGAGGGAGCCAACGGCCACCGGCACCGGATTTTCTGGCGCCGGCAACGAAGCGAGATAGGCTGCGATCGCAGTGATACCGCGCTCGTCGAGCCGCGTGGCAATCTCGTGCATGCAATCGGGCGCGAAGGTCTTGCGCGTGCCGTAACGCCACGCGCCCAACTGCGCGGTGATGTAGTCGGAGTGAAGGCCGAGCAATCCTGGAATAGCCGGCTCCATGCCGGTCAGCGCAGCGCCGTGACAAGCCGCGCACGCCGGAATTTTGCGAGATGCATCGCCATTGCTCACCAGCGATTTACCCAGCGCCAGCGTGACCGGATTCGCCGTCACCGGCGCGGGCGCGGGGAATGGCGGCCTTTCGGCGGCAAAATGGTCGGCGATCTGCTTAAGGTATGCAGCGGGCAGGTATGCCAGCAAGTAATTCATCGGGGGATAGTTGCGGCGACCGTCACGAAATGCAAGCAACTGGTTGTACAGATACCCGGCGGGTTTCCCAGCGAGCCGCGGATAGTAATCGTTCCCCGTACCTTCGCCTTTACCCCCGTGACACGCGGCGCAACCCATCACGCGCGCCTGCATGGTATCGGGCGCTTTCTCGGCGGCTGCGTTGTCCGCGGCATAGGCCCCAACGCTATTACACGCAAGCAGCACCAGTATCACTACAACCCAGCGTTTGCCCACCGTCGTGCCTCTTGTCTTCGTTATTGTTTGTAGCGCCGGACAATTATTCGAGCCTGCGCTGAATTTATTCCTGAACTAAGCGATGGCGACGGCCACTCTGCTTAGTTTGCACGTCTCCTATCGCCCGAAACGGACATGCGCCAAGCAGAGAGCATAAAGCATTGCAACGACGTTGCGAAAATTTGCCAAATGCGCCCGCATCACGTCTACGGCGAAACACTCGCTGAACGCGAAAATTGTAGGAGACCAGTCGATCTCAGAACCGTGCATGGGTCTTTCGATCCACACGGCTCAAGCCTCTGAAGGCATCTTTCGTCACCCGGGTTCACGACTGTATTTCGGGCAGTGCACATGCGGAGGGTGCCACCCGGCACTATCAGCCGCACCGGCTCGGCAGCAATAGCGAGCAGCAGGACATCATAAGCGACGCGACTACCGTCCACGAGTTGCAGATGCCGGCTCGTTGTGTCGAGGAGAATGACGGACGCGTCCAGCTTCAGATCGATGCGATGCTTCTGGCAGAACTCGAGCGGACGGAGCGGATTCGACTCCGCGGACGCAGTGCCCGGAAGTACGCATGGGTATTCTCCCTTGATTGCCAGACGATGTTCGCGACAGGGCGAACGTGCTGCGGCATCCGGTGTCCTGTCACAACCAGCGCTTGGTGCGTTGCGTCCGTTCCTTGCTGTCCGCGCGTGCACGCTCTCACGGGAGCGATCCTGAAATGACTGGGGTGCGCAGCGTGCAACAAACAGGTTTTCATATCTGCCTCGCCTGGACAGTGGCGGTCGACGCTCACAGACATCCGTGGATTTTAGCGCTTCTCCTTTGTGCATTGCACTATGGTCGGTTTTGTCGCTCTCGGTCTCGTACCGTGGGTCATTCAGGCTGGCGTGATGGGTATGCCGCTTGTAATCGGCATCTTTCGTATGCACCTTGATCATCTTACCGCAGACATGGCCGGCCTCAGAGTTCCAGGGTAAGTGACCGCCAACCATGAATTTTGCAGCCATGATAGGTATCCTCAGTTCAATGCTTCGTGTTGCGGCGCCCGGACGTAAGCACACCTTGTCGACGGCGAAGCCAAGCTCGTCCAACGCGACATCGCCTGGAACCGAATCGCCGAAAGGTTCCATGCCAAGTACCCGCGAAACGCGCACCTATCGATGGCGGGGGCACTGCGGCGAGGCATACCGCGTACTCGACAGCAAATTCAGGTGGTGGTTCGACGCACTTCACTATAGATCATACTGTGACATAGTTTAAATTCAATTGAATTTCCGAAGATTCTGACGCACAAGAGAAGGGCGACATGCAGCCATCGAGACCGCGCGGATCCGTCTGGGAAATAGTGCGGCGCTTCACGTCTTACACACGCATCGTTCCGTGTGGCTCACGACGATGTGATACGCAAACGACATTGGAACGATGGGCGATTCCTTGAGACGCCATCAACTATTTAGGTGCGGTTCTCACCGACTGGAGCGTTGATACGATGAGTACAATCATCCCGATTCCGCATGACCACGCGCACGCACGGCCGCACGGCTGGCGCCGCTGGCTGCTCGCGACCAATCACAAGGACATCGGCACGCTGTACATGCTGTTCGCGTTCACCATGTTCCTCTCAGGCGGTGTCATGGCGCTGATGATCCGGGCGGAACTATTCGAACCGGGCCTGCAACTGATGCGGCCCGAGTTTTTCAACCAGCTATCCTCGTTGCACGGTCTCGTGATGATCTTCGGCGCGATCATGCCGGCGTTCGTCGGTTTCGCGAACTGGATGATTCCACTCCAGATCGGCGCACCCGATATGGCCTTCGCGCGCATGAATAACTTCAGCTTCTGGCTCCTGCCACCCGCAGCGATATTGCTGGTTGGCTCCTTCTTCGCGCCGGGCGGCGCAGAAGCGGCCGGCTGGACGATGTACGCACCTCTGTCGGTCCAGATGGGTCCCGGCATGGACATGACCATTTTTGCGGTGCACTTGATGGGCGCGTCTTCGATCATGGGCGGGATCAATATCATCGTCACGATCCTCAACATGCGCGCACCCGGCATGACAATGATGAAGCTACCAATGTTTGTATGGACCTGGCTCATCACCGCCTATCTGCTGATCGCCGTGATGCCGGTGCTGGCGGGTGCCATCACGATGCTGCTGTTCGACCGCCATTTCGGCACGTCATTTTTCAATGCGAGTGGCGGCGGCGATCCCGTGATGTACCAGCATATTTTCTGGTTCTTCGGGCATCCCGAGGTGTACATCATGATCCTGCCGGCGTTCGGCATCATCTCGCAGGTCATCCCGGCATTTTCGCGCAAGCCGCTCTTTGGCTACAGCTCGATGGTCTATGCCGTGGCGTCGATTGCGATCCTGTCGTTCATGGTGTGGGCGCACCATATGTTCGCCACCGGCATGCCGGTCACCGGCCAGTTGTTTTTCATGTATGCGTCGATGCTCATTTCCGTGCCGACCGGCGTGAAGGTGTTCAACTGGGTCGCAACGATGTGGCGCGGTTCCCTGACGTTCGAAACGCCGATGCTGTTCGCGGTGGGATTCATCTTCGTGTTCACGATCGGTGGCTTCAGCGGCCTGATTCTTGCCATGGCACCTCTGGACATCGCGCTGCACGGTACGTACTACGTCGTCGCCCACTTCCACTATGTGCTGGTTGCCGGATCGCTGTTTGCGATGTTCGCGGGCTGGTATTACTGGTCTCCGAAATGGACCGGGCATATGTACAACGAACTACGCGGCAAGATCCATTTCTGGGGCACGATGATCACATTCAACGTCGCGTTCTTGCCAATGCATTTTCTGGGTCTCGCGGGCATGCCGCGCCGCTATGCCGACTACCCGGCCCAGTTCACCGACTGGAACCAGGTGGTCACGATCGGCGCATTCGGTTTCGGCTTGATGCAGGTGTATTTCCTGTTCTGTGTCGCGCTGCCGGCCTACCGAGGCGTTGGGCTGGAGCGAGCAGCCGATAATCCGTGGGACGGGGCTGAGGGGCTCGAATGGACGGTCCCGAGCCCGGCGCCCTTCCATACGTTCGAGAAGCCTCCGCTGGTTGAATAAACGACATGGCGGGAAGGGCAAACCGGATGGGTCGCATCTGGACGCCAACGGCGGCACATGGTGCTACGAGTGTTCGATCTGTCCGGCGTCGGCGCAATGTTGATCCCTGTGGCCTGCCAGCGGATGGCCGTTCGAGTCCGAAGTATTCATCAGCATAGATCGAAGGAGCCACACATGGAAATCGAACACATGGAATTCGAAGTGGAGCACATGACCGGCGACAACGACTTGTCTACCCTCGTGGGGGCCATGCGCACGGTGGACCCGGATGCGAAAGTCGACGTGAACGTCAATGCCAGGATTGTAATGGTTGACTCGTGGCTGTTACCCGAGGAATTCCTGGTTGCGTTCGACGAGGCAGGATACAAGGTCAAAATAAGCAAAGGTTAAGTTGACATATTGGTAGCCGCTTTCCTGAATTTTCTCACCAGTCGTTTCTCCGTCCGATCCGGGCTCGGACACGGCGTGCACGGCCCTAGCCGTGCAGTGTCGCATCTAAACTATCTTCGGAGTTGAACCGTGGACAAACCAATGTACCCGCCGTCGAGTTCAGAAGTCGCAAGCAAACGCAAGGAGCTCGCGCCCGAACCCCTCGCTGCCTTCAAGGCGTTCAGCCGAGCCGTCTTCGCTGATGGTGCGCTGAACGGAAAGACGAAACAGCTGATCGCCGTAGCCGTCGCCCATGTCACTCAGTGCCCTTATTGCATAAAGGGGCACACGGCTGCCGCGCTGAAAAGTGGTGCTACCGAGCAGGAGATTATGGAGGCCATTTGGGTTGCGGCCGAAATGCGCGCGGGCGCCGCTTATGCGCACTCGACGTTGGCGCTCGAAACGATGACGGCGCAAACGGACGCGAACGAGGCGCCAGATGGGCACGATCATTGAAAGGCTACATGCGGAGCATGTAACGCTTGAACGATTGGTGCGCCTGCTCAGCGATCAATCGTCACTTCGCACCGATCCGGGTGCGCCGAAGATCGCGCTATTCGTGGATGCACTATACTATTTGACGCGCTTTCCCGACGTGACCCACCATGCGATCGAGGACCGTATCGTCGAAAAGTTGCTGGGAAAGAACGCTCTACCGGTGGCGCTCGGCCACGAAATCGAGGTCCAACATGCGACGTTAATTCTTCAGGGCCATGAACTCTTGCAGGAGCTTGAAGCGGCGGCCCGTGAAGAAAACATGTCACCGGAACTCGTCGACATCCATGTCCGGCTTTACGCGGAGCGACTGCGGCACAATATGGTCGTCGAGGAGTTGACGCTGTTTCCTGCGGCGGTGCGTCATCTCGACGATGACGACTGGCGCACGATCGAACTTTCGGACACGCTCGGGCACTTAGATCCACTGGTCTATGGACTGGGAGATGAGCGGTTCGTGCAGCTCCGTCATGTGATTACAGCGGAGGCGGCGGCAGCGCAACGTGAAGGTGAGACCGAACGACAGGTGGTTCATCGACTGCCATATTGAGACGTGCCGCTCACCGCGGGCAGCCAAGCCCGTGCCGAATTGTAAAAACGAGTGAGCGGCGAGCCTTTCTTCTCGAACGACCCATTGACGCCCGCGATACGTCGCTCAAGCGAGCTGCCTTAAGAATCTTAAGAACATGTGACTTTGATTCTAAGGGTCGTCCGCTGCCTTCAGCCGCTTTGGCGGGCTGGCCGCACTGGATTCAGCCGGAATGGCCCATCGCCGGGAAGCGCAGTGATCTCACGAGTGACAACATGGGCGTCTCGAGGCGACGCTCACCTGTTGACCCAACCGTCTCGTATCAAGGAGAAATCCGGTGGCAATATCTCATCTTTCGTCCGGCGAAGTTGCATGCCTTCTTCCGTTGGGCGATGAGCTTGAACAGACTCCGACCACGGCATTGTTCAAGCATGACCGCCTTGAAGTCATGCGAATCGTTCTGTTGGCAGGCAAGGGAATGCACGCGCACGCGGTGGACGGGCCGATTACGGTGCAATGCATTGAGGGCGAGGTGGACTTCAGCGTGGAAAACGCGCATCGAATTCTTCGTACCGGTGACCTCCTTTACTTGGAGGCGGGTATTGAGCATGAACTGGCGGCCATTCAAAACTCGTCGCTACTTGTCACCATCGCTCTCCTGAGTCCGTCAGATACGCCGAGAAGTGCCAATGAGAGACGAATACGTCATGACGACGGTTTGGAAATGAGATGGCCGAAAAGTGAGTGAACGTCAATATCCCTCTCTCAACGCGCTTTTGAGCGAAGTGCGTGCTTGTCGCGCGTGCGAGCAGCATCTGCCGCTCGGCCCTCGCCCGATTGTGCGGGCGGGAGCCGACGCATGCATCCTCATCGTCGGACACGCGCCAGGTGCACGCGTGCATGCATCAGGCATACCGTGGGATGACGCAAGCGGCGATCGCCTACGGAAATGGCTTGGGGTCGATGTCGCCTCGTTTCATGACGAATCGCGGTTCGCGATTGTTCCGATGGGATTCTGTTATCCCGGGCGGGGCAAGGGCGGCGACAACCCCCCGCGTCGGGAGTGCTCGCAACTATGGCTAGACAGCCTGTTGGACAAGCTGCCGCAGATTCAACTGACGTTGCTGATCGGTCAATATGCGCAGCGTCACTTTCTTGGCACCCGGCGCGAGCCGTCGCTCACCGAGACCGTCAGGGCATGGCAGGACTACGCGCCAACCTTCATCCCGTTGCCACACCCATCCCCGCGTAACCAGCCGTGGTTTCAACGACACCCGTGGTTCGAAAGCGAAGTCCTTCCCATGCTACGCGGGCGAGTCGGTTCACTCCTCGCATACGACGGTGCACGTCGGGCGACGGCTACATAACACCCACTGATGCGTTTTCTCGATCGGAGCAAAGCATGCCACATGCGAAGCGCACGAAGTCGACGATTTTGATTAAGCGGGCGTACGAAGATCCATCAAAGGACGACGGCTATCGTGTGCTTGTCGACCGCGTCTGGCCCCGCGGACGCAGCAAACAGACACTCGCACTCGATCAATGGGCGCGCGACCTCGCGCCAAGCGCACAATTGCGTAAATGGTTTGGACACGTCCCGAAGCGATGGGAGGTCTTTCAGCAACGCTACCGGGCGGAGCTTGACACTGAAGAAGCGCAGGAGCAGATCCGACGTCTTTTAACCGATGCGAATGGTCAGTTAATTACGCTCATCTATGGGGCGAAGGACGAGGAACATAATCAGGCAATCGTTTTGCGCGACGTGTTGTCGCACCGACATGAAGGGTGAATTCAATGCTCTGCGCCTTTACCAGGTGGGCAATGGGAAAGTTCTAACCTGTGAGTCCTACGCGCGACGGGTATCTTACAAAGCAAGTTTAGCGCGTAGGCCAAAGGTGATTGTTCGTCCAGAAGACCTATCGCTACGCTGAGTACGACGTAGAACTTCAGAGTGCGACCAAAGGGTTGACACGTGTCCGTGGTAGATCAACAGGGGCGACGTTGCTTTGCTACTGGGAAAACTTTGCGTGTCGCGAGAGGATCAATCGACAACTTAGCGCAACCAGGCGTCTCGAACGCCTTGTGATCGCGCCGTGTCCATGAGGTTCTGATAATCATATAGCCGGCCTGCGCTCAAGTTGCTTCATGTTGCTCTATGGAATTGTCTGGTTGTCCCTCGTCCTGCTTTATCAATCGAGCGTGCGGCAGACCCGGTTAGATGGACAACTCAACCGAGGATGAGCGGCTGATCACCGCGTGGGGCCGGTGCCGGCGCCACGCCATAAGGATGCGTAAAAATGAGCGCGAGCATTTCGAGTTTTGATGACCTGGTCGCTGTCGCTCGGCAACAAGCCGAGCCTCAGCGGTTGCTGTTCGTCTTCACCCGAGTGGAGTTGCCCGAGGACTGCACGCCAGAGCAGCGAACCCGTTTCGAAGCGGGTGTTGGCGGTGCCCTGACGCCGTTGGCATGCCTCGACAAAACTCCAGAGGAACTAGGCGCATTTGACGAATTGCTCGACGAATCCCGGCAATTCCTTCAGGATTGGACGATCGTCTTCGTCGCAGCGCTCTCGGGAAAAAACGGACACGCACCCAGTTCCGAAGACGCCGAAGCGCCTTTGAACAAAATGGTGGAATCGATCAAGGCGGGAACCGTTGGCATGTTCGTTTCATTCGACGTCGACGGTCACCCGGTCATATTGAGTGCCTCTTGACCAGCAGAATTCCAAGTAGAGGTTTTTCCATTTGGCCGGGTCGATAGGCGTGAATCAGTCAGTGTGCGTAAGGAGTTTCTGCATGTGCGACAGCATGCATCGGCGGGCTGACTAAAACATCCATCGCTATTTTCCCGCGCCCGTCTGTCGGACACAACTCAGCACCAGCGTGCTGCCTGCCCCGGCCTCCGGGCTGAGCATGGCGGTATGAAACTCGGTTTTGCCGCAGCGCCACTCCGCGAGAAAATCCTTTGGGCAACCCGCGTCGGGGTCAGGGACCCTTCTCCGGTCAACGCGATATTCGCACGTGTCTTTCCCGTCGCACCGAATCGCGAGTTCGGATGTTGCGTTGCCGCGTTGCGCTCCGCAGTTCTGCCCGTAGGTACCGGATACCACCTTGATCGCAATTGCCTGCGCACCTGAACTCGCCAACAGGGCCACAACCCCGAAGATTATCCAGATGAGGTGGACTACGATCGCCCGCTTTCCAGTCGGACCAAGGGTAGTCTGTTCATAGGTTTCCGGAGCAAGCCAATAACGCTCGATTGTCCGCGAAGGCAACATCCGGTCAAGGTGATTCATTCCCATTGCCGCCCCGGCGATCCTCATCCGTCAAGCGCGCCAGTACATTCGCAACCACGCGGTTACAGTGAGCGCCGCCGAACTCGAATACATCGCGCTCGGCAAGATCGATCGCTTGTGCCAACGATTCGCGCAGCAAACTCCTTGCGCGGAAATGTCGGGTGCGAACGGTTGCTTCGGAAATTTGCAGGCACTGCGCTGTTTCCTCGATGCTGAGTTCCTCGACTGAGCGCATCACGAATACACTGCGAAAGACTTCGGGCAGTTCGTCCAGTTTGCGCTCTATCAGCGCACGCATCTCGGCGCGCGCCGCGGCCTTGTCTGGTGGGTCGGACTCGTTTGTGCTCATGGCATCGATGTCAGCTTCAGCGAGGGTGTTTGCGTTGACCATCGGGATCACGTTCTGGCGACGAGCCTCCTTTCGCAAGCGGCCGAAGCATTCATTGAGGACCAGCCGCGATAACCACGTCGGGAGAGCGGCGTCGCCGCGGAACTGACCAATCCTTTTGTAGGCCGACAGATAGGCTTCCTGCAGCGCGTCCTCCGCCTCCGCGTCGTTGCCCAACGTGGCACGCGCAAGCCGATACAGGCGCCGGTTGTGCGTGCGCATCAGCAATTCGAACGCTACGCGATCTCCCGCACCAATGCGGCGTGCAAGCTTCAGTTCGTCGCTTGCGACCAATACCGGATATGTTTCAGCTGTTTCCGTCATGGAACCCTCTTTCGCCCGGTTCATCGGACGGTCAGTATTCCACCCATCGCCGGGTGAAAGCTGCAACGATATGCATAACTGCCTGGCTGACCGGCCACATAAGTCCACGAAGCATCCGGCGCGATGCTGCGCGAATCGAATGCCTTCGAGTTTGCGCTCGCGGTGTGGGGAAACAGATCCTTGTTAACCCATGTCACGTGATCGCCGCGCCGCACCGTC
The DNA here is from genome assembly GCF_011493005.1 of Caballeronia sp. SBC1. Taxonomy (NCBI): domain Bacteria; kingdom Pseudomonadati; phylum Pseudomonadota; class Betaproteobacteria; order Burkholderiales; family Burkholderiaceae; genus Caballeronia; species Caballeronia sp. SBC1. The sequence goes on from NZ_CP049159.1 coordinate 249,413, forward strand.
AGCTCCGGAGGTTGAAACGCATCTGTTCGATCACGACCGTGTATGTCGTGGGTGAAGCGCCGGCCCCGCTGGAGAACGCCAGAACGAGGGAAGCCACCACACCCAGGTTAAGCCCGGATGTGCCCCGCCGCGGGTTGCCGCCGAGGTTGACACGGCGGTTGCCGGCGGCATCAGGCAAGGAATCATGCACCGCTCTTCCCCAGTTCCGCCTGTAGGTGCTTCGCATGCTCGAGGTGCGCGACAAAAGCCGGCCGCACCTTGACGAGAAGCGCTTTAAGCTCCACGTTCTGTGCGCTCGGGATCAGCGTCTTGTCGAGCGCGTCCAGCACGCTCTCGTGGTAGGTCACTTCATGGTCAATGTATGCCCGATCGAAGTTCTTGCCGCCAAGCCCCTTAAGCTTGGTCAGATTGTCGTCGCCGCCTTGTTTGAGGCTCTGGCTGGTCGGGTTTTCCTGTGGCGTCACACCTAGCTTGTGCACCAGGTCGACAGCCGCCCGGTTGACGCCGCTATGGTCGGTGACCATTCGCTGCGCGAACGCCTTGACGCCAGCCGACTTCGTCTTGGACTCCGCAAGCTTGCCGGCGTCGATATCGACTTGATTGGCGGTCACAACTATCGCCGCTATCTGCGGATCCGTGGGTCCAGCGCTCTGCGCCCAGCCCGGAAAACTGGCGAACGCCAGTGCGCTGAACAATGCCGCATGAATGGCTTTCATATGATCTCTCTTGACAGGGCCGGCTGGCCATTGCGCGTCCGTTTGTGTCGGACGCGGTTACGTACTTAGATGTCACGTGTCTGAGCCCTGTTCCCGGTCGCACGGTCGCATACAAACACAAGGGACCGTCACCCAAGAGCGACAAGAGCGGTTCCAAACCCGAGGTGGCGCGTCGCAGGACAGTTCGGGATCGCCGGTTTGGGAGACGGATGGAGAGGAAAGCTAAAAATTCACCCGCTTAGGGCAGACAACGCCTCGGATATCTTCGCGGCATCGCGCTACGCGATGCTCACTGACACCAGAGCATCGATTCAAACAGTGACAATCCACGGTACCCGGAAGAAACTCCTCCCAAGAAGGTTTCACCGAGTAGGGCGACTCAAATCAACCGCTCTCTCGTTTTGGTACCAAGCGAGTTGACACAAACCGGAAGGAAATCTTCACACGAAAATCACCCTGAAAGAAATTTATCCCACATATCGAGCATTTGCTGAAATGCACATTAAGATGATCGCCTCGCATCCGAAATCCGTTAGGTAAACTGGATTGCGGCGAAAGTCAGGTTCCCAGCCAATGAAGCACCTGTTACGTAGGAGACGACAATGCTGAGTCCTCATGAGTTCGCAACCCTAATGCTGCTTAGGGACGCTCCAGATCAGATCGACGTCGACCGTGCGGATCTGGAAGCCCTTCTTGAACGCCAACTCATTACGATGGAAAAGCTCACGTCCGGGCAACCGCGGCCACTTGTCACCAACAATGGTCACTCGGTTCTCAAGGCTGCTGCGCGGATCCGTTGAATGACACCTGCGGAACACGGCTTGCCGCCCGATCCCGTCATGATGCGCAATTCGATCCATATTTAATCGAACGCCGCCCCGGAGCTTGATCAGATTCCGTAATGGAAAGGAGTCGTCGTGACTGACTTGTGGGTGGGGATTATGGTGGGTTCATTTGGGCTGGCCGTCGCTACGCTGCTCGTCATCAGCCACTATCGTCGTGAATGGATGCGACGGCGACTGCTCAGGCGAATGGATCATCGACACTGTTGGGATGTGATGCGAAACCGTCGCTAATGGCGCTTGCCGGTCGCTGTGGGCGATCATTCGACGAGTACGCCTTTAGCAAAACGCATTGATGCGCTCCTGAGAGTCGTCCTGGCGGAAGCCCCGAGCCGCGGTGTCAGGTTCAGAAGGCATCGTGAGAAATGCTTCGTCTGCAGCGGCTAGAGCCCGTACCACGCTCTAAGCCAGTCTCTCAGTTCGGGGCGTCAATGCATGCCCCTGCTCGTACGACCCAGCAGTGCATCCTTGAATACCTCCTTTAATTTGCCCGTCAAGCGACCGGCTGATCAGAGAGTTGCAACTCGCGCGTCGCACCCTTTTATATCTCAGCGTGATGTATAATTTGGTTGCGAATTTGTTTTTCTACGTCCTTTTCCGGTTGTCATTGAAGCCGGATCACGCGTCGGGAGGAAGGGTCATGATCATCAGCAGCGACTTTGAAATTGGGTATTTACTGGCTGCCTTTGCCATGCTCGGAGTCATTCTGGTCGGTAGCCTTCTTACAGCGCTGCACCTGAATCGATGGCACCCAAAATTGGTTAGCGCGACGATTGGTGTATTGCTCGGTTTCGCTCTAATCGAAGCAGTACCGCTCTTCACGTAGCTGGAAATGGTCTACGTCTTTAGCGACGTACGAGCCTGCGTCAGAGGGTGCGTTTCGGTACGTGAGCTATTGAGACTTGGGAGTTGTTGATGTCTTCCTTTGACCGTATCTTGCTTTGCTATGACGCTACACCGGAGGGACAAGCCGCCTTGCGGTGTGGTGCGGAGCTCGCGAAACGACTCCGCGCCGAGACCCACCTGGTCGCGATTTTCAATTGCGCGCGCTGGACACGCGGATTCGACGTCTTGTCTTCAGTCGGTTTTGACATCGACGAAGAGGGCGCGCGAGCCGTGCTTCAAAAAGGAATCGACAGACTTCGGGAGTGGGACGTTAACGCAACCATGCACCTTGTCACGGGAAACCCCATCGACGAAATTCCCCGCCTTGCAAATAGTCTTAAGGTGAATTTGATCGTTATCGGCCATCACCACGAAAATTTTCTTACCCGTTGGTGGGGTGGCGAGAATCATGCGCAGTTGCTCGAACGGGTGTCGTGTGATGTTCTGTTCAAAAGCGCTGATCCTGAACAGGATGACGAAATACTTTCTCCACGGACCGCCGCGGACGTTGCCAGAGAACCTTGTTAGTGGTTCGACAGCCCCCCATCGAGCGCTCTTGACTCGTTCTTCATTTAAAACTAGCCAGCCACAGCCGGTGCAGATGCCATCGCTGGCGTGCGTGACCCTCCCCCCTGCGTAGGCTGTCTCCCATGTGGCAAGCGTGCGTCACGCTAGGGTCTCCCGATTCTGCACATGCAAGATTTTCTCGTATATGTCACTGTATGATACAATATCGATCTAACTTCCTGACTGAACTATCAGCCATGAAAGAAGCTGTTCGCGGGCTGAGCAAGGAGGACTTTGCGCAGCTGTCTGAGTTTCGTCACCAGATGCGGCGGTTCGAGCGGTTCTCCGAGCAGGCTGCTCAGGACGAAGGCATTACTCCGCTACAGTATTTGCTGTTGTTGCATATCAAGGGCTACCCGGACCGGGATTGGGCAACCGTCGGCGAACTAGCTGAACGGTTTCAGGCACATCACCACGGAATAGTTGCGCTCGTGTCGCGGTGCGAGGCGCTGAATCTGGTCAAGAGGAAGCCTAGCGAAATTGATCGCCGCCAGGTCGAAGTTCATTTGCTGAAACCCGGAGAGAAGATCCTCTCGCGGCTCGCCGAATCGCATCGGGCAGAACTGAAGTCGCTCGCGGGCACCTTTCGCATTCCGCAGGTCGATTTTTAGATCGATGCAAACAAACAAATCTGAATTGATCAGGAGTTAATGTGCACGAAAACGCTTCACGAGGTGATTTTGCAGCGAATGCTCATCTGCCGCGCATCACGGCCATTGCGATAGTGATCGGCGCGTTGAGCACGGTGACGGCCTATGTCCTGCTCCACCTGATCAATTTCTTCACCAACCTTTTCTTCTTCCAGTCCCTGTCGTTCGAGAATCACTCGCCCGCGGGCAATACCCTCGGTCTTTGGGTGATCGTGATTCCCGTGATTGGTGGCCTCGTAATCGGACTGATCGCGCGCTATGGCAGCGAAGCCATCCGCGGACACGGCATTCCTGAAGCGATCGAAGCCATCCTGTTCGGTAAGAGCAAGATGTCGCCGAAGGTCGCGGTGCTCAAGCCGCTTTCCTCCGCAATAGCCATCGGCAGCGGCGGCCCGTTCGGTGCGGAAGGGCCAATCATCATGACAGGCGGCGCAATCGGGTCACTGCTCGCACAATATTTCCACCTGACCGCCGGTGAACGCAAGACGCTGCTCGTCGCCGGCGCCGTAGCCGGGATGACGGCGGTTTTCGGTACACCTGTCGCGGCAGTTCTGCTCGCGGTCGAGCTGCTGCTGTTCGAACTGCGCCCGCGTAGCCTGCTGCCCGTCGCCGTCGCGTGCGCGGTGGCCGGTTTCACGCGCCCGCTGCTGATCGGCAGCGGCGCCCTCTTCCCGTTGCAAACCATTCCACTGGGTCCGCTCGGCCTCATTTCATGCGTGGTGGCGGGTCTCGTGGCCGGCGCAATGTCGTGGGGCCTGTCATCGGCGCTCTACAAGGTCGAGGACCTCTTCGGCAAATTGCCGATTCACTGGATGTGGTGGCCAGCGCTTGGCGGCATTGCCGTGGGCATCGGCGGATATTTCGAGCCACGCGCGCTCGGCGTAGGCTATGACGTTATCGGCGATTTACTGCATAACCATCTTGCCATCAGTGTCGTGGCCGGCTTGATACTGGTGAAGGCGATCATCTGGGTCATCGCCCTCGGCTCGGGGACGTCCGGAGGCGTGCTCGCCCCGCTGCTGATGATGGGTGCGGCCATGGGAACAATCGCCGGACCGTTCCTGCCTGGCGGGGAACCCGCCGTATGGCCGCTGGTATTCATGGCAGCGACGCTCGGCGGCATGATGCGCGCACCGATCATGGCAACCGTGTTCGCGTTCGAACTCACCCATGACGCCAATGTACTGCTGCCCCTGCTCATGGCTTCGGCTGTCGCGTACGGATTCACGGTGCTGCTGATGCGGCGCTCCATCCTGACCGAGAAGATCGCGCGCCGCGGTTACCACATCTATCGGGAGTACGGCATCGATCCGCTCGAACGTCACTTCGTCGAGGAGGTGATGACACGCAAGGTCGAGACGATCGACGCGGATATGCCGGTCGCCGAGGTGCTTGCGAAATACTTTGGTGAAAAACAAATACATCGCGCGTTTCCGGTGACACGAGACGGCGCGCTGGTAGGAATGATCGAGCGTGACGGATTTATCGCGCGAACCGGCAATCCAGCCATCCGGGTCATGAGCGACCTGTTCGGCGCAAACACACCCATCATGGCATTGCCCGGGGAAACCTGCCGTATCGTGTCCAACCGGCTGGCGGTGCATGGACTCGAGCGCTTGCCCGTGGTGTCGGATCCACAGTCGCGTCGTCTGGTGGGCTTGATCAGCCGTAGCGATCTGGTGAAGCCGTCGCTCGCGTTCTTCGAGGAAGAGGAGCAACGGGAGATGTTCCGGCGCTCCCCCCTGCACCACCTGAAGAAACGGTTTGCACCGGTGCCCAGGCATAAAGACGACACAACCCGGGAGCGCCCGTAAGCCTCCCAGGTGATTCCCCAGGCCGTGCCGTCCGACACCTGGCGGCTCATCACGTCGACCGATTGGAAAACGTCATGTCTTACAAAACCATCGAAGACACCATCGGCAACACTCCGCTGGTCCAGCTTCAGCGCATCCCTGACAACGGCATCAGCGAACGGGGCACCGTGATCCTCGGCAAGCTCGAGGGGCACAACCCCGCGGGCTCGGTGAAGGACCGACCTGCACTGTCGATGATCAAGCATGCGGAAGCGCGTGGGCACATCAAGCCGGGCGACACATTGATCGAATCCACGAGCGGCAATACGGGTATCGCGCTCGCCATGGTGGCGGCAATTCGGGGCTACAAGATGGTCCTGATCACGCCGGAAGATATCTCGGTGGAACGCCGCCAGAGCATGGCGGCCTTCGGCGCACAAATAATCCTGACGCCGGCAACCGGCGGGATGGAATACGCTCGCGACCTGGCCGAAAAAATGCAGCAGGAGGGCCAGGGCGTGATCCTCGACCAGTTCGCCAATCCCGACAATCCGTTGGCTCACTATGAGACCACCGGACCCGAGATCTGGCGTGACACGGCGGAACGCATCACCCATTTCGTCTCCGCGATGGGGACCACCGGCACGATCATGGGTGTATCGCGCTTTCTGAAGGAACAGAGCGGGAGCGTGGAAATTATCGGCGTGCAGCCGGAGGATGGTTCGCGCATTCCGGGCATCCGTAGATGGCCGGAATCTCATACGCCAAGGATTTTCGACCGACGCCGCATAGATCGGGTCGAGACCGTGAGTCAGGTGGCGTCAGAAGCGATGGTGCAGCGCCTGGCTGCGGAAGAAGGCATCTTTTGTGGCGTCTCGGCAGCGGGCGCGTGCGAAGTTGCTTTACGGGTCGCCCGTCAGGTTGAAGATGCGACGATCGTCTTCGTCGTGTGCGATCGCGGTGACCGGTATCTGTCGACCGGTCTATTTCCCGCGTAGGAAGCGAGTGCATCGTTGACGACTCTTTCACTCTGCAATATCGCTTATCCGTCTGATCAATATGTCTCAGTCTGATTTCATTTATATCACGTCGTGATATACTATTGCCGAAGCGATAATTCCTCGTCCGACCCGGTCGAAAGCCCACAAGTGTCCGATACGAACTCGTATGGAAACTGACGTCGCGTTATTGCACACCAATGGTTTCACTTAACAGGAGGTGACCTGCTATGTTGATCACATTCAAATCGCGAGCGTCACCCGACGTCTTGATGCTTGCCGATCTCGCGAATTACCTTCTTGGTATCGTTGGCAAACGCCTTGGTCCGCGTGGCGTTATCGCACGCCATGAGTTACTAGATGTCATTGGCCGGATGGAAGACGCTATCGCGGAAGACCAGAGAACGTCTGATGAACACGATGAGATGCACTACGGAGCACAAACCGGTGTACGCGAGCGCAGTGTAGGACTGGCACAGCGCGCGTATCCCTTTTTGGACATGCTTCGTGAAGCTCAAAAGCAGAATGTAGACATCGTTTGGGGCCTGTAGCGACGTGCTTGCTGAGCCGTTTGAGATATTGGAACCAGGTCTCTGGCGCCGGAGTTCGCGGCATCACGCGTCCCATTCTGAGCAGGTCGCGCGCCAATGCTGTGAGCAACATCCAATACGGCGTTATGCTAGGCTTTCTAACGGTATCAAATTCGAGGCGACTGCTTGTTCGCCAACCGTTGGATTCCGGTGTGCGCCTCGTGTGCCGCGTTCTGGAACATTTGAGAAACGGCCTGGAGATCCCTGCGCTTGGCCGTGGCTAAAGACGGGCCGTACGCTGTGTCTCATCGAATGAATCTCACCAACTTCAACGTCCTCCGGAACCTTCACGGAACCAGGAGCGAGGCGACCGCGGCGTATGGACACAGCACAGTTCCGTATTTCGTCCGCGCATGCGCGTTAGCCCGACTCTTTGGAACCGAGCACATACCCAACCCCGCGCACAGTCCGAATGAGCTTCAAGGTGAAGTCATCGTCGACCTTCGCGCGCAGCCGACGGATCGCAATCTCTACGACATTGGTGTAGCTGTCGAAATTCATGTCCCATACATACGAGGCGATCTGGGTGCAGCTCAGCACCTCTCCCTGCCTACTGGCGAGCAACTTTAAGAGAGCAAATTCGCGCGGCGTGAGATCGATGTGCATGCCGCCACGCGTGATCTGGCGTCGGATAACATCGATCTCGAGATCGGCGACCTTGATCAGGTCGCTCTCACGCGGCGGGTCGCGCCGGCCAAGTGCGTGCACCCGCGCCAGCAGCTCGACAAATGCGAAAGGCTTGACGAGACAATCCTGCCCATCGAGTTCCGGCCCTCGCACGCGATCGATAGCATCGCCGCTCGCCGTGAGAAAGATTACTGGGGTAGCCTTGCTGACGCGCAAATTCTTGAGTACGGTTCGGCCGTCCATCGTTGGCAGCATCACGTCGAGCAAAATCACGTCGTAATTCTCTTTTAGGGCCAAAGCCAGACCATCTGCACCGTCGTTCGCGACATCGGCCAGGTCACCCGATTCTTCGAGCCCCTTCTTCAGAAAGGCGCTCATCTTTACTTCGTCTTCGATAATCAAAATTTTCAAGACTTGCCCCGCGATGCCGGCGCGTCCGCCTCTGCATCGTATCTAAATGCACGAACAGCGCCCGAAACGCCAAAAGAAGAATCAATCCTCGTCGGTTGAATCAGACGTCTTAGCCTTGTTGGATCCCGCGCTGCACCATACCGCCCCTTCGTCGAAATGCGCATCGTGCCCGTTGCCTGCACGGATCAGGCGCCTTGCTGTGAGCGCGAGCGCGAAATGGCGAGCATCTTGCTATGTCCCTGCACACCTGCTCCGTAGAAACGAGGCGTCACTTTCAATGACCATCAGTAGGAATCGTGGTGGTGTTTATCTCGCTGCTCATCCGCGTGCAAAAAAGTTCGGGATGACGATGCACAGTATGATGAAACGCATTTATTGGCCAGCCCCGCTGCCTCTTCTCAGGCAACTAGGCTCAGACCTAACAATCTTTATCTCAATTATATGTCATAATGTGACATATAAAAAACGAAATCGACGCAGTAATTGGTGGAGCTGTCCAGCATTGCACCAGCACCGTAGGTGCCGCAAATTGCGCTGCCAGCGCACCGCTACGCTGCGGGCGGGGCATGGGAACTCAATCGGTTGGTTTGGTTGCCCGCAACTTTACGCGGCTGCGCCTATCCCTTGAGAACAGCGAAGCGTGCGAGGATGTCCTAAAATGGCTCGGTGCCGATACGCCCCCACTGCCTCTCAATGCAATACGAGGAGGACCTTGTGACGATTCATCATAGTGAGGTGCATTGCGGCTACGCGATCTTCGTCAGCGAAGTCGCTCCTCGAACGTTCGAGGTCACGATTCAAAACCTGAGAGGGCACGGACCGGCGACCGACGCGCTGCGACACCGAGTGGACTCAAGCGTCAATTTGCGTTTTGAATCGCTCGAAGGCGCACTTACTGGGATATCCCAGATCCGTCAAGCACTCGACGTGTTGCTCGCGTACAGGCACTCGGAATAGATGTTCGGGCTAGCGCCTAGCCGGGACGTAAGGTCGAGGCGAGCGCGAATCGCTTCTCGACGCCCATGGACATCAATGCGATTGATCGTGCTTGACCGTCAAACGGCCAGATACCGCTGAAGACGGCATTGGGTACCTTCTGCGATTTGCGGCCATGACACAGACAGAAAATCCAATTCAGTGCTGCATGCGCCTTTCACGCGATGGCTCCACGGCAAAGCTTTTCAACAACTGCAAAAGATGCAGCAGCTATTGAAGTCCGCTAGCTCTTCTATTAGTTTCATGAGATACGCTACTTACGTCCGTAATCGTCCGTACGCCGAATGCGACCTGCACACGAAGCATGCACACTGGGCATTTTGGCTCCAAAGCGTCAGGTTTCCCGATAGACCGGAGATGCAAACGAAAAGTCGCGTCGAGGGATGCAGCTGCGGCTCAGACGTCTGGTTGTAGTGTCTTACCTTCGTCTTCGGTTATTTCCCGTTCAATCATTTGACGAGCTTGATGGCAGTACTCGTCGGCGCACCCCTCCAATGCACCATCTCGCTGCCATAGCTGGAATGCCCGATCGCGAATGCGTTTTTCGGTCGTTTGCGGTTCCATTTGATCTCCGGACCGACCGCTGATTCCCACGTCGGGTTCCCCAAAAATCGTCTTTTTCTGCAGGGACCCGGCTCAACTGCGTCTTGCGCGCTTACAGCTGTGAACGATCAAGGTCGGCGATAGCGTAGGGACATGCCCGGATTTCCCTGACACACCTATCTTTTCGATATGGCAGCAATCTCCATCCGTGACTGTCGATCCTGTCCTCAGGACTGCTGGGTGTATACCGAGCTATCGATGCCGACGATGATGGAGCGCTCCGGGCACTTTCTTCCCCATTTGGTTGTACCTGCCGTCTTTCCTCGGTGTGCATCAATGTCAGCGAGCTCGTGTGCGGAAGTGGAGTTTCGTTGTCGCAGCGGGCATACGAAACTTAGCGAAACGGCACGTCGTCTAATGCGTTTCTGATATCGTGCTCAGAAAGCGCGCGGCATCCTTTAAAGCACGCCAGCGGCGTGGAACATCTCATCAATTGCGAATATCGAACTTGAATTCCCCCAACAACGATTCCCGCAGGCAAACGAAAGCTGGACTGCCCCGATCGCGCGGACGCGGCAAATCCACCGGAACGATCTTGAGTGATGTATCCCCAGCAGCGCCTGTCATCACCACGACCTTATCCGCCAGATAGACTGCTTCTTCGATATCGTGCGTCACCATCACCATGGTGACCTGTTCTTCCAGCCAGATGCGCTCCAGCTCATGCTGCATTGACATTTTCTTCATCGCGTCCAACGCGCCGAGCGGTTCGTCGAGCAGCAGGATGGCAGGCTTGATAGCCAGCGCTCGCGCGATGCCCACACGCTGTGCCATGCCGCCGGATAACTGGCTAGGGTAGGCGCTGCGGAAATTCTCGAGTCCCACAAGGTGCAGATATTCGCCGATCCTCTGGCGAAGGCCTTCACCGGAATACCTCTGCAGTTCGAGCCCGAAAGCGATATTCGCTTCGACCGTCAACCATGGCAGCAGGCGTGGCTCCTGAAAGACCATGGCCCGCTCGCTGCTGACACCGGTCACGATTTCGCCGTCCACTTTCACCGTCCCGCGATCGCCCTTTTCCAGTCCGGCGAGGATTCGCAACAGGGTTGTCTTGCCCGAACCGCTAGCGCCCACAATGACAATGAATTCGCCAGCCGCAATATCGAGATCGATGTCCTTCAGCACAGTCACGACGGATCCACTAATCCTGAACGACTTGCTCAGACGGTTGATCTGCAGCTTGTGCTGCGAGCTTCCAATCGGCGCCATATCGGCACTCTCCTATTGCGACGCGTAACTGTTGTATCGGTTCGTCTGCACGGTATTGACCGACAGTTGTCCCTTGCGCAAGGTCCCTTCCCGCTCAAAAACGTCAAGCCAGAACTGCGCATCGTGATCGGTGAAGAGCGCATTCTGTCTGAGTCCGAAACCCGGCCAATAGCTAGCCAGCACTGGATTTTCGCCACGTTCCGCAAGCAGCTGCGCGATCAGTTTCCTGGCGTCGTCCGGATGCTCGGCGGCCCAGTCCGCCGCTCTCGCTGAATCACTCACGAACGCGCGGGCCGCCGCCGGGTGGGCTTCGAGAAACGTTCTACGCATGACGTCGTATCCCAATGTGATGTTGCCCAGTACCTGATAGTCGTCGAACAGCACGCGCACTCCGCCATCGGCCTCAAGCTTGCCTGCGAAGACTGCCTGCCACTCTCCGATAGCCACGACGTCAACCTGCCCGGATCTAAGCGTCTGTTCCAGCTGCGGCCCGGGAACCACGATGAGCCTCACCGCATTCTGCGGAATCTTGTGAATCCGCAGATACTCGCGCATCGTATAGTCAAGATGGGCTCCCAGCGTATTCACGGCGATGGTTTTGCCAATCAAGTCGCTCGGCTTGGTAATCGGGCTTTTCGCCAGCACGTAGAAATTGCTCTTGGCCGTCTTGCTGACGCCGAAACCCGGCTTGACGGCGATCACGTCGCTGCCGTTGGATATCGCGTTGATCACCGCCGCAGTCGCGGCACCCGCCACGTCGACCGAGCCCGACGCTATCGCGAAAAGACTCTCGGGGCCGCCTTGCGAAAAGCCCTTCGATTCCAACACGACGCCGTCTGCCTGCAACCATCCCTTCGCCGCAGCAATCTCGCTGGCATTGATCGAACCGGTGTTGCTCAGATAACGGATCACGGTGACGTTCGGGCTACCTACTGCAGACGTTGACTGCTGCGCCGATGCTACGGCATGAGCACCAACGAAGATGATTAAGCCTGTCGCCAATAATCCTGTCTTACTCAAAACCAGATTTTTGAACCTATGGACCATCGGTCTACCACTCCAGTATTTTTGCGCGAACGAAATTAGAGAAGCGTTACGAGAAAACAGTGCGGCAGCTGGAGCCGGATTCATCCGATATCCCTTGCGTCGACCCATTTGCAAATTCTTCTTTGCAGGAAGATTAACGAGTAGTTGCTGAGCAAACCGAGGCCCGCCAGCAGGACGATCGCGCCAAACATGAGCGGGATCTGAAAGTTGTATTGGGCCTGCATGACTTTGAAACCGAGCCCCTGATTGGCCCCGATCATTTCCGACGCCACGAGCATCAGCAGAGCCATCCCGGCGCTCAGCCGCAGCCCGACGAAGATCGATGGAATCGCGCCCGGCAGCGTCACGCGGCGGAAGATCTGCAGCTTCGATGCACCAAACATGCGCGCCATCTCGATCAGACGCCGATCGACTTGCTTGACGCCGGACATCGTATTCATTAGCAGCGGAAACACCGTTGCCCAGAAAATTACGAACACCTTCGACGTTTCGCCGAGACCCATCAGCAGAATGAAAATCGGGTAGACGGCGAGCGCGGACGTTTGACGAAACATCTGCAAGATCGGGTCGATCGCGTTCTCAAGCCGCGTGAACGTACCCATTACCAGACCGAGCGGGATAGACACGACGACCGCTGCGGCGAATGCGATGCCAGCCCGCTGCAGGCTGATGAGCAGGTCGCCCAGCAGCGTGCCATTGACTAGCGCGACAAACAGTGCGCGCACGACGGCGTCGACCGGCGGAATCACCGCGGGATTGAGCCAGCCGCGAGAGCTAGCAACCTGCCATAGCGCGAAAAACAGAATCAACGCGCCGTATCGATTAAGAAAGGCCCAAGCCCTCAAATTTCGGGCCTTTTCAATTCCAGAATCAAACGCATTGAGAGCTGGCCTCACACCAAAATTGCCTGCTTGCTCCAGCTGTCTTTCGGCCATGCGATCCTCCATATGATTTAATCACATCGATACGCGAATCCGCCATCCAACAAGTTCGTATCGAGCAATCCACACGCAGCTATTGCCAGCCGGACGTACTCAGGATTGAAAGCGCCGCCCTTAGAAGACTTTCGCTAGCTGCACGAAGCACAGTGACTGTACCGAACAACCATCACGCTGTGATAGATTGAATTCTTGATAGAACAGGCTTAAAAGTGCTTAGTGCGATACAGCCTAAATGGTTGGACTAATGCGGCCGTGTAAGAAATGGATTGCAGAACCTCCGGCACAAGAGAACCTCTTCGGTCGGGGCTGTCGGATACGGCGGCCGGGGAAATCGGCGAGGTAAGCTTCACCTCGTTTGTACCGGGCGCGGCTGCGACCAGTTGCACAACGGGCGATCTCGCCTGGGATGCAACGCCCGATACCGGATTTCAGATGCATCGAACATCGTTTAGGCTTGGGTGCGTAGCGTCCGCTTTTGCTTTGCGTCGGTGTGGTCGGCCGAATGCGTCGATCAACACATCCGCGGCTAGCATGAGCTGCTGTTCGATAGTGCTCATAGGCGAGTTCTGAGAGAAATTTTGAAAAAAACGGCGAACAACGCCGGCGTCTGGTTTGCGCTCGCTGAAAGCGCACATGCTCGTCAGTCGCGGCAGAGAACGCCAGGCAGCACACACAACATTTCAAACGCGAGGTTTGCCGCCACCAGCGCGGTCGTACCTTGGGGATCGTAGGGTGGCGACACTTCGACGAGATCAGTGCCCACCAGTTGCACTCCGCGCAGTCCGCGGATTATTTCGAGTCCCTGCTGTACAGTGAGGCCACCGATCTCAGGCGTCGTACGTAACCGCGGTGAACGGTATAAGTCGATCGGCTTGTTTTCCGCGAAGAAACTACGCTTGCCGGACGGAGTAAATGCCCATTCCGCACCGACTTCGTCACCATCTGCGAGGCGGCCTGCCCGCACTTACGCTTCCATTAATTGCCTGCGTGAATTGACGCCGGAAAACTTCGGTTCCTTCTTCGCCGTGGAGGGAGTGAATCCGCCATACCCGCAAGACGTCAGGGCATTTTTAACCTTTGTCCGAACTGCCCGACTTCAGTTTGTGCCGGGACATCGAACGATGGCCTGGCTTACGGCTGAGCTGCTACGTCCGCCTGGAATCGCCCCGGCGAATACGTTGATATATGTCATAATCACATATTTTTTACAATGCGTTTGGCAGGAGACGCTGCCTCGCAGTGAGAATGGGTGGGGACCTCCGATGTAAGGTCGCCCGCTCACAATATCTTCCAAGCTTATGGTCCGATCCGCTCTCGCACGCTGGCTTCTCAGCTTCTCCCCTTCACCCGTCGGACTTGGTTGGCCCGAACGATTCAGGTCCTGTCTCGGCGCCCTGCTCGGCATATCCTTCACCGCAGGGGTGATGCATGTAGTCCTGGGCGACAACGCGCTCATCCCCCTGCTGGTCGCACCGATGGGGGCCTCCGCAGTGCTGCTGTTTGCTGTTCCCGCGAGCCCTCTCGCACAACCCTGGTCGATCATCGGCGGGAATATAGTTTCCGCGGTTATCGGCGTGGCGTGTGCCACCTGGATCACGAACCCGATCGACGCCGCGCCGATTGCAGTGGCAATGTCGATTGGTGCGATGTTCGCGTTCAGGTGCGTGCATCCTCCCTCGGGTGCGGTCGCGCTCACGGCCGTGCTCGGTGGGCCGGCCGTGCATGCCCTCGGATTCGGATTCGTCTTTGCGCCAATAGCGGCGCAGTCGTTTGCGCTGTTGGCGGTCGCGATCGTGTTCCACGCGTCGACGGGGCATCGCTATCCTCATGCGGCGCGCTCCGCCAGGGAAACCGGCGTCCGTGCGCCAGCGGCCAGCCCAGGATTCACACGGGCAGACCTCGAGGCAGTGCTGGGCCGTCGCAACGAGTTGCTGGACATCGACCCGGGAGATCTCGAATCGCTGCTGCTGGAAATACAGTTGCAATCGTACGTGCGCGGCTTCAGTGGACTGAGCTGCGCGGACATCATGTCCAGCCCCGTCGTTTCGGTCACATCCGGCACGGCGATTGCCACCGCCGCCGCCATGCTCAAGCGTCATGGCATCAAGGCGCTTCCTGTCATTGACGACCGCGCGTTCGTGGTCGGCATCATTACTGCGGCCGACGTCGCAAGAAATATGGCAGCCGGAAAGCTTCGGGTGCTGGCGACATTCATTGAGCGATGGTTCGCCACCCCCGGTTCAGCGCTGACGGTGGCGTCCATCATGACGACCGACGTGTCCACAGTCAGCGTCATTACTTCCATTGCGAAGCTCGTGCCGATATTCGCCGCTTATGGCCATCACCATATTCCGGTGCTCGATACGCAGGAGAAACTCGCCGGCATGATCACCCAGGCAGACCTGATACTGGGCCTTTACCGACAAACACACGCCTAGCCGGGGCGAGATCGCGAAGGTGGCACTTTGGAACGCGCCGAGGAGCGGGGTATCTTCGACACAGCCACCGGCACGTCTTCAGCTATCCGACCTGACCGCGCAGGTGGGCCAATTTCGACGCCGCGGCCTTGACTGACTTACCGGTAATTTCGTCATGGCTGTCAGCGCTCAGTCCGGCAAATCGGCCATTGGCCTGCGCCTGCTGCAGCACGTCCTGCGGAATCAGCGACGCAAGCGCGAACGTCACGCCAGCCCCTGAGGCCATCAGCGCGATTGCGCCGACTATCCATAGTGCGATGCCCATTTTCGACTCCTTCGCTTGATCGTTCGTTATTGGATTCTTCAACATCACTCGCCGTCCCGTCGAGCCTGAAGACTCGCATGGTCGACATCCTCTGCGACAGTCAGATGTGGCCGCCGGAAATGTCAGGCGTCCACAGCCGGGACATAAATAAGTGAACAAGTGAAGTCGATTTCATTTAAGCATCGGTATCACATAGCAACAAGTTAAATATATTGCTGTTTATGTGCAATAATTTTGAATATAAAAGCGATTCAAGCGATGCAACCAGGTGGGTTGCTGATGGTTGCAGTTGATCCCCGGTGCAAGACTGCTGCACCTTCAAATCAAACTATTTGCATGCAGGCCCCATGGACGTCGAACTCGCACGCACGTTTCTCCAGGTGGTCAGGTCGGGAAGCCTGGTCTCGGCAGCCGCGCAACTGCACGTCACCCAGACCGCGGTAACCGCACGAATCAAGAACCTCGAGGCGCAACTGAAATGTCGCCTGTTCGAGCGCAACAAAGCGGGCGCGCGGCTCACTACAGATGGCGAAAAATTCCTCGGCTACGCCAGCCAGCTCGTCCAGACCTGGGAGGCGGCGTGCCGCGATCTACCATTGCCAAGCGGCTATGACGACATGTTTACGTTCGGTGCGGACGCGAGTCTCGCGAATCCACTCGTCCTGCATTGGGCCGCCAGGTTGCGCCAGGAGCTCGCTACCTATGCGGTGCGCGCGGAGTTGGGAGACGGTGCTGTGCTCCAGCAAAAGGTGCGCGGCGGAGTGCTCGATGCGGCACTCGTATACGGACCAGAGTATGTCGCGGGCATTCAGGTCGAGGAGATAGTGGAGGAAAAGCTGGTGCTGATCCGGACGTCACAAAAACCGGGACCGTATGTCTATGTAGACTGGGGCCCCGAATACAGACGACAGCACGACATATCGCTGCCCGAGTACGCGAAGTCGTCGCTGTATTTCAACCTCGGCCCGCTGGCTCTGCAATACATCCTTCAGTTCGGAGGTTCGGGCTATTTCAGAACACGAGTCGTCAAGTCTTACCTCGATCATGGCGTCCTCGAACGAGTCGTCGAAGCACCCGAATTCTCATATCCCGTGTACGTCGTCTATCCGCGATCGTCGAGCAGAACCGGCTTGCAAGCGGCGCTGAACATCTTGCGGCAAGTTGTGAAGGAGGACGCCGACTGGTCGCAGCGATGGGACTTTCTCGTCTAGGGTTATACCGGGCTCGCGCGCTCATGACCGGTCGTCTGCACTCCCCGTTTCGAACCAGCCATGGCAGCTTGTATTGTTACTATCGCGGGCGTGCATGGCCCTGTGCGCCGCGTGTGCTGTCCCCAATCAGCCCAAGCGCGCGTCACGCCAAGCTCCCCGTTCCTGCGCATGCAGGACTCTCTCATATCTATCACCATATAATAGAATTTCAATCTAGGTTCCTGACTGGACTTTTTCCCCATGAAAGAAGCTTTTCGCACACTAAGCAAAGAGAACTTCGAACAGCTGTCCGAGTTTCGCTACCAGATGCGGCGATTCGAGCGGTTCTCCGAGCAAGCAGCTCAGGACGAAGGCATTACGCCGCTGCAGTATTTGTTGTTGTTGCATATCAAGGGTTATCCGGACCGCGATTGGGCAACTGTGGGCGAACTGGCTGAGCGGCTTCAGGCGCATCACCACGGCGTCGTTGCGCTCGTGTCGCGGTGCGAAGCGCTGGACCTGGTCAAGAGAAAGCCTAGCGAAATTGATCGCCGCCAGGTCGAGGTTCATTTGCTGAAACCCGGAGAAAAAATCCTCTCGCGGCTAGCCGAATTGCATCGGGCAGAACTGAAGTCGCTCGCGGGCACCTTCCGCGTTCCGCAGGTCGATCTTTAGATCGGTGCATGCCGACACTGCCCACCTTTGCTGGCGTTTCAGCAAAGTCACGCCGTTCCGGCAGCCGATGCAACAAACAAATCTGAATTGATCAGGAGTTAATGTGCACGAAAACGCTTCACGAGGTGCTTTTGCAGCGAATGCTCATCTGCCGCGCATCAAGGCGATTGCGATAGTGATCGGCGCGTTGAGCACGGTCACGGCCTATGTCCTGCTCCACCTGATCAATTTTTTCACCAACTTTTTTTCTTCCAGTCCCTGTCGTTCGCGAATCACTCGCCTGCGGGAAATACCCTCGGTCTTTGGGTGATCGTGATTCCCGTGATCGGTGGGCCTGGTAATCGGACTGATCGCGCGCTATGGCCAGCGAATCCATCCGCGGGAGCCCGACTGTGCTCGCATACATGGGCCTGCGGACTAAGCCTGGTTTAAGTAACAGAATCTATTCTGAACGTGAGGGGCACGCGCGCTCCGCGTCGCGAGCCCCTCCTGGGCCGGCATCTTTCGTTGGCGGCCCGCGGATGGTCCAACCTCGGATAGCGAAGTGGCCAGTGGGACCTCCACCACTTGGCTATGCAGACCATCTGCTTTGGGCCCGACAGAAACGCCGGGCCCTTTTTACAATGTCGTGGGCGCACAAGCTGAGCTGCCGCGTTCCACTTCCGTTAGGTGAATCCAACCCTTTGGTTGGGTGATCGTTCTGTTGCGCACATTTAAACGGGCTCTTTAAATCAGACCCGCTGCCGGGTGCCGCGCCGCTTGGCGGCCTTGCCTTCCGAGCATGCTCGATGCATGCGGTTTAACGGAATCGAAGAACCGAAACAAGGTGAGTTTTTGTTATTTACATCATGTTATGATATACATAACATCGTGTCTATCCTGAAGCGTCGAGTCACGTTTCGCTTCTCATAGATGGATGATCGGACCACGGATTCTGGACAGACGGTTTCGGTTCCCGACCGCCCCGGTTCGTCGTCGTGACGTGCCTGCGCGAGAGCATCCGACGCAACGTGGCACGAGGTGGTAACGAAAACAGGAGGATAAATATCATGCTAATCACATTTCAATCGAATGCCACACCCAATGTCTTGATGCTCAAGGATCTCGCAAGCTATCTGCTGGCAATTGTAGGCAAGCGGCTAAATACCCGTGGCGTCATCACCCATGGCGAATTGCCGCACGTCATCAATCGCCTTGAGACCGCGATCTCGGAGGACGAAAAAGCGGCAGTTGAACACGATGAGCTCCACCGTTCGGTGCACAGCGGTCATCACGAACATCCTGCAGGACTATCTCAACGGGCCTATCCTTTTCTCGACATGCTGCGTGAAGCAAATAAGCAAAATGCCGACATCATTTGGGGCCTCTGACGAGAACTTTGATTTTCAGCACCGCCGATCACGGAGAACCAAGCTATCGCTCGGCGCTACCAGTCATTGTCTCAATCTGCTCAATTCGTCGACGTGAAGGACATCTCAAGAAAAAGCGAGGATCTAGCCGGCTATGCGCCTTCGGTCCGAGCAGCCTACGAGCGGTTCTGATGCTTGGGCTGCGCTCCATTAACGGCTGATCGACGTCATTCTGCATCGGAAGGGCGCGAAAACGATGCGACCCACGTCGTGACATTGCACCAGTGATGAAGGCTCGCCAGGGACTTTCGCGTTGCTGACGCTTTCGAAGAGGCTTGAGATGAACCAATCGGCAGCATTGCGTTTGTTCGCAACCACGTTGGCCATCCTTGGGCTAAGCGGACCGGGACGGGGTGCGGCGAATGAGATAGTGTCAATCCGTGACTGTGCGGCAATTTCGTGTGCAGACTGCGGTGCCGGGTGCAGTGGTCCGATGCCGAGCAGGCGCGTACCTCGCGCAGTCAGGCAGACTGCGCCCTACGCAGGTGGCGCTTCGGCAACGCTTATCGGACCATACGGCAGCCTCCTGCCAGACTTGCCATTCAGTGGTCCGATCGTATGCACCGGATGGCCGATTCGCGACAGCGCCGCATCGCATGGTCGTTGTATCGACGACGCAGCAAAGGGGGCGTCAAGCGCAGGCGAGCATGTGATTTTCATTTGGCCCGCGGTGTGAGGACGACCCTGTCCCGCTCATTCAGGATCAGCGCTGTGCATGCGGTTGACTGCGGCCGTCTCTGCGGCGTGCTCGCGCAACAATTCGTTCGCGAAGAGATTGTCGACGCCATTGGCCGATGACTAACAGAGCTACCAACGCGAACGCCATCGCCGCGACAACAATCGGCACCATTAAATCGACCATATACGCCTCCGTTTTTGAGATTTCTCGGGCAGCTTATCCGTAAAGATCGAACCTGATCGCGTACAGGACATTGAACCTGGGTGCCCAATACGAGCAGTCGAGAATCGGAAGTAGGCGGTTCTCGGCGTCTGGTTGCTTCGCGAGTAACGCACCGCAGCGTAACGCAGTCCCACCTTCCGGCCTTGCGCCGTAACACAGCAGATCCGAATAAACGGTGGCATGGTCGTTTCCTCGCGAGAGCACAGTCGGCAGTCCAATCAGTTCCGCGCCCCCTTCGGTGATTTTGATCACGCCGACCGTCCAGCGTCGATCCGTGTGACTCTCAAGTGGTCTCTATGTGATCAGCGGAACAGCTTCGATCAATGCGATGCCCAAGAGTGCGCCCATCGCTGCGCCAAGCATTTTCGGATGCCACCGGTCGAGATGTAATGCACTGAGCAGACCGCCAAGCAGAATAACTCCGAGCAATGCAAAGACGATCACCAGATACCCGATTTCGAAATCATTGTTGATAATCACGTTGCCTCCTTCACTACGGCCTCGATCTGCACGTCCAATGTGCGGAAAGTCCATCCATTGCCTCGTTCCAACTGTCACACCATTGGCAGTTGCAGGCTTGAGTTTCACTGTCGTTACGTTATTTTTATATCATGTCATGATATACAGATGCAAGATCCACGCACGAATTTTGTGCCCATGCGTATTACAAGCAGCGTATCGTCGATGCCGTCGAAGGTGACACTGTTCTGACGGACATTTTTCATATCAACTGGGCGAGAGGTGCGCGGGTCCGCGTATGTCACAACAGCGTCACGCGCGGCGAAAGAGGTGATCCGTTTGGATCGGAAAAGACCGTGATCGGAGACGGGGAAGGCCACCCAATCTATCTGTTCAGCACCGACTCGCCGCTGCGTTCGATGACGGCGATTTTGAAGCCATGGCGCTGTACGCTGGAACTGGCGATGCTCGAATCGATTCCGTCACCGGCGCGGCCGAGAGATTTCATCGCATCGCAACCGACGCCGCGACCCTTCTCAGCGCTGGCCCCGTCAGCTGACAGACTGTGCAAGCGAAGCAATTCGCCAGCACCACGTGCAGATATATGTATCGCATTGTCATATAATAAGTTGAGCATCGGTGCTATCCACCGATGCTCAACGAAATCGTAAAACATGCTGATTTCGAGGCACGCGAAGCGCCAACAATCCGGCTATCCAATCGGTGGGTATGGCGTATGCTGACCGGTCTTTCATGGA
Source organism: Caballeronia sp. SBC1 (assembly GCF_011493005.1). Taxonomy (NCBI): domain Bacteria; kingdom Pseudomonadati; phylum Pseudomonadota; class Betaproteobacteria; order Burkholderiales; family Burkholderiaceae; genus Caballeronia; species Caballeronia sp. SBC1. The sequence goes on from NZ_CP049159.1 coordinate 270,422, forward strand.
CCGACAGGATCCAGTCAACGTGACCGGACAAAGCGCGGCACGCCTCGCATCCGTCGGCTCCATTTTCTACAGGAGTCCCTGCCATGCCACTCTCCCGCCGGCATTTCATGATACTTGCCGCATCCGTCGCATCGACGACGGTTCTTTCCACTGAGGCGCGAGCCGACGCCCCGTTGCTCGCCGAGAACGATCCGACCGCACAGGCACTTGGCTACAAGATGGATGCGGCCAAAGTGGACAAGGCAAAGTTCGCCCAGTATCAGGCTGGGCAGACCTGCGCCAATTGCCAGTTGTATCAGGGCAAGCCCGGCTCGGAAACGGGCCCCTGCCCAACCTACGGCGGCAAGCTGGTTTATGCGAAGGGATGGTGTAGCGCTTACGTGAAAAAGGCCTGAATCCCGCGCGCTAATGCTCAGTCACATGGAGTCGCATGTTGCTGCATGAGTAACCCGTGTCGAACGAAACGGTACCCCCGCGGCAGTGCGTGTCGATGTCCTGTCGAGGTCCATCAGGCGTCGCTGCGGCCCGAGCGATGTCTGGATGTTTTTTCTCCTGTTTGGGCTGGGGTCAACTCGGCCCCGGACCATAGCGAATACCAGCGCAGAGTCGAGGCGCGGGTAGGCGTCAGGCAGCAATGAATGTCGACCTTGAATCCAGGTCAATCCTGGCTGCAGGCATTTCCACCAACGGCCTTCGCGATGGTTATGGCGACAGGCATTGTCTCGATCGCGGCGCATCTCCTTAGCTACGACATCGTTGGATGGTTCCTGCTCGGCACCAATGCCTTGGCCTATCCCGCCCTGCTTGTCATTACGCTTTGCCGCCTTGTGCGCTATCCGCGCGCGGTGCATACCGATATCGTCGATCACGGCCGCTGGCCAGGTTTTCTCACTCTCGTCGCAGCGACCGCGGTGCTCGGCAGCCAACTGTCGATATATCATGTCCTGCCACAAGCTTTGCCGTGGCTGCTGGGTCTCGCGGCCGGACTCTGGCACGTCGTCACGTATAGGTTCCTCGCTGCAATGACCATTGGGCAAAGGAAGCCTGGTCTGCGCACCGGGCTCAACGGAACGTGGCTGCTGCTGGTCGTCGCCACCGAGTCCATTGCGGTCCTCGCGGCGGCCGTCGCATCGATCTACGGCGCTTCCACGCCACTCGATCTGCTGGCCCTCGCGGCGTGGCTGCTCGGCGGCAGCCTGTACATGATGCTGATCACGCTGATTTTCTATCGATGGTGCTTCGTGCCCTTGGCGACCGCGGACCTCACGGAGCCTTGGTGGATTAACATGCGAGCGATGGTCATTACTACGTTCGCCGGCAGCCGTCTCATTCTGGCCGGCCGCAGCTTGGCGGGTTGGCCGGGCGACGGCCAATTCGTGCTGTAGGTCCTGACTACCGCGTGCTGGGTCATGGCGACGTTCTGGATTCCTCTGCTCGCGGCTCTCTTCATCGAGAAACACGCCATCATTGGCGATCCAATACACTACACGGCTGGCGAATGGTCCGTCGTATTTCCACTGGGCATGTACTCTGCCGCCACCTACACTTGCGCCGATGCGGGCCACGTTCCCTTTCTCGCCAACGTGGCCCGCATCACCGTTCTGATCGCCTCCGCGACGTGGATTCTGGCCTCTATCGGACTGCTGCGCTCGGCGCTCAGATCGGTCAAAGGAAAATGACGGACCCGTATCAGGTCCCTCACGGTCAATCGAGCCGCCCTGTGCGTCCGAGGCTTTCGTTGCTTTTCTCCGCTTCAATGCGCTATCCGATGATCGATCAGCTCCTTGACGACGCGCGGATCTGCCAACGTAGAGACATCGCCCAGATTGTCGTAATCGCCATCAGCGATCTTCCGCAGGATGCGACGCATGATCTTGCCTGAGCGGGTCTTCGGCAGGACGGGTGCCCACTGAATGAAGTCAGGGCTGGCGATCGGGCCAATTTCCTTGCGCACCAGTGCCACCAGCGCCTCGCGCAACACGTCGGACGGTTCGACTCCGACCTTGAGCGTCACATAGGCGTAGATGCCCTGGCCTTTGAGCGCATGTGGGTAGCCGACCACTGCCGCCTCGGCAACATCGGGATGCATGACCAATGCGCTTTCCACTTCGGCGGTACCAAGCCGATGCCCCGAGACGTTGACGACGTCGTCGATCCGTCCGGTGATCCAGTAGTCGCCGTCCGCGTCGCGATAGCAACCGTCCCCGGTGTAGTACTTGCCTTCGAACTGGCTGAAGTACTGCTGTCGCATGCGATCCGGTTCGCCATACACGTAACGCATCTGTCCGGGCCAGGAATCGAGCATGCACAGGCTGCCTGCACCCGCCCCCTGGATCACCTCGCCCTTCTCGCCGATGAGCGCGGGCCGTACGGCGAAGAAAGGCCGCGTGGCCGCTCCGGGTTTGAGCGTCATGGCGCCCGGCAGCGGCGCAATCAGAATGCCGCCGGTTTCCGTTTGCCACCAGGTGTCGACCACGGGGCACCGCTTCTCGCCGACGACTTCGTAATACCATAACCACGCTGCTGGATTGATCGGTTCGCCTACCGTGCCCAGCAAACGCAGCGACTTGCGCGAGGTCTTCCTGACCGGCCCGTCTCCGTCGCGCACCAGGGCGCGGATCGCGGTTGGCGCGGTGTAGACGATTTGCACCTGATGCTTGTCGCACACCTGCCAGAACCGTGAACTGTCCGGATAGTTCGGTACACCCTCGAACATCACCGTGGTCGCGCCGTTGGCGAGGGGACCGTAGACGATATAGCTGTGTCCCGTCACCCAGCCAACGTCGGCAGTGCACCAGTAGACGTCACCATCGTGATAGTCGAAGACGTACTGGTGCGTCAGGGCGACGTACGTCAGATAGCCGCCCGTGGTGTGTACGACCCCTTTGGGTTTGCCCGTCGAGCCCGAGGTGTAAAGGATATACAACGGATCCTCTGCATTCATTTCTTCTGGCGGGCAGTCTGCGGAGCTCTGATTCATCAGATCCGCGTACCAATGATCGCGGCCTTCGCGCCATCCGACCTTGCCTCCCGTACGCTTGACCACAACGCACGTTTCGACTCCGGGGCATTTTTCCATCGCCGCATCGGCATTCTCCTTCATCGATATCGCGCGACCGCCTCGCACGCCCTCGTCGGCCGTGATGAGAATGTTGGAAGCACAGCCCGTGAGGCGGCCTGCGAGCGCCTCGGGAGAGAAACCGCCGAACACCACGGAGTGAATTGCACCGATGCGCGCGCACGCGAGCATCGCAACAGCCGCCTCGGGGATCATCGGCATGTAGATGGTCACACGGTCGCCGCGCTTGACGCCAAGCGCTTTCAGCACATTGGAGAACTTGCAGACTTCCGTATGAAGTTCGCAGTAGGTAAGGGTCCGGCTGACGGTGGGATCGTCGCCTTCCCAGATGATGGCCGCCTGATCGCCGCGCGTCTGCAAATGGCGATCGAGACAATTGCTGCAAGCGTTCAGCGTGCCGTCGTAGAACCATCGGACGTGCAGGTCATCGCTGGCAAATGAAACGTCTTTCACGCGTGTATACGGCCTGATCCAGTCGAGACGTTTGCCTTGCTCGCCCCAAAAGCCCTCCGGATCTTCTGCCGAACGCCGATACATCTCCTCGTAGCGAGCCTTATCGGCCCATGCATGCTTGGCCCAGTCCGCTGGCACAGGAAAGGTTTGATGCTCAGACATGGCTTCCTCCTTGAGGACGTTGCGCTGCCATGCCGGCGGCGGAGGCGCCCTTCGGCACGCTGCCCCGCCGGCGCCCAACCGCTACGCTGCTTGTGGATGTGGTTCTACGTAGGGGTGTGTCGGCAGCACGATACGCCCGAAGCTTTCATTGATCACCATCGCCGCCGACGCGTAGAACGCCAGCAAGGCCGTAATCAGGCCCGTATAACCGCCCAGATGCGTGGCGAGAACGGACCCCGTCCACGCTCCGATCGCCAGAAGCAGATAGGTGATCCAGAGGGCAAGGAAGACGACCTGCACGGACGTACTGGTGTGCATGGAGCCAATCCACATATAAAACGTAAACACGCCCCACACCAGCAGGTACCAGCCCACGAACGCTTCAGGCACCTTCGTGCCCAGGAACGCGACAAACAGGGCGAAGGACCACCAGAACGCGCCATAACTGAGGAATGCCACCATCCCGAGCGTATTGCCGCGCGGAAATTCGAGCACGCCAGCGATCATCTGCGCCGTGCCGCCGAAAGCGAACGCCAGTGCCAGCACCAGGCCCAATGCATCGGAATTGAACCAGCCTGCGTTGACCATGCTGAGCATCCACGTTGTGAATGCAAACCCGGCGAGTCCGAGGGGCGCCGGATTGGAAAATTTGCCACCCATGATTTGTCTCCGTGGTCATTGCTTCCGATTGCCATAGTCGAGCCATCTGCGCCGCTATGAGCACCCCAGTCGCCGATGTACTCAGCCGCGCGCGTGATCACGACACGGACGTCTGCTTCGACAGCCCCGTCCGCAGGCTGATTCCTGTTATTCATCGGAAATCCCCCGCGAGCCGGGCACAACTACGGCGCCGTTGCGCCTCGTGTTGCTTCCTGCAGTAACAGCTAGGAATCCCATGTTCATTATAGTCTTTATATCACGTCATGATATAAATTCCGATGGCTTACTCATGCGAGTGTCGCGGGCCGGATTTACTGGCTCGTAGGCTTGCGCCAGCCCGTCTAGCGTCGGTCGCGCAAGCGCCACAGTGCACTTCGGGCCTGTCGAAGGCCGGGATCGTTCGTCGCTAAGTTCCGTGACGAGTATTTGCAGAGCACGGGCGAGTAAATCGCGTACCAGCGCTCCATTTAGGTCGGCCGCGTGGAGCAGGAACTGGCTAGCGCCACCCAAGTAGGGAAAGTCAGTTGTCGTCTGACCGGACTCGCGGGCGCTGATGTGGTGCCGGCTCGTCTTTATCTGTGTCTGGACCTGGCGGTTTGGTCTGCGGCGCCGAAGCAGGGAGCGGCTTATCTCGCGTCGCCGGTGGCGCGGCAGGATTTGCGGTAGCGTCAGATGGCATCACGCTCTCCCGAGACTGGGGAAAATCCCGACCTTCAGATTAGCACTGAACCAATCGATTGACTCGGGGCACGACGCATACGTTTCGACCCTGCGACCGAGAGCAGTCCATGCTGGCGCATCAATGAGCGATTACCTATCGGCCTTCGAATTTGCCGCTACCGCAGCGCCTGAAAGCCGCGATTATTCGCTGACGGCCTCATTTTTCGTAGATCTCCGGGGGCGCTAGCATAACTAACTAACACCGCTAGCGTCGTCTACGTCTTGATGAGTCGTCAGCGCCGCGGGTATCTGGCCCGTCTTCACGTCCAGCCCGAGATGGACCTTACGCCAGGTCCGCCGCTTCGAGTAGCCGTGCTTGCGCACCTTCCATTCGCCTTCGCCGTAGAGCTTCCCGCCCGTACTATCGACAACCGGATGAATCGGGTCGCCGCTCGACATCTCGGGCAACGTCACCTGTAGTTCCTGGGCACGGCGGCTTAGCATCGTATAGCTGGGCACAGGCAGGTCCGCAAACGCGAGTTCACGAAGACTTTGCACAAAACCCTGAGAGGCTCGAAGCGTCAAATGATCAACGTGCTTAAGCGTTAGCACGGCCTGAATCACTGCGTCCGAGTAGACCTACGGTCTGCCGCGCTTAACAGCTCTCGCTTCGCTCCCATTCATGAATGCGCTCTCGTCGATCTACATGGTCAAGCTGCCTCGCGCAATCAGCCCTGCGTTGTACTCTGACCAATTCCTGACTCGATAAACCCCTTTGGGCTCACGACTCTTGCGTTCATCTTTGCGCATCTTCCCGCCAAATATCGCGAATCTACGCAGTTGCTCAAAGAGTTAGCAGGGGCGCCGCCCAGACCGTTGGATCGCCGCATATATGCAACAACGCCCTGCGCTTGCGTGAAAGTCGAACCGCCGTTACATTGCATCGGAAAGGAGCGAAAACGACGCGAACCGCACCGCGACCCGGCATCAATGATGAAGGATCATCGGGCACTTTCGCGTTCGCTGGCGTTTTTGAAGAGGATTGAGATGAACAGATTGGCCGCATTGCTTCAGCCAGCCGAGCATGGCGGGAATCGCGTAATCTCCACGCCTTGTTCGGCGGCAACCAGGCCGAAATCCTAAATCTGCTTGCCGACCTGCGTCGAAATGAGAAGTTCACTTCTCTCGCAGGATCTCGGTGTTGTAGTGCACCTGTGCGATCGCATAGCGTTCATGCTCAACGGCAAAATTGTTAAGACGTGTTGCACAAGTGATCTGTCGACAATTGAGCTATCTCATCCGTATTCGCGAGTGCTTGTCGATTCGCCACGCGGACGTTCTCAGAGGCAAGGTTGCTGACCGCATCCGTTTTCCGGAAACAAAGCGAATGCATTTGAGTTGGGATTCCGTGACAGACGCCCTATTTCAAAACCATAGCGGCAACTCTAACGAGTGTAGCAGCAAGGTCGCGTTATCCTAACTCGGCGATTCGCGGCGACGACGCATCCAGCGTCGTGTCCGTCAATGTCCGTTGCGCATCCGGTTCCTTTTTTACAGGCTCGGTGTTGATGCTTCATCAGAAAAACCTCCTCGATATCACGGTCATCCACGGCGATGGCCCGACGACGGCAGCGAAAAAGGGCGGCGACAACATTGGTTTCAGCGGGCACAAGAAAGTGAAGGGCGACAAGGTCGTCGCCTTCTGCGACCGCAACTGCAATGTGATCGCGCCGGTTGTTTCGGGCCCGGGCAATCGCCATAAATCCCCACTGCTTCGCGAAGCCCTTCCAAAGTTGAGGCGGACTGCCAAGGCGGTTGGCTTCGACCTTCACGGACGCATTGTCAGTCTGGATGGCGTCTATGACTGCTGCCTTAACCGCAAGGCCATTTTCAATTAGGGGATGATTCCCAACATCAATCCAAACTCCCGTGGTCGCAAAACACCAAAGCGAGGCCGCAAACCGCTCTTCGACCCCGCGATCTTCGAAGAGCGATTCAATACGATCGAGCGGCTGTTCGGTTAGGAAGACAAGTTCGGACGCTTGCTGCTTTGGTTCGATCGCCTCAGCGAGTTGCACATTTAGAACCCTGGCCTATACGATGATCAACCTGCGGCACTTCTGCCGCAGCTGATCTTCAAACCCATCTTTCTGATCCTTGATAGACGGAGTCAGGATCTCTCACGTCCATTGCATGGCGTTCCTTCACAACCATCGCCAAACATCTCTCGAAGCGGCCTCCCGCACCGGCGATCTACCCGATTTTGATTATGCGTGAACAGTCCACTCAACGCTTCCGTTCAGATCGAGGCACAAGCCCACAACCAGTAGAACGCGAGAAAGAACAGCACCCAGTAAAATTCGATATTCACGGCGATCACCTTTCGTCACCGATTCCGTCATGTCATTCCACAATTGCTCCACTTTGCCATCAGACAATGGCCGGCGAATCTGATGAGATCCTCGGGCATCCGTCCAATCAAGCGGCAAAGACGTGATGTCGACATATCGTCGCCATCGCGATGGCAATTCTCAAGGCATCTCCTGAACGCTGAAAAACCCTTCGTTTCGGGTCACACAGTAGCTTTCAATGTGCGCAGGTGTCGTCTTGCCACTCGATGACGGTCACCCGCTGATAGACCGCACGAGCTCCAGACCCTTCGTCGGCCACCGGATCGCTGCGCACATGCGTAGATCTGGCAGCGCTTGTAGTCTTCGTATGAATACTCGTTCATCGCCCCCCCGGCTCAAAACCTTGCGCGGCTCACAACCGGAAACTTCGAACAGACACCAAACGACACGCGCTCAAGCAGTAGCGCATGGTTTTCTCCCGTCCACCAGCGCGCGAAGAGGCCATGCCGTGATGCCCGATGACGACCAGATCGACCTTCAACGAAATGGCGAGGCGTGAGATCTTCAACAAGCTCGTCCTACATTGCGACAACGCTGTGAGGAATTCCTGCTCTACGGCTGAATCAGCACCAGCTTTGCCAATGATGGGCGATTGACTCATCTTCATTATATATCACACAGTGATGTATAACTCTCGATTTCGCGTTGAGCACTTGACGGCATCGCGGTCACTGACCGTTCGAGGTGGGATGTCATTGTCCAGTTCAATCGGCCGGCGGTAAGTTCGCCGCCGACTTTCGCGCGACGCGCTCAGAGAGCGTTGGTCGCGCCGATGACGGTTTCGTGCGCCGGTGGCTCACTGGCTGTCGAGCCGAGCCAGAGCGCTGCGTGCGCGACCCGGTCGAGACGTTCGGCAGGGTCCGTCCAGCGACGTGCGCGGACCGTGGTTCTTACAGTCCTCCCGGCCGATGGCTATCGTCGTGACCGCTTGCGAATTAGACTTGCGATAGCCATTCGGTGCGGCGCCGCTTGAATGGCCTCCTCACTGCTTGCCCTACCGGCTTTGGGCTACCTTCGCGCGTGGATTTTGCCCGGGAACCCCACGTTCCACGTTATCGGATGATTTCAAAGCGTTTTCAATACGCTCGCGAGACGCATTCCGAGGGGACGAGCGAGCTCCTCACGTGACCCAGGGTGAGCTGATGCAGGCTCGACCATCTTTGAAAGCATTCGGGTGTTCTACCGGCGCACCTGCAACCACGACATTGCGATCAGCCACGCCGATGATCGCCACGTCTTGACCGGTGCATCGTGCACTGCATTGGAAGTAACGCAAGCGCCATACCCCCGTATCCTTAGATTAGAAGCTGTTGCTAAATTAGTTGATTAGGGATTTCAGAGGCGTCCAACAAATCAATGCGCAAGCTAAAGATAGGAATGCCTCATGGACATGATCATAGCGTCCGTAGCAAATCTTCAAGCGCCGAAACGAGTGAAGCCAGACAATAGATTGCTCGACTGGCCACCGCGTCTTACCGAGTCCGCTTCGGACTACGGCAACGCCGAATATGCGTGGGAACTGTGGGGCCGGGATTGCGGAATAGAGAACAAGCACTCTTCTACGAGTCCATCATAAAAGCATTTTCGGTCTATGCGACTCACGTGTGTTCCCGTGGAGTTTCGGAGGGGCTCAGATGAAGCTTACGATCGGGCGCCCCGCTTGACACAATGGATAGAGCACGCCGCTCACCGTGCGCTGCTCCCGCGACGGTTAATGACCGCGTCCACCCTCCTTCAACTCGTCTCCAGCCTGATTCGCATCCTTTGAGGGGTGGCAAAAGGCCTTAGACAATGAGCCGGCAGCGGCATGCTGGCTGAACGCGCGGCCACCTACGGGCAAGAGCTCTCGTCGACGCTACGGTTCAGTGAGTCGCCCCATGCAGTCATTTCGCGGCGCGCGACCGAAGCCGGAGCCCCTCTCAGAACGGCAAACTGTGTCGCTCCGCCAGTCCCCCGGAAGCAGATATCGAAAGTCTGGTCGCCGACATGCAGGTCCCTGAGCGTCACATCACTCAACCACGGCGGCAGGACCGGGTCGACGTAGAGCATCTTGTGCGGCGCATCCGGCTGGAGCCCGAGAATCGCGTGCAGCAACGAGAAAACCGATCCTGCGGCCCATGCCTGCGGCACGTTGGCCCCCGGATACTGAACGGGAAAATTCGCCGCGTCCCGATGCAGGCCTGCATAGAGTTCGGGTAACTGATTGAGCATGAAAAAGCTCCCTGCCCCGCATACGTCGTGCGCGATCTGGCCCGTCTCGTTGGCATAGCCATAGCGCCTGAAGCCTTGCGCGATGAGGCCGTTGTCGTGCGGCCAGACTGCGCCGTTCTGGTACGAATACGGGTTGTAGGCGGGATGACTCGCCGACAGCGTGCGAATGCCCCACCCGCTCCACATGTCCGGCTGCATGAGCCGTGCGACGACACGCCCAGCCCGTTCAGGCGGTACGATGCCAGACCACAGGCAATGGCCGGGATTGGACGCGACACTCAAGACTTTCTTCTTCTCGCCGTCGAGTGCAAACGCGTAAAAGCCTGTCTCCTCGTCCCAAAACGCTTCATTGAAATGAGTGAAGAGCGCAGCGGCTTTCGCGCGCAAAACCGCTGCGCGAGCGACGTCACCCAGCGCATCATAGATTTGTGCCATCCGCAACCACGCATCGTAGACATAGCCCTGTAACTCACAGAGCGCCTTGGGGCCCTCCACCAGCGTCCCGTCGGGATACACCAAAGCGTCGCCGGAATCCTTCCAGCTCTGGTTTTCAAGACCGGCCGACGAGCGCGTGGCGTATTCCTGAAAGCCGTCACCGTCACGGTCCCCGTACTGATCGATCCAATCCAGGCATCGCTCGGCGGTCGGCAGATGACGCCTGAGCAGTTCGCGGTCACCGGTACAGCACCAGGCAGTATGCAGGGTGATGAGATAAAGAGGCGTCGCGTCCGCTGTGCCGTAGTACGGCGTGTGCGGCACCAGTTTGAGCTTTGCCAGCTCTCCCAGGCGGAGCTCGTGCATGATTTTACCGGGCTCGGCATCGCGATAGTCGTCGCGCTTGGTCGCCTGCCGGGCGCCGAGCACATCCAGCGTCCCGCGCGCAAAATCGGAATAGACGAGCGAAGTCTGCAGCGAGGCGATCAAGCTGTCACGTCCGAACAGCGCCACGAACCACGGCAAACCAGCGGCCGGCACAAGTTGCATGTGGTCGGCGCCACGAGCGGGCAGGCGCAGTGCTGCCATGTCGTCGGTTGCCTGACGAAACAGGCGCCGGAATCCGTCGTTGCTGCTATCGAGCTTGAGCACCGCGCACTGCCAGTCTGCGAGCCGCTTGCTGTTCTCCGACGTGTCGCGGTCCTGTCTGGTACACCCGTCCGGTGCCGGATAGCTTTGCTCGCCGTCTGACAGATCGTAGCTGAGACAGCTATGCCAGTGGCCACCGGGGGCCAGTTCGACGTCGAACGTAAGCCGGCCATTTGCGTACACCGCCGGCGCGCCGTTGTTACGCGCCGTCATCGCGACCTCGCGGGAAAAGTCCTGGTTGCGGTACGCGGTAACGAGACGCTGCTGCTGCTCGAACCATTTCGTGGTGATGTGGCCGCGCCGGACGAAGTGACCGGACTTGACTTCGAAGAGGTCGGCGAAATCGCTACGCACCGCGATTTCGAGATTGAAGCGCACCTTCGACCGACCGTAGTTGACCAGATCAAGATCTTCGTGCACACCGCCGCCGATATGACGACTCAGCATAAGCCCGACCGTGTGCGGCGCGATGGGGCCGGCTTCGGTGACGAGTGCACGGTTGGCCAGAAAGATACGCGCGGTGAACGACGTGGTCGTGCCACCGTTGAGCAGATCCCAGGACTCCCCGTTGGCATACACCGTCCAGCTGCTGATCACCCGGGTGTCGTAGAAGTACAGACCCTTCTGGCCCGACGCCTCGATCTGGCCATCTAATGCGGTCAGGAGAACCGCGTGCCCCTGATGGATCGCGAGCTGAGGCGGCCCCACCTTGATCTCCAGCGACATGGTTTTCTCCTCGTGTATCTGTATCCGACTCCCCCGCACCATTCATACCAGGCACCCGGTGCTCCTGTGCGGGATCCGAAACCAGCGGCAAACCCGCAACGCCAGTCACTGTCAACTATATCGTACCGTGATGTATTTACCGGGTCGCGTTGTCCGGCAGGCGCGGTCGGGTCTGCAGGGCCCGCGCCCGCGTTGCGGTGGTTCGCCGGTGTTCATCTTTACCGCAGGGAGGGCGCTTATTTTCGGTGAAAACAGTCCCGTGCGAAGCGTCGAGCAGGTACGGGAGCAATCGAATATCTTCGCACGCGTTGTGCTGTGGGACTGTCAGCAACACGATCCCGACAATTTGATGTGCCCAAAGTCACTCTGCTTGAATGCCACTTCCGCCTTACCGTATCGCTCCAACCTGATCCAGACAATCCGGGTGAAGCGGATCGGAACGCAGACCGACGCCCAGGGCAACGCGCGCATCCATCATCGCGATGTGCCATGCGCTGGCGAGTACGGTGACTGATGCAGACAGACTCGCGCGCGTCCCGCGCTCCTTCGGGTACGCCCGTAGGTCGGATAAAAAGCGAGCAAGTATTACTACGACGTGTCGAATGCGCTCTACGCGCCGAAGTCAAAACATGGTCCGGAATCAAGAATGCCTGACTCAGGGTATCGAGGTTTCCGGATTCCTTTCGCTTTAATACCCGGGTAGCGTCAGAGCGAATAGTTGTGGAGTTCGGACGATTGAACACACTCTGTTTTCCATTCGCCGGATGCCCGATGTCCGACGCGCTCGAAGGAGAACGACCCATGTTACGCAGCATGAAGGATCTGGAGGACTATGCCGTCAGCGCGACCGACGGCCTCATTGGTCACGTGAAGGATTTTTATTTCGATGATGAAGCCTGGGTCATCCGCTATCTCGTCGTTGACACTGGCACCTCGCTGTCGAGTCGGAAAGTGTTGATCTCCCCGATCGCGATCGGCCAGCCGAACTGGACGGACAAGGTACTGCCCGTCTCGATCACGAAAGAGCAGGTCAAAAACAGTCCCGACATTGATACCCAGAAACCGGTGTCGCGACAGCACGAAGTACGCTACCTTGGGCATTTTGGCTATCCGTACTACTGGGGCGGAACCGGGCTCTGGGGTAACGGACCGTACCCGCATACGATCGCCACAGGCTTTGCAGGCTACGTTTCGATGCCGCAAGCCATACAGTCGGAAGCGGAGCAAGCTTCTGCACACGCTGAGGCAGCGCAGCATCAGGATGACGATCTCCACTTGCGCAGTTACAAAGCGGTAACGGGCCATCACGTCCAGGCAACCGACGGCAATATCGGCCATCTCCAGGGCCTACTCGTCGATGACGAAACCTGGGCCATTCGATATCTGATCGTGAACACGAGCAACTGGTGGCTCGGCCATAACGTGCTCGTCGCGCCGCAATGGATCCAGGAGGTGAACTGGTCCGACGCCACGGTCGCCGTCAACCTGACACGGCAAGCAGTGAAAGACGCCCCGCCGTACGACTCAGCGGCGCAGCTGGATCGGCTGCAGGAAGTGGCTATCCACGAACATTATCGACGCCCGGGCTATTGGGCAGACGAACCGTAACATGACGCCGCAATATTAGGTTCGCGCGAGAAGGAGCTTGCAAAATAGCAGGCCTCATTCAGACGCAAAAACGATCTCGTCCTCAATCAAGTAGCTCCCGCTTTCTTTCAGCGTTGCTTGCTGCGAGCGCGGTACGGCAGGCAACCCATTCGAAGTCGACTCAAAACGCAACAGCGAGACAACACCATGAAACGCTTAGCTCTTTCCGCCTCGCTCACAGCGTGCCTATGCTTTGCTTTTGCCGCGCCGTTGCGCGCGGTTCAGCCGACAGCAACCGCCGCCGCGCGCAACCAGACTCATGACGCGAATGCGGCCGCCAGCAAGAAGCCTGCGCAGAAATGCCTGGGCGATCTGCGCGCCTTCGCTGGCCAGATGCAAAAGGACGGCTACTGGTTGCATGGATCCGGACCCGACTCCGGCTATGGCTATCCGATGTACGGTTACGGTTACGGCGAGCGCGGAATGTTGCCCACCGGTGACATGAACAACGGCACGAACGGCACTCCGGCCGCGGCCGGAGCCGACTACTGGCGGGCGCGGCCCGGCTACGAGGCCCGGACGCTTATTGCTTCGGCCAACATCCTTGCGCAGCACGGCCAGCAGCAGGCCTGTGAGGCATTGCTCGCCGCAACCCACAACATCTACAAAGGCTATGCGGCAGATCTGCGCAAAGGCAATGTGCCAAAAGCCGACGAGCTGGGTTGGCAGCGGCAGCAGATCGCCGCCGCCCAACCGGTCACCGGTAGCAACACCTCGTTCCGGTCCGATCAGTTGGTTGGCACCGACGTGGTCAACCCGCAAAACGACGATCTTGGAAGCGTCAAAGATATTGTCCTGAGTCCGCAGACGGGCAAGATCGCTTACCTGGTGATCGGTCGGGGCGGGGTGTTCGGCATCGATGAGAAATACGTCCCGGTGCCCTGGGACGCCTTCAAGGCGACCCCTGGCGCGAACCTGCTGGTGCTCGACACGACCAAGGGCAACATGGACGCCGCTCTGCAGGTTAGAGAAGACCAGTTCTCAGCGAATGGTGACTTCGGTCAGCAGAGTAAAAAGGTGGACGATTACTGGAAGGCGCACCTGACGAAGTGACCTCGCCGGATGGCGTGCCCATAACTCCGGAAGTGACGCGCCAAGCATCGCGCATTGCCCGACTCGATAGCGATGACGGCGCGCGCACCAGCGGAGCCAATGAAAGTGTCAAACTAAAATGACGCCGACACACTCTAATAGCGGTTCAAGTTGATTTGTTCGTCGCTTGTCGCGTTTCGGCCGCCGAAGCCCGGGCACAGACCGCGATCAAAACGATGTGCCTTGTTTGTTCATTCGCACGTAGGTTGCAAGCCAACTCGTGTCCGTTGAGCTCTGGCATATCAATGTCCGAGCGGCCGACGTCTGGTGTCATTCCAAAGCCAAAGCCTTAATCGTGGCCTCGGCACCATCCGAAGCCACCAGATCGAATCTCGCAAGCGCGAAACAGGCTGCGAGTGCTTCCACCGAGTCGCGATGAGCGTCGGCCAGCAAAACTCGCATAGCGCAGCTTCGAGGATTTAGGGTTCGGGCGGTGTCGTCTTCTGCTCGGCATTTTGCATCTGCTTCACGGGTCCGCCCTATAGAAATAGATGCGATCTACATATTGTTCCTGGCACTTCGAGGAAGCTCAGCCCCCTCTGTGCGCGTGTTCAACCAGTGAGAGATTGGGAACGGCATTTGCTGCACCTCAATCATTGGTCGAGGTGCTCAACCGCATGTTAGAGCGGCAACCATGAGCACAGATCAGTGCAACGGCAGAAAGGTCAAGTAGGGTCAACGAAGTGGTTGGCGAAGTCACGGGTGACAAGGCGCAGGAAGTAAAAGGTGCAGGAAGTAAGGAGGAAGGCCCAACAGGTCGCGGGAGCAAGCGAGAGGAATACGGTACCGCGACGGGAGCGCGAAAAAGAACAAGCCCATAGTCGTGGTCAGCAACGAGCGTGGGTGGCACCTTCGCACCGTTCCGGCCGCACAGCGCACCAATGCAATCGGGCGCGATCTTTGCCGTAGGCGCATCGTACGAAGCCTACAAAGGGTGATCTCGAGAATTCAGATTGATAGGCTCCCAGACCAGTGGCGACGATGGTCAGTTTTCCATCGATAGCACCATCACTGCGCTCTTGTGCTTCGCCCCCGGGTCAAGCACAGCGTAATGCGGCTCGCGGGTGTCGGGTCGAGATTGTCGCAGGTCCTCGGCGAACGCCGCAACACTTGTTCGGCTCGTGGCTGAGCCTGGAGTGCCGAACCGCCGCCTTGCGGTTTTCGTACACGGTATCAGTGTCGAATACCCAATTCGGGACCTCAACTCTGCATGAGTTGGAGCCTGCACCTTCCGGAAAGAGCTAACCATGCGAATCGCACAGATTGCACCGCTGCACGAAGCAGTTCCCCCGAAATTCTATGGTGGCACCGAGCGGGTCGTGTCCTATCTCACCGATACTCTCGTCGACCAGGGGCACGACGTGACCCTGTTCGCAAGCGGAGACTCGCACACGAAGGCGACGCTCGAAGCAGCGTGGCCGCGTGCGTTGCGCCTCGACCCGTCGATCCGCGACGTTCTCGCTCCGCACATGCTGCTCCTGGAAAAGGTGCGTCATGTCGCCCACGAATTCGACGTGTTGCACTTCCACCTCGACTACCTACCATTCTCGCTGTTTTCGGAGCTGGGCGTGCCGTTCGTCACCACCCTCCACGGCCGACTCGACCTGCCAGAATTGCAACCGGTGTTCAGTACGTTCTCGAAGGTGCCGGTCATTTCGATTTCGGATTCGCAGCGCCTTCCGCTACCGCAGGCGAATTGGCTGAAGACGATCTATCACGGTCTGCCGGAAAACCTACTAACCCCGCAGACGCTGAAAGAACCGAGATATCTCGCCTTCCTCGGTCGTATCTGTTCGGAGAAACGCCCTGATCTCGCCATCGAGATCGCTGCACAAAGCGGTCTACCCTTAAAGATTGCCGCCAAGATAGACAAAGCTGACGAGGAATACTTCAAGAACACGATCACGCCGCTGCTGTCGCGGGCGAACGTCGAATTCCTCGGCGAAATCAACGAGCTGCAGAAGCCAGAGTTCCTCTCGGGTGCGCATGCACTGCTGTTCCCGATCGACTGGTCCGAGCCCTTCGGCCTCGTCATGATCGAGGCGATGGCATGCGGCACGCCCGTCATCGCGTTCAACCGTGGCTCGGTGCCGGAAGTGATCGACCACGGCGTGACGGGTTACATTTGCGAAAACGTTCAAGACGCGGTGGACGCACTCCAACGCATCGATGAACTGTCGCGCCCGGAAATCCGTGCTCAGTTCGAACGCCGGTTCGGCGCCAAAACGATGGCGCAGAATTACGTCGACATCTACACGGGGCTGCTTCAGTCGGAAGCACGCCCGGTGTTGCGGCGTTCCGCCGCAAGGTGATCTGCGTCGAGACACCTTCCGATCACGAATCCCGGACGCCGAAATCCACGTCCGCTGGTCGGTGACAAGCAACTTGTCCGGTCGTGAATAGCGGCAAACGGTTGGGCCGGAGACGAAGCACCGTGGCCGCGCCAAGGCGGCGGAGCCTTAGGATGAGTTGCTCGAAAACGAACTAGCGATCAGCCTCATTGCAATTGCTTACCTGGCTTTGCGATTCCCGGTCCGACCTGTTGAGCCGCTCACACGTCAGTGCCCCTGCAATCTTTCGGCGTGTCATCCCTCAAAGAGGAGACCGCGCCGCAGAGGGGCTCAACGCACCGTTATCGCGTGGATGATAGTTGCCGGCTAGCGCCAGTACCATCACTCGAAGCATGATCTCATGGGGCTTGTTCAAGACCCTCCGCATTAAGTCGGCGCCACTTCACTAATTCGGTGGACTAGTCGGTGGCTCAATAGCTAATGCTAAGCGGCGCGATGCGCGGCAGTGAGCGCTGCGAAAAGTTTCCACGAATAGGGAACACGGGGCAGTGTTTGTCGAACTCAAATGAAGACGAACATCGCGACCACGGCGGTGGCCATCACCCCTGTCGCGAGCCATCCAAGGACCCGCAGCGGCACCGGGATGACGAACTTTCCCATAATGTTAGCGTTCGACGCCATCAGCATCATCAGCACCATGATTGGCACCGACGTGACGCCGTTGATGACAGCGCTCCAGAACAATGCCTTGATCGGGTCGATCGACGTGAAGTCGAGCGCGAGACCCACAACCGTCGCGAGCACGATGATCCCGTAAAACCGTTTCGCCAGTTGCGGTTCCAGCGCGAGGCTGTTTTTCCACCGGAACGTGCCAGCCATCGCGTACGCAGCGGAGCCGGCCAACACCGGCAACGCGAGCAGCCCCGTGCCGATGATACCGAGACTGAAGAGCAGGAACGCAAACTCGCCCGCAATGGGTTTCAACGCGGAAGCGGCCTGGGCAGAAGTCTGTATATCGACGATGTTGTGCGAATGCAGCGTGACCGCGGTCGTCAGGATAATGAAAAACGCGATGAGATTGGAAAATGCCATCCCGATCGACGTATCCAGGCGTATGCGGTTCAAATTTGCAGGGCCCTGCGACGGCGTTTTTTTCAGTGCTTGCTGCCCTTCTTTTGCGTGCATCTCCTCGACCTCTTGCGACGCCTGCCAAAAGAACAGATACGGGCTAATGGTCGTGCCAAACACGGCGACCACCGTCGTGATGTAGCTTGCGCTCCACGACCCGTGCGGAAACACCGTGCGCATGGCCACGGTCGCCCACGGAATCTCGACCGCGAAGACGACGCCAACATACGCGAACAGCGCCAGGGTCAGCCACTTGAGCACGCGGACATAAACGCCGTATGGCAAGAAGACCTGCAACACCAGCGAAAACACGCCCAATCCAACCGTATAGACCCGCGTCGGTCCACCGACGAGCAGATTGACGGCGGCGCCCATTGCAGTCAGATCGGCAGCGATGTTGATCGTGTTTGCAACGAGCAAGAGAATGACGGTGCCATATAGCAACCACCGCGGGTAGTGGCGTCGCAAATTCGTCGCGAGACCATGGCCACTCACCCGACCGATCCTCGCGCTCACGACCTGAATGGCCACCATCAGCGGATACGTTAGCAAGACCGTCCATAGGAGATTGAGGCCGAATTGCGCGCCCGCCTGCGAATAGGTTGCAATGCCGCTCGGATCGTCGTCTGCGGCACCCGTGATAAGCCCTGGTCCTAGCTTCGCAAACCATGCATCGGCTTCGCTTTCCGCCTTCGTGGACGCGTCGACGTCATATTCCATGACCGCTCGTAAGTGGCTGAGAAGATGTCCCATTGTAGAAGCGAACCAGCTGAATTTGGCAATGGGGCCGAACCCGCTATCGGACAATCATCCGGCCCGTGCGGCAGGGCTTCTGGTTCCCAAACACCTCGTTGAATCGCGCCAGGAACGTAGCGGCCTTCGTCCGCAACCCCGTCACGCCTGCGACGACGTCCAGCACATCGTAATTTCGCCATCGGCAACAACGCATCGTAGACCCAGTCCTATGTCTCTTAGAGAGGCCGCGGGATTTATAGCGATCGACTACTATCGGCAAAAGAGCCGCAGACTTAATTTACATCATGCGGCGTTCACTGACACGTTGGCCGTTCAATGGGTTGTTCGTCGTCACGCAGTTCGGTTTCTTGGCACTCACGCAGCTCGTCAGGAGTTGGACGCGGGCGGTACTTTTCCAGACACTGTCTGGAAGTGGTACTGGTCTGCCGCCGCGTGTCCGTTTGGCGCAAACGAGAAGCACCATCGGAACAGCGTCCCGTGATCGCACACCCGCAAATTGGAGTTGCGAGGCCGACTGCAACAAGGACAACATTGATCCATGCGGAGGATGGTCGCCGAAAGCTTCTCTCCCGATCACGGTGAAGCGAGGTCGTCGTAATCAACTCGGTCGGTTTTACGATTGGCACGTGAGACCGGTGTCGTGCTGTCGGTTGGCCGACCAGGTTAAGCTGATCGGAATGAAAAGGTTGCAGCCGGCGCGGACTCGACGATAGTCCTCGAATAGTGCGCAGGCCAAACTGCGCGCGGGCGAAACGAGGAGGCTAATGCGCGAGAGGTTCGACTCCCTGATGGATTTCCCTAGAGGAACCTTTCGGGCGAGCCGATTCGATCGAGTATTCCAGCGGGTCCAAAATGCTAGCGGGAGCGAGCACCACGTCCCGCCCACACTCATTTCGTTAGAGTAGATATCCATAGCTCTTTGTCCCGATAATTGATGTGGCCGCCTAGATCGTACTCGGCGCAACGCACCAGAATCTTTGCATTTCCGCTCGGGGTCGTCGATCGATACTTGTATTATCAACCAGCGACGTGCGGGGCTTACGCACCGAGCTGGGCAGCAGTACGATGAGGCCTCTTAGGAGTAAGCATTCGTCCAAGCACATCGACGCCATGTCGTACAAATATCTCGGCACTGGTCGCGACGCCCAACGGGAACACCTTCAGTGCCGCGAACTGCGATCCCGAGTGTTGCCGTCCTCCACATCAGTGCGTTATTTCCGGCGCATCGGGCACGAGATGCGCCAGCATCAAGGTGTCACGTCCGGATATAGGTGCGCCGGTCATGGGTAACGCCGAACGCGAATTGCCGGTACCTCCCTCCATCTCTCGCGTTGGCCAGCGGGCCAGACCCGGGATGCCGTCGGCGATTCTGGCGCCTAGCCGTACATGTACCTTCGCGACCATGCGAGCGAATCGTCCTGGCGTCCGGCTTTCTGACATACGACCTGATAGATCGAGAGTCGATCCTGCTGAAAAGCGTGGGCGCATCCAGCGAGATAGATGCGCCAGACTCGGAACGTCTCTTCCCCTGCGAGATCCTTGATCGATGGCGTGTTTCGTTCAAACGCATCCGTCCATGCGGCCAAAGTGTGCGCATAGTGTCGTCGCAGGTTTTCCACGTCGAGCGTTTCCAGGCCACCCCGCTGCATTGCTTCGAGTACTTGGCCGATATGCGACAGCTCTCCATTTGGAAAGACGTACTTATCCATGAACCCGCTGCCATCCACAGCCGGCGACCAGGCGATATCGGGGTCAGTCGACGTAATGCCGTGATTCATGGCGATTCCGTCGTCAGCCAGTAACGCAGCTATTCGGGCGAAGTACGCGGGAAGATTGGCACGGCCCACGTGTTCGAACATTCCTACGCTCGTGACGCGATCAAACTGGCCGTCGATATCGCGGTAGTCCTGGAGTCGAATTTCCACGCGGTCCGCAAGGCCTGCCTGCGCTACTCGCTCAGTGGCGAACGCATACTGCTTCTCGGAAAGCGTAATGCCGACGCACCGCGCGCCAAATTTTTCCGCGGCACGTATTACCAACGTCCCCCACCCGCATCCGATATCAAGCAGCGTTCGTCCGGGTTGCAACGCGATCTTTCTAAGAATGTGATCTATCTTCTTCTCTTGGGCCGTGTCGAGATCTTCGGCGCCGTTTTCGAAATACGCGCATGAATACACCATCGTGCGACCAAGCCACAGGCGATAGAATGCATCCGACACGTCATAGTGAAATTGAATCGCCTGCTTATCGGATTTCCTCGTATGGTGGAACTGCTTGAAGTTCACGAGGCTACTCGCAGGGGCGGCTTGCTTTCGTGCCAAGGCATAGGCGACAGCAATGACATCCGGCAAACGACCATCGATGTCGATCTCATTGTTCACGTAGGCTTGCGCCAGCCCGTCTAGCGTCGGTCGGCGCAAGCGTCGCAGTGCGGACGCTTGCTTGATGCTCAGGGTGACCTGGGGCTCGCCTGAATGACCTACATTGAATTCCCGCCCATTCCACAAAACAAGTCGCGCCGGAACCGGAACGAGTTTGCCTACATCGTCAAGCCACGACTCAAGTTTATTTTGCCAGAACATGAGTGACTCCTAGGTTACCCGCATGAATCGCGCGAACGAGGGCGTTGATATCGACCAATACCAAAACGTGTCGCGAAAGACGCACGTATGTCCGGACGAATTCCTGGTCGATGCGGGCAATTGGTAAGTCCTGCATTCCGTTGCAGGGTGGACCGGAAATTGCAACGTTTCAACTGAGTTAATTGTATATCACAACGTGATCTATAGTGGAATACAGCTTCGAGTCTGGTGGGTTTGCTGCCGCTGACATAGCGAAGCGACGGATCGTCGCTCCTCTCGCGTTGGTCGTTGTCTTCGCGATCCCTGGACTCCCGCAAAAACCAAGGACCTTTCAAATGAGCCAATCGCTCCCAACTTCACTGTCTGCCTCCGCGCTAGACGATCTGTGCATCAATACTCTGCGTTTTCTTTCGGTCGATGCCGTACAGAAGGCTGACAGTGGCCACCCAGGTCTACCCCTGGGTGCCGCACCCATGGCCTATGTGCTGTGGACGCGCTTTCTCAAGCATCACCCATCGAACCCGGCGTGGCTGGACCGTGATCGTTTTGTGCTGTCCGCAGGGCACGGCTCGATGCTGCTGTACAGCCTGCTGCATGTAACCGGTTACGATCTCTCGCTCGAACAGCTCAAGCAGTTTCGCCAATGGGGGAGTATTACCCCGGGCCATCCGGAACGCGGTCTCACGCCCGGCGTCGAGACGACGACGGGCCCACTGGGTCAGGGTTTCGGCAACGGGGTTGGCATGGCAATGGCCGAGGCGCATCTGGCCGCACGCTACAACCGTCCTGGCTTCGATATCGTCAATCACTTCACCTACGGGCTCGTGAGCGACGGTGACCTAATGGAAGGCGTCGCGTCGGAAGCTGCCTCCCTTGCCGGTCATTTGCAGCTTGGTAAGCTGATCTACCTCTACGATGACAATCGGATCACGCTCTCCGCCGGCACCGGCATCACGTTTACCGAAGACCGCGCGCGACGCTTCGAGGCTTACGGCTGGCACACCCAGTCAGTCGACGACGGCAACGATCTGGCGGCGATCGAACAAGCGCTCTGCAACGCTCGCGCCGAAATCAGGCGTCCATCGCTTATTTTGATCCGCACGCATCTCGGCTACGGTTCGCCGAACAAGCAGGATACTTACAAGGCACACGGTTCGCCTCTCGGGGCGGAAGAAGTGCGTTTGACCAAGCAAAATCTCGGCTGGCCAACCGAGCCGACGTTTTACATTCCCACGCCGGCCCGCGATCATTTTTGCGAAGCCAACGCGAAGGGCCAGCGAGACGAAGCCGAATGGAACACCAGATTCTCCGCGTACGCGCGGGCGTTTCCCGAACTCGCGCTCGAACTGGAACAAGTGACACGCGGTGAATTGCCCGCCGGTTGGGATGAGGACATTCCCATTTTTCCCGCCGACGCGAAAGGCATGGCCACGCGGATTGCTTCAGGCAAGGTGATGAACACCGTTGCGCCCCGTGTGCCCGCGTTGATCGGCGGCTCAGCGGATCTGGACCCATCCACGTACACCGCGCTGCAAGGACTCGGAGATTTCGAACCACCAGGCGTGAGTGCCCGCGATCGTCAGGGCTCCGAAGGCGGCGGCTGGAGCTGCTCCGGCCGCAATCTGCACTTCGGGGTGCGTGAGCATGGCATGGGAGCGATCCTAAACGGTCTGGCCGCCCATGGTGGGACTGTCCCGTTTGGCGCGACGTTCCTGATCTTTTCAGACTACATGCGCCCGCCGATGCGCCTTGCCGCGTTGATGGGTCTGCCGGTGATCTATGTGTTCACCCACGACAGCATCGCGCTTGGCGAGGACGGCTCTACGCATCAGCCCGTGGAGCAGCTTGCCTGCCTGCGCGCAATTCCTCGCCTCAACGTCATTCGCCCCGCGGACGCCAATGAAACCGCTGTGGCCTGGCGCGTGGCATTGGAAACCCGCGATCGACCAGTGGCACTGATATTGACGCGCCAAGACGTGCCGACTCTCGATCGCGCGCAATTTGCCGCGGCCGACGGTTTGCGGCGCGGCGGATACGTCCTGGCCGACGCGCCAGGCGGCAAACCGGCATTGATCTTGATCGCCACAGGCTCGGAAGTCGCACTGATCGTGGACGCACGAGAGAAATTGTTGGCGCGCAACATCGCTGTGCGCATCGTCTCGTTGCCAAGTTGGGCGCTGTTTGATGCCCAACCGCAACAATACCGAGACGCGGTGCTTCCGCCATCGATCGGCGCACGGCTTGCGGTCGAAGCCGGCGCTCCGCAAGGCTGGCATCGCTACGTCGGCGATCACGGCGATGTGCTTGGCATCGAACGTTTCGGCGCTTCGGCCCCGGGTGATGTCATGTTGCGCGAGTACGGTTTCACTGTCGAGAACGTCTGCGCGCGGGCTTTGGCGCTGCTCGATTGAGCATTGCACGCAGTCTCGGCCGGCACCTCATCTCACATTTGATGCACGCCGAGGGAGTTGAATTGTTCCAGCGACAATTGAAATACGAGCCCGCCCTCGGCGGCGTAGCGTCAAGACCGGCACTCCCAAAGTCGTTCGCTCTTGTGTCGTGGCGCAGCCGGTCTTCTGTCAGGCCTTCAAGGCTGGAGCAAAGCAGGTTCGGCCCGCACGTCAACACCCGGCACCAGAGAAACCGTGCGTTCGGGGGTATTTTTTTCGATGCGTCAGTCGACCATCATTCGGTGCTTCGCTTTACCGACGACCAGATTCGGTGCTTCGCTTTACCGACGACCAGAGACATGAGTCGCCGCGCGCGTGAGTCTCCGCGTACGCGCGAACGGCTTAACCGCTTAAATGACTCCTGCTGCCGCCGCAATCGCGTGGACCGTAAAGAAAATGTGATCAAGCCAGATTTCTCTGGACATGCACACTGTCTCCACAAGGGATCGCTGGCGAAGCGTTGCTTGAAGATGTAGCTTGCGCGCCTTCCCATGATGCTCCGCGGGCACCTTCCACGCCGGCCGCTCCGTAAGCAGTTAAATCTAACCAGTTCGCTTCGTGATCACGGTTTTCTGGCATGCGTTTGACCAAGCTTCTCCAGCATGGTGCTCTTCGAGGCGATGCAGTCCATCAGATCGTTCCACGACTTGTCGAAGGATTCGGTTCCCTCGCGCTGAAGTTGGGCAGCGAGCGCCGTATCGTCGACACCGGTCCGGGCGAATTCGGCGAGCACGTCTTCCGCATCACCGCCATCATCTGGCAAGACCCCACCCAGTTCACCGTGATCGGCAAACGCGAGCAAGGTCTTGTCGGGAATCGTGTTGATCGTGTCCGGTGCAGCCAGCGACTCGATATAGAGTGCGTCGGAGACGTCAGGGTCCTTCGTACCGGTGCTCGCCCAGAGCAGGCGCTGTGACCGGGCGCCAACAACCTCAAATTGTCGCCAGCGTGGCGAGATCAACAGTTCGCGGTAGGCTTTGTAGGTACGTTTGGCGATGGCGATCCCGAGGCGGTTGCGTAGCTGCGGTGGAACCTTATCCTTCACGGCAACATCCCAGCGGCTGACGAAGATTGACGCGACGGAGCCGACCATTGGATCGAGTCCCGCGGCAATCCGCCGCTCGATGCCGCGCATATACGCTTCTGCTGCCGCGAGGTATTGTTCGCGCGAAAACAACAGCGTGACGTTGACCGGAACGCCGTTGAAGATCGATTCTTCAATCGCGGGAACACCTTCGAGCGTACCCGGAATCTTGATGAACAGATTGGGGCGCTGCGCGGCTCGATGCAGGTTCGCTGCCGCGGCAATCGTGCCGACGGTATCGTGTGCCAGCAACGGAGACACCTCCAGTGACACCCAACCGTCAACACCACCCGTGCTGTCGTGGACCGGACGGAAGAGGTCAGCAGCCCGAGTCAAATCCTCGATCGCGAGGTCGAAAAACAACCCCTCGCCAGACTTTCCCTCAGCGGTCTGTTGGCGGATGGCAGCGTCGTAGAAGTCTGCGTCTTTGATGGCTTTATCAAAAATCGTGGGATTGGAGGTCAATCCCGTCACCGCAAATTCGCGGATGTAGCGCTGCAGTGTGCCGTCCGTCAGCATCCCGCGCGTGATGTTATCGAGCCAAAGGCTTTGGCCGAGATCATGCAGTTGCTGGGTTGGCTTCATGATGCCTCCTGTTGCGCGTGGCCCGTGGCGACCTTGCCGAACAGCGTGGCCAACCAGTATCGACCAGATCGCCGATGCGCTCAATCGTTATGTCGGCCGGCAAGTCGGTCGCCAGAATCCCGGAGCCAAGCGTAGTATCCTTGGCGCGAATATCTCAGCAAGTGTGATGTCAACTTGAGCCTATCGGTATCAGCAGACGTTGATACTTGCCGTAAGAGATCCTTGACAATCGTGTACTGAAGACAGCTCTCGGCTGCCCCGCCACCGGTCGACTTACGCCGTCAACAGAGGTGTCCCGAGCATTCCGCTGACAAACCATGGTGGTCGGCTCTGCCGGATCGTTGACTCGCCGTTTGCGAGTCGAAAAATCGCGTTACCAAAAGCAAACGAAGGCCGCTCATCCCTTTGCGTTCTCCGCATAAATCAG
This sequence comes from Caballeronia sp. SBC1, assembly GCF_011493005.1. Taxonomy (NCBI): domain Bacteria; kingdom Pseudomonadati; phylum Pseudomonadota; class Betaproteobacteria; order Burkholderiales; family Burkholderiaceae; genus Caballeronia; species Caballeronia sp. SBC1. The sequence continues at coordinate 295,909 of NZ_CP049159.1, forward strand.
CACGCTGGATTCCACTACGCCGTCGGAAGTCTGCTTGGCAAGATCAGAAGGTATGTCCGAAACCTATGGGCTTTCACTCGGCGATGAAGTGGCCGCCAGACTTATCGGGCTTGTGCGCCACACGTTCGAGCCGTGGAGCCGGGCGCGCATGAGCGGGTATGTCGCCGACGCACAGCTGACGACCCGTCGCGAGGGGCGCTTTATCCTGGACGAACGAATCCTCAACCCCCGCTCACCGGCAAAATTTCTTAAAAACGCTTCCCCACGATATGAAACTTGCCGAAGGTCACCGCCGAATTGAAGATCGTGTGCCCGATGCCCGCCAGATTGATGAAGCGCGCCACGGCGGCAAACGGATCTGCTGCGTGAGCAAAAGCGCCTTCCAGAAAGTCGCAAAGCCGTCGTGGCCAACCCAATCTGGTTTGGCTCCCCACACGGAGCAGTGGCAACCGCCTGCGGCAGACGTACGTCCAGGTACTCCTTGTGTCGAGTTGTGCAGGCTCGTAAATTGCTGGTCACTATTGAATGTTCGCCACTGGTGTCGGCAGCCAGCGCAGCCGTCTACACCAAGAACAAGCCAATCGGACGCCGTCGTTTGCCGGTTCAACATCGACGCCTCGTGAGACGAAATCGCTTTGATTCCAAGTGCGGATCTCAGCAGTTGAATTGTCGTTTGTCGTTCGAAAAGTTGTCTGTCGCATTCTGCAGCGATCCACCACTCCTTTGTCTGGAGCGAATGTCAAGAATTATAATTCCGCCTCTCATCAATTTCGATCGGTTGAGCGGTCAAGGGCGGGCAGAAGCTCGAAAACGCGTCCTCGTGACGCACGGTGTAGAGAAGCTGGCGCGTCAATCGGAGCCAGCAGGAGCCCGGAATGCCGACGAACGATGCAGCAAGCGAAATGGTTGCTCTCGATCTGCATGATCTTTACGAAAACGCGCCCTGTGGGTATCACAGTGTCGGTCGCGACGGCACCATCCTGCGCATAAACCAGACGGAACTGACGTGGCTCGGCTTCACGCAGCAGGAGCTCGTCGGCAAGAGAAACTTCGCAGAACTCATTTCAGCCCGCTGTTGCAGCGAGTACAAACGCGCGCTCGAAGTACTCGTCACCGACCAAGAAATCTCAGAGATCGAGCTAGAACTGTTCCGCAACGACGGCTCGATGTTTGACGCATTCTTGCGGATTGCCGCAGTGCGAGATAGCCAGAGGACGTTTCTCTACACGCGCGCGACTGTAATCGATATTACGGCGCGCAAACGTGCTGAGACCGAAGCGCGGATTCATGCAGAGCAGTTGCGCGCCATATCGCAGCGCGTCGTTGAGATCCAGGAAACCGAACGGCGCGAACTGTCTGCAGAATTGCACGATCGTCTCGGCCAGGATCTCGCTGCGATCAACCTCAATCTGCATATCATCAAGGACCAGCTCCCGGCCGAATTATGGACTAAGGTTGGCCAGAGACTGGACGATTCCATCGCGCTGGTCGAACGTACGGTGGAGGTCGTGCGTGACGTGGCCGGCGCGCTCCGCCCGCTGGTTCTCGACGATTACGGACTCGCGGTAACGCTGAAATCGTGCGGCGAGCAGTTTGCGGCCCGAACCGGAATTCGCGTAATCGTCAACGCGAAGCACCCGGTTCCACGGCTCCAGCCAGAAGCCGAAATGGCATTGTTCCGGACCAGTCAGGAGGCGCTTGCCAATGTCCTGAAGCACGCTGGCGCGGCAGCCGTACGCGTGACGCTCGCGGCCGATGTGAAAAGCGTATCCCTGACGATCGCGGATGATGGCTGCGGTTTTGATGCCAAGCCCCGCACCGACCATCGAACCAATGGATTGGGATTACTTATCATGCAGGAGCGCCTGCGTGCGGTGCAAGGATCGTTGCGGATCGAGTCGCGACCGGGGGCAGGCACGAGCGTGATTGCGACAGTAAGGAGAGTGCAGTCATGATCAGAGTGTTGCTGGCCGACGACCATTTGATACTTCGTGAAGGCCTGGCAGCTTTGCTTCAGGCGCAGGAAGGTATATCGGTTGTCGCGCATGCGCAAGATGGTCGCGAAGCTGTGCGCAAGGCGACCGAATTCAAGCCCGACGTGGCGATCATGGATATTGTCATGCCGGAGCTGGACGGGATAGAAGCAACCCGCCTGGTCCATCAGCCGTCGCCGATGACCCAAGTGGTCATCCTCTCAATGTACTCGACCACCGAGCACATCTTCCGTGCGCTGCAGGCGGGGGCCAAAGGCTATCTTCTCAAGGAGTCAGCGGGGGCCGAGCTAGTGGCCGCCGTCAGGAGTGTTCATGCGGGGCGGCGCTATCTGAGCCAGAAGATCACCGAAGCAGTGGTCGACAACTACATTCGCGAGCATCAGCCGACCGACCCGCTCGGCAAGCTGAGCAGCCGCGAGCATCAGATCCTGCAACTCGTCGCCGAGGGCAAGAGCACGGCAGACATCGCCCGCACGCTATGTCTGTCGCCGAAGACGGTCGATACCTATCGCAGCCGGCTCATGCAGAAGCTCGATATCGACAGTTTTGCTGGCCTGGTCAAGTTCGCGATCGCCTGCGGGCTGACCCCTCCTTGATGGAGTGTAGCCGCAGGAGTCAAGAATGCCTGACTCCGGCTGTCGAGGTTTTCCTATTCTTCCATCTTTCACGCACGTGTAGCATCAGCTGCGTAAGCGAGGCGTTGCAAGGCTCCGGTCAAGCCCGAAATGGCGCACTCCGGCAAGGTGTGCGAACCGGGCCTACGAACTTGTCACAAGGGAGATCCGTCATGAAAAGACTTTTCGCGCGCGCGTGCACCGCGCTCAGAATGCTCTGGCTGCAACCGTTAGAATTATTGACAGTGCCCTTGCTGCGTCCAATTCGCATCACGGCTTCTCCGCCCGCTCAAAAGGCCCCATCCTCACGCCGGCGATAACTCATCGCCGATGTGACAGACTGCCTGGAAATGAAGCGAGAGCACGGCCGAAACTGTATCTCCAGCCGGTACCGTCATGGTGTCAGTGACCATTGATCGGCAATCCAAAGAGGATACCCATGCGCACTCCCGCGAGCATCTTCAAGCATCCGATCACCCGATGCTGATTGTCTTCCCGATCGGGCTGTGGATCTTTCGCTGGCCCGCGATCTGATTCGTCTGGCGGGTGCCTCGGGAAACGCGTGGCCGACAGTCGCGCTGTTCAGTATGGTGGGTGGCCTCGTTGGCGCGCCCTGCGCGGTGATACCCGGATTCATCGACCAGCTTTTCTACAAGGGCGGCACTCCTCCGGTCAAAAAATCGCGCTGACCCACATGACGATCAATCTCACGGTCGTCTTGCTGTATGCGATCAATATCTGGCTCCGCACCAGAGATCCCACGAGTATGGGTCCTGGCATGAGCACGCCCGTTTTGCTTTCGATTGTCGGTGTCGCGCTTCTCTTTGTATCAGGCTGGCTAGGCGGAGAAAATGGTGCATTTCTATGGCGTAGGCGTCGAAGAGCGGGAATAACAGCGCCGGGGCGCCGTCCTCCATCGCTCGATCTTAAGCCATGCAAGTATCAATCAGTGGATATCTATTTGAAGCACCAGCTTGCGCGGCGGTACGTGAGCATATGCCAACAATCATCGAAGTCAGGAGGATCGAATGAACGAACCCGAGAACAAGCTCAGCGGGCCGGACCTCATCAAGGGCGTCACGCTCTCGGAAGTCGCTGACGGCGCCATGCTGGCTGGGCACGCACACGGCGAACCGGTGTTGCTCACGCGGCATGGGACGGAGCTCTTCGCGATCGGAGCCATCTGCACGCATTATGGCGCCCCACTGGCCGACGGACTGGTAGTCGACGGCACGGTTCGTTGCCCATGGCACCACGCTTGTTTCAATCTGCGTACCGGCGAGGCCCTCCGCGCGCCGGCACTGGACCCAGTCTCCTGCTGGCGTGTCGAGCAGCAAGACGGCAGCGTGTATGTTCGCGAAAAGCTTGCACCTGCCGAACAGAAAGAGGTTCCGCTGGCGGCCAGCACACCGCAAGCTATGGTTATCGTAGGCGGCGGAGCCGCGGGCAACGCCGCCGCCGAGATGCTGCGTCGCGAGGGCTACTCCGGGCGCATTACCATGCTGAGCGCCGATGCATCGAGACCCTGTGATCGCCCCAACCTTTCGAAGGGCTTCCTCGGAGGCACCGCGTCTGCGGAGTCGAATCCATTGCGTCCGCCCGAGTTCTACCAGAAGCACCACATCGACCTGAAGCTGGACGCGTCCGTCGCCACGCTCGACACGAAGAGCCGGCATCTGCAACTCGTGGACGGTAGTCGCGTCGCCTATGATGCGCTGCTGCTTGCCACCGGCGCCGAGCCGGTGCGGCTCGACGTGCCGGGTGGCAATCTCCGACATGTGCACTACCTGCGCACGCTAGCGGATAGCCGTGCGCTTGTCGCCAAGGCGCTCACTTCACAGCGAGCGGTGGTGATCGGCGCGAGCTTCATCGGTCTTGAGGTGGCGGCATCGCTGCGGGCCCGCAATGTCGAGGTCCATGTGGTCGCACCGGACATGATTCCCATGGAGAAAATCCTGGGAGCGGACGTGGGAAAATTCATCCGCGAGCTCCATGAGCGCCACGGTGTGACGTTCCATCTCGGCACCACGGCTGTTTCCATCGACAAGCAAAACGTCCATTTAGCGAGTGGCGAAACCCTGCTCGCTGATCTCGTCGTCGTTGGCATCGGTGTACGGCCGATGATCGCCCTGGCCGAACAGGCGGGCCTCGCCGTCGATCGCGGCGTCACCGTAGACGAATATCTCGAAACCAGCGTCCCGGGCATCTTCGCGGCCGGCGATATTGCGCGCTGGCCCGACCGGCTCACCGGCGAGCGCATTCGCGTTGAACACTGGGTGGTGGCCGAACGCCAGGGGCAGACTGCGGCACGCAATATGCTCGGTCAGCGCGAACGGTTTGACGCCGTGCTGTTCTTCTGGACTGAGCAGTACGATTTTGGCCTCGGTTATGTCGGCCACGCGGAGCACTGGGACCAAGCCGCAATCGACGGACAGCTCGACGCTGAGAAGCAAGACTGCACGATCACTTATCGCCGCGGTGGCAAGAAGCTGGCCGTGGCTGTTGTTCGCCGCGATCTCGATGGCCTGTGCGCGGAAGTCGAGTTAGAGAGGACGATTGCCGCAACAGAGTAACCAAAATTCGCAATACATCGAGTTGTAGAAGGCTCGATAACGGAGGGGAACCCATCATGGCAGCGAAATTCAAAGTGGGCGATCACGTGAGCTGGAACTCGGAGGCCGGCCATGTCACCGGAAAGATCATCAAGGTTCATACAAGAGATGCCGATTACAAGGGCTTCACGCATCACGCAAGTCCGGATGATCCGCAGTATGAAATCAAGAGTGACAGGACCGACCACATCGCAATGCACAAAGGCGAGGCGCTGAAAATGACGCACACCTGAGAGCCTTCCGATAACAGCACGTCCACGCATGTTCAGGAACGAAAGAAGCTTCTGGACGACCATTGCCAACGAAAGGGATGCCGGCACGGGTCAAAATGCTCTCCACGCTGATCCGATCATATGTGTCTCGGGAATCGGGGAAGCAACGGTTAAGAGGGACGCCCTGCCCGTCGTGTTGACCGTTGGTGACTCGACGCGACCGCTCGTCGAATTTACTGCTCGGCTGGCGGCCCACTCGTTGACTCGTTGAGTCGACTCATTGCCGCGTTCACGGTGTCGCGATCGCGTCACAATCCGAACCTCAACCGCGACACGCTTCCGCACGCGTTGAAGGTCGCCGGGCATGCTACCCGTCTGGGTAGGCTCCTGACGCACCCATCATGGGTCCCTAATGGCTGGCAAAATGCCTTCTTTCGTGATTTCGCGACTACATGCAGACACCTGAATTCGCGGAGAATCTGGTCCTCCGCATCGAACAGGCGTCGTGTGAGCGAGTCGCACCCATGTGTGCCAAAGCCGTACCGTGCGCTCCTCGCTCGCTGATCGCCGGCGCGCGGGTAGTCCACGGCATCCATGCCGAGGAAATTATCACCGCGCCTCGTCCGGGGGTACACACCCTAACGCGTTTTGCCAAGACGGACAGTATGGAGTCACCGTCCGCCGCAAGCGCCGTCGCCCTGAATCGCGGAGCGTCTCCCGTTCACGCTCGACAATGCCAAACGGCCAGTTACTTGAGCCAACGTGCGTTGTTCCTACAGCCCGTATCGCTTTTCCACTGCACCGCGCGGTACGGACGTCGCGACGCAGTTCGGGCAACATCGTCGATCGCTGGGATGGACAAACGCATCATCGCGTGTCGCCTTTGCTGGCTGGTCCGTCGGACTAGCTGTGCCGCAGATCAAGCCGGTCATAACAGTCGAAACACCTCTGCTTCGGGTTTCGGCAAATGAAACACGCCTGCATCCCGGTTGGAAGTCGAGCTTGGAATCAGCTCTGGAACGCATGTTCGGCCTGCACACCGATCTGGCCGCGCTCCGTCGCTCCGATTCAAGCCACGACCGATATAGGAGATCGCGCGAATCACGCGCAAGTCGTGGTTCGCCCGACCTCAGGAAAGACGCGACAAGCTGACAAGATCGGAACGAAATTCGCTGAAAAAACCGAGGCGCTGGATTAGACGGGATCCGGAGTCAAGAATGCCTGACTTCAGCTATCGAGGTTTTCGTATTCCATCCTCGCTCATGCACGCGTAATGTCAAAGTTGGTAGCCGAGGCGTTTCAGCGATGGACCGCCCTCTATTTTTAATTCGTCGAAGGCTTGTCGTTCGACGCTCTCGAAGGAGAAGGACCCATGTTACGCAGCATGAGCGATCTGGAGGGCTACGCCATCGCCGCGACCGACGGCACCATTGGTCATGTGAAAGACTTCTATTTCGATGACAAAGCGTGGGTTATCCGCTATCTCGTTGTCGACACTGGCAGTTGGCTTTCGAGCCGAAAAGTGTTGATCTCACCTATTGCGATCGGCCACCCGAACTGGACGAAAAAAATACTGCCCGTTTCGATCAACAAAGAGCAGGTGAAAAATAGCCCCGATATTGACACCGAAAAGCCGGTTTCACGACAGCACGAAATGCGGTACCTCGGGTACTACGGCTACCCGAATTATTGGGACGGTGCTGGACTCTGGGGTGCGGGAGCGTACCCGAACTTGATGAGACCGGGCTACCCAGGCTTCGCATCGACACCGCAAGCCATACAGTCAGAAGTGGTGAAGGAGGCACGAGCCCAAACAGCACAGCATCAGGAGGACGATCCGCACTTGCGCAGTTGTCAAGCGGTAGTGAGTTATCACATTCATGCGAGTGATGGTGACATCGGCCACGTACAGGGTCTGCTCGTCGATGAGGAGACCTGGGCCGTTCGATACATCATCGTGAAGACGACCAACTGGTGGCTCGGTCATCATGTGCTTGTCGCGCCACAATGGATCCAAGACGTGCGCTGGCGCGACTCCACGGTCTCCGTCAACCTGACACGACAAGCAGTAAAAGACGCTCCGTCGTATGACTCAACCGAGCAACTGAATCGTGAACAAGAAAAAGACGTCTATAAACATTATGGGCGTCGCGGCTATTGGACGGACGAGTGAATGAATCCACAACATCACGCCACAACGTCCGCGCGATAGGTGACATTCCGAATCGCAAGCGTCTTTGACGCAAGGAAAAGCAACTTCGCCTTGATCGAACGACTCATTCTTTGACCTGGATTGCTGTGTTACCCATACAGGCAATCCAGTCGACTCAGGTCGAAACGTAACAAGGAGACAACATCATGAAATGCGATAGGGAAATAAGAGTCATGCATCACTCAGCCATTGCCGCTTCGCTAGCAGCGTGTCTGTGTCTGGGCTTTGCCCCCCCGCTGCTCGCGGCTCAGTCGACGGAAACCAACACGATGCACAATCCGTCTGGCACCGCGAACGCAGCCACCAATATGAGGTCCGCGCAGAAATGCCTGAGCGATCTGAGCACCTTCGACAGCCAGATGCAGAAGGACGGCTACTGGCTCCGCGACTCCAGCTCCGGCTACGGCTATCCGATGTACGGTTACAGCTCCACCGAGCCTGGAGCGTTGCCCGCCAGCGGCGCCACTGGCGGCGGCACTGTCACCAACCCAGTCGCGGCCGACTACGGGCAAGTGCGACCGGGATACGAGATTCGCACGCTCATTGCCTCCGCCAACATTCTCGCGCGACGCGGTCAACAGCAAGCGTGTGAGTCAGTGCTCACCGCCACTCGCGGCATCTACAAGGGCTATGCAGCAGATCTGCGCAATCGTGATGTGCATAAGATGGACATGCCCGGTTGGCGGAGCAAGCAGATATCGACGGCGCAACCGGTCACAGGTGACAGCAACTCTTTCCGGTCCGATCAGCTGGTTGGCACCGACGTGGTCAACCCAAAACAAGAGAATCTCGGCAGCGTAAATGATATTGTGATGAATCCGCAAACGGGCAAGATCGCTTACCTGGTGATCGGCCGAGGGGGAGTATTTGGGATCGACGAGAAATACGTCCCAGTACCTTGGGCAGCCTTCAAGGCAACCACTGGCACCACCCTTCTGGTGCTCGACACTACCAAGAACGATATGGCCGCCGCCCCGCAGGTGAAGGAGGACCAGTTCTCCGCGCATGGCGACTTCGCCCAGCAGAGTCAAAAGGTGGATGACTACTGGAAAGTGCACCTCACGAAGTGAGTTCACCGAATGGCAAGGCGCCCCTCCCTTCAGGAAAAGACGCGTCAAAGCGGTTCATCGCCCAATGTAAATTTTGGGTAAATTTAATCATGCGGCGTAACTCTGGCCTTTGGTGCCGCTGCATCCTTTGCGAGCCAGTCGTTCACTTCAATCTCCGAACGATGAGTGCGTGCGCGTCTACTTCGACGGGAGGTCGCCAATTTAACTATCTGACTGGCAAACGCAAGACAACCTTCTGAACCTGCTTCCGGAGATGGGTGCCGCGCACGTTGCATTCCAAGGTCATCAAACGCTGGCTTCATGCCGTTTTGACTCTCTTTAATTAAGGATCGCTTAAGATAGACCACTTAGCCTTGGATTACTCCAGACCACCCGAAGCGCTACATACGAGATGCGAGGGAGACCCGAGGCTCGCAACAGTCAACCGCACGACCAAGATTCAAGGATTTTCGGTGGAAAGGATTAAGGGCGGCCATTCTCGATGGGTCATCGAAAGCAGCGTCCTTGCGATGGTGTTGATCGGGTTAGTCGCCGGCACGACAGCCGTGACTTGTGTGTTCGCGGCGGTATTAAAGATTTCTCACCTGTTCTGATCGTCGCGGGATGCATTGCAGCGAGCATGCTTTACCGCACGCGATAATAAACACTGGCTCCAGAGGAACTTACAAACGGTACACAGGAGCGATTCTTGCAACTTTGTACTCAAATAGGGCGATGAGCAGCACGTCCTCTGCGCCGATCCATTGGAGAGGTGAACTGTCGTCTCTCGTTTCAAGCCACTATTGTTTGCGAACGCCAACCCTCATTGAGAACCCATGAATCATTACGACGTCGTTGTGATCGGCAGCGGCCCTGGAGGCGCTTCGCTTGCGCACAAGCTTGCGTCCACCGGCAAACGCATCCTGTTACTGGAGCGCGGCGATTATCTAAAGAGGGAGCCGGCCAACTGGGATTCCAAAACGGTATTCGTCGACGGCATGTATCAGACAAGCGAAACATGGTACGGCGGCGATGGGCGCAAGTTTCATCCGGGGCTTCACTACTATGTCGGCGGCAACTCGAAGGTGTACGGAGCCGCACTCTTCAGGCTAAGAGAGCGCGACTTCGACGAGCTTCAGCACAAGGCGGGTGTATCACCTGCGTGGCCGCTGAAGTACACCGACTTTGAACCGTATTACGGGGAAGCCGAGCGCCTGTTCCACGTCCACGGAGAACGCGGCGAAGACCCGTTCGAGCCGCAATCGAGCACGCCCTTCCCTTACCCGGCTGTGTCCCATGAGCCGCGCATTCAGGCACTTCACGACTCGCTGGAGCAGGTCGGTTTGCGTCCGTTTCATTTACCGCTTGGCATTCTTCTCGATGAGAAGAACGGCAAGGTCACACCGACCAGCACATGCATTCGCTGCGACGCTTTTGATGGCTTCCCTTGTCTGCTGAACGGCAAAGCCGACGCTCAGGTCATGTGCGTCGATCCTGCACTCGCCGCTTACCCCAATCTCACGCTGATGACCCATGCCTACGTCACCCGGCTTGAGACCAATGCATCAGGGCGAACCATTACCGGTGTGCACGTCGAGCATGCGGGCGTGCACGAACGCTACACGGCGGACATCGTCGTGGTCGCTTGCGGCGCACTTTCGTCAGCATTGCTGCTATTGCGCTCCGCTAACGAGCAGCATCCGAATGGGCTTGCAAATGGCTCCGATCAGGTCGGCCGCAATTACATGCGGCATAACCAGTCGATCCTGATGGCGCTGATGCGGGAGCCCAACGAGACCGTGTTCCAGAAAACACTCGCCATCAGCGATTTTTACTTTGGTGCCGATGACTGGGAGTACCCGCTCGGCCTGATCCAGATGTGCGCGACATCTCACGCCGAGCAGATCCGGGGCGAGGCACTGCCTGAATGGCTCGAATGGCTCCCCGAGATGCCGTTCGAGCAGATGGCCCGGCACTCGATGGATTTCTGGCTATCGAGCGAAGACCTGCCCCGGCCCGAGAATCGTGTGCGATATGACGGCGAGCGCGTGATCCTGGAAATCGAGGAGGGCAATATGGAAGCGCACCATCGCTTGAAAAAGAAACTGGAAGGCTTGCTCGGTCACGCTGGCGCTCATTCAATCATGATGGACCGCAGCCTGTATCTCGGCAAGCAAATCCCAGTCGGCGGCACCGCGCATCAAGCAGGCACCGCACGCTTCGGTACAGACCCAACCACGTCCGTACTCGACCTCGATTGCAAGGCGCATGAACTCGATAACCTCTACATAACGGACGCAAGCTTTTTCCCGTCGATCGGCGCGGTTAATCCGACCCTCACCATCATCGCGAACGCGCTGCGCGTAGCCGATCGAATCGGTGAACGTCTCGGCGTCAAGCCAGTAGCGGCTTGACTGGCGCGAACATGGATCTTATCAACCTGGTCGCCGCCCCGCTGATCGCACGCGTGTGCCTCGTCGTCATGTTTCCCTTCAGCGGTCTCGACAAGATCGTGCATTGGAAAGAAGCGCTGCAGCAAGCCGATTCATCGTTCTTGCCCGGCGGCTCAGTGCTATTGGCGCTGGCGATCGTGGTGGAGTTCGTGACACCGGTCTGCATCGTGGTGGGTTGGCACGATCGCCTTGCCGCCTTCGTTCTCGCAGGGTTTTGCGCGATCACGGCCCTGCTCTATCACCCGTTCTGGAAATACCCGCACTTCTGGTCCAAAGCCGGCGACGGCCACAGTCACTTCTGGGACTTCCTGAAGAACTTCGGGCTGGCGGGTGGTCTGCTTCTCCTGGTTGTCGGCGGCGTCCCTCTGAGTGCGTCAGTTATCGTCGCGCAACCGCTCTCGTCGGCGCCTTATGCAGCGTCGGCTGCAGCTGCTTCAGCTCCTGCTTCCGACACTCCGTGATAACTGCTCGCATTCATCTTCCAAGGGAGACGACCCATGCCTGAATCCACCCAACCTGCCTCGGTGCTGGCTCAGCCTGGCAGCGGACACGACAGTCCAAAAGTCACCTATTGGCACCTGTGGAGCGACAAACACGGCGTCAGTCACCAGACACATTGCGAACTCGACCGCTTCGAATTGAAGGGCGTGGGTAACGCCGCGCCGCAATGGAACGATCCGCAACCGAGGACCGACACCACCGTAGTGTTCACAGTTCTGCCGGTCGACTGGGTTGGAGAGTGGCACGAAAACCCGGCGCCGCAATGGATCGTGCCGATTTCAGGCCGCTGGTGGGTCGAATCGATGGATGGCACGCGTGTTGAGATGGGCCCTGGGGACCTGTCCCTCGGTGAAGATCAGCGCAGTATCGCCGATGGTGAAAAGCGCAAAGGGCACCGGTCTGGCACGATCGGCGATCAACCGGCGGTCCTCATGACAGTCCAGCTTCACGTCGAGCCGGTGCATCGGCCGGGGCACTTTCGCTAGCGGAGGACGTCATGGATTTCGAGATTGTCGACTCACGCTTTAAGGCGATGGTTCTACCGAACGCCCCGCTCGAAAAGCTCGGCGAGGGCTTCAGATGGCTCGAGGGACCTGTATGGTTCGCCGATTTCGATTGTTTGCTGTTCAGCGACTTGCCAAACGACCGCATCATGCGCTGGACCGAGTCGGGAGGCATCAGCGTCTTTCGCCAGCCCTCCGGCTTCGCCAACGGTCACACGCGTGACCGACAAGGACGCCTGATCGGATGCTCGCATCGTCACCGGTGCATCACGCGAACGGAACTGGACGGCAGCATCACGGTGTTGGCCGACCGATATCAAGGCAAACGACTCAATTCACCGAACGACGTCATCGTAAAGAGCGACGGTACGATCTGGTTCTCCGATCCACCATACGGCATCCAGACTGACTATGAGGGTGGCAAACAAGCCGCAGAGCTGCCCGCCTTCGTGTACCGTCTGGTGCCTGAAATTGGAACATTGACCGTCGTATCGGAAGCTTTCACAGGACCCAATGGACTGTGTTTTTCCCCGGACGAATCTCTTCTATACGTTTCGGAAAGCGGCTTGCAGTTCGACTCATCGCCGGTGCAGCACATCAGCGTCATAGACCTTGCTGATGGCGGCGCACGCTGCTCGGAACCCCGTTTGTTTCATAAGGTCGAGCCGGGCTTCGCCGACGGGTTTCGTTGCGACGAGGAAGGCAACCTGTGGACGAGCGCCGCGGACGGCGTGCACTGCGTCGCGCCGTCGGGAGACTTGCTCGGAAAGATACGGGTGCCGTCTACGGTCTCGAACCTGACGTTTGGCGGCCGAAATCGAAGTCGGCTGTTTATCTGCGCCTCGCATACGCTTTTTGCGGTCTATACCAACCGGCGAGGGGCTCAGCGGCCATGAACGTCGGACACGTCAATCGCATTGTGCAAATCAGCCGCAACGTTACGGAACTGGGCCGCAGCGTTGCTTTCTACCAAGAACGCCTCGGCTTTCAGCCAAGTGGCCCGGTGTTCAGGATGGAAGATGCGTTGGTCGATCTGCTCGGCTTCGGACACCACGCAGTGAACGTGCAGCGCTTGCGACTTGGGACGCAAGAACTCGAACTCGTGGAAGCCGGTCCGCACGCGCGCCCATACCCGCTAAACAGCACGTCGGCTGACCTCTGGTTTCAGCATTTCGCGATATGTTGCAATAACATCCAAAACGCAGTTCGGCAGCTTTATCGACCCGACAGCACATCTGTCTTGCCGGCAGCGATATCTGGTCGACCAGGCGTGGTCCACTCGCCGATACGGTTACCGGCGAACAGTGGCGGCGCCACGGCTTTCAAGTTCCGCGATCCCGACGGCCATCCGGTAGAATTGATCCAGTTTCCCGGCGATACCGGTGCGCGGCAGGCTTTTAACGGCAAAATAGATCACTCCGCGATCAGCATATCCAATGTTGAAGCGAGCGTTGATTTCTATACCGGCATTTTGGGTCTGACGGTCGGTACTCATCAGACAAATTCGGGACACGAGCAAGGAATCCTCGACGCCTTGCATGATGCAGTGGTCGAAGTGGTTGCACTTCGGACGTTTCCGCAAATGTCGCCTCACATCGAACTTCTCGGCTATCGCAGTCCGGTTGGAACCGCGCTCAGGCACGTTGCCAGCCCCACCGACATCGCGAGCGACAGGCTAGTCTTGCATTTGAATGGTTTGCGCGGTGTCGTGGCGGCACTAAACGCTTCGTCTCAAGTTGTCAGACTGGTTTCGCATGAATCAGCGGCGCTGATTCGCGACCCCGATGGTCACCTTCTCATGCTGATCGAGTAAGGGCTCGGTTGTCGCAAAGAGCGTGGCACTTGTGCAGCGTCGATTGAGGTTTGGACCGCCCGATCGACGTCGTGTCGCAAGACCTCTGAAGGCTACGCTTATGAAAAACATACTCACTCATTTTGGCGCTTCGGTTGATTGCTAAGCGCGTAGTCTGGAGCAATCGCCCGCGCGAGCATATTTGGACGCTGCGATTTGACGCAGGTAGCGACGTCCTGCCCGAAATAACTGTAGGGAAAACCATAGAACGCCCCTTCCTTCGCGGCGGTCATGCAGCTGGGTACCGGCTTGTTGCCGAGGTTGTCGCGTTCGTTGACTCGTTTCGCGCAAAGGCTCTATCGTTTCCAAATAAGGCTAGCGGGCAGCCAGCGTACGTTTTTCCGATCCGGAAGGCACCGCTAACAGCAGACAAATAAAGACCGCAGCCCCGGCTGCAGATGGCTGCGTAAAATCGCTGCGTCGGCACGCCTTTCGCCTCAGAATGCAATTCCATACGGGCAACAGACCCGAATTCGACGGGGATTAATCTAAGTCGAGGGCACACATGTCTAACGTGGCAGTTACCTAGAGGATTCGTACTAATTCCGCTGGCGGCGTTTGACGAAGGATCCTACGCCGCAATGGCCATCATTGAGCAGCCGGACCGAAACAAAGAGCATCCGGGATACTTGAGCGTTTCTCAAATCCGGACGCGGCCTATCGCTACGCGGTCGAATGTGGGATGGCCGAGATAGATCGACGTCAAGATAGCGAGGCCATGAGCAATCCAATTGGAAACCCGCAGGCGATCCTTGCTGGGTCGGTCACACTCAATCTGTAAGCGCAGCCGCGCAAGCGATCGCGCCGACCGAATCTTGGGTAGGCATTGTGGTGGGTTCGTTTGTGCTCGTGTTCGCGGCGATTTTGTAGCTGGTCACTATCGTCGCGAACATCGTCGGCAGCGGCTATTCAGGAATCCGCTCCACACTTTCATTGGGTACGACAGTCACGAAGGTTGACGTCCGGAGTTGACGCCACGAAGAATCGAATAGGACCGAAGGACTGGTTGGGACCTTGAATCACCGATCCTGAAAAAATGTCTGAGCTTAACAAGCTCGAGAATTGAATGAGGCTTGAGTCAGCGGATTTCATAGAGCCCGCAGCAAATGATTCTGCAATAAGGTCGAATGCAGTGGAGCTGCAGCCCATCATCTTCGTCAGAGCCTCTGAGGACCTGGCGCAAAGGGAGGCGTTCATGTAGACGTTTTTATTTCGTTCGGACTGCAAGAAAAGTTGTCACCGCCGGGGCTGGAAAGTCCGTCTATGGGTCGGAGACCGGTGACAAAATTAATTTTGCGCTACGACAGCAGCGCGTTCAATTGAGATCAAGCGCGATGGGCTCGGCCCGCGTTCACTCTGCGCTAGGCCCATTGACGGAAGCGCACAGATGTACGCGCGTGTGCATCATGATCAACACACCAAACAGACACGGCAGAAGCCGATGTCCTCAGGCGGTTCGCCCACCAACGTTCCGCGGGCTAGGTCCGGAACAGAACTGATCAGTTGAGCATGCAAGGCCGGACAATACCCGTCTCGCCAGGCCGAAGGCGCAGCAGAGAGCCAGCAAGCGGCTCGCTCTGCCGCTGCTCCAACGTGAGCTTGTCTGTGGAACTTGTCACGTACAGCACGTCGAGTGCCCCGCCTGCGAATGCGCACATAGTCGGTTGGCTCACCGGCAGCGCAATGTCCCGATCGACCACGCCCGTTGCCGTGTAACGCCGCAAACGGCTCCCGCCGTGCAATGCACACCAATACCCGCCCTGGCTGTCGACGGCCGCGCCATCAGGGAGGCCAAGCATCGCCGGGATGCGAACGAAGAGATCGCGGGCACCCAGCCGCCCCTTTACCGGGTCGAACGGGAAGGCGAATACCTCTTTCGTTTGGCTATGCGCCAGATAAAACAAGTGACCGTCCGGGCTCCACGCCATACCGTTGTGCAGTTCGGAAATATCCGCTTCGGGACGCAGGCCACCGGCCAGAGTGAAGCTATGCAGGGAAGATTTTTGGGATGGAGCGGCGTGATCCAGCGGGTCAAACATGACGCCTATCCAGAAGCGGCCGGTACTGTCGCAGGCACCCTCGTTGAAGCGGAACAAAGCCGGATCAAAGGGCGGCAGCGTGAGCCGCGTGAGCGATCCGGATGCAAAATCGAGTCGGTAGATTCCCTGCCGGAGCGCGACTACGGCGCCTGGCGGGTCGCTAACGAGGGCAAAAGCGCCGATATCGCTCGGCATAGGCCAAGTCCGCTGGTTTCCGGTTGCCGGATCATAGCGATAAAGCGCGGGCTTCTTCACATCGATCCAATAAAGCGCTTCCTCCGCGGAGGACCAGGTTGGCGATTCCCCAATGGTCGCACCTGCATTCAGGACTACTTCGATCTCCATTGAGCGCTCCTGGCAAGAGTTTGATTCGCGTAAGCACATGCAAACTTTTTTGTGGCCCCGATGCTGCCTTTAACGCGGGGAAGTCCCATGCGTATCACGTTATAGATTTCGAATCCTGAACGAGCACTCCAGTGCTCCCATCCCCGTTCGGTTGCATCTGTCGGCGTTTCCCGCAATGAGCATGAAGGTCAGCGACTTCGGTTAACAGCAGTTTGGGGGCCGCTCTAATCGACCATTGGGCCATTGCGCCCTCGCAACGATCTTGTAACTCACAACACTAGCCCCGGATCGGTAAGCCGACTCATCGAGATGATTGATCGGTATCGTCATGTCGGCTGCGGCTGCGGCTGCGGCTTCGTGCTTATCGCGATACGCGCGGATCTGACCGTGGCCATATTGCCTTCAGACCATTTCCGGGTATGGAAGGCATCGGTGATCTATTTCCGCCATCCCGTATTCCACGGCGAACTTACACGCCGCGTCTGAGTTGATGAAGTGGCCCAGCACGCCGGACGCGCGTTGTACGCCGTCGGATTTTCCGACGATGAGCATCGACGCGTACAAACCATCATCGAACGCGGCGAGCGGGATAAGAATTGAGCCCTTATATAAAACTTCGACAGATGGCATATCAGTCACCTCGCAATTATTGTGGTCGCGTGAACGCTCGTCAACAACACGGACATGTCGACAGTCGGCGGCGTCTAGCGATTGTCTGCACTCAGGCCGGAAAAAGCTTTTAGGAATTGCCCCTAGGTGAGAAGTTCGAAACCGGAATTTCATTGCCAACGAACCTGCCGGGGCGGCCGCAGACCCAGCCATGAGAGCCGACTTCTTGCGTCCACTATTAAACCCGGTAAGTGTCTTCGGCCAACTCCTCATAGTGATTCGGAAGCTGCAAGTTAGTAACTCGTGTTGGCTTGCGATACAGCATTTTCCACGGTCGTGCCCCCAAGATTCATCGATCGACCTCGACTTGCTCGACCAGTCCTAAGCGAAGCGCCACTTTTTTCTCCATGCTCGAAAAGTTGAAACGAGACACTAACCCTACCGTGTATCAGCACTCGTTTCGCGGCTATCGAAGCGACACGAACGTACCTGCCGTTCCGTGTGTGTGCGATCAAATGCACGGAAGCGGAGACTTCAGCAACCAGAATGTCTTGCAATTATGCTATTTATATCACACCGTGCTATAAAATAGTACTGATGTCGTTGATGTCAGTGCTGTGAAACCCAATGACAGACGTTGCAGGTGTGGGGGAGGCAAGTTTTATATGAAGATCACCTTCGATTGACTTACTGAGGGGTACCTTTGCAATGCTCGAGGTCGTTTGAATTGGCAATTGCGTCAGTCGGCTACACATTGAGTAGTGCCACCCCGAAGTGGATCAGCGGTTCTAGTGGTGCCGTACGCTAGCACATTGCCGATGAAGGCTGCGTCGCCGCCACATGCCGCAGCAATTGATCTACAGTTGTGCTCATAGCATCATCTAAAGAAGTGGTGTCGATCAAGACACATTCCACGGTCCGCGCATCAATGGTATGGATACCCTCGCCGTTCGACGGGTGTCTATTTGGCCACGCGCGCCGTTTGCAGAACGTGTGTCGTCCTCCAGTCTTCTTTGCCCCTGTTCGACGCTGTGACGAGAGAGCTGCTCCGGTCATTTCGCAATGAGAACGCGGACGTCCTGCGAGGACAGTACAACCGCCGCGGACGGCAGGCGGACGCAGGGCGCAAAGAATCGCGCCGCGCCAAAATTCACAATTTGTCAGAGGAACCGATCTATGGAAAATTCAACCGTTGAAGACCGCATTCGGAAGCTCGCTTATGAGCTCTGGCAGGAAGATGGGGAAATGGAAGGATGCGCCGATGAATATTGGCGCCAAGCCCGGAAGTTCGTTGAAGCGGAGACAGCGAGTGACGGTGTCGAAAAGAGTTGTGTATCGGAAGAGTCGGATCCACATGGGCCGCAAAACATGCTCAATTTGGATAGTTCGCAACATTGTTGAGTTGAGGCAATGCACATCGTCGCTTTGTTGCTTGGCAACCTCCGCTCAAGGGTCAAAAATGGTCGAATTTCGTTTCCAGCCGCTGGAACCGAGACTCCGTGCTCTGCGACTTTCGTCGCGTTCAACTGCGTTGTGGTGCCGAGTCGCGCCGCGTAGGCCCGCAGCAAATGGTTCGGGGTGCTTCGCTGACAACTCATCGCGGTGACACTAAAGTCGAAGCACGGTCAATGTTCTTCTCATCCCAGCGAGGAATGTCAGCGTTACGCCTGTTACACGGCGAAATGACGCTCTTGTTGGAGGCGCTTTGGAGGTTCTCACTGAAACGAATACGACGCGTGCAACTTCGCGTAAATGTCGCGCGCCAGTGCGCGCCGAAAACTACAAATATGGCTGTGCTTCGCGCATAGATCGCGGTTTCATGGCGGTTGCGCACGCACGGGACCAGGCGGAGCCCGGCTGTGTCGTCCACCGTTCGAGCGCATTGCTGCGCATGTCCGTCACCGCTTGACGTTGATCGGCCGATGTGCAGTCCGTAAGTCTTCCAAATGGTATGGCTGCAATAAACATTGGCTCATTTATGAATCTCCTCGCGTAAAGACATCACTTGACGCGTCGTCACCGGGGCGGCATTGTTGCCCCACGTGCTGCGAACAAATGTCAGCACTTGCGCCATCTCTTCGCTAGTCAACTTGGTCGCGAACGCCGGCATTTTCTCGCGCTTCGGACCGCCATTCGTGTCCGGACTGCTGCCGCCTTCGACCAGTAGGCGCATTAGTGAAGTCGGGTCAGATGCGAGGACCGTCGGATTACCCGCCAGCTTTGGATACCTCAGGGGCTTACCGCTCCCGTCGGTTTGATGGCATTTGGCACAGAAGGATAAGAAAATGCCGGCGCCCGGGCGCTGCACGGCACCCGTGCGCATGGCTTCCACGCCCTGTTGAGCGCCTCGCGAGTTGGGCTCGTAGGCGCCGGAGCGCTGTTGGGCCGGCAGGCTCTTCAGGTAACGCGCAATTGCGTTCAGGTCGTCGTCGCTCATGTATTGCGTGCTGTCCTCGACCACTTGCACCATGCTGCCGAAGGTCACCAAGCCTCCGCCGTGACCTCCTCTCAGAAATGAAGCAATGTCCTCGGCCGAAACGCGGCCCAGTCCGGAGCCCGGATCGGCCGTGAGATTCGGCGCAAACCAATGGTCGTTCGCACCACCGGTGAGATAAGCTCCAGAGCTGTCAGTGTAGGCCCGCTCTTCGTAGGCGGGCCCACGCGGTGTATGGCACGCGCCGCAGTGCCCAACTGATTGCACCAAGTAAGCGCCTCGATTCCACTGCGCATCGCGGCCATTGCGCGGCTCGTACACACCGTTCGGCGCGAAGGCAAGATTCCAGAACACCAGTACCCAGCGCTGATTGAACGGAAATGGCAGTCTGGTGGCAGGCGGCTGCGTGTGAGCAGGCTCTACCCCCTGCATGAAATAGGCGTAGAGCGAACGCATGTCCTCGTCGGTTATCTTTGAATACGAGGGGTATGGCATGGCCGGATACAAATGCTTTCCGCCGCGCGCGACGCCCTCGCGTAACGTACGTGCAAAGTCTTCGTAGCTGTAGCTGCCAATGCCGTATTCCTTGTCCGGCGTGATGTTGCTACTGACGATCGTCCCGAAAGGCGACGCCAGCCCCAAACCGCCCGCAAACGGAACACCGCCCTTTGGCGCCGTATGGCATCCAGCGCAGTCTGCCGTCTTCGCGAGGTACTCGCCGCGCGCAACCAACGCGGCGTCATCGGCAGGCGCAACCTGAGGACTGCTTTCTGCGCGTTGGCCGTGCGCGGTCTCGGCGACACCGACGGCTGCGGTAACGCCAAGCGCCAGCAACAACATGACGACCCCTCGAAATCGAGCCATAGGATTCACCATTTTGCGCACGGCGACACGACGAAAGCGGCCATCGCTGTCAGCAGTAATCCCAGCATGAAAACCGAACTGCCGAGCACCCCAACGAGAGCGAGAAAGCGGGTTCGCCCCTCGCCTGAATCGAGCAAGCCTTGTGCTAGGCCCCCAGAACCCACGACCCGTTCTCGTCTAGTCGCGCGCCAACTCACCCAAGCGGCTGCGATGCCCGCGCTACTAACGACGAAGCACACGCCACTGACCACGGCAATCAGATGCAACAGGGAACCAAGCGCCGGTTCCGATAGAGGGTGTCTCATCGGAAAACATGCTTGCGAGGCGAGCGCTTCACACGTACAGATTTGAACGATCCATGCAAGGGGCGCGGCGACCAAACCTGCGAGGAGATATAGCGGACGGGCACGGCCGCGGTGCGGTGCCGGATGACTACCCCGCTCTTCCCGCGTCCCGCCGTTGCGAGGCGACTTTGCTGGACCTGGCGTTGCTGGTCCAGGCGGTGGGACAACGGATTGCGCTAACACGTTCATTCTCCTAAAGCACGTAGGGCGACAGGTAGAGCATCGTAAAGATGAACAACCACACGATATCCACGAAGTGCCAATACAGACCTCCGATCGCGAGGGCAGCGCATCGCTTGTCGTCGAAATATCCGAGAGCGGTCCAAGTTAGCAACAGCAATAGAATAACGATCCCCACGAGCACATGTAGCAGGTGAAACCCAGTGATAGTGAAATACAGCGAGCCATATAAATTTGTCGTCGGCCCGTAGGGATGGTTGTGCCACTCTTTGAGCTGGATGCCGACAAAGGCAATCCCCAGCACGATGCCGACCGCCATCGAGGCCACCCCTAGGCGCAGCCGTTTGCGCCGAACGCATCGCTCGCAGAACCACACAAACACGCTGCTGGACAGCAAAACCAGTGTGTTTGCGCCACCGAGCCCAAGCTTGGGCAACCCTTCTGGCGGCCAGTGTTGCGCAGTTTGCGAGGAAAGGTACAGATAGGAGAAGATCAGATAGCCAAACAGCGCGGCCTCAGTAGCGATCATCGTCCACACTCCCCACCAGCCGCTGGAGCGCTTGCCTGCGCTGCCAATCGGCAGCGCACGGTTCGTGTCGAATACGTCGGATGCATCAGCCAATTGCACCTCCTGCATCGTGTACCGGGTTCGGCTCGCGTTGGATGAGCGCCCGCTCGGGCCATAGCCAGGCGATTAGCGAGGCTGCGCTCGCAGCGAGCATGGCCGCGGTGAACCACCATGCGTGCAAGACCATGCCTGCAAACACAAGGGAAGAAAACACACCTAGTAAAAACGGTGCATACGAGTCGCCGGGCATTTTAAGAATGATGTCGGGCTCGCCGTCGAGGGCCGTCGTGCCGAGTGCCTCGCGTCCATGGTCAAGAATGTAGCCCTCGTCCAGGACGGACCCAATGCGCTCCCCTCGTTCCTTGGGAAGCCGGTCCTCCCATAGCGGGTGACGGCTCCCGACAAACGGGATCGTCGCGAAGTTATAAGGCGGCGGCGGCGACGAAATCGACCACTCCAGCGTGGGCGCGTCCCATGGATTGTCGCCAGCGACTGGCCCTCGCTTGTAGCTCCACACCAGGTCGATTAAAAAGATCAGCACACCGAGCGCAAACAGGAAAGAACCCAGCGAAGTGATGAGATTGACGGTGTTCCAACCCATATCGGCGGGATAGGTATAAATGCGCCGCGGCATGCCGAGCAGCCCTGCGATATGCATCGGGAAGAAGGCTACGTTGAATCCGATAAACATAACGACAAAGCCGATCTTGCCAATTCGCTCGCTCATCATGCGACCGGTGAACTTGGGAAACCAATAGTAGATGCCCCCGATGACTGGGAAAACATTGATCCCCAGCAGGACGTAGTGCAAATGTGCAACCACGAAGTACGTATCGGTGAGTTGCCAGTCGAGCGGCACGGCCGCAGTCATAACGCCTGACACCCCGCCGATCACGAACAGCAGCACAAAACCAGCGAAGTAGAAGAACGGCACTTTGAACACCGGCCTGCCCGTATAGATCGTTGCAATCCACGCGAAGGTGGCGACCGCGCTTGGGATCGAGATCACCATGCTGGCCGAGCCGAAAAACGCCAGCGCAAGCGCTGGAATACCGGTGGCAAACATGTGATGGATCCATACGATAAAGCCCACGACCATGGTACCGACTGTCGCCAGCGCAACCGGGGTATAGCCAACAAGGGGCCGCCGACAGAAGACGGGCAACGCGTCGGAGACGATGCCCATCGCCGGCAACACAACTGCATAAACCCACGGGTGCGCGAACATCCAGAACATGTGCTGCCAAAGGAGCGGCCGGCCACCATTCAAGACATCGAAGAAATGCGTGCCGAACTGGCGGTCGAGCCACAACATCAAGAAGGCGAGGCTAACCGATGGGACGGCCAGCAAGTTGCCGCCGGACGCCGTAAGCGTGCCCCACACCAGCACGGGCATCCGGTTGAGCGACATGCCGGGCGCACGCATTCGCACGAGCGTAGCGACAAAGTTGACCGAGCCCACCGTGGTCGATATGCCCAGCAAAACCATCCCGAGTGCGTAAATGTCGATATTCGGGCCAGTGTTGTATTCAAGACCCGAGAGAGGCACGTAGTTGAACCAGCCAGCGTTCGGCGCTTGCCCAAAAGGGAAACTTGAATACAGAAAAATCCCGGCGAACAGAAACACCCAGTACGACAGCGCATTGAGGCGCGGAAACGCCATGTCGCGCGCACCCAGCACGAGCGGCCATAAATAATTGGAAAATCCCGAAAGTACGGGTAACGCGTAGAGGAAAATCATCGTCACGCCGTGCATTGTGAAGAGCTGGTTGTATTGCTCGGGCGACAGCAACGTGGCGTTCGGACGGGCAAGCTGCAGGCGCATGATTAGCGCTTCTATGCCGCCCATCAACAAAAAGACAAACGCCGTAATGATGTAGCGAAGGCCGATGGTCTTGTGGTCCACCGTCGAAAGCCAGCCCCGCCAGCCGGGTTTGGCTTCCCATATCTCCTGGAGCCGCAGTTGCGTCGGGCTGCCGTGGGCTACCCGGCCAATCTCGGGCACGCGTGAAAGTGCCGCTGTGCTTGGCGAGTTCGCCTCGCGATCGGGCTTAACGGGTGCGTTCATAGCTTCGCGGTGCTCGTTTATTATTGCAGGGTGGCAAGAAAGGCGGAAAGATCAGTTGCTTCGTCGCGGCTCAGGATCATGCTCGGCATCATGGATTCGGGTTTGATCTGCTGCGCATGAGTAATCCAATCGAGTTGATTTGCAGCGGTATTGGGAAGCATCCCGGCAGCAATCAGTCGTCGCGAATCGAGATGCGTCAGATCGGGCGCCTGCGCACCAACGGCTAGCGATCCGCGGACCGTGTGGCAGCCAGCACAGCGCTCCTCGAAAAGCTTTTGACCCGCGGCGACGGATGAGCTTGCCATCGATGTCGGTGAGGATGTCGATGCGTGCGGCTTCGCTTGCTGCGCACTCCAGGCCGCAAAATCAGCCCGATTCTGGGCGATCACCTCGAACGCCATGTGTGCGTGTTGAGCGCCGCAGAACTGCGAACATTGGCCGCGATAAACGCCGGGATGGTCGGCCTGAATCCACTGCTCGTTCGTTTGACCCGGGATCGTCTGTGTCTTGCCGGCGAGCGTGGGCACCCAAAACGCATGGATGACATCCGCGCTATCGAGCTTGACGCGTACCGGCTCGCCCACCGGGATGTGGATCTCGTTAGCGGTGACAAAGCGCTGCGATGAATCGGGCGCGTCGTCGTAGGCCACCTTCCACCACCAGTCATACGCGGTAACCGTGATAGTCAACGTGGGCGGATCGTTCGGCGCGGCCACCCGTTCGAGCGTGATCAACGCATAGACCAGCATTGCAATCAGGACCACCGTGGACACGCCAACGCCGATATAAATCCAGTTGATACCGCCTTGTGTGGCCGCCAACGCACCCACGTTGTCGGGAAGCACTGGTGGACGTGGCCTTAGAATCGCGATGGCCAGCAGCACCGCGATGATTAGACAAACGCCGACACAAATGGCAGTAAATACCCAGCCGAGGAGAAGTGTCGGTGCGGACGCCGGTCCCGCCGCGTGAAGGAAGTAGTTGAGCGGCGCGGTGCTTTCGGCTGCCGGCGCTGCCGTGACGGCGAGCGCCGCCGAAGACGTACCGAGAATCGAAAGGCCCCAATGCTTCAAGCGCGCGTGAAGTCCCTGGCGAACTGGATCACTCATTTGGAGGGCTCCGGCGTGCTGCCAGACGAGCCCGTGTCGGCGGCCGGCGTTGTGGCCGGCGACATGGCGATGCCCGCGTTGACGAGCGCCACATGCGAGAACGCTTGGGGGAAATTTCCGCACTGCCGTTTTTGCTTGAAGTCGTACTCTTCTGACAGAAGGCCGACATCATTGCGCAATTCCAGTAATCGTTCGAATAACGCCCGCGCTTCCTTTTCACGCCCCTGAAGGTGCTGGACGTGCGCAAGCCAGAAACCGCAGGCGAGAAACGCGCCCTCGCCGTGTTCCATGCCGTCGCTCACAGCGTCGGTGCGATAGCGCAGCACCAGGCCGTCCTCCATCAAGCCACATTCGATGGCGTGCACTGTTGCACTCACACGCGGATCGTTGGCTGGCAGGAAGCCGGTGAGCGGAATCAACAAGAGACTCGCATCGAGCTGATCACCACCATAGGCTTGTGTGAACGTGTTCAGGTTTCGATCGAAGCCATGCTCGAGTACATCCTCGCGAACTAGGTCAGCAAGCCGTTGCCACTTATCCGTGGGTGCCGGCATGCCAAAGTCCCGGGCGGAGCGCAGCGCGCGGTCAACCGCGACCCACGCCATGACTTTCGACAACGTGAACGGTTTGCGGCCACTGCGCACTTCCCAGATACCGTCGTCCGGCTCGCGCCAGACATGCTCCAGGTGCTCGACCAGACCCTTTTCGAGCAACCAGGCGTCCGCGTCCGGCGCGAGACCCGCGCACCGGCATATATACAACGCGTTAAGAACTTCGCCATAGATGTCGAGCTGCACCTGCCCAACGGCCGCGTTGCCGAAGCGCACCGGTGTTGACTGTTCATAGCCTGGCAGCCACGAACACTCCCATTCATTGACGCGGCGTGAGCCGTTAAGCGCATACATGATTTGCAACTGTGCCGGATCGCCGCCGATAGCACAGATGAGCCAGTCCCGCCAGCGTGCCGCCTCTTCGTGGTAGCCACCGGCGAGCAATGCCTTGAGCGTGAAGCTCGCGTCCCGCAGCCAGCAGAACCGATAATCCCAGTTCCGCTTTCCGCCCAACCGTTCCGGCAGCGAACTTGTCGGCGCGGCGATTACACCCCCTGTTTTGAGGCTTGATAAAGCCTTGAGTGTAATTAACGAACGCTGTATCGCGTCGACGTAGGGGCCTGTCACCGCGCTGCGCGACGACCAATCGGTCCAAAAGGCCGCTGTGCTGCGAAGCTCGGTATCTAGATCGGGAACGGCCGGCGGCGGACCGGAAGAATCGCAGCAGGTGAGCGAAAACTCCTGTTGTTCGTCCGGCTGCATGTCGAAGGTCAGCCGAACGTCGTTTCCGTCGCAAGTCAATTCTGCTGAGGAGTCCAGCCAAACTGTATGAGGGCCAGCGATCAGTTGCACGCGCTTGCCCACCCTCTTGGTCCATGGCACGGCGCGTCCGTAGTCGAAGCGCATGATCAACTCACATTCGACGGATACAGGGCCGCCCGCGCAGCGCACGCGCCGGGCCAGCACCGGCTGCTCCGCGCCCCAGACCATCCAGTCCGTCAAGGTGACGGTGCCCGACCCGGTCACCAACGTAGTCTCGAGGATGAGGCCGTCATCACGATACCGCCGGACAGCCTGGATCACCGCATCGCGAGGGGTAATGCGCCAGCATCCGTGGCGCGCGTCACCAAGTAGCGCAGCAAAGCAGGTGTCCCCGTCGAACGTTGGCCAGCACAACCAGTCGACCGATCCATGCCGATCCACCAGCGCGGCGGAGCGGCCGTCTCCGAGCAGCGCGTAGTCCTCGATGCGCATAGGCATGGACTTCTCCTAATGGTTGGCGAACCGTCGCCAGACACACGCTGCGGTTAAAAAATCTGTACAGAACGTGAGGCCACGATGCGTTTCCAGCCGCAGCGATGCGCGCGTCCCCGTGGCGTCGGCATCAAAAGTACCGGCGCACCCGAAGCTTGTCCGAAACCGGACGCAACAGGTCCGCCGTCGAAACGCACGCATCGGTTTGGAGCGCCGCTGCACCGCGTAGCCCTTGCGGCCGAGGTCAGGATTCAGCAAAATGCGCGCCATCTTGTTCGCAAATATTACCTTGATGGACGACATAGGGACAAACATCTCTTGGAGAAGGTGGCTGGCCGTCCAAAGACCTGCACGCGCCGCGAGCTCCGGCTGAATGATCGGTGGGACAGGCTGCAGTTTATGAGGCATGTGACACTCCACCTGGTCAAATTGCGGCTTGTTCAGTGCATGCATTTGGAACACTACCGCGAACCGCCGCGGATCTCCGCGGCTAGAGTTCGCCGCGAGCAGCCAGCGTCTCAATCCGATCCGCGGTGCGGCAAGCAATTGCCTGGATCGTCAGCGATGGATTGACGCCGCCGACGGTGGGGAATACCGAGCCATCGCAGATCCAGAGGTTGGGGATATCCCAGCTCCGACAGTCCGCGTTCACGACACTGTTGCGTGAGTCGTCTCCCATGCGGGCTGTGCCGTTCAGGTGGCACGTGTCGTCGTTCTGGTTCCATACTTCGCTTGCACCCGCCGCCTTGAGCGCTTGCCCCATGAAGTCGAGTGAATGCGCGATGAGCCGTTTATCGTTGTCGCAAAGCGAATAGGTGACGCGCGCGATCGGCAGCCCATACTGGTCCATCTCCGCAGCAAGCGTTACGCGATTGCGTTCCTGCGGCAAGGTCTCGCCGACAACCTTGAGTCCTGCTTGGTGGTTGTACTTCTGCATCTCCGCCTCGAGTGCATCCCCCCACAGACCGCGCCCGTTCTGCACCGCTACCCAGGCGTTCGGCAACGGTCCCTGGCTCATGTAACAGTAGCCACCGAAGAAATCCTTACCCTTGTCCGTGTAGTTCCAGTGCTCCGTTATCGCGAGCGACGGTGGCCCTTTGTACCAGCGGATTTCTTCGTCCATCACGCCCCACGTGGCTTGATTGGATTGCACCATCAGGTTTTTTCCGACCAGTCCGGAACTGTTCGCAAGCCCGTCCGGAAACCGACTATTCGCGGACATGAGCAAGAGGCGCGGGGTTTCAATTGCGTATCCGGCCACCACCACGTGGCGCGCTCGCTGGAATTGCCAGCGGCCTTCGCGAAAATACTCAACACCGGTTGCATAGCCCGCTTCGCTGGTCTTGATTCTGCCGACCATCGCAAGGTCGCGAATCTCCGCGCCTGCGGCCAGCGCCCGCGGAATCCAGGTCACCAATGCGCTTTGCTTGGCGTTGGTCGCACAGCCCGATACGCAAAAGCCGCGATAGACGCACGGATGAGCCTCGCCACGGGGTGCGGACAACGTCGCGAGGGGTGTGGGCGCCCAGGGAATGCCGAGCGCCTCCGCGCCTCGTGCAAGGACGAGCGCGGCCGCGTTCAGTTCATGTGCTCGATAGGGATAGCGTCGCCGCTTCGGTCCCCACGGATAGTTCACGGGCCCTGAGATCTTCAACGCGTCCTCGACCTCGGCGTAGTAGCGCCACATCTCGTGCCAGGTAATCGGCCAGTCGGCGCCGTAGCCGAGCAAGCTGCGAGACTTGAACCATTCCGGGCGAAAACGCAGCGACACCATCGCGAAATGAACCGTGCTGCCGCCTACCGCTTTACCGCTATTGTTGTTGCCGAGCTTGAGCGGATTGTCGCCGTCGCAGATGCGTTCATCGGTCCAGAAGAGTTTCTCCTGGTGGGTCTCATCGGACGCGAATTCTTCGAGCGGACGCCACCACGCGCCCGCGTCGAATGCGACCACTTTGAAGCCTTTTTCTGCGAGACGACATGCGAGCGTGCCGCCGCCAGCGCCCGTACCGACAATCGCGAAGTCAACCTCCTCGGTCTGCGGGTACTCGCGCATCGGCGTCCATGCGCCGACATGAAAGACATTCGGCGCGCGCCCGTTCTTGCCGCGTGGGTGATGCTGTGCATCATCGAGCATTCTTGTTCTCCTTGCGCGCTTGCTCTTCGCGCCCCGGATGTGCCTCGGACGCTTCCCACGGATCGCGGCGATTAAAATTCATACGCACATAACCGCGTGGATTGGCTGGACCGCCAAAGCCGATTTCGCTCCATGCATGCGGGTGGGAGTAATACGCTCCGCAGACGTCATGCAGCACGCGCTCAGTAAAGAAGAGGCTGGACGGCATGTCGTTCCATGCAGCGCAGTGCAATTCGCCGCGTTGCATCGCCTCAAGCAGCGCAATCTGCGGCGCCGCGTCGAGGCTCGCGAATGGCAGCTCGAAGCGCGTGCGACATTCTTCGTCGAGCGCGGCGAGCCCAGTACGCCATGCGTCCCGGAGCGGCGGCAAACGCGCGTCGCGATAGCCATCGCCGCGATTGCTCGCGAGCTTTGCATCGACGAGCGCGGCTATCGGTACAGGCTGCGCCTCACTGCGCTGCGTCACGACACGGACGCAAAGCGCCGTCAGCGCACGCCATTCGACTGCGTTCAGGAATACCGGATCGCGTGGCGTGGCGAGCCGTTCGTCAATGACACTTCTTGTCGCAGCGTCCCAAGAGGGCGTGTCCCGTTTATTCAGAACGTCGTAGCCCGGATAGCGTGTCACGGGTGGCGACGTCATTTTTCCGTCTCCCGCAGCCGCAACGCGGCAAGGCCGGCGAGCGCCAGCGCAGAAAAGCTGGGTGGTGCCGGCAGAGGCGGCCCGTTGAGAATGTTCTGGGTCCAATTGCGCCACCCGCCCTGGTTGCGAGCGATACCGCGCGCATGAAAACCCATCCCGACAAAACCTAATGCAGCCGTGATTCGCAGCCACGCGCGCGCGACCCAGTGTTCGCGTGGTGCGGCGAGAGCGGCGTGAGCGAGCAGCGCGGACGCCACCGGCACAATAGTGACCGGCGCGTACATTACCGGGTTCTGATATGAACCGCGAAAATGCATGAGTGCTACTTCACCCACGGTACCGATAAGGCCAGCCGCTGCGAGCAACCCAAGCGCGCGGCCCGCTGCCATCCCGAGCAGCTGCGGTTCGACTGCAGGTTCGTCGCGCAGTCGCTCGGCAACAGCCCCCAATGCGCCGGATAAAAGCAATGCCATCGGTGCCCCGATCGGCGCTGCATAGAACAAATTGTTCCAGCTCCAGCCGCCAGGGCGCTTGAGGACGTTGTAGAGATGAAAACCTGTGCCCGCGATGCCGGCCGCTCCAGCCCCGAGGTAGATTGCATGCCTTGCCCGATGCCTGCGCGAGCCGGAATCGGCAGCACCATGCAGTCCGGCCGCGAGCGACAGCGCCGACGTGATGAGCGGCGTGAACATGGCCTTATTCGCAAACGATCCGCGATAGTGTTCGATCCCGCTGTCAGTGAGCACGGACAACGCGAGCAATGCCGAACTGCGATTGAACGCACGCGCGGCGGCTATGTGGGTGCCGCTTTCCCCTCGCGGCGTCAGGTCTTTGATTGAAGAACCTGCGCGTTCTCGCGCGAGGACCGCCACCAGCCCGGCAGCCCCGGCTGCCAAGCCGACAAACATAGCCGCGCGCTGAGTTGTTGCACTCATGGCTTCTCCTTCAACGAACTGCATAGGGTTGTGCCTCGGCGCGCCTGAATTCAAGGCCGCAGCCGGGGCGACTTAGGTCCGGGGCGATAGCACCGTCAACGGGGTGAGGCGCCCCTTCGAATAGCATGGCTTCGATGCGAACGTGATCGTGAAACCACTCTTGATGGCGCAATCGCGGCACTGCGCACGCGACGTGCAGGTGCAACGCGGGGGCGCAGTGCGCAGACAACGGAATGTGATGCGCATCGCATAAGGTCGCCGCCTGCAGAAAGCCGGTGATCCCGCCGCAACGGCTCACGTCGACCTGCAGCACGTCGACCGCCCGCGCATCGAGCATGCGGCGGAAATAGTCCAGCGTGTAGCCGTACTCGCCCGCTGCGACTTCCATTGCAGCGGGAACGGCTTCGCGCAACGAGCACAAGCCAGCAAGATCATCCGACGACACCGGTTCCTCAAACCATTCGACGTCGTGCTCCGCAAAAATAGCGGCGTAGCGCAGTGCCTGTTTCCCTGAAAATGCCCCGTTTGCATCGACGAAAAGTCCGCTCTCGCCGATCGCCTCACACGCCGTGCGCACTCGCTCAGGATCACGCTCAGGCGCAGTTCCGATTTTCATCTTGACCCAGCGGCAACCGTCGTCTGCAACCCACGCCCCAAGTTGTTCACTCAATTGAGCATCGGTGTAGGTGGTGAATCCACCGCTGCCGTAAATCGGCACGCTTTCACGCGCGGCGCCCAGCAAACGCACGAGCGGCCGGTCCAAAAGCTTCGCTTTCAAATCCCAGAGCGCACAGTCGATGGCCGAGATTGCGGTCGCGGCCATGCCCTCTCGTCCGAGGTTGCGGACAAGCTTCTGCATGCCCGCCCATAGAGCTTGAATATCCCACGCATCGTGCTGCAGCACCGCCTTTGCCAGCGCACCACGGATCAGCCCGACCGCGCTCGCATCCGTGTAGGTGTAGCCGATGCCGGTCATACCGCCCGCGTCCACCTCGACCACCACGAGCGTCGTGGCGTCCCACGCGAACGTGCCATCGGCCTCAGGCAAGTCGGTGGGAATCGAAAAGGCGTCAGCCCGGACGTCGGTGATCGTTGCTTCGTGAGTTGAGGTTTTCATGGCTCGACACCGCTTAGAAGGCCCGCTGCAAGTGAAGCGTCGGGTTACTTGTCCTTGCTGTCTTTATGACCGGGCAGCACGGCGCTCAGCACCTGCTTCGCAGCGTCGAGCAATATGTGACCCTCGTTGGGATCGCCCTTCATCAAGGTCGACGCGAAAGCCTTGGCTTGCGCAAGCGTGATGTGCGGCGGCAACGGCGGCACATTCGGATCGGCTTTCACTTCGAGCACGACGGGCCGATCCGCGGCCAACGCCTCGTCCCACGCTGCGCCCATCCGGTCTGCATCGTCCACGTATATGCCTTTAAGGCCGATGAGCTCTGCGAACTTGTGATACGGCACGGACGGAATATCCTGCGAAGCCTCAAACTTCGGATCGCCCTCCATGACACGCTGCTCCCAGGTAACCTGATTCAGGTCCTGGTTGTTCAAGACCATGCAAATCCAGCGCGGGTTTGCCCACTGCTTCCAGTATTTCGATACCGTGATGAGTTCGGCCATATTGTTCATTTGCATCGCACCATCGCCGACGAGCGCGATCACCGTCCGCTCGGGAAATGCGAACTTCGCCGCAATCGCGTACGGCACCGCCGCCCCCATTGACGCCAACCCGCCCGAGAGCGAACATTGCATGCCGCGTTGCACCTTAAGATCGCGCGCGTACCAGTTTGCACACGAGCCCGAATCGCTGGTGACTATTGCGTTGGCCGGCACACGAGGTGACAGTTCCCAGACCGTGCGCTGCGGATTGACGCCTCCGTCGGTCAGTTGGAGTGCACGTTTCTCAAGCGTCGGCCACCACTCGGCCGTCCAGCCTTCGATCTTCTTGCGCCAGGCGCGATCTGTCTTCTCCGTCAGAAGCGGAAGCAGCATGCGTAACGTTTCGGCGCTATCGCCGACGAGGTTCACCTCCATCGGGTACCGAAGGCTTAGCATGTCCGCTTTGATGTCGATTTGAACGCCGCGGGCGTGGCCCTCCTTTGGCAGAAATTCAGAGTAGGGAAAACCAGAACCGATCATGAAGAGCGTGTCGCATTCCATCATCATGTCGTAGCTCGGCTTCGTCCCGAGCAAGCCGATTGAACCTGTGACCCACGGCAAGTCGTCCGGTAACACTGCTTTCCCAAGCAGTGCTTTCGCGACGCCCGCTCCTAACTTCTCTGCGATCGCGATAACCTCGTCGGTCGCATTCAGCGCGCCCGCGCCGACCAGAAGGGCGACCTTTTTGCCTGCGTTCAAAACTTCAGCAGCGCGCTGCAGGTCGCTCGCGTACGGGACCGTTTTGGGTGCGCTGAATCCCACTCCAGAGTGCAACGTGCCGTGCTTGCGCCCAGGTGCTTGATACTCGAGGTCCTGAAGGTCATTAGGCAGAATGATGGCCGTTACCTTTCGCTCCGACAGGGCCGTGCGAATCGCGCGATCAACGAGATGGCGGACCTGAGCCGCCACGCTCGCCTGCTGCACGAATGCACCGGCGACGTCCTTAAACAGCGACGGAAGATCGAGTTCTTGCTGATAATGGCCCCCAAGGGCCGCGCGCGCCTGCTGACCCGCAATTGCCAGAACCGGCATGTGGTCCATGCGCGCGTCATAAAGGCCGGTCAGCAGATGGGAGGCGCCCGGACCCGAAGTCGCCATGCAAACGCCCAGTTCACCCGTAAACTTGGCGTGCGCGGATGCCATAAACGCCGCCATCTCTTCGTGGCGAACCTGAATGAACTCGATTTTGCCTTTGGCGCGATTGAGTGCCCCCAACACGCCGTTGATGCCGTCCCCGGGATAGCCATAGATGCGACGGACGCCCCAGGCGTGAAGACGCTCGACAAGAAAGTCTCCGACTGTTTCAGTCATTGCATACTCCTTATGAATGGGTGCGCTTCGACTGCCGGCGCACAACATGCCGTCCGCATCGCTGAAGCGAACCAAAATTCACTAAGATACGTAGGAATAAAGTGTCGACCATAATGCAAGCTTCGTGCCCTCGTGGAGCGCTGCCTTCACGAAAGTGATCGAACTAAGGATAGACCGGGCAAAAGGACCTATTCTCACGAAAGTGACGTCCCTTAAACGCAAGCGACCACGTGGTGGAAACGACGCACCGGGTAATTTCTATCACGTAATGATACAAATTACGCGCCGGTGATCATATCAGCAGTCGCTTAGCCGAAATGGGTGAACATGCAGACGCAATCAACCGAATCTGAACGATGGCTGGAAACCACAGCTCGGACATCGGCCTCGCGCACCCGGTCACAATGCGCTCATTAGGGCTGAAAAGTCGGTGTCGTGACGTGCGCGATGGCGGCGAAATCGCTTCGAAAAGTATGGACAGCCGGGGTGCCTCCGGTACTTGATACAACTCGATATCTCCCTTGAGACGCCAACTGCTAGGAAGTGACGCACCGTCGAAAGCAGAAATGCTCACGCGCCTAGCGCCACTCATGAACGGTGACGCGGCCCTCCTCGGAAATCCCAAAGTTTAAATCCAGAGACAACAGAGGCAGTGCGACACGGTGCGGTGGCATTCATTGCCGCGGTCGCCGAAGGCTAGACCTTGCGTCTCTTCGCCAGCAGGTGGACGCAGCCTATGAGGCCGATACCCGCTGCGGCCCAGAAGACAGTGCGATGTCGATCAGTGAACATTTCCCAGCTTACGGACTTGGATTGGCTATCAAAACGACCGTGAGCGCCGTAGTCGCCTGGCACTGGTTCGAACAGGTTGGCCGGCGCGTCGGCGTCGAGCGTCTCGTCAGTAAGTTGTCCCTTGTAGCCTGCCGTCGCCAGATACTTGTCAATGAGTCCCGGTGCTATCCGATTGGCAAGGATAGCTTTCACAGTTGGGAAGCCCACCCAGATCTCCCGGCGCTTGTGTGTGGCAGCGAAGAAGATGGCCTGCGCCGGAACCTCTGGTTGGTAGATTGGCGCAACCGGTTTGGCCTTCTTTCCCATCTTGTTCAGTGCCCAGTCGAACTGTGGCGTGTTCACCGCCGGGAGGTCGACCATCGTAAGGTGAATATTGAGCTTGTCATGGATGATTTCAGAGCGCAGCGCGTCGGTGAAACCCCGGATCGCGAATTTGGCACCACAATAGATAGACTGCAGCGGTACCGAGCGATAACCCAATGCAGAACCGACGTTCACGATTGTGCCACGATTCCGCGTGCTCATTCGAGACAGGGCCGCCATGGTCCCGTGCACTTGGCCAAGATAGGTGACCTTGGTGCCACGCTCAAACTCCTGCGCGGTGAGCTTCGACACAGGAGCGAACACTGTAGCCATCGCCACGTTGACCCACACGTCTATCGGGCCGAGATCCTCTTCGACCTTGGATGCCGCGGCTTCAACCGCATCAGAATCGGCCACGTCCGTCGAAATCGCTAGGGCGCGCACACCATACCTCGCTTTCAGGTGGACCGCCGCTCGCTCGAGGCGATCCATGTCGCGTGATAACAGAGCCACGTCGTAGCCCTGCTTCGCAAACTCCTCGACGGTCGCCCGGCCAACACCTGCGCCGGCACCGGTCACAACCACGACCTTAGACATTGTCTTTCCTCTTGTGAGAACCGCGACTATCCGAGAACAGCACATGCCGAAAACAGCGGAGGGCTCGTGACGATAGCCGCTCCTTCTTTTAGGCCCTGGGAATGGTCTCAGTGTCCTCAGCGAACCCACTGCGGAAAAATTTCGCTTTTGAGGTCTTCGCTTTGACCGATCGTCCACCAAAATTGAGGGATGAATTCCCCGATGTACCAAACACGCAATGGTCATGCCCGAAATCGTCGCAAGCTGCTCGTTGGGAGCGCCAATTGCTCGCGCGTCCTTCCGCACTGTTCGAGTTTTCACACCACACCGATCGACGCACGCCTTTCGCGCGGCGACCGCCTGCGCGACCCAATAACTCTACAGCGGCATGTTGCCTGAGCATGTCTGGCTATAAGGAGATTTCTGCCTCCCTGTGTTCACACAACACGCGCACGACGCTTATTTGGCTGCAAGCGAGTGCCGCCGGGTCGCCCTCTATTTGAAGCGACATTTGAGACTTTTTTCTTATCCCCGTCGACTCAAACGCGCAAAGACTAGTCTCCTCGTCCAAGAACGCCCATTGAACTGGGCGAAGAGCACAGCGGCATTCGCGGGCTAACCGCTGCGCGAACGGCGTCATATAACTCAGCGCGGATCTGAACCATCCGCAACCACCCATCGTAGACGTAGCCCCGCGATCACAGAGCGCCTCGGGCACCTTCACACGCGCCCCACCGGCATTTCAGAGCGCTCCCAGAATCCTTCCAGCTCTGATTTTCAAGCCCGGTCGATGAGCGCGTAACGTATCCCTGATGGCCGTCACCATCGCGCTCGCCGTACTTATCGATCCATTCCTCGCCGTGTCTTACCAATCTCTCTGCTGCTCGGGATGGTCACTGGGATAATCTTTCGGTGCCGTGGCCCCCAATCCTGAGTGTTGCTGGACTCGACATCAGTGCCGCTACTTCCAGTGCATCAAGCACGGGATGCGCCAGCATCGAGGCAACGCCATACAGGCCCGCCAAACAAGGGCAACCCCGCACGCAAATTGCCGGCACCTCGTGCTGTCTCTCGCGTTGGTCAGCAAGTCAGAGTTCCATGCCGTCGACGATCCTAGATCACGTTATGACATATATTCCGATAGCTTACTCATGCGAGTATCGCGGAGAGGCTTATTGACTCCGCTTGCGCCAGCCCATCTAGCGTGAGCGGGCACAAGCGCCGCAGTGCACTGCGGGTTGGCTGGAGGCAGGTGTCGTTCGTCGTTAAAGCCCGCGCGCGTATTTGCAGAGCACGGGCGAATAAACCGTGTACCAGCGCTCCGTTTAGGTCGGCCGCACGTGCAGGAACTCGCTAGCGCGGCGCACGTAGGGAAAGTCAGTTGTCGTCTGACCGGACTGGCGCGCGCTCATGCGGCGCCGGTTCGGCTTTGTCTGCGTCTGGACGTGGCGGTTCGGTCTGCGGCGTGGACGCAGGGACCGGCTTATCTCGCGTCGCCGGCGGCACGGTGGGATTTGCGGTAGGGTCTGATGGCATCACGTTCTCCCAAGACTGGGGAAAATCCCGATCTTCAGATTAGCACTGAATCAATCGATTGACGCGGGGCGCCAACATAACTAACTAACATCGCTAGCAGGATAGCGACCTTCAACGGCTGGGGGCGTCACAATCATCAGAGGTGTCGCGTCGACCGATCGAGTCCACCTCATTCAATCCGCGTGTCGTCCGACGCCTAGCGTAGGTCGCCGACTCCAAAAATCTCCGTGTGAATTCGCGATATGTCGATGTGCAGTGCCTTCAATGCGTC
This sequence comes from Caballeronia sp. SBC1, assembly GCF_011493005.1. Classification (NCBI taxonomy): domain Bacteria; kingdom Pseudomonadati; phylum Pseudomonadota; class Betaproteobacteria; order Burkholderiales; family Burkholderiaceae; genus Caballeronia; species Caballeronia sp. SBC1. Next base: position 332,433 of record NZ_CP049159.1, read on the forward strand.
GACCTGCGCACGCATGAACGGCATCGGCCCACACACGTAGTAGTCCGCGTCGCGAAGCAGAACAGCTTCGCGAATCTTCGCGAGGTCGAGGCGTCCGTTGAAATCGAAGTCTCTGCCCAGCACGTCGTTCGGGTCGACTTCTTCGTAGAAGGTGACCTTCGTCGCATTCGGATGATCCGCAACGACGTCGTCGAGCCATTCGCGAAACGCGTGCACACGACGGTTGCGACAAGCGTGGAGGAAACTGACGCGGCGCGTGGCGGAATCCGCGACGATTGTCGCAAGCATGGAGATCATCGGAGTAAGGCCGACACCGCCGCTCACGAGTACGACCGGTGTTCGCTTCGTGCGATCCAGGACAAAATCGCCGTACGGCGCACTGACCTCGACATGTCCTCCAACATGCAGTTCGTCATGCAACAGGTTGGAGATTTGACCGGCCGGTTTTGTCATGTCTCCGTTGTCGGCGGCCTCGCGCTTCACGGAAATGCGCAGCCATTTCCCGTGCGGTGCATCCGACAAGCTGTATTGGCGCGGCTGTTCGAGACTGAGGTCGCCGACATAGCGCTTAATGCTGACGAACTGGCCCGGATCGAAGGGAGGAAGTTCCTTGCCGTCCGTTGGCACTAGATAGAACGATGAAATCTCCTCGCTTTCGTCAACCTTGCGCATGACCTCGAAGTGGCGCCAACCGATCCAGCCACCGGATTGCGTCGCACGCTGATCGTACAGATCCCTTTCAGCGCCGATCATGATGTCGGCGAGTTGCTGGTAGGCGGCGGCCCAAGCGTCGTGCGTTTCCTCGTCGAAGGCATCGCCCAGGGTTTCGCTCATCGCTGCGAGCAAGTGCTTGCCCACAATGGGATAGTGCTCGGGCTGAACGCCAAGGCTCGCGTGCTTCTGGGAGATGCGCCTCACGGCGGGCGCGAGCGCGGCGAGACTATCGATGTTGGAGGCGTAAGCCCAAACCGCATGCGCAAGGGCTTCCGACTGTCCGCCGGATCTCTGGTTGGCGTGGTTGAAGAGACTCCTCAACTCGGGATGATGTTCGAAGAGCCGGCGGTAAAACCGAGTCACTACGGTCATTCCGTGCTCGCTGAGAACGCCGGCGCTCGACTTGATGATCTCGGTCTGCCGTGGGGTCATGGCCATTTTGGATCTCCTGTGAATACAACGTGCGCGACCGGCATTGCGGTTTTGCCGTGCCTCAATTGCAGCTGGATCACGACGCGTAACACGTCTCGCACGGAATAAAGGAATCGGACGTCTCTCTGAATTATATTTCACATTGTGATACATTTAGCGAGAGCGTAGGCCGCTTAATTGACAGTGCCGAAGTAACGCCTGACGCGTTCGCATTCGAGAAACCAGCCGACGTGGGTTGGACCAAATTCGGGGACGATTTCTACCGCCGTCGGAACGGAGGACCTCGTGACGATTCATCGTAGTGAGAGATTTCGTGATTACGTTATCTTCGTCGGCGAGCTGGCTCCTCGAACATTTGAGATCACGATTCGAAACCTGAGCGGCGACAAGTTGGCTACCGACGAGCTGCGAGGCCGGGTCGACTCAAACATCAGTTTGCGCTATGAGTCGCTGGAAGAGGCACTTGATCGACATCCCAGGTCCGCCACGCAATCGATGCGTTGCTCGCGTTCGGAAAGTCGGAATAGGTGTTGGCATTGGCATCGCACATAACCAAGGCAGCGCTCGGTCTTGAAGAGCTTCACGGCGGTCCTGTGAACTAAGCCTGGTTTAAGTAACAGAATCTATTCTGAACGTGAGGGGTAAACACGCTTCGCGTCGCGAGCCCCTCTTGGGCCGGCATCTCTTGTTGGCGGCCCGCGGATGGTCCAGCCTCAGATAGGAAAGTGGCCAGCGGAACCTCCACCACTTGACTATGCAGACCATCTGATTTGGGCCCGACAAAAACGCCGGGCCCTTTTTTAATGTCGTGCGCACACAAGGTAAGCCGCTGCGCTCCGCTTTCCTTTAGGTCGAATCCACCGGTTGCTTGATCGTTCTGTTGCGCACATCTAACGGGCGTTTTAAAACAGACCGACTGCTTCAGGGCACCGCGCCGCCTAGCGGCGTTGTCATCCGAGCATGCTCAGTGCGTGCGACTGAACAGAATGGAACAAATGAAATTGCGGATTTTTTGCCATTTACATCATGTTATGATATAAATATGATCGTGCCTGTCCCGAACCGCGGAGTGACTTTTCACTTCTCATACGATCGATCATCGCACCGCGGATTCCAGACAGACCGTTTCGGTTCCCGGCTGCTCGGTTCGTTGTCGTGACGTGCCTGCGCAAGAGCTTCCGACGGCTCGTGGCACGAGGCGGTATGGGAAACAGGAGGATAAGCATCATGCTAATCACATTTCAATCAAACGCCACGCCCAATGTCCTGATGCTCAAGGATCTCGCAAGCTATCTGCTGGGAATTGTCGGCAAACGGCTAAACACCCGTGGCGTCATCACCCATGGCGAATTGCCACACGTCATCGATCGCCTTGAGACCGCGATTTCGGAGGACGAAAAAGCGGCAGTCGAACACGATGAACTCCACCGCTCGGTGCACAGCGGTCATCACGAACATCCTGCAGGATTGTCTCAGCGGGCCTATCCTTTTCTCGACATGCTGCGTGAAGCACATAAGCAAAATGCCGACATCATTTGGGGTCTCTGACGAGAACTTCAATTTGCAGCACGCCTCGATCATGGGGGACCACTCTATCGCTTAGCACTATTGTTCATCGTCTCAATCTGCTGGATTCGTCAGCATGAAGAACATCTCAAGAACGAACGTGGATCTAGCCGGCTATGCGTCGCGGTCCGGGTGGCTCACGAGAGTTCTGCAGCTTGAGTTGTGCAGCGTGATAGCCGAACTGCCGTTACCCTGCGTCGGAAAGGAGCGACAACGACGCAGCCTGCGTCGTATCCGTCAACGTCCGTTGTCCATCCGGTTTCACCGATGCCGGCGGTGTACGGTCTGGGAATCCTGATTCCGTCGGTGGGGCTTACGATCCAGTGCCAAAATGAAAAGAACCAGCATCGCAAGTATTACGGCCACAACAAAAAGTTGTACTAGCAAATCCATCATTGCCGCCTCCGTTTCCGTCTTGGTTGCCTCTGCCTTCTTCGTCGCCCTTTCGATCCGGGCGGCGTAGCCCATTGACGCACAACCACCAGCTTTGCCGTTTCCGTCAATAGCGTCTGTCCCGGTGCGCGACACGCGCCCGTTCAATAGTGCGTTCCACGGGAAAAAGCGCGGCCAGCCCAAAGCCGATCGCGGCAAAGACGAACAATGAGAGCAAGAACAGCACCCAGTAAAAGTCGATATTCACGGTGATCTCCTTTCGTCCCCGACTCCATGGGGACATCCACAATTGCCCTACTTTTCCATCGTCCACCAGCGCGCGGACAGCGCTATACGGTAATGCCCGATGACGACCAGGCCGACCTTCACCGAACGGCGAGGCGGGAGATCTTCAACAGGTCATCCAACATTGCGACAACGCCGTCAGGGATCCCTGCTCTACGGCTGAATCGACACCAGCTTTGCCACTGACGGACGATGGATTCATTTTCAGTATATGTCACAGGGTGATGTATATTCTTGAATTTTCTTGTTACGCATTGGAACCGAAAGCATCGGAGGCTCGTCTTGGTCAGCAGACACGAGAGCTGGCCGGGCCTCGATTTTTCGCTGCCCGCGGCATGCTACTGATCGAGGGTTTCACTGGACAAAACTTTCGCTGGGATCCGCCGATAACTCGGGCAGGAACCACCTGGAGCCAGACAGTCCACCGGCGCCAATCGGCGCGTCCATTCACGCGCCGCTTCGCATGGCAACCCTGCGCGATTTTCATTCGTTTGCAAGAGGACCCAGGATGCACAAACTCAGTTTTACGCAGAAGCTGTGGCTGCCGCTGATCATCAGCCTCGTCGCGTTGCTCGCCGTCTCGGTATCGGCGGCATTGCCGTCGCACGAGATGCGCATCGAGGAACGTAAACACGACCTCACGAACGTCGCGCACGTCGGGTTCAGCATCGTGACGGAGTATGCGACGCTGGCGCAAAACGGCACGTTGCCGGAGGCGGATGCCCGCAAGCAGGCGCTCGAACGCCTGCGCGGGATCCGCTATGGAGAAGACGGCTATTTCCTCGTGATTAACTCGAAGCCGCAGATGGTAATGCATCCGATCAAGCCCGCACTCGAAGGTAAGGATCTCTCGGGCAGTGCCGATGCCGACGGCCGTCACCATTACGTGACGTTCGCGTCGGTGGCACAGGCGCCGGACGGTGGCTTCGTCGACTACGTTTTCCCGCATCCGGGCGCGGCGTCGGCGCAGGCGGTCGGCAAGATCGGCTACGTGGTGCGCTATGCACCGTGGGACTGGATCATCGCGACCGGCGCCTATGTGGACGACATCGACGCTGCGTTCATGGAGTCGCTGTGGCTGATCGGCGCGATCTTCGTGGCGGTGTCGTTGGTGCTCGTGACGCTCGTCACGGTGACGAATCGCAGCATCGTGCGCACGGTCGGCGGCGATCGGGCATACGCGGTGAACGTGGCGGATGCGATCGCATCGGGCGACCTGACGGTGGCGATCCGCACGCGCGACGGCGACACGTCGAGCCAGCGAACAACTTTCCGATTAGCTTGATGAAGCGCGTGGCGAGCAGATCGGGCAAGCGCGCTGCTTTGGGCACATTTTCCTCTGCCTTGATGAAGTAGCGTCGGCAATGCTGTGCAACCTTGCACTAAGCCGGGGCGGTCTGCCGACACCGATCTCCCCACTTTTGCACGCTCTCCCCGCCGATGCAGCGAGTTGGTCTTACGACGGTGTGGCGCGTGTGCGAGCCCAAGCTTCAGCTATCGGCATAGGAATCCGGAATCGTGCGCAATTGTGCGGACCCAACCTATCAAGAGCACGACGTAACCGTAGCAAGAACTCCTGGTGATCGTCCGACGTTGCGTCAATTACCTCCGCCAGGACCTGCGCCTCTTCGCGGTTGTTCAGGACGACCTGTTGCACCGCATATTCGAGCTTGTAGCGATACTTTGATCCGAATACATCAACGTATTCAGGTTCAGGATGGCCGCCTGGGACGGAGTCAAGATTCAAGGTCACGGAGCGTTATGCATTGGACATTAGATGGCGCCAACGGCGCCTGAGACACGAATTCCACTCTAAAGTGAGGGCAAGCCCGTTCTCCTGCAAGCAGTGTAAGACAGATCAGACAGCGTCATGGACCTCCGGTGCTTCCGCCTCGCCGCATTTGTGCTGCCCTCAATACTGTCCCAGAGTAACTGGTGACCCTCGAAATGATTCGGGTCGGGCTGATTCCCGGTACAGCGTTTCATTTTCCCGCTTGCATCTATAAGCGAAAAAGCAGCGTTCATCTATTCCTTTTCCGGCATATGACCGAAGCCGTTTAATCTGCACAAGCTGGTGGGGCCTCATTCCGTATCTTTCCATCCAGGCCCACAACCGGTCCCTTAGAGAACATCCATGGAGGGGGCAGACTGCATCCCCGCCCTTTGAAATCAGATGGCGTGGAACCCGCCTTGCAAGCACAGCGGGCAGCAGCACGGATCAGGTGCCCACGAGACTTCCTGCAGATGCGCCAGCGAAACCAGGAGCGCCGCCTTCGGCGGCTGCCATGTCCAGTGCAATTGCACCTGCAGGAAGATTTCGTCGATCCATCCGGTACGATAGAAACTCAACCCGACACGAAACGCCTTCTCCCTGAAGAACAGTTGCTTCGCCAGCAATCGTCAACGACTATTGACCGCAGACAACCGCAGCAGCAATCCAAACCACGACTCATTCCGTAAGGGCTTCTGATCCGCTTCAGTCCGGGTCCAATTCTCCATGTCAGATCCCATACCGGATCAAGCCGAACCCATGATTTCAGTGGTCGTCCCGGAGCACTTCCCCGTCGCGCTGCTCCTTCCACAGGCAAACGCGATTCACAGCCTCAGCCGGCGCGGGCTGATTCGCCTCACACGGCACCAGATCACCCTGTGGCGCCCGCCAGGCAAAATACCGGATGTGCTTGCGCCCCCTCGCGTGATACGACCAGATCTCATCAATCGGAGTCATCCGGTCATGGGCAAGCGCAAACACTTTGGGTACCTCCGGCCATCGTTCTGCGAGAAGCGAGACAAGCAACTCCGTGCCGGCGACGAGCAGCACGTAACTGTCAATGTCGTCGGATTCGACGCCCGTGTGCCGCACCACAAACGTCGGCGTGGCGCGCGAAAGCCCCACCATCCTCCAACGATCATACGGCTCCCTCAGTACGCCAGTGAAACGGGGCACCGCCTTCCAAGAGTTATCGGTAAAAAACATTGTGTTTCGATCAGGGCCGCCGCTGTTCGTCAGGCAACCAGCTCAGTTAAATGGGTTGTAAATGCCGTGGCCCAAACTGTACCATAGCGCGACTATGCGCGCATGGATAGGGTTTCAGGGAAAGTCGACACGGAACAGCGCCTAGTGGCGCTTGGACGCGCCATTCGTCAGAAGCGGCGGGATGTGGGCATTTCCCAGGAAGCGCTGGCGTATCACGCCGGCATTGACCGCAGTCACATGGGAAAGATCGAGCGCGGAGAGCGCAATGTTTCGGTGCTCAATGTGCTCAAAATCGCTAACTCGCTGGACTGCAAAGCGTCAGACTTCTTTCTGTCCGCGGATCTATAGCAACCGCGTGCGGTCAGCGGCCTTCGTGTTGGCCAATATTGGGTCGAGTCAAGCTGTCAGGCTTTCTGGCAGGGCCGCCCTTAACGCCGTCAGCACCTGGATGCCGTTTCCATACCCGGCTGCAGCGCACGCCACGATGTTCCCTCATCCTGAGTGGCGAATCAATTCCAGATATGCAAACGCATCACTTGCGAGCAGCAGGTGATGCTCCGTGCAGTGCGTCTGTCGATCGCTGAACACGCTGCACGGACTTGTGGAGACCGGGACAATGTCACTCCAAAATGCCGCAACGTCAGGCTTCACACCGCGTACCCGTGCGGGAACTGTCTGCGCGGTCAAGCGCTGGCCGGTCCCGAGTCAATGCGCGCTTCCGAATTCGCGTCGGGCCGTGTTGGCCGGCCGCACACCGAATGGCCCCACATCTAGGAACGGGGCCGCTTGGAAAATCCTCACGCCGCGCTCCTCACCCGCGTCCGTGAGACATTTGACCTTTACCCCGCCACGATGCTGCCGAATTTTCTATTGCTCTTTCTCGCCATGCACCAGAGATAGCTCGCAATTGTGACCAGTTCGAACACACAGATCGCAGGGCGCTTCCCTCCGCGGCAATCACTCCATGGGCGAGGCGCATTCCGGACAAGGTCCGTAACACGTTCATGGCACAACCCGTCATCCAATGTGTACCCCCTTGATACTGCCCGTGCGCGAACTGTCGCGGATACCAGGTTTTCCTCGAGCAAATACTGCGATCGCTTCAACCCGTTGGCTATTGCAAGCTCCGGCACTTTGATCGTCGCTCGATTCATTCCCGTAAGACCTGCAGCATACCAACGCCCCCGATAGAGACGAACCTCACTTCGCGCCCTCAGCGCGCGTCTACAGTCGAGGCAAAAAGTATCCGATTGAGCTTACTGATGATCTCCGTCTTGTTAAAACAATTGTCTCGCACGAACGCGTCAATGATCTGATTTCGATTGTGTACGACAGCAACGCCGAACTGAATTCCATCGTCCTCACATCCAACGATCGACGAAAATTGACTTGGGATTGCGCGCGCCGCCCAGTAGTCGAACTCGCCCTCGTTGACATAGTTATTAGCCGCTGTCACTAGCACGGCATAAGCAGAAATTAAGGCAGCTCGCCAAGCCGCGCGTTGAACGACATTTTCAACAATCGCCGCTTGGAAGGCATCATTCGTAAGGTCCGGTACGAAGTCAAGCTCGTACCTCATCACTGCCAGAACCTCAAATGAATTTCTCAATAGCACGAATGCAAGTTGGTTCACGCGCCACTGGCGCCGCAAGATACATTTTCCGGCGATCCATTCGAGAGTTGGTACTTCGTCTTGGGTTAGTTCTTGCGCGTCAATGGCGCATTTCAACCGACGCAAGAACGCGCAGTAGACGCGCTTGACTCTCCCGGACGATGAGCCACCGCGGCGAGAAGGGTACTCCCGAGGACTCGATCCGCGAAGCGCCGGTCTAACCTGCCACGTTACGAAGAATACGTTTCTATTTTTTGCTTTGCACCCGATGGGGAACGGGTGCACTGACTGGATCGCACCGGTCCAAACTTCATCGTCGACCCGCTGCAAATCGTAGTCCGAGTCAACGATTTGCTTTCTCGCGACGGCAAGAAAAACCAGTCGGTGCGGCGCTTCCGACCACCAGTTTGCGAACGGTGCGGTTCGGGTTTCTATCTCATTACTTTGCTGCCGCCAAGCGACGTGCCGGTCGAGGTCGAACGCTGCACCGGAAAAAGGTTGGCCGCATTTCCCGCAAGCAAAACCTCTCGCCAATTGCTGTGGTGTGAGCCGATATTCTCCGATTTCCATGCGACAGTAGGCGCATTTTTCGGAAACCATGCACGCGTGAATCGGGCAGATTGCAAGTGGCTTGAACTGGTGCCAGACGCTGTGGTAGCCCGCGTCCATGCAGAGCGGACAGTAACGGAATCTTCCAGACCAAAGTATCGAGCCGAGGGAAGCAAGGCATGGCGCCAGAGATGGCTCGGCAGGTTGCCAGTGCCACCCGAGTAGTGATTCAAACGGGTTGCGGATGGCCGCCGCCGAGTCGTGCGAGTTGAGTCGCGCACGCTGCGCCATCGATGCGAGAAAGATCCGATCGACCTGGCTGGCCGAAAGTCCATTCAACTCGGAGATTCGAAGCAACACCCCATATGCCGATTCGTCGGTCAGCGGAGGCAGTTCATGGCCGGTGAGGTATGGTCGCACAAATCTGACTCTTGCAGTTCTGTCAGCGCGGCCGACGCCTACCTTAAGGCCTATGCTGTAAAACGACGGCAAGCGCCCCAAAACTTACCGCCGTTCGTGGTCTATGCCCTGTCAATCCTGGACCACTGATCCGCTTCGAAGCGCAAATGGGTCGTAAATACCGCATTCTGCTTGATAGCATAGCGCCGTCATTCGAGCATGGACAGGGTTCCCGGAAGAAATAAACAGGAAAAAGACGCCAATCCCTTGGATCAGAGGTCCGTGCGTGCCGCAATGAACTCGGCGTTTCCCTCACATGCATCAGGGGCGTTGACTGAAGTCATATGGGCCGTATCGACCGCGGCGAGCGCGACGTAACCCTGGCGAATATCTCCGGGATCAGTCGGCGTCACACGGGAAAGATTGAGCGTGGAGAGCAAAACGCAACTGCTTTGAATTTGCTGCGCCTTGCCGATGCCTTCAATTGCAAAGCATCCAAAATCTTGCAAGCCTCTGGTTTGTAAGCTGAGCAGACTAGCGGCATGCGCCCGGCGACGTTTGCGCCTGCTGGATAGCGTCAAGCAACACGCCGGACCTAATCATTGTCGCGGCTCAGGCTGCACTAGGCGCAGTTGCGTCGCGAAACTGAAGATGTGTTTGCGCAAATCCATCTGAGGAGGATCGGACCTTACACCTATATTACCGATGAAGTCGCTGACATCGTATTGATTCGCGTCGTCTCCAGCCGACGCGCTAGTCATCGGCCTCAAGGGGCGCACATCGAAATCTTCGAGCGAGGGGATCACCATAGCTTCAGTGACCCTGCCCTTCTTATCGCGCGCTTGCAATGCGGAAGGTGCGAGCTCGCGAAGCGTTGAAACCAGATCCCAAACAGTACGACTGCCGCGGGTCTTGACGAGAAATTGCGCGATGGAGAACATCCCGACGAAGTAGGCAAACCAGGTAATCCGACTGCATTGCCCCCCGATGTGGTACCACTTGGGTATCGTGCTCAGTTTCCCATCTTGGTCCTCGCAAGACGGATACTCGGGATTCCCCTCCTCCATCGTTCGCCGAAGTAGCAGATATGCATCCCTTCGGCTCTCCGTTTGGTCGGCAGCCGCTCCTCTTGCGGAAGTGGCCGCGAGCGCCCGCTCGATTCGTCTCAAGACCACTCGGTAGACGCCACTTCCTAGTCGGATAACTGTCGACGAATAGTATTGTCGCCGTTCATATGGATTGAAGGGGCGTCGCCAAGCGAGTACGTTTACGGCGGGTAGCGAGGATGGAGTAAGGTCGCTCGGAAGGGGCGACATTTCGTTACAGATCGCTAACAGCAGGCGTCTGAACCTACGCGACTCGTCCGATGCCATCAAGTCGTTCCATTCGACTGCCTTCAGCACAGATATCGAGCGTTTCGCTTGAATGCACCAAGCGTTGAGCCCTCCCATGTTCCTGCGCAGGTCATTGTCATGGTCGACAAAGAAAGCCATGTCAGCGACGTTTATCGGTGCACCCGCCAAAGGACAATTACATTGCAAGCACATGTAGGGTCGCTTCAGTAGCGACGCTTCGAAATCAAAAAGCCTCGTCGGTGCGCCGCAAGCCTGACATTGGCTAGTCAGTCTGCATCGATGTAAAGGGCAAATCGGAAGCCAAAACAATTGGAATAGGTACGAGTGATATCCGTATTGCAAACAGATCGGGCAAAAGATTAACCTGATCGCAAACATGTGATCCGCTAACGAATCACCTGTACCCAGTGCATCGGTTTGCTCCGTTATCGCCCTTTGCCATCCAAGTTCGTCGCTCCGCGGTCCCTGGAAAAGATCGGCCCTGTAAAAGGAAGTATGTGGCCCCGGGCAACATTGAAATGACGTCCGGAGAGTACTTTGATTCAAAGGAAATCTATACGCAGCTCGCGTGACCGCTCCATAGACAGATTCGTACGGCACGCCAATGTATGGAATACAAGTCATGGCGGTAGCGGAAAAAAGGTCGTGACAATGGGGCTGTTAGTTGGTGGGAGCAACACGTCCCACGTAACAAATTTGACCTCACCGCGTCGGAGCGACACTTTCGGCGACGCAGCGGGACTTTAACCTACCCCTCTCGCTTATTACCATTGGTCCGTTCGCCACCGATCGGCAGGATGACTTGAGTCCAACACTTCTGTTTTTCGGCAGGACCCGATGGCGGCCACTCTCCGTGTTCGTCAAGGGTGCCGGCCGCTGTCAAATACTCTCTGATTGCCTTCATCGCGATTCCGACGGGAATCGTCCTATCTCCTTTGACGCGTGCAAGATATCCACCGTGCTCGAAAGCCAGCACTAGGTTCGTGATTTCGCCTTTTAGGCGCCATCCCCTCGTCCAGGCATTGGGAACAAAAAACTGCGTCCAAGTTTGCGGTGGCTTTTGTTGATCCAAAGCTTCATCGATACTTTGCAGCAATTTTTCAAGTTCGCAACCTGATTCATCACCATCAACGGACAGATCTCTAAAGCCTCTCCTGAAGTCAAGAAATCTTTTGACAACATCTTTTCTATCTTGGCTTAGCGCGTTGTTGATGGACCTTTCCATAAACGGTCGCTGTCCGACTGACACGGTGATCATTCGAATGCCAGATCTGTCCAGGTCATTATGCAGATCTTTCAGCATTAGCAAGTCTGACATAACGAGATTTTGCGCCTCATCAATAAAAACCAGGACGATCGAAGATTCGCTCGTCGTAGCGTCTTCAACCATGCGTGCCGAAACTCGCCGAAGAAGGGTTCCTTTGTTCATATCGCTTTGCCCTTTCATATTATATAGGATCCCTACCCAATATGAGAAAAATTCTCTGATCGCATTTGCCCTGTGATTCGAAACGCTGACTACATAGATAGGTAACCACGGAAATTTTTCATGGATCCTCCCTTCGGCCATAGCAATCGCTGTCGATTTCCCCGAATCGGGAACAGCATCAAAGCAGCGACTCTCACCACCTGCGGCGAGGAGCCAAAGCACCTGCCGACAGAATTCGGTTACCGGCTCAGTCCAGATTCGACCTCCACCATGGAGTGGATGAAACAGTCTGAGACGGTCATCGTCTGATGCCGACATGATTAATCTCCTTGCTGGTTCGACTCATCGCCAAATACATCGAAGATATCGGGGGTCTTCCGCCTAGGTGTTGCTGGTGGTGTATCTCCCGACGGGTCCCGATCTGCAGCGTTCAGCAATGTTTCAACGCGCTTGCCATGCTTTGCAAGCTTAAGGCCTGCGTCTGAAGGGCGTGGAGTCTTGCCGTTGCGAGCAGCCCTCTTCGTAGCACTTTGGCTCTGTTCTTCATACCACTGTTGCGCGGGTCGTACTGCGCCCTCGTCAGGTTCGGACCTACCCCTCCTAAGGAGACGAAACAGCTGCCATGGAAGGGCATGCTCACTCCAAGATCCTCTAGCTGCCACCGTCCCAAGATCCTCGTAGACTCCCGCGCCCTCTGCTAATTCGACAAAGAGGTGGCCATTTCGGAAATCGCGACGAGAAATATAGGCTATGTACCTGTGATGGAAGTAGCCCTTGCTGATAGCGAGCTCTTCATTGCTATATTCCACGCCGTCTGTCTTGAAATAGGCTCGCTTTGCAGTAGATTGGTCTATCCGGGTTTTTGACTTTACCCGGCCAGCGATGCGCCCGGTGACGATATGGCTTAACAACCTGGGTTCTTCAATCGTTCTCTTCGGCAAGGTCTGTACTGAGGCTCCTTCAGTGTTTCGAAAAAAGTGAGTTAGTCGTGTTAGTGGGGTTGACCCATTATTTCTATCGGATCTCGAATGAATATTGTGATATCTAATCGATCGTCGGATTACTGATATCAGATCATCCAGTTCTATGTGATACTTGACCGCGTTCTTTTCAGCGTCCTTGCTTGCTGGGTCTCGGGGACTCGATCCGCAAGTGCTTGGCATCTTCTTAATGCCAATTTCGTCTATTGCCCCGATCACCGACTCAATAAGGCTTCTCGTCCACCAGGCTCCGTACGCGCCGTACTGCAAGAAGCAGCCAAATGTCGAAATCGCATTATTTGAGAAGTCTCGGCTGAGATTGGCAAACGCGTTGTCGATACGAAGTATCGCGAACGCTTGGTATTGAAGCTCCGGCAGGAAATGATGGATCAAATATTTGTCTTCCTCATTCACGGACGCGCCTTTTTCGAGGCACATCGGCGCTTCAAGAGCGCCCTGCAGTACTTCGATTGCGGATTCCGCACTTGCTTGTTTCTCGAGCGAACAGGTGGCACCTCGGACTGCCCCTGTTTTTTCGCATGCAAGATATCCGACATACCACCGAGGAACAGACACATAAAATGATTCATTATGGACATTCCTCACCCTAAATATTGATTTGGCATCGATCAACTGATAATCGAGTTGAACATACATCATTGGAATATATGGATTGATCAGGGGGGCGATCGAAGTCCCGACCGCCTGATTCCTCTTCTGATCATGAGTCAAAGGAGGCCATTCTTTATCGTGTAGGATAGCGTACTTTTTTGCATATTCATTTAGGGATTTTTTAGCTCTGTTTGCCGTCTTATACAGCCATAAATTGGACAGCGCTAAATTCGAACGCCTTTCCATTTCTTCCAGCTCACTCATGAACCAAGCATGGAGACTGTCAATACGCTTTCCGATTGTTGGCTCCAGCAGTTTTGGATTTAGTATTCTGGCCTCCAAGTCGGTACGCAATTGCTTGAAAGCGGGGCGCGAGAGAAGTTGACCAAATGCGCCAGAGCACCCTCCGGAACCATCTCCCTCCCAATGTTCGACTTCTTTGCCACGGGTGTACGATTTGACGCGCGCGAATTTCATCAACGCCCGGAAGCCAAATATTTTTCCCCGCGGGTCGGTCGTCATGCATCTATCGAACATCTTCGATGCTTGACCAATAGTAAAGCCACTCTCCTTCCGGATTGTCTCTGCGTCGCTTTGCTTCATATACAACTCGACCGCTTTCACTCTCATTTCATAGTCGAAAGGACGCATATTGCTGCTGATCGTGATTTCCTCCCATCTATCCATGGGAGGTATATTAGGCGAAACTGCTTTACGCGGTCTTCCACGAACTTTGACGATTGGACGATCTTGCCGCGAAGTCTCAGCTTCGACGAGTAACGGCTGCGCAACGCTTTCCTCAGGCTGCTCGTCCGGGGCGAAAATTTTTTCCAAAAGGTCGCGACTACTACTAGACGGTCGGCAAATCGCGTTATACAGCAACGGCTCATCGTCGATATCTGCGACAATTGCACCCGTTTGCAGGAGTTCGCCAATCGCTGCGAGTGCAATTGCAGAATCACTGTCGGCGGTGGCTGCTAAGCGACCAATCGACATCGCGCCGTGCTGCTCTAGCGACCTTTGTATCGCGATTCGCGCACTGATTCGGCTGATATCGCGCGCACGCGCCGCGTTTATCGCGCGAATTAGTTGAAGCCAGTTGTCCAACAAGATCTGCGAATTCTGAATCTCGCGAGTTGATATATACCGATATTTGGCACCGGCTTCTTTCGCCAGACGGGAGCAATTGATACGCTTCTCACTCGGTTGACGGACTTCCTCATCATCCTGAATGCACCACCATTCAACCTGTCCTGAGCGAAACGTAACCACGAAATCGACGCTTCGGTCGTTCGTTGACAGACCGGTTATCTTTGCGATTTCCGCGATGTCTACGATATAGGAGGCGACGGTTGGTTCGGCCTCAAGTTTTGTGATAACAAAACAGAATCGCTGCGTTCCTTCAACGTGAGCTCGGCGGCGCAACTTTGGGAAATCACCAACCCAAACGTCCGATGTGTTTGATCGGCGGCTCTTGGCTAGAGACCACGCAGAAACAGGCTGGTGGTCGAATCGAGTCTCCGCTTCGCTTTGCCAGTTCATACGCACCTCATCTTCAACGCTAATGAATTTCTGAGTGCGCGAGAGCCCGCTTGAATTTTGCTGACCGCTGCCCAAAAATCAAGTCACAGAATCGCGGGTACCTAGCAATGGGCCGTCCGCAGACAGTCTGTTGCATTCCGGTTTGTTTCTCCGCAAGTCCTCCGGCGTGATTTGATATGAAGAAAAACTGGCTTATCCAGCCAGTCTTTTTTTGTTTGTGCATGCGACCGCGATTTTTCGCAAGAACCGGTGCGCTAGTCGCATCTTGTCAGTATAGGCAATATACGAGATATTTTCACTGGCATTGCAACCAAAGGCGCACCGTAAAAATCAGTAGCTGGAAAATAGAGTGAATTTTATTGCTACGTGTTTTGTATCGATGGCACGTAGTTCGATTGAGCTCCGAGTGTATTTTCATACTTGCTGGGCGCGATCCCTCTAGTTCACTTAAGCCTATAGGAGCTTGTCGATGGAATATTGGTTTACGAATTTCTTCGTAGAACTGACTTATAAATTGACAATATAAACTTAAACACCGGCGTCTTCCCAACTCCCGGACTAGTTCTGCAATTTGCTGTCTGATCCGGCGCTCGCTCAATGCGTGCGCCGTTCGCCCACGGCCTTCATCCGCAATACGACGCTGACATTGCTGCGCATAACTGCGCTGATGAAGTCGGGCATGTGCAAATGAATGCGGACCGCACTCGATGGCCCGTTTGGCAAGCTGAGCAGCCATGTCGTGCGCACCCGTGCGGTGCAGCGCGCAGGCCTTTGGTAAGGCGCTGAGAGATTGTCTGCCCCGCTCTTCGAACTTGCCCGCGCTCGCCTGATAGAGCTGGCACCACCCTAGATCGATTAAACGCGTAGGAATGCACTGAGAGCGGTAGCGGCCTGCGGGTCACCACACGCGTGCGGTGAAGTATGGGTCGATCGATATGCGTCCGCCGAGTTCCTGTGGGTCCCGATCTTGCCTTACACGCCGCACTTCGCCCAGTTAACGGTGGTGAACGACAAATGCTGTTCGAGGCGCTGGATGCGCTGCAGCCGCATTCCGATCTGCCGCCGCTTGATCGCGGCTATTTCGGCTATATGATGGTGGCCACGTCGGCGCAGCGCGGGATCCCTTCTGCCCATGCGCCGATGCAAGCTCCTGGAAGTGCGCCGACACGTGTACGCGTAGCGGCGAGGCTGAGCGCACTATAACGCTGGCCGAGCCAATGAGCGGGACGCTGAGGACTATGAGCAGGCGCGCATGCCCGCCAACAGTGAGCCTCATCCTTGACTTCTTACGCGGCGGGAGCGTGTGTGTGCTGATGATCTTGCTGCTGAACTCCGGGCATTATCCGGCGAACGCGTTCGACGCGCGTTGTCATCGATGTTCGCGGGTTGAAGAAGCGTTCACACGCTTGAAGCACCGGTTGCGGCGTGACGTTGTGACGGGGCTGGATTATCCGGCACCGCAGCGGCATCTTGGCGGACTGCCCGCAAAAACCATAGCCGACAACCTGCACACACTGCTCGGTGAGTTTGATGTGCTGCCTCGTGATTGCCCGTCAGTCGTCCGAACCGGATTTACGCGCAGAGCGCTCAAGCGTCCATCCGCAACGCGTGCCTTCTGCGAATTGAGCGTTGCCTCGACAGGCTCGCCAATGCTCTCGACGTCATCCGCCACACACGATGCCGCAAGCGGCCCCTGCTTGCCTATTCGCGATCGGCCCAGGAAAGCGAAGCCCCATCTGAATCTCGCATACAAGGTCGCTTGACGGAATGGGGCTTAATTTGAGCGCGGTGAGGCCACCCTCGGATAGTCGAACCGATGAACGCATCGCAGACACGCAGAAAATTCGCTTTTTTTCCAACTTCTCTTCCATTAAAAAATCTGCTCGCTTTAATGCTAAATTCTCGTATCGAAGACGTGCAAATTGCCGGTGCGGGGATTATAAAAATGACCAACGTTGGAAGTAATTTGTGAAAGAAGTCCTGCCCAAGCGGGTTTCCGGCTTACTCTTTATTGACGGGTTCACGTACAGGGCCTATTCAAATGTCCGCTTTCGGGCGGCATAAGCTTACCCGGCGTCGATTCCCACGGCGCCGGGGGCTACGATGGCGGCGACGGACAGAATCACCATGACGATGCGCGAGTTGGACCGGTTCAAAGTGATTCAGTCGGTGGTCGAGGGGCTGCTCAAGCCGTGGCGTGCCGCCGAGCGGCTGTCGTTGACGACGCGTCAGGTTCGACGCCTGGCAGCACGCCTGCGCGAGCAAGGGCCGCCTGGGCTGATCTCGGGCCGCTGTGCCAAGCCGAGCAATCACCGGATCGATGCTGGGCTCGCCGTGCGCGCCGTGGCGATCATCCGTGAGCGGTACGCCGATTTCGGTCCGACGCTCGCCTGCGAGAAACTGCGTGAGTGCCACCACCTGAAGCTGGCCAAGGAGACGGTCAGGCGCTTGATGATCGACGCGGGCTTATGGACGCCGCGCCGACAACGTCCACCCAAGATCCACCAGCCGAGGAACCGGCGTTCGTGCCTGGGCGAGCTGATCCAGATCGACGGCAGCGATCACCGCTGGTTCGAGGAGCGCGCGCCGGCGTGCACGTTGCTGGTGTTTATTGATGACGCCACCAGCCGGCTGATGACGCTGCACTTCACCGCGACCGAGTCGACCTTCAGTTATTTCGAAGCGACGCGACGCTATATCGAGCAGCATGGTAAGCCCATGGCGCTCTACAGCGATAAAGCCAGCGTATTCTCGGCTAATCACAAAAGCACCGCTGACAAGGGAATAACGCAGTTCGGCCGGGCCTTGTACGAACTCAATGTCGACACCTTTTGTGCCAACAGCAGCCAGGCCAAGGGGCGCGTGGAGCGCGCCAATCTGACCTTGCAGGATCGGCTCGTGAAGGAGTTGCGGCTGCGCGGAATCGACACGCAGGAGGCCGCGAATGCTTATGCGCCCCACTTCATCGCGGACTTTAACAACCGGTTTGGCAAGGCTCCGAAGAGCGACTACAACGCTCATAGACCACTGCGCGACGACGAGGACCTGGATTCGGTTTTAACGTCTCGCGCATCGCGCTGCGTGTCGGCCACACTGACCGTGCAATACGATCGGGTGCTCTACCTGCTCGATGATTCGCCCGTGACCCGAGCGCTGATTCATCACTATCTGGACGTATACGAGTACCCGGATGGTCGCATCGAGATCGTGGCCAATGGCACTGCCCTGACCTATCGCCAGTACGATCGGCTCTCGGATGTAGACCAAGGTGCTGAGATCGATAACAAGCGCCTTGGCCACATCCTCGCGCTGTCTCGGCAGGTGCAAACAGAGCGCGACAACCGGCGTATTGGAGCCGCGCCATCACGCACGAATAGCGGCGAAGAAGTCCGGTCGAAGATGCGCAAGAGCGGCACGCGTAAGCAGCGCGAACTCAAGCAAATTGACCTGAACGCGATGATCTTGCGAACCTCTGAAATACAGGCAGCCGCGGTGGGGAAACTGCCTTCTACAGAGATAATTCTCAACCCAAAACCGGACATTTCAATTTAGCCCAGAGGCGGACATCTGTATCTGGCCTCGACACACTGATTGTAGTAGCTTTATAGAGATGTCGTGTTCTGGCCATTTAGAGATGTCGTGTTTTGTCCCCGGTATGCTTATCGGTTCCTTGCGGGATAACGGAGCCGGCTATGCATCCCACTGCACTGGTGACATTAAACATGCGCGAACTCGACCGACTCAAGGTGATCCAGGCTGTTGTTGACATAGGTCTGAAGCCCGGACGTGCTGCCGAACGGTTGGGCTTGACCGTTTGGCAGATCGAGCGACTGGTCGTCCGATACCGTGAATCGGGTGCAGCGGGACTGGTCTCGCGCAAACGTGGTCGCCGTGGTAACCGTCGGCTGGACGACGACGAGGCACAACGTGCGCTGGCGATTATCCGGGAGCGCTACGCCGACTTTGGGCCCACGCTTGCCTGCGAGAAACTGTACGAGTGCCACGGCATCCGGCTGGCCAAGGAGACGATCAGGCGGCTGATGACAGACGCTGGATTATGGATTCCACGCCGACAGCGTCCGCCGAAGATTTACCAGCCACGGGCCCGGCGCGCGTGTTTGGGCGAGTTGATTCAGATCGACGGTAGTGAGCACCCGTGGTTCGAGGATCGGGCGCCTCAGTGCACGCTGCTGGTGTATGTCGACGACGCCACGAGCCGGCTGATGCACATGCTTTTTACGGCCACCGAATCGACGTTTAGCTACTTCGAGGCGACGCGTGCGTACATCGAACGTCACGGCAAGCCGGGAGCGTTCTACAGTGACCGAGCGAGCGTATTCCGCAATACGGCCGCGGGCAAGACCGGCAACAGCGTGACGCACTTTGGCCGCGCGATGTACGAGCTGAACATCGACACAATCTGTGCAAACAGCAGCTCGGCCAAGGGACGTGTCGAGCGCGCGCACCTGACGCTGCAGGACCGGATGGTGAAGGAAATGCGCTTGCGCGGCATCAGCACGATGGCTGAGGCCAATGCCTGGGCGCCCTCGTTCATCGCAGCCTACAACGCGCGTTTCGCTAAACCTCCGAAGAGCGATTTTGATGGACACCGCCCGCTCAGGGCCGACGAGAATCTTGACCTCGTGCTCACGTGGCGTGAGCCGCGCAAGGTGACGAAGGCGCTGACGGTGCAATACGATCGGGTTCGGTATTTGATGGACGATACGCCGGAGAACCGGCGGCTTATCGATCGGTATATCGAGGTGTGGGAGTACCCGAACGGGCGCATCGAGATCCGTGCGGATGGCAAGGCGATCCCATGCCACGCGTATGACAGGCTGACTCAAGTCGATCAGGGGGCCGTTGTTGAACACAAGCATCTGGGCCACAGCCTCCAGCTATCCCAGGTGATTCAGGCACAACGTGATAACCGTCCGATTGGCAAGGCACCGTCCCGCATGCATTTGGGCGTGCCGGTCAGAGCTCAAAACAGTCCGCCGGGCAAGAAGAGACAACGCGAGTTCACGCAGGCAGACATTGAACACGTGATCATCGATCTGGCTCAGCAAAGACAGGCGGCACAACAAACTCACAAACCTGGCCGTCGGTCTGCAAGTGTCAGTGAAACAGGCATAAGCGCCCTGCCAGTTCAGGCCGGACTCTTCGACACTGCGTGATCTGTAACCCGAAAAGACAAACCTTTTAACCCTTGAAAACCCGACATCTGTATTTAGCTGGCACCCCGACATCTTGAAATGGCTACGACATGTAACTAGATACTTTATAAAATAATGAAGCCAAATGTACGTGAATTCGGCGTCTAGCCACCACCCGATCCTCGCGGCTGAGCGCCTCCTCGTGCGACCGTCCGTACGCCGGCTTCAGATACGGGGTAATCGTCCGATTCGTGCAATTTCTAGCGGTTTTTGGTCGGAAAGACGTTATCTATCAATGAGTTGCTTGCTTCATCGATCCGGTGTTCAACTCGGCAGCGGAGCCTTGCTGGGCGCCGCTTTGCGCGTGGTCAGCGCCATATTTGACACGAAAAGTACGAGAACCCCATGTTGTTGAGCATTTTCATGTTGGCCCCCTGGTTTTTTTGTTTGCTACTGCCCCGTGCTGGTGTTCTATTCCGGCATCGACATGACTTCCCTGGCAGCTGTCGGCGGGGCTAGCCGAATGAACGGCAGCAACGCGACGCCGATGCACCCGAGCAGCATGCCCGCCGCCACTGCGAAAAACGCGACGTGCAGCGCATGTGTCAACGCGATGCGCGCGAGATCAATGAGCGCGTGGGCATCGGCGCCGGAGCGGCTGACGAGCGACACAAAATGTGCCGTGGCATCGGCACTCATTAGGATCTGCGGATTATCGAGTTGTGCGCGCCACGCTGCCGCGCCTGGCGATGCCGCGAGACTCGCGTGGTAACTCACCCGCACCGTCGCACCGACGAGCGCCGTGCCGAGCATTCCGCCGATCATCCGCGCGGACTGGATCATCGCCGTCGCAATGCCGAGTTGCCGCTTGCCCGCGACCTGCTGCGCAAACACCGTCAAGTTCGGCATGATGAACCCGATGCCCACGCCGCCCGCCACCATCGCGAGCACGAAAGCCGGATCGTCGCTGGTAGCGCGTGTCAATGCCGCGCCTGCACACGACAGCATCAGGAGTGCGAAGCCGAGATACAGCAGGCTGTTGGGACGCTTGAGGCGCGTGACGAGCCGCGTATTGGAGATCGTGCCGACAGTTATGCAGACGACTAGCGGCGTCACCGCAAGACCTGCACGCGTGGCGCTAATGCCGTTGCCGCCTTGCAGCAGCAAGGGCACGTAGAACAGCAGCGAAAACAAGCCGATTCCCATCATCGCCGAAAGCAGCAGGAGGACCGCGAGGCCGCGTTCGCCCAGCAGCGTCGGCGGCACAATCGGATTCACGGCTCGGCGTTCCTCGCGGATCAACAGCAGCAGTCCGGTGACGACGGCGACCGCATACGCGATCGCGCGCAGATCGAATTCGCCGCCGCTCAACGCTTCGACGAGCAGTTGCAACGCGCACAACGCGACGGCAACGTAGAGCGCGCCGCGCCAGTCGAGCCGGATCTTGTCGAGATGCATATGGCGGATGTGCGGCAGATGCACCGCCGCCAGATAGAGACTCGCGACGCCAACCGGCAGGTTGACGAAGAACACCGAACGCCAGCCGTAGTGCTGACTCAGAATGCCGCCGAGCGACGGACCGATCGCATTGGCGACGCCGAACGCACTGGAAAACAGTACCTGCCAGCGCAAACGGACGACAGGATCGGGAAATAGATCCGGGATCGATGCGAATGCGGTGCCGACCAGCATGCCGCCACCGACGCCCTGTAACGCCCGGAATATGACGAGCGCCGTCATGCTGCCCGCCGCACCGCACCGCACCGCACCGCACAGCACCGACGCCACCGTGAACACGACGATCGCCGCGACCACCAGCGGCTTGCGCCCGTACCAGTCCCCGAGCCTGCCAAAGATCGGCACGGTAATCACCGAGGTCAGCAGATAGGACGTCGCGACCCACGCGTACAGATCGAAACCCTTCAGTTCAGCAACGATCGTCGGCAACGCCGTGCCGACCACGGTTTGATCGATCGCGACCATCATGACGATGCACGACAGCCCGAGCATTGACAGTAGCGACTGGCGGAAGCTGCGCACGTGCGGCTCGTCGCATTCGCTACCGGCGACGGCGGGCTGCGGCCGGTTCATCATCGAGGACGGCTTTCCGGATGCGATGCCGGGAGCGCCGTATTTAGAGCCGCATATTTAGCCCACGCGAGTCCCGCCAATGCTACGTCCTGTAAGCCGATACCCACTGCCTTGTAAAGCACGATGTCGTCGGCGTGCGTGCGTCCGGCCGCGTTGCCCGCGAGTACATCACCGAGTTCGACGGTATCAGCCCAGTCGAAAAGACCGGCTTGCGCTTGTACCAGATCGCCCGCTTCTTCGCATGCTTGCTCGCGCAGTTCCACTACGATACGCGACGCGCGTGCAATCAGCGCGTCGTCAAGTTCGCGAGTGTGCGGCAGACTCGAACCAATCGCCGCGATCAGCGTCCCCGGATTCACGATGCTGCCGTCGAACAGCGGTCCCGTCGCGCGTGTGGCGGTGACGATGACATCCGCGCCGCGCACGGCTTCGTCGCCGTCACACACTTCGGCGTGCACGTCACGATCCGAAAACTCGCGATTCAGCCGGTCCGCGAATTGCGCCATCCCCTCGATTCCGACGATGCGAAAACGACTGAGCGCGCCAGACGCGGCCAGCGCCTGCGCGTGGGCCTGTGCCTGAATCCCAGTGCCGAAGATAGTGACGTTCCTCGCGCCCGGCTTCGCGAGGGCGCGCACAGCCAGCGCCGTCGTCGCCGCTGTGCGGATGCGGGTGATCGCGTTTGCTTCGAGTGTGGCGAGCAAGCTGCCGTCATGGGTCGAAAACAGCACGATCGAAAAATTGAATTTTCCGGCAATGGTCGAGTACACCTTTGCGCCCGCGACGCCCTGCGACGGCACGACCGCGCCGAGCGTAGAGAGTTTCACGCCGCCCACTTCTGTCCGCACACGTCGCTGCACGGCCGCGTTACCGCCCGCCAGATCGCGGAAGGCCTGATCGAGAACCGGGATGGCATCAGCGAATCCGATCAGTTGCTCGATCTGGCTATCGGTCAAATGAATCATGAGAAGAAGTCCTCTGGGGCTGCCTGTGCGATTTTAAAAAGACCGTGGTCAGGCCGTGACGTGTTGAAACGTGAAGCCATCGGCGTAGAGATGATCGATACTCGCGCCATTCGCTATAAACGCATGCTTCGCGCTGCTGATCATTTCAGGCGAGCCGCACAGATAGATCGAGCACTCGGATAGATCCGGGAAATCGGCGCGAACGGCGTCCTGCACGTAACCGCGCCGTCCGTCCCAGTCATCGCTCGCGCGTGACAGCACCGGCACGTAGCGGAACTCGTAGAGCCGTTCACCCCATGCGTGAATCTCATCGTGCAGATAGAGATCCTCGCGCCGCCGCGCGCCCCAGTACAGCGACACGGGCGGGCAGTCGGGATCGTCCATCAACGCTTCAAGCATCGACTTGAGCGGCGCGAGTCCGGTACCCGTTGCCACCATCACGACCGGTCGATAGTCCTCGTGGTGATAGCGGAAGCCACCGAGCGGATATTCGATTTCGAGCGTCTCGCCGGGCTTTAGCGCGGAGATCGCGCCGTCCGTGAAAAGGCCGCCAGGAATGCGCCGCACGTGGAAATCGAGTGCCGTCGAAGCGGTCGCGGATGCCATCGAAAAGCTGCGCTTCGTGCCGTCGTTCAGGATCACGTTGACATACTGTCCGGGCCGGAATCGCGCCGGTTCGTCGGCGGGAATCATGAGGCGCAGATGTGTCACGTCTCGGTTGAACCTTTTGACATCGGCGATCTGCGCAACCATGCGAACCGGCTCCGGCACTTCCGCCGCCGTGTCCGCGTCGCCGATTACAAGATCGCTCGACGGCTTCGCCTGACACGCGAGCGCGTAACCCGCTTCGGCTTCTTCGGGTGCGAGCGCCATGGGCAGTTCGTCATAGCCGACCTGCCCTTCGAGCACGCGAACGCGGCACGTGCCGCATCCGCCCAGCCGGCAATCGTGTGGAATCCGCACGCCCGCGCGCAACGCGGCGTCGAGCAGCGTTTCGTCGGAATCCACGTTGAAGTGCGCGCCTGTTTCGCGCACGGTAATCTGGAAAGCCATGTCTGCCTCGCCGGTTTACTTCTTGATGTCGGCTTCGACCAGCACCGTGTGGCCACTCGCCGCTAGACGCTCATGGAGCACCTGCAGCGCTGCCAGCCCGCATTGCGTGTCCTGTTCGCCGTTGCCGCCGCTCAGTCCGACGCCGCCGATCACCCGGCCATCGACGACGACCGGGAAGCCACCGACGAACGCCGCAAAGCGCCCTTCGAAACTCAGCTGGATGCCAAACGCCTCGTTGCCGGGCAACGCCGGTCCGTGCGGCGGTTTCGTGAACAGGTGCGTGGAGCGCTTGTGACCGGCCGCGGTGAACGCCTTGTTCCAGGCGATCTGCGGGCCGGTGATGCGCCCTTCGTCCATGCGTTCGAGCACGATCGGGTAGCCGCCTTCATCGACGATGCACACTGATTCGGGCACGCCGATCTGCTGCGCCTTATCGAGCGCGGCACGCGCCATCTCGCGCGCTTCGGATAGTTCGAGTCGGAAAATGGTTTTCATGAGGTTCTTCGTTCGTTCGATTGAGTCGATTGATTGGACGCGCGCACGGCTCTCGTCAGATGCCGCGATACACGGTTTTGATCTGCATGAAGAATTCGAGGCCCGCGCGGCCGGATTCACGGAATGTCGATGTGCTCGAGCGCTTCAATCCACCGAACGGCGCGTTGATAACGTTGCCCGTCGTCGTGCGGTTGATCTTGACGGTGCCTGCCTCGATCTCGTCGGCGAAGCGATGCATGTAGCGCGCATTCGAGGTCACGATTGCCGCCGACAATCCATATTCGGTGTCGTTAGCTTTCGCGATGGCGTCGTCGTAATCCTTCACCGAAACGATCGCGATCACTGGCCCGAAAATTTCCTCGCGGCAGATGCGCATGTCCTGCGTGACGTCGGTGAAAACCGCCGGCGTGACGTAATAACCGTGCTCGTAAGCTGCTCCGCCCAGACGCTCGCCCCCGATCAGATGAGTGGCCTGGTGCTTGCCCGATTCGACATACATGAGCACGTTTTCCAGTTGCTGCCGCGTGGCGAGCGGGCCCATGTCCATGCCGGGCGTCAGGCCGCTGCCGATCTTCAGCGTCCGGATCTTCTCAACCAGTTTTGCGGTGTAGGCAGCGCACACCTGCTCCATCACAAGCACGCGGCTCGTGCCGGTGCAGGCTTGACCGGCGAGCGACAGACCGCCCTTGATTGTCAGATCGACGGCCTTGTCGAGATCGGCGTCGTCCAGCACGATCAACGGATTCTTGCCGCCGAGTTCCATCTGCGTGCGCGTCGTGATCGGCACCGATCGATGAATGTGCTCGCCGGCCGTGGTCGATCCCGTGAATGTGACCGCACGCACTTCAGGCGACGTGGTAATCGTCGATCCGATCGCCGACGCCTGGCCAGTAATGAAATTCAGCACACCCGATGGAATGCCGGCCTGAGCGAATGCCTCGGCAAGCCGGTAGCCGATCATCGGCGCATCCGAGGACGGCTTGAAGACGACCGTATTGCCTGCCATCAAGGCGGGCGCGATCTTGCGGGCGGGAATGGAGATGGGGAAATTCCACGGTGTGATGACCGTGACGACACCCAGCGGCTCGCGATGCGTGTAGATGGCAAGATCGGGATCGTCGCTCGGGAACGTTTCGCCGGTGAAGGTCTGTGCCTCGGTCGCGTAAAAGCGCAACACCTGCGCCGAGCGCAGGATCTCGTCGCGGCTCTGTGCGAGCGGCTTACCCTCTTCGCGCGTCAGTTCCATCGCGAATTCGTCCACATGCGCTTCGAGCCATGCGGCAGCCTTGTTGACGATCGTCGCGCGCTGGCTCACGGGCGTGCGCCGCCATGCCCCGAAGGCTTCGGATGCGGCTTGCACGGCTGCGTGCGCGTCGTCTGCATTCGAGGCCTGAAAGCGGCCCACAATGTCACGGGTGTCTGCCGGATTGATATTGACGAATGTCTGCCCGCTGACACTGGCAGACCACTCGCCCCCGATCAGATTTTTGAATTCTGTCGCCGGTTGGCTCATCACATTACCTCAGCCCTAATAAAGTCTGATGCGTGGTTCCACAGCGCACAGCCGGACGGCCGGTCGGACCATCATGGCTGACGCTGCCCTTGACTGTGCCGGGTCGTGCCCGCTGACGCTTAAGCGGCGAGACCGAGCTCCACCAGCGGCAATTCTCTTTCGACGTAGTCGTAATAGAGCGCGGTCGTATAGAGCAGGCGCATCTGCGCGCCGATTTCACAGATCTTCAGACAGCGTTGCTGCAACTCGACCGTGTTCGCCTGTTCAAGGACGATCTGATAGCCACGCTCGCCGTGGATTTCGTCGGACACAATATGGAGGTCGAAGAATTCGACTTCCTCGTCGGTAAATTGATACTTCTCGCGCAGCGTCGGTGTCTGCTTGCGGTAGATCGACGGCACCTGTGATTCGAGTCCTACCACGAGGCCAGCCACTGCAACGATCGGATCTTCACGCATCGCTACCGAATAGCACCACGCCTGCAGCCCGCGCGTAGTCGGTGACATGTTGTCGGGATTGACCACGCGTTCGCGCGTCGTGCCGCAGGCTTCGGCGAAACGGATCAACAGATCCGTATGACGGTCGCCGCCAATTTCCTCTTCGTACATGTTGGCGAGCAGGAAATCCTTTGCGTCCGTCAGGTGGTCCGGCATCCGCGCATACATGTAGGCGAGATAATCCGCGAACGGCCCAACGTAGTGATAGTGGTTCTCAGCCCAGCGCGCCAGATGTTCTCGGCTCAATTTGCCGCTTGCCCACGCAATGCTGAATGGCGCCTTGTTGGCACTCTTGCCCTTGATCGCTTCTTCGAGCGACTTGCGAAAATCGTCACGACTCATCAACTCAGCCATTTTTTGCTCCAGGTTCGGTGGAAGTGTTCTCGAGGGGCTGCTGCGACCCTCGATGTAAGCAGAATAATGCTCACATAGAATACTGTATACCGTGGTAAACGATAAGATGGTTGGAATCATCCGATGCTTCGCGTTTAATGGCATTTCTTACTGGTAATTATACCTAATCCAAGTAGCGCAGATCCGATTTCAGTATACAATGTTCCATAACCTCCATAGAATGGATTCACAAGGGCTGCCGACGTCGGCCCGTACAAAGACAGGTTTCAGATGCCCATCGTCATATTTGAGAAGAACGGTTCGACCCATCGAGACGAAGTGCCCGAGCACACAAATCTCGTTGTGCGCGCGGGAATCAAGCGCTTTCCCTATCCGCATCTGCGTTATGAGTGCGGCATGGGCAAATGCTCGAAATGCGCCTGTGTCGTCAAAAACGGAGGTGAACACCTGCCCCCGCCTAACTGGAAGGAGAAGAAGCAGCTGGGCGAGCGGCTCGAACGGGGTTATCGGCTGGTCTGCCAAGTCTGGATCGAGCACGACATTGAACTCGAACAGTTCGAGGAGAGCGCGCAATGAACGATGCGGACCATGTCGCGCTCAGCGGCGAACTCTTCGTGATCCTGTCGAGCAGGCCTGGTGAATACCACACCGAACCGCTCGGCGATCTGACGCCCGTGGATGCCTGGGACTATTTCTATTGCGGCCGGCATCTTGCCACCTTCGTGATCGCACGCGTGCATGGCTCCGCGCGCATTCGCGTGATCGACGAAACCGAGTTTCCCTACGCAGTCACGGTGATGCCGATTCGTTTTCTCGAAAAATTCCGCGATCGCGCCGCCGCAGTGAGCGCGCTGGGTGTCCTGGTGGGATCGAATCAGGCGGAAATCGAACTCAGGCAGCAGCACCCACAGCAACCATTTTGAAACGGCAGGATTCGGCATGGTCAGGATCACGTTCATCAACAAGGAACACAAGACGGTCAATGCGCCCGTGGACAGCAATCTGCTGCGCGTCTCGATCCGCGAACAGGGTGGCATTCCGTTCAAGTGCGGCGGCGGCCTTTGCGGCACCTGCAAGTGCCGGATCGAACGCGGCCTCGAGCACACCGATGCCGTCAAAGACAAAGAAAAGCGTCATCTGAGCGACGCCGACTTCGAAGCCGGCTACAGGATGGCCTGCCAGACTTTCGTCAACGGGGATGTCAGCGTCTCATGGTGATACCGCCATACTCCACACTCGAGCCGCTCGGTTCGCTGCCTGAGGCGCAACGTCGCTTGATGCTCGAAATAGGGCCGCGCTGGGGCAGCGATATCGTGGCCCATCGCAAGCTGGTGATCGACTGTTACACGCCGCTAGTGGCCGCGACGCCCAAAGATGGCATCGCCGTGCAGCGTAATATTCAGTACGGCACGCATCCGCGTCAGGTTCTCGATGTGTTCGCACCGCGCGACTTCGAGGCGAATCTTTCGGGCGCCATGCCCCGGGTGGCCGTCGTCTTTGTGCATGGCGGCGCGTTCGTGCGCGGCAACAAGAGCGTCAACGGCGAGATTTACGACAACGTGAGCTACTGGTTCGCCGCGCAGGGCTTCGTGGCGATCAACGTTGAATACCGGCTGGCCGACATTGCGCCCTACCCTGGCGGCGCCGAAGACGTACGCGACGCACTGGCGCTCGTCGCCAGCGAGGCCGAAAGCTGGGGTATCGACCGGCGCCGAATGTTTCTCGTCGGCCACTCGGCGGGCGGCGCACATGCGGCAACCTGCCTGTTCGATCCGGCGTTGTGCGCGATGCGACCGGCGCCGCCCGTCGCGGGACTGGTGCTGATCAGCGCGCGGCTTGTGGCTGACGTTCGTCCCGGCAACCCGAACGCGAATCCGGTGCGGGCCTATTTCGGCAACGACGAGCAACTGTATGAAGCCCGCTCCGCGCTGACCCACATTGCGCGTTCCAACGTGCCATTGATGATCGCGGTCGCGGAATTCGAGAATCCTTATCTCGACGAATATGGCGCGCAATGCTTTCTCAATGCGCTTCGGCTTCGCGGTGTACCGCCCCGCTTCATTCAGATGCGCGGCCACAATCACACGTCGATCGTTGCCCATTTCAATTCGGGCGAAGACTATCTCGGACGGGAAATTCTCAGATTCATTGAAGACGCCGCTTGACCCTTCCCGGCGGAATCGCCGCGGAAGAAAAACTGCCACACCGGGAAGACAAATTGTGCCGGAATGGGATGCACAGCTGAATTGATGCGGCAAGTGAATATATTATACTA
The DNA here is from genome assembly GCF_011493005.1 of Caballeronia sp. SBC1. Taxonomy (NCBI): domain Bacteria; kingdom Pseudomonadati; phylum Pseudomonadota; class Betaproteobacteria; order Burkholderiales; family Burkholderiaceae; genus Caballeronia; species Caballeronia sp. SBC1. The sequence goes on from NZ_CP049159.1 coordinate 361,677, forward strand.
ACGACTATATGCCGCGTTTGTCGGCTGGATTGGCCTCACAGCCAATGCAGACGGCCCATTCACGTGTTTCTTGAGTGTCCTATGAAAATCGTCGATGCACCTATCGAGAGTGCGGAATCGCGGGGTAATCCAAGCGCGCCGCTCGGGCACCAGCAGCTCTCGCAACTCGTCACGTCCCGGCTGCGGGAAAAGATCCTGTCCGGGCAACTGGAACCAGGCCATCGTCTGGTCGAAGGTCGCATAGCCGAGGACCTTGGCGTCTCGCGCGTTCCCGTCCGCGAAGCCTTGCGCGCGCTCGGCGCCGAGGGCCTTGTCGAAATCCGGCCGCGTCTCGGCGCAGTGGTGGCGTCACTCGAAGCGTCCGCAGCGCGCGAAATGATCCAGATCCGCGCTACGCTTGAAGGGCTGAACGCCCGTTTGGCCGCGGAACATCGCACACCTGAACTCATCGCCAAGATCGAACAGGTGCTCGATGTTGGGCGCAAGCAGATCGAATCCGGTGAAGTGGACGGCCTGCAGGATCTTAATTCGCGGTTCCACGATCTCCTGTACACGGCTGGCGCAAATTCGATGCTCTCCGATCTCATGCGCTCATTGCGCGAGCGTACTCGCAGGTTGTTTTTTGCCACGACCGAAGAGGAAATCCGTCGCACATGGGACGAGCACTCGGCAATCCTGCGCGCGGTGCAATCGGGCGACGGCGCCCTGGCCGCATTGCTGGCCGAACGACATGTCATGCGGGCCGCTCAGTATTACTTGAGCAAAGTATAAGCGGGCTTGGCTCTTAAATTAAAATACTGTATACCGAAAGCAATCAATAAGGCGCCGCGAGGGGCCTTATTGATTGCGTACAAATTGTGCTGAAACTTCAGAACCTGTGCCTCATGCCTAGCGCAATCGTCGCCTGCTCATTGGTACTCGACGCGCTCAGAAACTGGCTGACCTGCGCAAACTTGGCCGAGCCGTTGGCGCGCTGCCCGGTTCCCATGAGATACACATCCGTGCGCTTCGACAAGCTGTAATCGAGAAAAAGATCGGCCTGCTCGTAGCGAGGATGCGTGTCGCCGGCATCGACCTTGCCGTCGGTGTAGACAAAGGCCGCACCTAGCAGCACTGCGGGCGTGAAGCGATACGATGCGTTCAGTTCATAATTGCGAAACGTCACGTCCTGCGTCTCGAAGCCGCCTTTGAAAGTTGACTGCGTGAAGGCGCCACCGATCTTCGCCGCTCCAAACTGGTAGCTCGCACCAGCACCGAACACATCGTAGGCGTGCGAAGCCAACGCGTAGGCGCCATCCGCGCTGTTCGCGGTGGTCCAGAATGTGCCCGTGGCGAGCGCAGACGGATGATCGACGTGCGTGTACGCCGAACCCACATACAAGCCACTCGTCTGATAGTGCGCGCCTACGCTCCACACACTGTCGAGTGCAATGGAGCCCGACTGACCACCCGGCGCGTACATCGCCGTCACCTGCGCGCCGCCAAGGACTGGCGAGGTGTACTTGACCGTGTTGTTGACGCGAAAACCACGATTGGTGTTGTCATTATCACCAGGATGCTCGAACAGCACGCTCCATTGGTCGGTCGTGATCGGCGATACGTTTTCGACCATTTCATCGTACTGGCGCCCCAGTGTGACGCTGCCGAACTGATCGCTTGCAAGTCCGACATAGGCTTGACGGCCGAACATCAGGCCACTCTGGCCGAGCGTGCCGTTTGCGATCGAAAAGCCGTTTTCGAGCACGAACACGGCATGCAGGCCGCCTCCAAGATCTTCGCTTCCCCTGAATCCCCATCGATCCCCCTGCGTAATGCCGCTCATCTGCTGATACGTCTGGCCGCCCTTCTGATTCGTCGTGAACGTCAGGCCGCCGTCGAGTACGCCGTACAGAGTCACGCTCGATTGCGCGCGTGCGGTGCTGTAGAGCGATGATGCGGCAAGCACCACGAACATCGTTCGTCCAAATGTTTTCATCCAGTTCTTCTCCGGTACTTAGGTTGTGTTAATCATCAGCAAAATCGCAATCGCAGCACGTCTTTTCGAAATCTCTTCTTACTTTCGATTCGTTATACTTATTATTTTGAGTATTGGTTGATTACGTGTCGTTCCTTCGATGCCTGGTCTCAGGCGGTTTTTCGCACTCCAAGCAATGCGCGTGGCAAGATCACCAGATCAGGATTGCGACAAGCGTCGAAATGAGCAGGCCGCACATCACCGGCAAGATCAGATGACGCACAGCCTGCAACACCGGCACGCGCGCAAAACTGGCGACAGCCGCGAGCGCCGACCACGCCGTCAGCGTCTTGCCAGTCCACACCGCACCCATCTGACCGATTGCGGCAAGGGTCGATACATCGAGTCCGACTGCACGTCCCAGCGCGCCCGCCAGCGCGCCGGTCAACGGCAAACCTGCGAATCCCGATCCGTCGATGCCTGTGACCATGCCTGAAAAGAGGATGCCGTACGAAACGAAGAACTTGTCGTGCGGAATGATGTGTTCACACGCTTTCACGAGATCGGCAAGCAGGCCGGGCGCGGCTGTGCCTGCAGGCAAACCCAGGATCGGCGCCGCCGTCCCTGCAACGCCGATGAAGAAAAACCCGGCGATCGGCAGCACGGAGCTCATCGCGCGGAACGAAAACACGAAGCCTTCCGTGACGTGCTCGGCCGTGCTGCGGCATACTGAGTGATAATCGCGTGCGGCCGCGACGACCACCATCAGCAGAGCGGCAAGACCGCCGACCAGCGCCGCCGCTGCGTTACCGCTCGCACCTCTAAAGCCGGGTATCAGATGCGGCAACACCATATACGCGACAATGCCGAGAAACGCGACCGGCGTGACGATCGCGAAGCATCGCGACCACCGTTCCTGCGCGAGTGTCAGCAGATCGCGCTGTGATGTCGACGTGCGGACGAGCGCAGCACCATGACCGCCCGGCTGAACGATTGCCGCAGCGGCCTGCAGTGCGCCTCCCTGGACACCACGTCCGCCATGTCCACCTTCGTCGCCGGCCGACGCATGCTGCAGCTTTTCACGGCGAATGCGTGCACGGCTCGGCACATGACCTTGCGTCGATGAATTTGCGGTGATCTCGATGGCTTCCCAGCGCTCGAGATTTTCCAGGTCGGGAGCGACGATTTGGCGGCGAATCTTCAGATAGGCGATCAGGAATGCAATGCCACCCGTGATGAGCGACAGCAGCAATGCTTTGTCCGCGACTGCGGGCATGGCTACCGCAGCCGCTTTCGCGCTAATGCCCGGAGCAACCTTGATGACATAGTCCGACGACAGTGCCGTGCCCAGGCCTGCGATGCCTATACACATGGCCGCACCAAGCGGCGGCACGCCGGCATAGATTGCGGCGGGCAACAGAATGCCCGCAATCAGAGGAACAGCGGGCGTTGGCCAGAAGAACAGCGCGAGCACATAACTGACCGCGCCGAGCACGAAATAGCCGACATGCCCGTTGACCATTAGGACCTTGAACGGCTGGACCATCTTGACGTCGGCGTTGATGCGTTTTAGCGCATTGAGCAGTGCCGTCATCAACGAAATCACGAGAAAGATGTTGAACAGCTCGCGTGCTGCTGTCAGCGGCGCATAAAACACAGCTTCCAGCGCAGCCGACGTCTGTCCTGAATACGCCAGAACCGTGGCAAACGTGGCGATGATGGCTGGCGCGACGACATTCGCCCTGCATACCATCGTGCCGATGATCACGACGATGCCGCACAGATAGATCCAATGCGCGGGAGTCAGTACAACGTGGGGTTCCATTACGTCTCCAAGGTCGGCTATTACAATGTAACTTTTGCAAGTAAACGGTGTTCTGTATACTATGTTCCATGTGCGACGAAGACAACTGAAAATAAAACGGCGTTTACCCGCACTAACTCCGGGAGCTCTCCAGCCCAACGAAAGGCGACTTTCATGCGGTGGACGCGAGATGTCGTATCGCAACAAGGGAGTGCCACGGAAGACGGCAAATGGCAGAGTCGGCCGTATGCCATAGAAAGCATGCTGCCCACCACTGACGCGCTCATGGAGGGTTCAAACCGGGTTGTGGAAGGACGAACTTATTGACGCATGCCTATCTAAGGCGCCAATTTGGACGTGGCAGGAAATCCAGATAGTTGCTTAAGAGCACTCGCTTTTGACGTAACGCCCGTTGTCGCTTCCGGACACGGCCCCGCTCACACAAGCGGCTTCCACGCTAGACGTACGTAAAAATCCGAATCTTGAGAGCACCCCGAGTAACCGAGGCCGACTTGGTAGTACTCGTTGGCACCCGTACCAACCAGAACGGCACGGACACCTATGGGCTCTATCCGCGAACAGCTCGCTATATCCACATTGACATCGACGCCTCTGTCAAGTTGACGGGGGTAGACTGCCTGAGTGGCTCAAGCATAGTTATCATCCGATGTTGGCGCGGACAATCGTGAAGTGAGCTCGCGGGGTTCGGCACGGCAGTGTGCTGGAGGGTGCGCGAATTTGCCGACGCGCATTCCAGCAGCCGAAACGCTAGCGCGCCATCGCCGGTGCGGTGTCTTCGGCCACTGGTGCGGTCATTGATGCGGCATCAGGCGCCACATGAGACAGCTTCATCATGCGCGGCTGAAGCAGCAACGCGACGAGCCCGCTCCAGCCGGTCTGATGCGAAGCACCAACGCCGCGTCCGTTGTCGCCATGAAAGTACTCATGGAACAGGACGAGATACTGCGAACGCGGGTCGGCCTGGAGCAGCGGATAGGCCGCCATGACGGGGCGCACGCCGTATGCATCTTTGAGAAAGAGCGTGGTGACGCGCCGTGCCAGATCGTCAGCAATCTCACTTAGCGAAAAGCTGTTGCCCGATCCCGTCGGATATTCGACGCGAAACTCATCGCCGTAGTATCGATAGAACTCGTACAGCGACTCGATCAGCAAGTAGTTGACCGGCATCCAGACCGGCCCGCGCCAGTTCGAATTGCCGCCGAACGCGCGCGAGTCCGATTCGGCCGGTTCGTATTTGATGCAGAAGTCCACGCCGTCATGGTCGAAGAGGTACGGTGCATCGCGATGCACACGGGACAGCGCCCGCAAGCCGTGCTCGGAGAGAAACTCGTTTTCATCGAGCGCGCGTTGCAGCAGTGCTTTCATCCGGTGTCCGCGCAACATCGACAGCAACGTGGTGTTGCCCTTGCCGGGTTCGGTCCAGCGCGACACCAGCTTTGCCAGATTCGGCCGATGCTCAAGGAACCAGGCCAGCCGTTCGCGCAATCCCGGAAGATGACCGTACACCCGCTCCTCGAGCACGTGAACGGCGAAGAGCGGAATCAGCCCGACGATCGAACGAATGCGCATGGGCACACGGGTGCCGTCCGGAAGGTGCAATACGTCGTAGAAAAATTCGTCCTGTTCTTCCCATAACCCTGTGTTGCAGCCTTCGCTGCAACTGACCGCTTCCGCGATATACAGAAAGTGCTCAAAGAACTTCACCGCGATTTCTACGTACGCGTTGTTCGTCATCGCCAGTTCGAGCCCGATCTGCATGAGGTCGAGCGCGTAGGAGGCCATCCATGCCGTGCCATCGGCCTGATCGATGCGGCCACCGGTCGGCAGCGGCGAAGACCGGTCGAAGATGCCAACGTTGTCGAGCCCGAGAAAACCACCCTGAAAAATGTTGCGATCGTCGGCGTCCTTGCGGTTGACCCACCACGAGAAATTAAGCAGTAGTTTGTGGAACATGACTTCGAGAAACTCGTGATCGCCAACGCCGGTCACCTCGCGGTCGAGTTCGTACACACGCCACGTTGCCCACGCATGAACCGGCGGATTCGCATCGCCGAATGCCCACTCGTACGCGGGCAATTGCCCGTTCGGATGCATGTAGCGTTCCTTCACGAGCAGCAGCAACTGCTTCTTCGCGAAGTCGGGATCGATCATGGCAAACGCGGCCGCATGAAATGCGAGGTCCCACGACGCGTACCATGGGTACTCCCACTTGTCAGGCATCGACACGATGTCGCCATTGCACATGTGCCGCCAGTCCGCGTTGCGGCCGCGCCTGCGTGCTCTCGGTGGCTTCGGTTGGCCAGGGTCGCCGTCGTGCCAGCGTGTCACATCAAATTGGTAGTACTGCTTACTCCATAGCATGCCGGCGAGCGCCTGACGCTGCACGAGCCTTGCATCAGCGTCGGCGATGTCGTGCTGAAGCGCCGCATAGAATTCGTCGGCCTCCGCCAGCCGGCGCGCAAAGAGCGCTTCCATGTCGATCAGCGCGGCGTCCAGAGCCACAGTTGAGGAAGTTTCCGGACGCCAGCGCAAATACAGCACCGAGCGCTCATGAGGCGCGAGCTCCAGGCAGGTATGCGCGGCGGCGCGGGTGCCCCCGTCGCGCCGGATTGCGTGCTCGTCGCCGTCGATGAGGTAGTCGTTGAAGCCGTCCTTGAATGGCCCCGGACCCGCTCCTTCGAAGCCAAAAATGCGGCGCATATTCGTTTCGTTTTCGCAGAAGAGCCACTCGATCGGCTGCTGCGCCGACGCCGTCACGATCATTGTTCTGAGCGCGGGAGCGTGTGCGGGGTTATGTGCAATGACGCGTGCGCCTTCCCGTGCATTCGGCTCCAGCTTGAGCGACGGCTTGCCGGGCTTGCCCGACCACGCCCATCTGTTGCGCGCCCAGAATTGCGGCAACACATGAAGCGCCGCGCGTTGATCCGCGCGGTTTTCGACGGTAACGCGCATCACGATATCGTCGGGTGTGTGCTTCGCATACTCGACGCAGACGTCGAAGTAGCGGTCATCGTCGAACACGCCGGTATCGAGGATTTCATATTCGGGTTGATCGGCGCCGCGCCGCAGATTTTCGTCGATCAGATCCTGGTACGGGTATGCGTCGTGAGGATACTTGTACAGCATCTTCATGTACGAATGCGTCGGCGTGCCGTCAAGATAGAAGTAGAGCTCCTTTACGTCCTCGCCGTGATTGCCTTGCTCATTCGTTAACCCGAAAAGCCGTTCCTTGAGGATCGGATCGTGTCCGTTCCAGAGCGCGAGCGATACGCACCAGTCGAGCGGGTCGTTGCCGAATCCGGCAATGCCGTCCTCACCCCAGCGGTACATGCGGCTGCGCGCATGATCGTGTGGAAAATAGTCCCATGCAGTGCCGTGTTCGCTGTAGTCCTCGCGAACAGTGCCCCATTGCCGCTCGCTCAAATAAGGTCCCCAGCGGCGCCATTGATCGAGTTCCGGACCGTGAAGCCGGGCACCTTCCCTCGACTGGAGAAGATTGATTGCGCGTAGCGGTGGCATGGAACCTCCCGATTGCGTGTTGAAACTCGAGGCGATTATTGATCGAGGAATTCTGGTCCGGCTCCTTCGCAACCACACCTTGCGTGATGGCCCGCTGTAGAAGAGTACCGCGCCAGCGCAACCTGTTCAACGGGGCTGGCAGCCATTCCCCTATGCCGGCTGTGGCGACAAGCATAAGCCGCCAGTTCGAGCGCGATGGTGCGCAGGCTGCGACAACGCCAGCCGCTGCCCCGCACGCGTCAGGCTGCGCTCCTCAATGATCGCGTTGAAAACGCGCGGCAAGTTGAGGTCGACGTGGTCGATGGAGGTCATGATATTTGCCGCATTGATGGGCCTACCAATTTTAGATGAATTTGACCTATAAGCACCATCGGCCGACACTTCAATCCATAGCTAGCGTCACGGCCCTCCCCACTTTACTCAGGTGATCGATGAGCGATATCAATCCCACGGCCTCTCAGGTCATGGATACAAGCGCGCTCTACAAACGCGCGCAAACCGACCGCGTTTCGCCTTCGCTTTATAACGATCCGGCGATCTTCGAAGCCGAACTCGAACGCATCTTCTACAAGACGTGGATCTGGGTTGCGCATGAAAGCGAACTGCCGAAGCCGGGCGACTTTCGTACCACGACCATCGGGCGCCAACCGGTGATCGTGGTCCGCAACAAGAGCGGTGAAATCAATGTGCTCGAAAACCGCTGCCGCCATCGGGGCGCGACCGTCTGCGAGCAGCACAAAGGCAACGCGCGCGGCTTTACCTGCCCGTATCACAGCTGGACCTACGGACTCGACGGTGCACTGCGCGCATTGCCTTATGGCGATGGCTACGAGGGTATCGTCGACAAGACCGAACTGCCGCTGAAGAGCCTGCGTGTCGGCATCTATCACGGACTGATTTTCGCGAGCTTCGATCAGTCGATCGAACCGCTGGAGGACTTCCTGGGCGGGGCGAAACCGTGGATCGACCTGTTCATGAAACAAGGCGCGGGATTCCCGGTCAAGGCGAATGGCGAACACAAGTTCAAGTTCAAGGGCAACTGGAAGATACAGTTGGAAAACACGACCGACCTGTATCACTTCCCCATCGTCCACAAGTCGTGGATGAAGACCATCGACGACGAAACCGCTGCTGCGATCACCAGCTTCATGACCAGCGACAAAGCATTTTGCCGCTCGCTCGGCAACGGCCATAGTCTCGCCGTCCTGGTTCCCGAGATTGTCGACCTGGATGAAGACAACGGTGCACCGATCCCGACACGCTACGAGGCGCTGGCAGAGTCCTTGGCGAAGGACTATCCGCCCCATCAAGTAAGACGAATCGTTCGCTCGCTGATGGGCGTTGGCTTCAACCTGAACCTGTTTCCGAACCTGGCGTTGTCGATGGCATTTTTTCGCGTCCTGCGGCCGATCTCGGCGGAGGAGACCGAGATCCGTCATGTGGCGCTCGGCATGGACGGCGGCCCCGAGGAAGCAAACCGCGCCCGCTTGCGTGTGCATGAACATTTCCAGGGCCCGTTTGGTTTTGGCAGCCCCGACGACGCCGAAGCGTGGGAGCGCGTGCAGCGCGGCTCGCATGCGGGACCCGACGTACCCATCCTCGTCAATCGCGGATTGAACCGCGAAACCACGGCGGCGAACGGCGAGAAAACGGCGCACGCCACCGACGAAACCGGCATGCGCGCCGCGTACGCAAAATGGCGCGAGCTGATGGAGCAGCAATAACATGGACAATACCAACGCCCTCCTCATGCAACCAGCGTTCGCGAATGCCGTGCAGTTCATCTGGCGTGAAGCCGAGATTCTGGACCGGAAGGATTATCGTGCATGGCTGGATCTGTGGTCGCCCGACGGGTTTTACGTGGTGCCCATCGACCCGCTTGCGACCGACTTCGCGGCCACGCTGAACTACGCCTACGACGATGACACCATGCGCGCATTGCGCGTGCAGCGGCTGAGTTCGGGCTACTCGCCGTCCGTCACGGACGCCGCCCGCACGGTACGCACTGTGTCGCGCTTCACGATGTCGAGTGACTCGCCGGACACAGTCGACGTGCGCAGCGCTCAGGTCGTCGTCGCCTACAAGCGCGGGGTCAGCGCGCTGTTCGCGGCGGACGTGGAGCATCGCATTGATCTATCCGGCGATGAGCCGCGCATTGTGCAGAAGGTCGTGAGGCTGATCGATTCCACCGACGCACTCAACGCGATCGGGTTTTTGCTCTAGCTCGCTACACTGGCGGTCCGATAAAAATTTCAGGAGAACTCCATCATGGTGGACAACGTATCGTTGCCTCTGCGCGTACTGTTTTGCTGCGGCGTGACGCAGAATTTCTTCGACCTTCCGCGCGAGCAGATCGGCACGGTGTGGCAGGCATATGGTGTGATGTTGAAGAACATCGAAGCCATGGAAGGGGTCAAGGTCCTCGGCATCATGGACGACGACCGCGTGGTCGTGGGTCAGTCCGGCGGCGCGCCGTGGACCTTCTACATCATGGCCGACGTCGACAGCTTCGACATGGCGGCCGCCGTCTGCAACCTGTACCGGACCACTCCTGTGGGCGAATACAACCTGTGGCGCTACGGCAAGATCGAAGCTCGCATAGGCCGGGCGCTGACCGTGCCGAACCCGGCATGAACGAGACCCTGGCCGATCTGACTGCCCGGCTCGCCGTGCTCGAGGCTGAGCGCGCAGTACGCCGGACCATGATGCGATACATGGCGCTTTGCGATGTGCCATCGGGCGGCCGGCCGCACGAGACACTCGCTGAGCTATTCAGCGAAGACGCCATATGGGAAGGCGTCGGTCCCCAGTACGCAGAGAAGTTCGGCGCGCTCACCGGCCGCGAAGCGATCATCGGCATGCTGGCGCGCTATCTGCCGCCTACGCTGCATTTCAGTGTGAACACGCACTTCATGGCATCGGAGACTATCGATGTCGATGCTTTCGCAATGCATGCCGCCGGGCGCTGGATCATGTTGCAGGCATCGGGCTATGCGGCGGGCGGGGCCGAGCTGGTATCGGCGAGACTTGATGTGGATTTCGTGCCGGCTGCCGATGGCCGGCGCTGGCTCATCAGGCATTTCCGCACGCAACGCCTGTTCGATGCGCCCTGGCAGGTCCATCCCTCCACACCCAGCCCTTAGGGTCGCTTAGGCAATGAACGAATTCATCAGCGAATTTATGCTTGGCGACGCCGACGGGCCGAGCATTGCGCTCAAGGACACCATCGACGTCGCGGGGTATCCGACTACGGCGGCGAGCCGCGCGTTGTTGGACGCGCCTCCGGCGCAGAGTCACGCTGAAGTGGTGGACCGCTTGCTCGTGCAGGGTTGGCGCGTGGTCGGCAAAACCAACATGCACGAACTGGCGTTCGGCATGACCGGCATCAACGACTTCACCGGCACGCCCGAGAATCCGCAGGACGAAACGCGTATTCCGGGCGGTTCGTCAAGCGGCTCGGCTGCAGCGGTCGGGTTGCATCTGTCGTGCGCGGCGCTGGGCACCGACACAGGCGGCTCGGTGCGTGGTCCCGCTGCCTGCTGCGGCGTGATCGGCATGAAGCCGACGTTCGGGCGCGTGTCGCGACGCGGCGTGGCGCCGGCACAAAGCACGCTCGATTGCGTCGGACCGTTTGCGCGCGAGATGCTGACATTGATCGATGTGATGGCGGCTATCGCGCCCGGCTTTAATGAACACGTGGCGAACACGGTGCCGCCGTCATCGATCAGGATCGGCATAGTGTCCGCCGATGCAACCCGTGAAATCAACGACGCCGTGGCGAACGCTCCGTCGCTCGCGGGCTTCACATCGCAGGGCATCGAGTTGCTCAACCTGCGCGCCGCGTTCGATGCGGGCCTGACCGTGATCAACGCCGAAACGTGGGCCGCGTTCGGGCATCTGCTCAATACGGGCAAGCTCGGTGCAGATCTGGATGCACGCTTGCGGATGGCGTCGAAGACGACAGAGGCTGATCTTGCCGTTGCTGAATCGGTGCGCGCCCGCTTTACCGCGGAGGTCGATCATGCATTGCAGAACGTCGATGTCATCGTGCTGCCGACACTCCCCGCACTACCGATTACACTGGAGGCGGCGAGAAACGGTACGCCGGTGATCGCCATGTCGTCGTTGATCCGGCCATTTAATCTCAGCGGTCATCCAGCGCTCAGCCTGCCCTTGCCGATTGCCGGTTCGCCCCTGCGAGCAGGTTTGCAGATCGTCGGACGCAAGGGTGAGGACGAACTCGTTTGCGCTCTCGCCGCGCGTTTTGAAGCTTGTTTTGAAGCTTATTCTGAAGGTATGTTCGTTCAATGATCGAAAACAGCATGACGGACAGGGTAGTCCTGGTAACAGGTGCGGCGCGAGGTCTGGGCGCAGTCATTGCGCGGCGCTTTCACGCATCGGGATATCGCGTGGCGATCGGCGATATTGCGTTCAACGCCGCGCAAGAACTGGCGAGCGAACTCAGCGCCGATCATTCAAGCGCGTTTGCGTTGAACCTCGACGTGACATCGAAGGACGATTTCAGCGCCGCGCGCGATGCGATCCTGAACAAGTGGCAACGCATTGACGCGTTGGTCAACAACGCGGGCGCCTCGAAGGTCGTGCCGGTAATGGAAATCACCGAGGAGCAATTCGATCACGTCATCAACGTGAATCTGCGCAGCGTGTTATTCGGCTGCCAGGTTTTCGGCCAGCATTTCGCCGATGCAGGCGGCGGGCGCATCGTTAATATCGCATCGCTCGCGGGGCAGAATGGCGGCTCTGCAACGGGCGCGCACTACGCGGCATCGAAGGGTGGCGTCATTACGCTCACCAAGGTCTTTGCGCGTGACCTCGCCTCGCGCGGCGTCACGGTCAACGCCATTTCGCCCGGCCCGATGGACTTGCCCATCGTTCATGAAAGCGTGCCCGCCGAGAAGTTGAACGCGGTCATTGCGAGCATTCCAGGCGGACGTCTTGGCTCGGCCGATTACGTCGCCGATGTGGCCGTCACGCTCGCCGCAGAGAATGCCTACTTTGCGAACGGGGCATGCTGGGATGTGAACGGCGGCTTGTTCATGCGCTGAGGTTGGTGTTTTCAGAAGGCGACGAAACCGCGTTGGCGCCGTCGCCTTTTCCCTGTTAAACCGGCTTGCCTTCACTCGATGCCCAGTTCGGCATCAACGTATTCGTCGGCAAGGTTTCATCGATCATTTTCTTCGCCGTCTGAATGCCCGCGACCGGCAAGCCTGTCGGATCGAGCGCGCCGATCTGTACCAGCACCGAGGCCTGGTCCCAGTAAATATGCTCGTTGTACAGCTTGTCGCCACGAAAACAGATGACCGCCAGCATGGGCACTTCGAAGTATTTCCCGGTTGGTTTCAGACCCGGCAAGAGCCAGTCGATTTCCCGATCGTGCGTCGCGCAGAACACAAATTCGTCGACCACACGATCCGAGCCGATCGTGCGCGACACCGGAATAAGCCGCGTATCGGCCGGATTCGAATCGACGAAATGGTACTTGTAGAAACGCTTGAGCTGATCGTGGCCGACACCACCGGTCATCGTGGGAACGTGGTTGACGTAAGGCTGCGCCACCATGGTCGGCATCACGGCGTTGACGTCGCGCGTGCCGAATTCGTAGTAGCAATGCATCTCCCAAAGCTGGTTCAGGTCGTACACGGGGCCGAGCACTTTACGCAGCAACGTCATGGTGCGCGAGTACGCCATCATGGCCGCGGGTTTGTCGAAGTGCTCGCGCTCGGGCGTGGCGAATGCGTGATCGCAACCCGGATAGACATAGGTTTCGATCGACGCTTTTTGCTTCAGCGCCGCGATGATCTTTTCACGCGATGCCGCCGGTGTCATCACGTCGTTCTCGGCGAAATGGAAGATCATCGGGCAGTGGATCGCCGGGATCTTGTTCGTGTAGGCTTCGAGTCCAACGCCGTAATAGCTCACGGCGCAATCCACGTCGGTGCGCGCGGCTGCGAGCATCGCAAGACGGCCGCCCAGGCAATAGCCGATGGCGCCAACCTTGCCCGCCTGCTCCGGCAACGCGCGAATCGCAGCGATGGTCGCGGCAATATCGTTGACCGCGTTCTCCTCGTCGAGCCTTTCGTTGTAACCGAGCGCCTCCTTGAAATCCGCGTCGCTGTAGCCAAGCTCCACGCCCGGTTTCATGCGCCAGAATAAATCGGGAACGAGCACCACATAACCTTCCTCGGCATATCGGTCGGCCATCGATTTCATATACCCATTGATGCCGAAAATCTCCTGCAGCAACACGAGGCCGGGACCCGACCCTTGTGCCGGCTTCGCGAGATACGCCGCGAACTGGCCGCCGTCCTGCGCTGTCACCTGGATTGTCTGACCGCTCATCATCTCTCCTCCGTCCATGTTCAAAGATAGCCCGCGAACTGCTTCTGCACCGCATCGCGATCGGCTGCGAGACCCGCACTGACGCCTTGCGCCATGGCGCCAACATACACCTCGTCGGGACCATTCGCGAGCGCGGCGAACACGGCGTCGTCCACTTCGGTTACCGAAAGCTTAGGCGGCGGAAAGTCACGGCTCATGTCGGTATCGATAGCGCCGGGCAGTACGCCGAGCACCCGCACATGATGTTCCGCGAGTTCTGCACGCAGGCATTCCGTCATGCGCAACGCCGCCGCCTTCGACGCACACAGGGAACCCATCATGGGCAACCCGACGCGCGCGAGAATAGACAGCATGTTCACGACCGCGCCGCGATTGGCGATCAACGCGGGCGTGAACGCGCGGCACATGCTGAGCGTGCCGAAGTAGTTCACTTCCATTTCGGCGCGGGCAGCGGAGTCGTCGCGGGGAAGAATGGCCCGATCGAGCCGGTTAATGCCGGCGTTGTTGATCAGCAGCGTGACATCGCCTGCTATTGCCGCCGCTTGCGCCACCTGCACGGGGTCCGTGATGTCGAGCGTGATCGGGATAACCCGTGAATCGCCCGTCTCAACCGTGCCGCCATCGCGCGCGGCGGCATACACCTTGCGCGCGCCGCCTTCGAGCAGGCTCGCGACAAAGCGCGCGCCCAAGCCGCGATTGGCGCCTGATACGAAGGCGACGGAATCTTCAATCTGCATCGCATGCTCCTGGTTTGATAGGGACTTGAATCGAAGGACTCAAATCACTTGCGCTTGTATTCGACCGGCAGGATATAGCCGCTATCGAAAGTCTTCACATCAAGATTCGATCGATACGCAATCGTGGTCACCGCCTGGAGCAAGGGCACGACCCACGACTTCTCCGATGCTTCCTGACTCAGCGCACGATACCCCGCCATGCGCTTGTCGTCATCGACTTCAGTCATCAGGGCCTCCACGCGCGGCGCGAGTGCGTCGTCTTTCCACGCGGAGAAACGCAGGCGCGGATCAAGAATGCGGCCCGTATAGTTCTCAGGGTCGCCGGTCGAATTGGCCCAGCTATAGAGCAGCACGCCGCTCATCTTGGTCGCCTGGATCTCGCCGATGACCTTCGCCATGGTGGTCTGCGTCAGGTCGGCCTGGATGCCGACGCGCTGCCACATGCCGGCAATGGCGCGCGCCATGTCGTAGTCGCTCGGGAACGTGCCGTTGGTCGTGAGGAACGGCACCTTCACGGGTTTGTTCGGGCCGTACCCCGACTTCGCAAGCGCCGCGAGCGCGCGCTGCGGATCGAAGCCGATCTTGAATCCGGGCACGTCCGCGGGTGAACCGGGCGTAGCCGTGACCGACAACGGCACCGCTTCGCCGCCGTAGAATGCCTTGGACAGCGCTGCGGTATCAATCGCGTAATGCATGGCTGCCCGCACGTTTTCGTCGTCGAATGGCTTGACGTAGTTCGGCATGCGAAGCATGTAGATCTCGCTGTACGGATAGATCTTCGTGGTGATGCCAGGCGTCTTCGCCAGGCGCTGCGCCTCGCGCAACGGAATCTGCACGGCCACCCCCGCGCGGCCGGACTCTACCGCGGCCACCCGCGCCGACGGCTCAGTCGCAATCTGGAACGTCACATTCCTGATCGCGGGAACACCGCCCCAGTATTTATCGAAGGCTTCGAGCACGATGCGCGAACCGCGCTGATAGTCGACCAGCTTGTAGGGCCCGGCGCCAATTGGCTTGGCCAGGAAACCGTCGACGCCGACCTTCTCCATGTACGCCTTCGGCACAATGTAGCAAGCGAGGAACGCGAGATAGATCGGGGCGGCCGGCGTCGGTTTGCTATACACCAGCACAGCGCGCGTGGGCGAAATGATCTCGACGTCCTTCAGCGTCTGGAACATGCCGCCAACCGCCAGTTTCTTGTCGGCGGACGGACGATCGTGAAGGCTGTATTTCAGGTCGGCGGTCGTCAGCTTCGAGCCGTCATGAAACAGGATGTCGTCGCGCAACGTGACTTCGAGCCGCTGGTCAGCCGTGTCCTGCCACTTCCATGCCGTGATCTGGCGGGCTTCCAGTTTCAGCTTGGGCGAGTAGCGCAACGGGGAATCGAAAACCGTCTCGTAGATGGACTGCGCCTGCGGCACCGTAATCGCCGTCGGATCCCAGGTTGGCACGTCGGAGATGTACGCAATGTTCAATATGTCGTCGCTTGACGAACCCTGTGCACGCGCTAAGTCCCACGGCAGTATGAGGCCGGCCCCTGCGGCCAGCGAACCCAACAACCATTGCCTGCGCTTCGCGTCGATCTCGAAACTGTCCATCGAAAACTCCTGTAATCCGGCATCCCGCCGGATGAAGATGCGCAAAAGCGTGCCGCGACCTGACTCGCAGCACGCGTAAAGATAAATTATTGCCGCTCAGAAACGATGACGCAGCCCCAATCGCACTTCAATCTGGTTAGGCGTGCTCGAGCGCTGCAAGACCGGCGCGAGATCGGCGTATTGAGCGTCGCCGGCGGCGTGCATGTAAGTGGCCTGCAAGTAAGTATCGGTACGTTTGGAGAGGAAGTAGTCCACGATTGCATCCACGTTGTGATACTTCGGCTTCTGCGACGTCGCCGAGACCTGGCCTTCCGTATAGCTGTACCCGGTGCCGAGTTGCAAGGACGGTGTCACGAAGTAGCTCGCCACGATTTCAAAAATATTGAACGAGACATGCCCGCTGATGTTTGCGCCGACCGTGGGGTCCAGTCCGAGGAATTTCGTGTTCGTATAGTCGGCGCTGATTTTTGCGTTGCCGAACGAATACTGCCCGCTGATACCGAACGACTGATACTTCGACGCAGCCAGCCCATAGTTGCCATCGACCGTGTTCGTCGCTGTCCACACGCCTTCGGGCACAGCTTCAGACGGGTGATCGATCGATGTGTAAGCCGCTGCCAGTGCGACCGGGCCGCCCGCGTATTTCACGCCGACCGACTTGACCGCGTCGCGGTTGGTCGCGCCCGCCACATTCCCGAACCCGTACAACGCCGACGCCTGGATCCCCGAGATGATCGGCGAGGTGTATCGGACAGCATTGTTGACGCGAAAGTCGATGCCGGTGTTGTCCAGATCGCCAGGGTGCGGGAACAGGATGCCCCAGTTGCCGTTCGCGGTGTACAGGCCCACGTAGTCGCCCATCATTTCGTTTTGACGGCCAAGCGTGACCGTTCCCAAGGTCTTGCTCGACAAGCCAACATAAGCGCCGCGGCCGAATTCGCGGCCTTGTTGGCCCAGCTTCCCCGAGTTGATGTCGAAGCCGTTCTCGAGCCGGAAGATCGCCGACAACCCCCCTCCCAGATCTTCCGCACCCTGAAGCCCCCAGCGGCTGCCCTGCGAAATGCCGCTTTGCATCTGATAGGCTTTCGCGCCAAGCTGATTGTTCGAGAATGTCAGCCCTTCGTCGATGATCCCGTACAGCGTCACGCTGCTTTGAGCGCACACAGAGCCACTCGCGCACAACGCGGCGAGCGATGCAGCAATAAGAGGTGTTTTCACTTGGGTTCCGTTGGAGATCGTGGGTGGATGACGCGCGAACGTTTATGGAATCATCAACATTCTGAATTCAGATTATTTCAGCAAAAATTGGACGTCAAGAACTTGCCAAAAATGTTTTTTCGAGGAAAGTGCGGGAAAGACTGGGACGCTCAGTCAATGGATCGAGATTGTTCGCGCCGCTCGACGTGATCCGCATGAAACGGAATATGATGGACGCGATGTTTGCTAGCCATCGGGTAACGTGATCGCGGCATGGATCCAATAAAAGTGCCGTCAGTAGGCCATCTTTGCACCTAAACAGCGCTTTTTTCGATCAAGCGTCCTTGGCTACTCTGGGTGACACGGCCGGTTTTGAACTGTCGAAGGATACCGGCGAACATCGCTGCACCGCAGCGAACTTGTCCTGCAGGCTACACGCTCCGGCACGATCGCTTTTCGCACCAGTACAACGCACTGCACATGATCCTTGACATGCGAATTTTCTGAATTCAGTATTCTTCAATAACCGCCCTCGATTCCAAGGAGCATGTCTTGACCGAACTCACCGCGAATCCAATGCGGCTCGCTCACGCGTTCAAGCTTGGCGTCTTTGCAGCAAACGCGGATCGTGGCCTCTCGTTCACGACCGTGCCCGAGCAATGGCGCGCGACGTGGGACGACGTGCAGCGCGCTGCCGTCGCGGCCGATCAAGGCGGCATGGACTTCTTCCTGCCCATCGCGCGATGGCGTGGTTTCAGCGGCACCACGCATGTTCGCGAGTGGTCATTCGAGACCTTCACGTTCGCCGCTGCGCTTGCGGCGGTGACGCGTCGCATGGCGTTATTTTCGACGGTTCACGTGCCGCTCGTGCATCCGCTGTATGCGGCGAAAGCGCTGGCGACCATTGACCATGTCAGCCATGGCCGCGTGGGACTGAATATTGTGTGCGGATGGAACCCGGATGAATTCGACATGTTCGGCGTGAAGCTGAACCCGGAGGCTTATAAGCAGGCGGCGGAATGGTCCGAGATCCTGATGAAGCTCTACACGTCGGCCGAGCCCTTTGATTTCGAGGGCGAGTTCTATCATCTGAAGGGGGCTATTTCACGGCCCGTGCCATTGCAGGTACCTCGTCCGGTGACGATGAACGCCGCGTTCGGTGCGCCGGGACGCGACTTCGCCGCGAAGTATTGCGATTATCTGTTCACCACGTTTTCGGAACTCGACGCCGGCCGCGAACACGTCGCGGATATTCGTGGCCGTGGGCAAGCGGCGGGACGCAACATTGGCGTGTACACGGTGGCACATGTGGTGTGTCGTGAAACCGGTCAGGAGGCGCAGGATTACTACCATCGCTATTCCGTGGAACACACCGACGAAGCCGCGCTCGACTATCACATGAAGCAGAAGAAGGGCTTCAGCAACAGTCACGACGACCGGGCGTTCACCGAATATAGACAGCGTTTTGCAGCCGGGACCGGCAGCTTTCCACTAGTTGGTACCCCGGTTCATATAGTAGATCAACTCATCAAGATCCACGAGAGCGGCTTTGCCGGTGCGGCCCTCACGTTCGTGAATTACGCCGATGAACTGCCCTTTTTCTGCGAGCAAGTCATGCCCCTGATGCGCGAAGCAGGTTTGCGCAACGACTCCGACTGACTCTCTCGTTACCGGATTTATTTGAATCCAGCGCTTTGTCTGAACGGGCATGACACGCTCGTTCGGGAAACGCTCGTCCGAACGCTTTACATCACTCTCGCCCCATGTCACTGACCTCCCCCTATCTCGCGTTCAAGCAAACTGCACTGCAGTATCCCGACAACGACTTTCTGTATATTCCCGCCTCCGCTCGCAAGCATTACGCAACGCCCGAAGCACTCACGTTGAAATACGGCGAGACGCTGGCACGGATCGATGCACAGGTCGAACGCTATCGCGATGCGGGTTATCGCGCGGGCATGCGCGTGGCGTTATTGCTCGAGAACCGGCCTGAGTTCTTCGTTCATTTCTTCGCACTCAATGCACTCGGCGTCAGCGTGGTTCCGCTCAACACCGACTCGCGTCCACATGAAATAGCGTACGTGGCTGAACACAGCGAGATCGTGCTGGCGATTGGGATTGATACGACGAAGCCGCTCCTGCTTGCCGCGCTCCAGGACAAAGTCCCCGTTGCCGATGCAAGCGCCTCTGTGTTGCCGAGGATCGAAGCCGCTGGCCGCATGGCGACCGCACCGTCCCTGGACGATGAATGCGCCATTCTTTACACGTCCGGGACCACGGGCAAGCCCAAAGGCTGCATTCTCGATAACCGCTACTTCTTGTCCATTGGCGAGCTTTACATTACGGAAGGCGGCTTGTGCGAAGTCCGTCCAGGCGCCGAGCGTTTGATTACACCGCTGCCGCTATTCCACATGAATGCGCTCGCCTGCTCCACCATGGCCATGGTGTTGTCGGCCGGCTGCGTGATCCAGCTCGACCGGTTTCATCCACGAAGCTGGTGGGCCGATGTGGAGACAAGCGGCGCGACAATCGTCCACTATCTCGGCGTCATGCCTGCAATTTTGCTAGGCATGGAAGCCGATCAAGCCGTCACGCATTCGGTACGATTCGGCTACGGCGCGAACGTCGATCCGAAACATCAGCAGGTGTTTGAGCAGCGCTTCGGCTTTCCGCTCGTTGAAGGGTGGGCCATGACCGAAACCGGCGGTGCCCTGGTGATCGCATCGAGCCGCGAACCACGCCACGCAGGCACGCGATGTTTCGGCCGGCCGCGCTCAGGCATGGAAGTGAAACTCGTCGATGCCGAGTGCAACGAAGTCGAGAGCGGCGTGCCGGGTCACATGCTGGTGCGCCGGGACGGACCCAATCCGCGTCTCGGCTTTTTCCGCGGCTATCTGAAAGACGATGCCGCAACCGAAGCCGCATGGCAGCACGGCTGGTTCCATACCGGCGATATCGTGCGCCGCGACGACGACGGCAGCCTTCATTTCGTCGACAGGCAGAAGAACATCATCCGTCGATCGGGGGAGAATATCGCGGCACTGGAAGTGGAAGCGTGCCTGCTTGATCATCCCGATATACGCCAGACCGCCGTGATTGCCGCACCCGATTCTTTGCGCGATGAAGAAGTGATGGCCTGCGTGATCGTGTCGCCGGGAACGGTGCGCGATGAAACGACCGCACGGGCGTTGCAGGTGTGGTGCCTGGAACGCCTCGCGTATTACAAGGCGCCGGGTTATGTCGCGTTCGTGGACGCATTGCCGGTGACATCGACGAACAAGGTGCAGAAAACGCAGCTCGCCGCGTTCGGTGCAGACCCGTTGAATGCGCCGGAATGCTTTGACTTGCGCTCGTTCAAGAAGCGGGTAAGTTAGTCGCTGGAACCGACAATGGCGCCGTCGCTTTCGACACGAAGCGAGACGACGGCGCCCGGTGTGACCAAGAGCTCAAGCCGCGCAATGACACGTGGCCCAGCATGAGTCAGCACCGTTGCAATGTACGCAACATCCCCACCCGCCTTCCCCGCCCGATGATGCAAGGCAGTAACGTCTTCAACGCTGCCTTTGCAAGCCTCCACCTCGACGAATTCATCGCACCCGCACGACGGGCACAGCAAGCGCCGGGGAAAATCGACCTGAGCACACGCGACGCAGGCGAATACATTCATTGCGCGGCTCCCCGTTCGAGCACCACCGCATTCGCACACATGCCGTATCGATACTGCACCATGCCGTAACCGCTCACCGCCGCGAAACGCGCATCGTCAACCTGGCGCGCACCGGCTTCGTGACGCAACTGGATGACCGCTTCGACAAGCCCATGCATGCCCGCCGCAGCCCCCGCCTGTCCCGCCGACAATTGGCCGCCCGACGTATTCACCGGCAAACGACGTGGCGCAATTCGGTCGTGGATCAACGTGTGCAGGCTGGGCTGGTCATCGGCGAATCCGAGGTCAGTGAGTTGCGCGAGGATCATCGACGGATAGTCGTCGTAGACCGAGACGAGGTTCATATCGGCAGGCTGGAGGTTGGCGTCGCGCCAGAGGGAATCGCGTATGCTTGCAAGACCGGTGACAAGCCCGTCGCCATGCTGATGATCGACGTTATACGCCGCGCGCAACGCGCGAATGCGAACCGGAGAACGCTTAGCACAACGATGGGTCGACGAGGTCAGCACAATTGCATTCGCTCCCGATACGACCGGCACGCAATCGAAACGACATAACGGTTCTGCTACGAGCGGCGCAGCAAGATAGGTTTCGAGCGTCAACGGTTCACGGTAAACGGCCCGTGGATTCATCGACGCCCACTCGCGTTGCGCGATGCACAGCGCCGCGTAGTCCTCGCGCGTCAATTGCGAGGCGCGCATCTGGCGTTGCGTGAGCATCGCGAACACGGGGTTCGGGCCGCCCGTGTTCAACGGCCGCAGATGCGTCCGCGTGGTCACGTTGTAATTCTCGACGAGCGACGTAAAATCCGCCGCCTCGAAATGATCGCCGCTGACCAGGACGATCACGCTTGCGTCGCCGGCCTGGATGGCACGCGCCGCATGCTGCAACAGGTTGATCCCACTTGCGCCGCCGTGACAGTCGTCCATGCACCAGCCCACGCGCAAACCGGCGCGCCACGCGAAGTCAATCGCGTGATCGGGTGGTAGGGTGAACGACGCAACGCCAAGACCGTCAACTTCATTTGCCGACAAATCGGCTTGCAAAAGCGCAGCCTTCAATGCCTGAGCGAGCAAACCTGCTGTGCTCGTGCCGGCCGCCGCATGGCGGGTGTAGGGCACTTCGACCGCGGCCACGATCGACACGCCTGAGAAGTCGTTCATCACGTGTGCGCGTCAGACCGCATCGTCGTTGTTGAGAAAATACTGCTGTTCGGCGTCGTCGATAAAACCCTGGGTCGCCGAGCGCACCTTCATGGGATCGCGATCCACGAAGCCTTTCAACAACACCTGCATGCCGTCGGTAATCAGCTTCATCGTGCCCGGTTTCGTCATGGTTCCATGACGCACCTGGCGCGTGTGATCAGCGAAACGCAGGATCGTGCCTTTCAAGCGCATGTTCAACACGCCTTCGAGCCAGATCGCGCGAAACTCGACATTGGCCTCGGTCATCAACGCGATGTCCTTGCGCTCGAACGCGCGACGGCATTTGCGATAAGCCGCGCCCATGCCGGCAAGCTGTTCATCCGTGAGCACGGCGGCCGCCGCAGCGGCTGCGCCCGGCTCGAGCATGCGGCGCACTTCGAAGATCTCGCGCACATCTTCGCCCGTCAGCACCGGCGTGACGAACCCGCGCGTGGTGCCAACCAGGTATCCCTCGTTCACGAGGCGCAGCAGCGCCTGGCGAACCGGCATGCGTGTGCACTCGAATTCCTCGGCGATCTCGTAGTCGAGCACGCGGTCATCGGGGCCGATCTGACCGCGCTGAAGGCGCCCTAATACTTCCTGATACACCGACTCCATCAATGTGGCCGGACGCAGCGCAGTCCGTCGCGGCTGCTTGATAACCGTCGGGTCGGCGGTTGCCATGGTTCTCTCCATTGTGTTGTTTCGCGTTTTCGTCACGACTCGTATGCCGCCGCGATGACGGCAGTGTCACGCTGTCAATAATTGTACCGGCTGGACTCCGGCCAGCCTCTCAAAGCTCGCCGCGCATGATACTCATGCCGCTTCCTCCAGCGCGGCGGGCGGCCATGGCGTTCCCGCATGATCGCTCGGCACCGCGTCGATCAGCGCGCGCGTGTACGGATGGCGCGGCGCAGCGAACACGTCCTCGGTCAACCCCTGCTCCACCACTTCGCCACGACGCATCACGAGCACGCGGCTGCACAAGTAGCGCACCACGGACAAATCGTGCGAGATGAGCAGCAGTGCAATCTGCCGCTCGCGGCGCAACTCCAGCAGCAGATTCAGGATCTGCGCCTGGACGGAAACATCGAGCCCTGACACGATTTCATCGGCGACAATCAATTGCGGCGATGCACATAGCGCCCGGCCAATATTCACGCGCTGCTTCTGACCGCCCGACAACTGCGAGGGAAAGCGCGTGAGGGTATCGGCGGGAAGACCCACGTCGCGTTGCACCGACTGGGCGCGGGCCAGCCGCTGCTTTGCATCGAGCGGCGCCACGCCGGCCGCTTCCAGCGCCTGCGTCAGGAGCCGCTCGACTGAACGGCGTGGATTCAGCGCCGACTGCGGATCCTGGAAAATAATCTGAACCTGCTCGCGCGCGCGCCGCACGCGCTCCGCGCTGCCACGCGTCAAGTCTTCGCCGCCGATCATCACCCGACCACCGGTCGGCTGTTCAATACCCATCAACAGCCGCGCCACCGATGTCTTGCCACTGCCGCTTTCCCCCACGATCCCCACGAACTCCCCGGGGAAAATCTGCAGCGACAGCGGCTTGACAGCATGGAACGAAGTCTTGCGCTGCCCGAACACACCGCTGCGGCTCATGTACGTCAACGCTGCCTCGCGCAATTCCGCCACCGGTTGCGCGCCCATGACAGGGGCGGGCGGCAACAGCGGTGCCTGCGAATTGTCTATCAGCGGCGCGTGCTCGCAGGTCTCGCTGCACGCGACCCGATGGCCGTCGGGCGCCACGCGCGTCTGCAGCACAGCAGCGCACGCAGCGCCAGCGCTGGGGCAACGCGGCGCGAAACGGCACCCGGCAATACCGGCCAGCGCGGACAAGCCCGGCATTTGCTGAGCGAGTACCGGCAGGCGGCGCCGGGGACCGGTCAGGTCCGGCGTCGCGTATTTCAACGCACGCGTGTACGGGTGGCGCGGTTCATCGAGGACATCGCGGGCCTGGCCGTATTCGACCAGATCGCCTGCGTACATCACGGCGACGTCATCGCAGACATGAGCCGCCAGCCGCAGATCGTGGGTAATCAGCAGCACTGCGGTCGAATGCACGCGCTGCTGTTCGGCGAGCATGCGCATCACGCGGGTTTGCGTGATGACATCGAGCGCGGTCGTGGGTTCGTCGGCAATCAGCAGCGCCGGGTTGCTAGCGAAGGCCATCGCGATCAGCACGCGCTGGCATTGGCCGCCCGACAACTGATGCGGATAGCGCTTGAGCATGTCAGCGGGAACCGGCAGTTGCACCGACTCAAGGGCCTTGCGCGCAGTTTCCCAACGTTCGTTCGACGGAACGCCGATACGCGCAAGATGTTCATTGAAGGTATTCGCGATAGTCCACAGCGGGTTCAACGCGGTCAGCGGTTCCTGCGGGATGAAGGCGATTTTCCGGCCGAGCAGTGCGCGGCGTTTGACCTTCGACATGGTCAGCATGTCCTGTCCGTCAAAGTGCATGCTGCCGCTCGTCACCGTGAATCCGCCTGGCAAAAGGCCCGAGATCAGCCGCGCCAGCATGCTTTTTCCCGCACCCGATTCACCGACCACGCCCAACACGCGACCCCGTCCTATCGATAACGTCAACTCCCGCAGCGCCGCGACCGGCAAACCGCCCAGCTTCGCGGTTAGCGTCACGCTATCCAGTTGCAGCACCGTCTCAGTGATAGGTGTCGCCATCATCATTCTCCCTTGCTGCGCATGCGGGGATCGAGCGCGACACGCAGGCCGTCGCCAAGAAGGTTACAGCCAAGCACCGTGATCACGATGGCAAGCACTGGGAACAAGAGCCCGGACAACGACTCATGCATGGACACGCGTGCGTCCGCGATCATCACGCCCCACGCGGTCACATTGGCCGGCACGCTCAAGCCGATGAAACTCAGCAGCGCCTCCACGGTGATCGCAACGCCCATTTCGAGCGAGAACAGCGTGATCATCAACGGCAGTGCGGCAGGCAATATTTCTCGCAGCATGATCCGCAGGTGCGTGAAGTTGAGCAGTTGCGCAGCGAGCACATAGTCACGCTGACGCACGACCATCACCTCGGAGCGGACGACGCGGCAAAAGCGCGTCCAGTCCACCAGCACGATCGACAAGATCACGTTTTCTATCCCCACGCCGAGACTCACCATCAGCACCAGCGACAGCACGACCGGCGGAAACGACATCCACAGGTCCACCAGATAACTGATGCTGCGATCGACCCAGCCACCGAAATAGCCGGCGAGAATCGCCAGCACGCTGCCGACAATGCCCGCGCCAAACGCGGCAATCACCGCGACCGTCAGCGCGATACGGCTGCCGTACAACAAGCGCGATAACACGTCGCGGCCGAGGCTATCCGTGCCGAGTGGAAACGCGGCGTCGCCGCCGGCCATCCATGCGGGCGGCGACAGCATGTGGAGCAGATCCTGATCGAGCGGGTTATGCGGCGCGAGCCACGGCGCGAACACGGCGCAGAACAACACGCCCAACACGATCGCGCCGCCGAGCCACAGGTTGACGGCAGGCTTGCGGCGCGCGCGAGCCGATTTGCCGATGACTGCCGCAACCGGCGCGGCGGCTTCCGGCGATGGGTCGACTGAAGTGGATTCGTGCAGCATGTCAGCCTTCATATCGTGCTTCGAACTGTGCTTGGAACTCAGCGGGGTCGTGGACATTTCGGTGCTCATGCTGTTTTGCGCAGGCGCGGATTCATGATCACGTACAGCGTGTCGACAATCGCGTTGATTACCAGCATCAACGCGCAGAACACGATCGCGATGCCCTGGATCAACAGCAGGTCGTTGTTGCGCACCGCCTGCACCATCAGGTTGCCCACGCCCGGAAACGAGAAGATCATCTCGACGAGCAACGCGCCGCCGAACAGGAAACCGAACTGCACGCCGATCATGGTCAACGCGGGTAACGCTGCGTTTTTCAACATGTGACGCCACAAGATCCGGCTCTCCGATACCCCGCGCAACCGCGCCACGCCCACATAAGATTCGTTGCGCTGATCGAGCAGACTCGAGCGCAGCACGCGAATCACTAGTGGGGCGAAGCCGAAAGCCAGCGCCAGCGACGGCAACACGAGATGACTAGCCGCGCTCAGCCAGTCGCTGAATTCGCCCTTCACCAAAAAGTCGATCAGCAGGAAGCCGGTGAGATGCGGCATCGGAATGCCGTCGCCTACGCGACCGGAAAACGGCAGTACGGGCAAATACACGCCAAGCAGCGCGATCAACAGCAACGCCCACAGGAACGACGGCACGGACTGCATCAACACCACAGCGAAGCCGACCGGCAACTCGCCGCGGCGATCGGTGACGGCGTAAGCAAACACGCCGCCCGGCACGCTGATGATCAGCGAGATGACGAGTGCCGTGAGACAGAGTTCGAGCGTTGCCGGCAACGTCGAGCCGATCAGCGTGGCGACCGGTTGCTGGAACGAAATCGATGCCCCCAGGTTGCCGTGCAGCGCATTCACGAGCCAGATCAGGAACTGGGCAGGGATCGGTTTATCGAGGCCGAGTTGGTGGCGCAATAGAGCGGCATCCGCTGGCGTGGCGTTCGGCGGCAACATCATCGCGAGCGGATCGGCGGGGATGAGCCGCAGCACGACGAACACGATCAGCGAGAGCATCAGCAGCGTGGGGATCGCGGCCATGAGCCGGCGCGAAAGAACGGTCGAGATCAGCCGCAGCATCATAGCGCTCCAGTGGGGCTCGACTCGCCAGGCGCAGGGTCAAGCAACACCTTGCCGGGGTTGAGCAGGTTTAAAGGATCGAGGGCGCACTTGATCGCGCGCATTGCGCCGATCGCGCCGGCGTCGCGCGTGTAGCCGAGATACGCGCGCTTCTTGCCGCCAACCCCATGTTCCGCGGACACCGCGCCATGCCATTCGCGCGTGAGTTCGTAGACTGCGGCATCGACGTGTTCGTGGAGATCGGGCGGCGCGTTCTTCAGATGCGCGATGACGTGCAGGTTGCCGTCGCCGAGATGGCCGTACACCAGCGTGCGCATATCGGGCCAGCGCGCATGCAGCATGGCCTCGCATTGCTGTGCAACCTGACCGATATCGGCAATCGCAAAGCTGATGTCGAAGGCGATAAGACCCGGGAGAAGAATCGGGAATTCAGCGGGCGCGTCGCGAACGGCCCAGAAACGGGTGGCATCGGCGGCGGAACTGGCAAGCGATGCGTTCTCGATCACGCCGGCATCGAGCATCTCGCCAAGCATGGCTTCGAAGTCTTCGGCTTGTCGCTCGGCATCGGAACCCATGCTTTCGAGCAGCACATAGAACGCATGCGTGGTGTCGAGCGGCGCGCGAACGGTCTTCACGTTCGCCAACACGTAGTCGTAGTAGCTGGGCCACATCACTTCGAATGCCGAGACCCCGCCCGACATCCGCGCGCGGGCATGCTGCAGCAAACGCGTGACGGCCGCGAAGTCAGGCAGTCCGCACCAAGCCGTCGATACCCCCAACGCCTTCGGCGCCAGCCGCATGACGGCCCGCGTGATGACCGCGAGCGTGCCTTCGCTGCCGATCAGCAGGTTCTTCAGGTCATAGCCGCTGTTGTTCTTGATCATCTTGTGGAGATCGGTGATCACGGTGCCGTCGGCGAGAACGGCTTCCAGACCCAGCACCTGGTCGCGTGCCATGCCGTATTTGATGACGCGATTTCCGCCCGCGTTCGTCGCGAGGTTGCCGCCGATCGTGCAGCTGCCACGCGCGCCGAGATCGAGGGGAAACATCATGCCGGCGGCATCGGCGGCTTCCTGCACGCGTTGCAGCACCACCCCTGCCTGCACGGTGATCGTGCCCGAGACGGTATCGACTTCTTCAATCGCGCTCATCCGTTCCAGGCTCAGCGCCACTTCACCGCCGAACAGGTTGGCGCCGCCCGCGAGGCCGGTCAACCCGCCCTGCGTGACGACTGCCTGCCGGTTGGCGTGGCAAAAGGCAAGCGCGCGCGATACCTCTTGCGTCGAACGCGGCCGGATCAACGCAACAGGTTCAGCTCCCGGCGTTCCGCTCCAGTCCTGTACCCGCCGGGTGCCAAGATCGGCGCGGGGCGTTACGACGTCGGCGCCCAGTTCGGCCACCAATCGTTCGACGAAGCTGCTTGAAGATGACGTCATGGTCGGCTCAGTCTTTAAGCGCTGTGACGGCTTGTTCGAAGCCCGCACGCACCACTTCGATATCGCTTGCGGCCACGACGAAATCGAAGCCGAGCGCGCGGGCGGCCAGCGCGGCCTGCGTCGAGCCGGTGTAGATGCCGCATGGAAGGTTGTTCGCGCGGGCGGCTTTCAAAATTCGCGCGCAGTCCTCTTCGATCACGTCGGGCGCGACATCGCCTCGCGACAACGACAGGTCGCCGGTGCCGATAAACAGGTAGCCCAGCCCTTCTACGGAAGCGATTGCTTCGACTTGCTCCACGCCCGCAACCGTCTCGATCATCACGCCAATCGAGATCCGCTCGCCGTCGTTTTTCATCGCTGCCATGCCGGCAATCAGCGGCCTGACACCGCCTGCGGAGCGCTGTCCAAAGGGCGGATATCGGCCGAAGGAAACGGCGCAGCGAGCTTCATCGGCGGATTCGATTAACGGAACCAGCGCAGACGCCGCGCCCGCATCCAGCGCTTCCGAAATCGCCTGAGCCGAGTTCTCGCCCACGCGCACGATCACCGGAACCTGATGCCGCACCTGGCCGATCACCGCTTCGAGCGCGGTGCGTTCCCACAACCCATGCTGCCGGTCAATCACGATCAAATCCGGCGCGGCCGTCATGCCGATCTCCACGAGCGGCGTGCTGCCCATTGCAAACCACACGCAGGACAAAGCGCGTTTTTCCGCGAAGGCTGTTTGCATCGACTGGGGCACCGGGCGGACATCGGAAATTGTTTGCATCGAATTAGCGGCGAGGACTTCTTCAGAAACGGGGTTGGAACGCGCGGGTCGAAACTCGATAATCAACTGACCTTAAACCGCGTTTACGACATTCTGAATTCAGATTATTGGGTTAAAAATTGGGCGTCAAGCGTTTTCAACCTCCGTCCTCCATGTTTAGCACGATCCGGCCGCGCGTGACCTGACCGGCTTCAAACTGGCGGTGAGCATCGGCGGCGGCAGCGAGTGGGAGCGTGGCCAATACGTTCGGTATGAGCACGCCTTGGGCGGCGAGTTGCGCGACTGCGTGGAGCGCTTCGGGCGCGTCAGAAATCAGCGCGCGGGTGATACTGACGCCGTATTTTTTAGCCTGGTTTTCAAACGGCGCCGCGCTCAGGTAGACGAGTTGACCACCCGTTTTCAGTACCTGATATGACCTCGCATGCGTCTCGCCGCCGATGAGATCGAACACAGCATCCATATCACGCAGCGAGCCGAAGTCATCGCGATCGTAGGCCACTGCCCGATGCGCGCCGAGCCCCAGCACATAGTCGATATTCTCCGCGCGGCAGGTCGTTGTCACGTTAAGCCCGAGATGGCGCGCGAGCTGGATCATCTGGCCGCCGACCGCACCCGAGCCACCATGAATCAGCACGCTCATGCCTTCTGTAAGTATCGCGGTCCGACACATCGGGATCCATGCGCTGACGCCGGGCTGAAGCAATGCAGCGGCTTGTGACGTCGAGAGGTTGGGCGGCGTTCTCACCACGCGTGCTGACGCACAAACGATCGCTTCGGCGTAGGTCCCGCCGCACGTCGGGTCGGCCGCAACGCACACCTCATCGCCTATGGAAAACCCTGCTACATCCTCTCCTATTTGATCGATGACGCCTACACCGTCACGTCCCGGAATCTTCGGAAATGTCAGTGAGAAATGCGCTTGCAACGCACCGGAGCGCAGCTTTGCATCAATCGGCGATATCCCCGCGGCCTTCAGGCGAACACGGACTTCGCCCGGTCCCGCGACAGGGTCGTCGAGCGTGACAAGTTCGAGGACATCGGGCGAGCCGTATTGCGAATAGCGGATCGCTTTCATGCCGATGGAGCGTCGCTGTCACGACCCGATTCAAGCAACGCCCGGATCAGGAACATCTCGGTTTCGTGCGTCGAACAGATTTGCGCCCATGCGTCGTCGGATTGCGTGGCGAGCCGCCACGTGAAAAGCGTGATGACCGCCGTGCCTGGCGGATGCCCCAAAACCGGTCCATCGAATACGCGAGCGGCGTTGCGGAATCGCAGGCCGTGTTCATTGCCACCGACTTCGTAATTGATTGTCAAAGCAACCGGATCCGCATGAATCCGGACCCAGGTTTCAACGCCCGTGAACACCGATTCACCAACAAACGTCTGCGGCCCAACCGTTCTGCGCTTCCAGCTTCCTAGCGCCCACTTGCCTTGACGCTCCCCGTCGGCCATCAGCACAAATGCTCGTTGAGCGTCAGCCTGAACGCGAATGCTGCTGCTATGACAATGTGAATCGATCACCTTGGGTTTCCAGTCAGGGTTTCAAAAAGGGCGTGAACACAAGCATCACACTCAAAGCTTTTTACAACATTCTGAATTCAGATTATTATCGGAAACATTGTTCGTCAAGCGACGTTTCCAAATCGTTTCAGCCTGTCCAACCGGAAGCAAAACCCATGGATGTCTGCCTCTTTCTGATCGCGACCGAGCGCGCCGCCACGACCAACGTGACTCAAACGATTGATGCCCACGGAATTCACGATCTTGCCGCGACCTTCCCCGGCATCAAGCGCGCCGTGGTTCACGTGCCCGTGGAAGGCGGCGCGAACGACCCGTACCTTCACGCCGAGAAACCGCCGCGTTGCACACTGCAGTTTTATTTCGAGAGCGTTGATGCGCTCGAAAACGTCTTGCGCGAAGGCGGCAGCGCGCATGCGCTGTTGAATCTGACAGGGTTGAAAAAATGCGACCTGACACAACAGGTCATGGCCGTGCGGCGGTACCCGGTGCAGGACCCTGACACGCAACCAGCCGCTGATACGCGTTGCACCTACCTGGTCAGCTATGAAGGTCCTGCTGACGATTTGAACGCGTGGCTAGGTCATTACATTGATAGCCATCCGCCGATCATGGCGCGCTTTCCCGGCATTCGGGAGATCGAGATCTACACGCGGATGGATTATCGCGGCGCGCTACCGGTGACACGCTCGAACGCGATGCAACGTAACAAGGTCGTCTTCGATTCGCCCGACGTGTTGAACGCCGCGCTGGCCTCGCCGGTGCGCCACGAGATGCGCGCCGACTTCAAGAACTTCCCGCCATTCAGCGGCGCGAACCTGCATTTCCCGATGATCAGCGTCGCGCGTGACTTCAGGTGACTTCGCGTGACGTCACGCACGGCTGACCGGCGCGTGAGCGTGCCCCACGCGTTCAGCAAGCGGCCGACGCTCTCGCCACCCGCGCCAGCCGATGAAAATCGCGATCGAAATAGATCAGGCTATCGCCGTCGTGGCGCACCACCATGTCGGCGATTTCCACGAACATCACGGAGTGCGACCCGACTATCTTGCGCTCGACAATCCGCCCTTCGAGGCTCGCGAGCGCATCGGTCAGAACGGGCGTGCCAAGGAGTCCTGCGGTCCAGGTCTGCTGCTCGAAGCGGGCGTTCATCGGCAGCCTGGTCATTCCGGCGAAATGCCGCGCAAGCTCCTGCTGATTGCCGGGCAGTACATTGATGCAGACTTGCCCATTCCCTGCGAACACCGCGTGCGCGGCGCTCGACTGGTTCACGCAGACGAGCATGGTAGGCGGGCTATCCGTTACCGAACAGACCGCGCTTGCCGTAATGCCGCAGCGGCCATGCGGGCCATCGGTCGTAATGATATTCACCGCCGCCGACAGATGCGCCATGGCTTCGCGGAACAGCGTGCGGTTATCGACTTCGTTCATGCTCTCTCCCAGCTTACGGATACGGCGTGATCGTGGGCGCGATGCCCGCGAAAATGGCGCCGGCGCCGTCATAGGTCGCTTCGCCCAAAAAGGCGTGCTGCGTGACGACCATGGAGTCGCGAACGAGCTGCTGCATGCGGTGGTTCCGGTAGATTGCCGCGACACCGGCCAACCTGTAAGCCTGCTGGACAACATCCGCGCATATATGGGCGGCGTGCGTGGCGCTCAGGCGCAACAGGCTCGTTTGCTCGAGCGTAACCGGGTTGCCCGCCATGATCGAGTTCCACGCATCTTCGGACGCTTCATAGAAGAACGCGCGGGCGCTGCGCCATTGCGCTTCGGCGCGGCCCAGCTCGATTCGGAAGTAGGCGCGATCCGCCAGACGCGGCGCGCCGGTCGTGGTTTTCGCGCCGCCCGAAATCTCCGCGGCCAGGTCGAGCGCCGCGCGTGCCAGTCCAACGTTGACGGCGGCATGGACTTCCGCCTGATACGACACGGCGGGATATTTGTACAAGGGTTCATCGATTATCGCGCTGCCGCCGCGCACGAACGTCCACGGATCGGCGACGAACTTGTCCTTCAGGCGCAGGTCATGGCTGCCCGTGCCCTGCATGCCGACCACGTTCCAGTTATCGACGATCTCGACTTCTTCCGCACGAAACACCGCCGTCAAAGGCTTGCCCGCGTTCGGACTATCGCCTCCAGCGGGCGCCCCGCCGATGCCCACGCCGATCCAGTCCGCGCCCTTGCAGCCGCTCGCGAAGTGCCATTGCCCGCTCACGGTCCAGCCTCCCGCGCCGGCGACGGCCGGTTGCACCGGGTAAAGACCGCCGGCGAATACCTGATCCGGACCGTCTGCATAGATTTCACGCTGGATCTCAACAGGCAACGCCGCGAGATAGACATTGGCCGAGCCGAACGCGGCCACCCATGCCGTAGATCCATCCGCCACCGCGATGCGTTCCAGCATGCGAAGGAAGTCAGCGGGCGCGAGCGCGTCGCCGCCAAAACATTTAGGCGTGCTGGCGCGGAAAATCCGCGCGCGTTTCATGGTCGCGATCATGTCGCGGGGGACATGCGAGAGTCGATCGAATTCATCGCGGCGTGCGGCGATTTCCGCGATGACATCGTCCAGCGCGAGCGGATTGGCGATTGCGCTCGACGCGCGGGTGAGAGTCGCCAGCTTGGGATCGTCTACGAGATTCATCAGGGGCTCCGGCGTGTATTTGTATCGGTGAAATGGCTTGCCCTCAAGATAGAATCGACCCACCCATGCGTCAAATTCGCACCATTAATGGATGCCATGAACCAGACGAATAGCGCTCTCACCGACCTCAACCTGCTGCGAGTATTCCTCGCGATCTGGGACTTGCGCAGCCTCACCGCGGCAGGCGAGCGGCTTGGCTTGACGCAACCTGCCGTGAGTCATTCGCTGCGGCGCCTGCGCACGTTGTTCGACGATCCCCTGTTCGTGCGGACACCGCAAACCATGGTGCCGACCGAGGCTGCGGTCCGTCTTCATGGTCCGCTGGATGAAGCGTTCGGCATCATCAGCCTTGCAATGCAGGCACACGGTCACTTCGATCCCGCAACTGCATCGCGCGTGTTCAAGATATCGATGTCGGATATGTCGGAGTTCTACTTCTTGCCGCCGTTACTCGCCGCGCTGGAAAGCACCGCGCCGAAGGTTCGCTTCGAGATCGTGCAGCTCGCATCCGAGTCCGCGGGCGCGGCCATGCGTGCGGGCGAGATCGATCTCGCGCTCGGCTACGTGCCGGGGCTGGAGGAAGGGTGTATAGGCGACACGCTGTTTTCGGACGAGCACGTGTGCCTGGTTCGCGCGGGACATCCGCTGAAGGGGAAAAAGGCGTCGAAGCAGAATTTGGCTAGTTTGCGATACGTCTATGCAAGCACGAACGCCACGGGGCACCGGATGATTGAGCAATGGCTCTCCGAACTCGGCATGGAGCGCGAGATCGTGCTGCGGCTGCCGCATTTCATCGTCGCGCCGGAGATAGTCCGGACGACCGATCTCGCGGTGATCTTTCCACGCAGCATTGCCGAGCGCTTCAATCGCGGCCACGCGTTCCGGTTGCTGACGTTACCGTTCGATTTGCCTCCCATCGAGGTGAAAATCCACACGCATGTGCGCTTCTCAAGCGATGCCGGCATTCAGTGGCTGCGCGATGTCCTCATGGATATGTTCGCCGTGCAGCCATGAGGCGTCACTGCACATTAACCACCTCGTCCACCGCGATCACCGCGATCACCAATCGTCGTCCCGCACGGACGAGGCATGGCGGGACAACGCACCCTATCGAGAGCCTCCTGGAACCGGAACCCCGGTTCTTGTTAATGAGGCTGTTGCATAAGATTGTTAGTCGTATTTCAGGCTTTGGCATTGCCGGGCACGACGCTGGGCGGACTTGCGATCACGAGGGACGCGGCCGGTCAGACGACTCAGGTGAATGAGGCGGAGGCGCGATCGTTTATCGCATGAAGCTGCGCGGCGCCGGAACTGGCAGCGCCTTCGGAACGCGCGCCTATACTTGATTAACACTTGCGGCCGGTCCACGGTGCCCTCCTTCGTCCGTGCTGCTGCAACAGGCTCGCCAGAGACAGGATACGGTCATGTTCTCCTTGCCGCTCAAGACACCCAAAGCCAACAGCCCTCCCTTCGCGGCGCCCTCGTTTTTCTCACGCAGCCCGGACTCGATGCAACGGGCGACGGACCTCGCCGATGCGGGCATGGCAACCCGGCAAGCGCCAGGGCCGATGCGCACGCGCGAGGCGGCGTCGGCCTCGCACCCGGTATTGCGGCGCACGCTCAAGGCGAGTAAGCCGGCGGACAACATTGACAATCCGGGCGGCAAAAGCCCTTCGTGGGATTTCGGCACGATCCGGATATTTCCGCCTGACAGGCCAAGTGGACGCCTACATGTTCCCGGCGCGGGAGCGGCTCGGACCGAACCAGCGATCGACAAGCCGGGAAATGGATATGTCCAGACAGCCGAGGCGCCAGAAGAAAGGATGTCGAACCTCGCTCCGCCGCCCGTGGCTCAGGGTGTCCATTTCAATTTCGCTCGCGCTCCCGTTACGGAGCGACCGTTGCAGTGCAAGCCGCTAGAGATCGGCGCAGCCGACGATCCATTCGAGCAAGAAGCGGACCGGGTGGCTGAGTGTGTGATGCGGATGCCGGCGGGAGATCCGCCTCGTATCTCGACGATCGGTCCGTTATTCGCGGGCTCGCAAAGAGCCGCTCCGCCAATTGTGGAGGAAGTGCTCGAAGCGGCCGGAGAGCCTCTCGCACCGGCGACAAGGGCCTTCTTCGAACCGAAGTTCGGACATGATTTCAAAACGATTCGACTGCATGCCAATGACAGGGCGGCAAGGTCGGCGGATGCTGTTCACGCGCGCGCCTATACGGTTGGCGATGACATTGTGTTTGGCAGAAGTCAGTATCAGCCGGAAACAGGAGAGGGAAGACAATTGCTTGCGCATGAGCTTGCGCACAGCATCCAGCAGTCTGGGCGCAGCCGCGTCATGCGGCAACCGACGCCAACAACAACACCGCAGCCGCGAGTCGCTCACCCGAACGTGATGCCAGACATTGAAGGCAAGTTTACGCAGTTGTACGCGAAGCTGAGTCCCAAGGCGCGTTATAGACTTTATCGGAACATCACCATCGCTATTGGAGTTGTCACCGAAGAGAGTGACACAGAGGCTAACGAGCCTCGTTTCGTATATGTGCTTTCGGGCAATGCGTCGAGCAAAGATATTGATGCCGCCGCCGAAGAGCTGGGCTTAACCCGGTGGAGACCCTCGGCGCGCGCGCCGGGGCGCGGAGAGGTTGGCGCACCAAACGACGCGGAACAGTTGCTCACAGAGGGTGCTGAAACCAATCACTTCGATGTCTGGGCCGCGGGAGTGAACCGCAGGTTATGTCCGGATTGTGCGATACACATGAAAGATGCAGAGGTTCCGACGCAAGCATTTCCCGACGGAGCGTTCCGGCAAGGTGGAGCGTTATACAAATATCAGCCTCCCACAGGGGGAGGGGAAGAAGGCGGTGGTGAGCCAGCCGTTGCAGCGCCCGGCGGCCCAGACAAGCAAACCCCTCCGCCCAAGACTCAAGGTGATCCCGAACCACCAAGTGGAACGCCGCCGACCGCAAAGAAGACACCCGGCGAAACTGGCACCCAATCCGAACACGAGGGCGGGGAAACAACGCCAAGTACGGGAGGGACGGGACAAACGCCAGGCGTCAGCCGCGCTTCCCAAATAGGGGTGCACATCGGCATAGGAGCCGCGTCGGTGGCCCTGTCTGTGCTGGCTGCCTACCTGAAGGCTCGCGTCGACGCAAAGATTGCACAGAAGCAGATCGATGCATTCCTCCATTTTGCGGGAGAGTGGATTGACGCCCATCCGGACGAAGCGTTAAAGAAGATGATGTTTGCGCCCGAGGTGACAACGTATGCCTGGATTTACCTCAACAGCTCCGTCATTACCTTCTTTGAACCCAGCATGTCGCCGGAACCGAATACGAGCGAATCCTCACCGATGATCGATCTCGCAGGAATCGATTACCTTTATAAACCCGTAGATCCAGCAATGCCGCAAAACTTCTTAACGGGAATCAGTGGCGGCGGACATCATCTGACGACTACGCGCATGTTGGTCATTGATATTCCTCTGGTGACCCCCTCCGTTGAGGACATGTTCGACTACGCTAAGTCGCGCAATATCCCGCTGGGTGGTCTGCGTGAATACGTGATGTACCGGCTCGAGAAGTCCGTCGCTAATCTTCAGCTCGCTCTCGCGAATCTTCAGATGCACAAGGGCACCCAGCAGGACATTGACAAAGCCACACTACAAAATCGCTATTGGCAGAACATGGCGGATCAGATTCTCGGGGCGGAGAAGAAGCAAGCGACGCCAGGACATTAAGTAAGCTTGCTCCAAGCCACGATACTTGTCGTCGAAGCTCGGACACGTAGCTGTCCTACCCGCTTTGATGCCCGATGAAAAGCTGGTGTTGCACTCAATCCGCATTCCAGGCGACGACGGAAACTGCTCGTTCGACTAACGGCTTCGCTATGCGACCCACCTTCACTGGCCGCGCCAATCAAAGCCGTTTCGATGCAGGTCTCAGCGCAACGCCTTCCGGTATATCGATGCTGCCCGGGAAGGATTTTTCCGGCAGCGCGTGTCGCAATAAAACCGCGGGGCCGGACTTTAGCGAGATTGCCCCTTCCCCACTTCCCAACGCGATCTTGCGAACCTTGCCATCGCGTATGGTCAGCGTCGCGGATTTGAATGTCATGCTCAGGCCGATCTCGAGGTCGACGGTGAAGGCCTTCATTCCATCGACTGCGATCACGATTTCCGGGTGATCGGTCAGTTCGACCTCGTGCTCCATCAGCGTCACGATCCGCGTGGTCCCGGGCGGCGTTCGCGCCCGGTCAGTGGCCTCGTCAATCTCCGCCATGTCGGACCAGGCTCTAATGAGCATGCTGACAAGGTCCAAATTGAATACGCCCGTGATCTGGTCTTCAAGGGCTTGTGTAATCTGGTTCCATTGCACGGGCAACGGCGTCGCCGAGGCAACCTGGATGCTGTGCTTAAGACTCCCGGCAAGCATTGCGGATCCAGCCTTGGCCGAGCCGTTCCACAGGAATGTAAGCAGGGTCGGTACTGTATCAACCATGCTGCACTCCCCTGGCGTTCTTCGGGCGCATGACCGTGGCGGCAGTCCATGGCGACAATTGAATCCGTACGGTGACTGGCGGACATGCCATATGGGGCGTGACCCGGCAACGCGATTGCCACGTATGGTCCGGCTGCATCGCGACGTGCCACGTGTGCACAAGACAGACGCAAGTTCGAGGAGTCGCCGGCCAATCCAGCGCGATGCGTTCGCGACGCGGCCGCTCGCCCGCCAGGCCGAGCAAGAGAGCGATCCGTCGAGCGAAACCGCTCAAGCAGTGCTCGGCCCTATGTGGAGTTTCAGCAAGCTTCCGCCCCCTGATATCTACGACTTCAGCCAGCAGGGCCACGCCCGGGAAGGGACCGGGAGACAAAACCCCTGATGGAAAGCAGTTTTGCGTTATGGATTTTGTCGAGTGATGTTTGCGCGTGGTCCCCATCGACCAATATATTGTCACTGGAACCGCCAAGGGGTGCTCAACTCAAGCGATGGCCTTCTCCCCGGCAGCCTCCTCGCGCATGCGACGGGCTTCGTCGCGCAGGAACTGCTGGTAATCGTCCAGATCGCCGTCGAAGGGCTCGACGCCACCCTTGGTGACGAGCCAGAACTCGTCACATACCGCGCGCAGCAGGGACCGGTCGTGACTGACCAGCAACACTGTGCCTTCGAATTCGTTGAGTGCCATGCCTAGCGCTTCGCGTGTAGCCAGGTCGAGGTGGTTGGTAGGCTCGTCGAGCAGCAGCAGGTTGGGACGCTGCCACACGATCATGCACAACACGAGCCGCGCCTTTTCGCCGCCGCTCATCGTGCCGACCGCCTGATGGACCATGTCACCACTGAAACTGAAGGTGCCAAGGAAGGTGCGAAGCGATTGTTCGGTGCCACTCTGACCGGGGGCACGCATGTTCGGCGGCGTGTTCTTGGCAAGGCGGATCATGTGTTCCATCGGCGTGTCGAGAGGACGCAGCACGTCGAGTTCCTGCTGTGCGAAGTAGCCGATGTTCAGGCCTTTGCCTTCGCTGATTTCGCCGGCAATCGGCGCCAGCTCGTGCGCCACTGTCTTCACCAGCGTGGACTTGCCTTGGCCGTTGGCACCGAGAATGCCGATGCGCTGCCCGGCCAGCACGGATCGGTTGATGCCCCGCACGATGACCGTCGGCGGCGTGCCCGGCGGTGCGTCGGCCGGTGCCGGGTAGCCGAAGCTCGCGTCCAGCATCGACAACAGCGGGTTCGGGACGTTGAGCGGCTCCTTGAACTCGAAGGTGAACTCTGCGTCGGCAAGCACGGGTGCGATCTTCTCCATGCGTTCGAGCGCCTTGACCCGGCTCTGCGCCTGCTTCGCCTTCGAGGCCGTGGCCTTGAAACGGTCGATGAATTTCTGCAGGTGGGCGATCTTGTCCGCCTGCTTGGCCATCGAGGCCTGCTGCAACAGCATCTGCTCAGCGCGCATGTCTTCGAACTTGCTGTAGTTGCCGCCATAACGCACGAGCTTGGCGTTGTCGACGTGCACCGTCACCTGCGTCACCGCGTCGAGGAATTCGCGATCGTGGCTGATCACTACCATGGTTCCTTGATAGCGCTTGAGCCACGCCTCCAGCCAGACCAGCGCGTCGAGGTCCAGGTGATTGGTCGGTTCGTCGAGCAACAGCAGGTCGGACGGGCACATGAGCGCACGCGCCAGCTGCAGTCGCATGCGCCAGCCACCGGAGAAACTGTTGACCGGCTGGCTGAGCTGCGCAGCACTGAAGCCAAGGCCCAGGATCAGCGCTTGGGCACGTGCGGGGGCATCATGTGCACCGGCGTCGTGCAGGGCCATGTAGGCGTGCGCCATGCGCATGCCATCGTCGCTGGCCTCAGCGGCGGCTACTTCAGCCTGCGCGGCCAGCATGACGGTGTCACCCTCGATTACGAAGTCGGTCGCACTCTGCTCGGTCTCCGGCATCTCCTGCGCGACCTGGCCCATCTTCCATGCAGCGGGAATCGAGAACTCGCCGCCATCTTCGTGCAGCGTGCCGTTGAGAAGGCCGAAGAAGGACGACTTGCCGGCGCCATTGCGGCCGACAAGGCCAATCTTTTCGCCGGGGGTGAAGGTGACGGACGCGCCGTCGAGTACGACATTGACGCCGCGGCGCAGCGTGACATTACGGACGGAAATCATAAGGAGCTACTTCGGGGAGGATTGGCATGATAGCCGACCGGACGGGCAGGACGGTCTCTTTTCTGGCCGCACGAGTGAAGAACCGCTTGCGCTTTGCGGCGCCCACCGGCCACAAAGCAAGGCGGGCACTGGCGCACCGGACGTTCCGGCTGCAGGGCCAGAACAGACGGTGAGTGACGGCTCCTGGCTGAACCCGGTCTGCCCCTGATTGAGCGAAGTCGGCCGCCGTTTATCGGCCTGGGTGTCGGGCAGAAGTCGTTCAGGCTCGTTCAACGCCTGCCAGCAACGTATTCAACACCGCGCTGGATGACGCGCTCCCTTCATCGCCGGCCGTACTGCGGATTAATGCGTTCACGTTCATTGATGAAGTCCTCCCCCACGCTGACAACATCTACATGTTCGCCGATGCCTATCATCCGGCCACTCACCTGCAAAAGCTTATAGCGGACTACGTCGTGGTCAAGATCGACACGTGGTTGCACTAATAGCGTGCCCTAGCCCTCCGTTGCTCCGAACGTCAGCCCGGCGACGACGTGCGCCGCATGTACCGGCGACGGATGAAACGGATCAATGCGCGGGAGTCTCATGAATTCACCTGAAGGTATCCCGCTCTTCGGTCACCCAGGCGGACACTGCGCGCTCCAGCCAGTCGACTCACCGACCTGTGGCGAAGCGCTCGTGAAGCTACTCGAGCGCTATGGCGTTGAACGGGTGTTCGGCATCCCCGGCGTCCACGCTGTCGAGCTGTATCGTGGACTGGCAAGGTCGACGCCGCGCCGCGTCACCCCTCGCCACCAATAATTCAGCGCTAATTCTTCGACGTCACCATGGCATCCGTGCTCACTACTCACCGGATACCCATATCATGAAACGTTTAAGACTCGCGTGCGCGGCAACACCTCTATGCCTGATCGCCCTCGCCTTGACCGGGTGCGCCGTCATTCCCCCC
Source organism: Caballeronia sp. SBC1 (assembly GCF_011493005.1). Classification (NCBI taxonomy): domain Bacteria; kingdom Pseudomonadati; phylum Pseudomonadota; class Betaproteobacteria; order Burkholderiales; family Burkholderiaceae; genus Caballeronia; species Caballeronia sp. SBC1. The sequence goes on from NZ_CP049159.1 coordinate 402,391, forward strand.
ACCGGCCCGACCGTGGTCGCGTTGCCGCCGGCAGGAGAGCCGCTGAGCAAATTCCAGCACGAAGACTACGCGTGCAGGGACTATGCATTCCGCTCTGACAATGCCTCGCAACCATCGGCGGTGGCGGGCAACGACGGTCTGCGCAGCGGGGCGATCGGCACCGTAGGCGGCGCGGCAGCGGGCGCACTTCTCGGCGCAGCAGCAGGCGATGCCGGTGTCGGCGCGGCGATCGGCGCTGGCGCTGGCTTGCTGTTCGGCGGCGCCGTGGGCGCCAACGGCGCTCAGGCCACCTCGGCCAGTCTCCAAGCCCGCTACGACGCCGCTTATTCGCAATGCATGGCGTCCAAGGGAAATCAAATCACTCACCCGGCCGTCTATTCGACCGCGCCAGTGTACGCACCGCCGCCTGTCCTTGCGCCTGCGCCCATCGTCTATGGCTATCCGCAACCTGTGGGCTACTGGTAATACGGACGACCCAGCCGGTTTTGTCGAATTCGAGACGTACAACCCGAATTCCCGTGTTCCTGAAAACCTTGCTGTAGATAACGAAGCACTAAGTTTTGTCGCTTATATTTGTTGAACCATTTTCCTTGGAGTTAAAGCCATGAAAATCAGCTATCCTTATCAAATTGAATTGATTAACGCATCAAAGATCGGCATTGAGCATATTGACATGACGATCGAAAAATTGAAGGCTGAATGTCCGGAAATGTTCCATACGGACAGTACTCTGGAAGAGCGTATATTCCATCACAAGCCGACAACAGAGACGCCATGTCGTGGCTTCGTCGCTGACGGTGATTCGTGAAGGTCCTGACTGTCAGCTACTAGCTGCCAGTGATCCGCCAAAGAAAGTCCGCCGGCCGCAAATGCACACCTCAGCAGATGGCATCGCCCACTATCCGCTCATTTTCCGCTCACTCTTCAGGCCTACGATGCAGTCCATCGACGAGCTGCACCCTGATTCACGGCCGATTCCAATTGCCTGCTGCAATCGTCGCGACGCGGTAGACCGCCTGTCTGCCATGAATCGAATCACAGACTGGAGTGCATCATGTTCGTAAAATTTTCCAAAACGCTGAGTGAGTTTTTAGTCACTACCGAAGACCAGGAACGCGAGTCCTATCTGGCGTCGTCAGTCGACTTCGCCGATCTCGAACACCGCATACACGCCTTCGAAATGAATCACCAGCCGATCACCCTGTATTCGAATGGCGCGCCGCGTGACTGGCACGTTTGATCTCGCGTGAAACGTGGCTGCGTTGTTCTCAGGCTCTTCGAATATCGCCGTCTTGCCGGGCGGTAACCTGTATGTGACCGGTCAGGGCGACGAGGAGAACGACAGTGTCATCCTTGGTTTTTCGGACCCTATGTCGCGCTCATTTTCCTCTCATTCTGACGCGCCATGATACGGCCATGGATCACAAACGGCATAGGCCAGCGTGTTCCACTGTCCCACTACAAGAAGGCACCCAAAATGTTCACAAGAATTCTAGTTGCGGTTAGTGCAAGCTCGGTCGATACGGTCTTGGAATCGGCCATCGAAATCGCACAAAAACACGACGCACGCATTTTTGCGCTGCACTTGGTCGATCCTACGCCCTGGTTGATGGGGCCAATCGACTATGACTTCGGACTCGTCATCCAAGCGCTGGAAGCACAGGGACTCGAACTCGTCACGCGAGTGACGGATGTGCTGGACCACCATTCGCGTCCCGCCGAAACCAGCATGGTCACGCTGCCGCGATCGGCGGTCTCGGTGGGCCGAGCGATTTGCCTCTGCCGCCGACGCGTCGGGTGCCGACCTGATTCTTCTCGGCGCGAGGAAATCGGGCTGGTTGCGCTGGCTGAGCGCGGACGTTGCCTCGGAGGTTCGGCGCCATACGAACACGCCGATTCAGACCGTCTCCGGCAAAGTCATCGGCGGCTCAACGCGTCGTGCCGCTACACGCTGGGCCGAGGCGCCGGCCGCTGACGCCCGATAATCCGGGTGCCGGCATTGATCGCGACATTCGCTGCTGACCGGCGACCGGGCGGTCCAAGATTTACATAACGATGGACTCCAATCCTTCGATGGACATAGATAATTTCGTTATCCTTAGTTAAAGGATGAATGTGGTGAATTGAATTGCCACGGTGAATCACCTGGATCCTTTCATAGTCCGTTTCGCCGGGCCATTCTTACCGAGATAGCAAGGAGTAGAGAATGCGTCACTATCATTGCAACAGTCCCGAGGCAGCGGGCCGTATCCTGGCGGCGTGTCTGCTTTCCGACGGACACCTTGGGCTCACGGAACTTGAGGCGCTCGATCGCTGCGGCATGGAAGAGCGGCTGTCGTTGAATCGAAGCCGTTTGCTCTCCATCGTGCAAACGCTGTACGAAGACCTGACGCGCTGCGGGTACTTGAGCTGGAGCGACGTGTGTCAGGTCGATCCCGCGGCACTCGCGTGGCTGGCGGCTGACGTGCGCGACCTGCAGCTCCGTAGCGACATCATTGATCTGTGCAACGAAGCCGTCATGGCGGACCGTAGCTTCTGCGATCGGGAAGCCAACTTCCTGAGACTGCTGCGCGACGCGTGGCAACTTCCGGCGCAATGACTTCACGCGCATCACAAGCTTCGATCAAGCCCTCGCCGGCATAAATCGAAGGAAGACCCCTGACGTCGCAAAGATTCTCGCCAATTCGCATCTGCAAGTCGAATGGCGTAACTGACCGGACAGAGCCCGACACGGTCAGCATAAAGCGCGGCCCGAAGCAAGGTGACCGCGCTCGCGCGTCATCCATTGTCCATCCGCTGAAGCTGCTAACGGATGCCATGAATCGCGACACGGAAAGCACGTTAGTGTCCGCCGCTCCGAAAGGGAATTAATGCGTGCCGCCGGTAGCTGCCAGCGTTACTGGCCGTCATCATCTCTTATGCAGGACCGCTGGATGGAACTTTCGGCGAGCGGCTCATCTCGACCAGAGCAGTGATGCAAACACGACCGTGGTGGCGAGCCAGCTCGGTGCGCATGCACAGCCGCCCACGGTGCGATACTTGTCCAATGGTGACCGCAACTTTCCGCTTCTACGAAGAGCTGAACGACTTCCTTCCGCCTGCATTGCGCCAACGGGAGTTCGAACGAGCCTGTGCGCGCGCCGCGACGGTCAAGCACATGATAGAGGCGCTCGGCGTCCCGCATACCGAGGTTGAGCTGATTCTCATCAATGGGGAATCGTCCGGCTTCGATCAGATCCTGCGCGAAGGGGATCGCATCGCCGTCTATCCGATCTTCGAGGCGTTCGACGTCACGCCCCTGCTGCGCCTGCGCGACCATCCGCTGCGGGTGACGCGCTTTGTCGCGGACGTGCATCTCGGCGGGCTCGCGCGCCTGCTGCGCACGACCGGCTTCGATACGCTATTCGACACCGAGTTCGACGACAGCGCGATCGTAACCATCGCCTCCTGCGATCACCGCATCGTACTCACGCGCGATTGCGACCTGCTCAAGCGTCGCGAGATCACGCACGGCTGTTTTGTGCACGCTCGCAAGTCAGCGCTGCAACTCCGCGAGGTCTTCGAGCGGCTCGACCTCGCGCGCAGTGCGCGACCCTTCACGCTATGCATACACTGCAACGCGCCGCTGCGTCGCGTTGACAAATCACTCGTGCAGCAACGCGTGCCAGCGCCAGTCTTCGACCGCTACAAGCGATTCTCCAACTGTGAGGTCTGCGGACGTATCTTCTGGGAAGGCCAGCATCAACAGCGCATGCTTGCTTTACTCGACGGCCTCATCGCCCGCTGATGCATCCTTGGCGACCCTTTGAACTAAAAGCGTGCAAGTGGAACTACGGCGGTCAACCGTGGCTATCGACCCACGCGCGAGCCCAGTCAAGCCCGGCATGTTGCGCTTCCTCTTCGGTATCGAAATGGCCAAGAACGCCCGAACCTTCAATAAGCTTATTGCTCCGTGTGATGGTTCCGCTGGCAGCGTACCGCTCCGGCTGCAGGATATCCTCCTGTTGCAGGATAGCGTGGCCCCAGACGCGGTACCCCCGATAGCTCTCTGATTCCATCAGCGCAAGATCTCTGCCGGAGCGTTGTGCGAATCCACGCATGACTCGCTGCCGCTACCCTCGAACGCAGGCACCGTGAGCGTCACCGGCAACCGGTATTCACCAAGTCTCACTATCGAACCTCCGTATTTTTCGGTTCAGGTCGCCCGCAACGCACGTGCATTGCATAGTGATAAAGCAACGTCCGCAACGAATCATGCCGCGGGATTGCTGAACATCAATGCGGTTGAGGTCCGCAGCTTGCGGCACATTTTCGCATAGGCAGAGCACGGCGGCTTGCCTTCAGTCAGTGACAATTTGGACCTATCAATCAGCCGCCAAGCAGGAGGTATCTCCAACACTGAATCGAGTCAACTACCCAACGCGTTTGGATCCCGCCACGCTCGCTCGAATGGAAGCCGCCACGCCCGGGGCGCAACGAGCTGATGGATGGCATTTGGCCCCCACGAACCCGGCGCGTAGAAGCGAACGGGCGGAGGGGATTCGAGCAAGGCCGTCGATACTTCCCACAGTCGCTCGATGCCCTCAGCGGTCGTAAAAAGGGTACGGTCACCGCGCATTGCATCGAGGATCAATCTCTCGTAGGCTTCTAGTACTTCGCCAATCAGACCAGTGTCGCGCATGGCGAACTGCAGGCTCAGTTTGTCCAGCCGCATGCCGGGACCCGGGCGTTTGCCATAAAACGAAAGCGACATTTTCGAGGCGTCCGCCAAGTCGAACGTCAAATGGTCCGGTCCTTGCGAACCGACACCTGATCCAGCCGGAAACATGCTTTTCGGCGGCTCGCGAAATGCGATCGAAATGATGCGTTGCCCCTCGGCAAGCCGCTTTCCTGTGCGCAGATAGAATGGAACGCCGGCCCATCGCCAGTTATCGATCGAACATTTCAATGCGATGAATGTTTCCGTTTCCGACTCTGGACTGACTCCGTCCTCGGATCGATAACCGGTGTACTGTCCCCTGACGACGTCAGTTGGCTGTATCGGCAGCATGCTACGAAAGACCTTGTTCTTTTCCTCGCTAATGGGCGACGGTTCCAGCGATGTAGGTGGCTCCATTGCCATGAACGCGAGGATCTGAAACAGGTGCGTGACGACCATGTCACGAAATGCGCCTGTCTGTTCATAGAAACCCGCGCGCTTGCCAAGGCCCAGCGTTTCAGGGACGTCGATCTGAACGTGGTCAATGAAGTTGCGGTTCCAGATTGGCTCGAACAAACCGTTCGCGAAGCGGAAAGCGAGAATGTTCTGGGCGGGCTCCTTCCCCAGGAAATGATCGATCCGGAAGATCTGCTCTTCTTCAAAAACTTCATGCAACCGGGCATTCAACGAAACAGAACTCGTCAGATCCGTTCCGAACGGCTTTTCCATGATGATCCGTGAGCGCTCCACGAGGCCCGCTTCCTTGAGCATGCCGACGGCTGAGAGCGCGGCGTTAGGCGGAACGCTCAGGTAATGCAGCCGCCGGCACTCGCCATCGAAGCTCAGTTCGGCGTTCAGCACCGCCGCCTTGAGCGCCTCCGCGCCTGCTGTCAGCGGCAGATAGTCGAGATTGGCGGCGAAAGTGTCCCACTCCGGCTGTGCGACCTTGCGAGAAGAAAACTCGTCAAGCGCTTCTCGCGCCGTGCGACGAAATTCGTCAATGTGAATATCATCGAGTGCGACGGCGATGATCCTGCAGCCCGGAATGAATCCTGCACTCGAAAGGTGGAACAAACCTGGCAAGAGCTTGCGTCGAGCCAGATCGCCAGTGGCGCCGAACAGAACAACGACTTGTGGGAATTGTGGACCCACCCCTGCAGATATCTTGGCCATTGTTCAAATCCTTTCTGGGTTGTCGACGCCTGATGGAAAAGAATGCGAGATGTCGCGTGAAACCGAGGAATTCTTTTTCAACAGTATCACGCACTTAAAGATCGAACTTGCGATGCCAACCGTGCACCAGCGCGGTGTCTGCATTTTGACTTTTACCGAACCCGGCAACTTGCTGATTCTTGCTCGCCCTACTTTCTCCGAGCTTGCCTCTGGGGGAAACACTGCAGCTACGCGGCAAGGAACGCGTTCACGGCCACCAGGTAACGCTGAACCTCGCATCCCGAAGTATCGCCCTGACACGCTCCAGTTCGCGCCTCGTGGCATTGTCAGCGCGGCCTTGCAAAGAGAGGGCGAGCACACGACCGCGTGCCGCGAATAGCTCCGCCCAATGCCGACGAAGTGATTCCGACCGATCGCGTGCAGGATCCTGCCGAGTTGCGGCAACCCGTCATTGGCCAGGGGCGCGACCCGGAACGAACGCCCATGCAATGGGATGGATCGCCGAACGCCCGCTTTTCAGGCGGTGTGTCGTGGTTGTCAACAAGCGGCCGTGATGACGGCAATGGCATTGGTCAGGATGCCAAAGCATCATCAATGTTATATGCTATCGACGCTCGCTTGCTTGCGTTGGGCAGAAGCGAACTGGTTGCTGGAGGGAGCGATTGAACCGGTTGTGTCCAGCGGGAACGTACTGACCTATGAACGCCGCCTGGCTGTTGACTGATTTTTCATCGCATTGAACATGGCCGGTTCCCCCGCACAGGTGGAAGCGCCCGAGGGAACCCTGGTCTTGTGAACCATAATCCGCTGCGTCAACCGAACTCGAGCGCGACTCTCACCGGGCTGGCTCGCCCCTGCGAACAGCGGACATTGCGCCCGTATCTGCCGCGAAACCTAAGCGTTGAGTTCTTGATGCAACGCCAGGTATTCTCGCGTGAGTTTGTGGCGCGGCTCAAGATAGATCATCGGCCTGGCATGCTGATGGCTTTCGCGTATTTTCACCGATTGGGACAAATAGGAGCTTAGCACCGGCAAGCCTTCGTTGAGCAATTCCTGCACGAGTTGTTGCGGCAGACTTGCACGTGGCTGAAACTGATTGATGACAATTCCTTCGACTGTCAGTTCGGGATTGTGGTCATGCTGGATCTCCTGAACATTTTCGAGCACCGAATATAGCGCGCGGCGCGAAAAGTCGTCGCAATCGAACGGGATCAGACAGCGTTCGACCGCGACCAGCGCCGAACGGGTGAAGAAATTCAGGGCGGGCGGCGTATCGATATATACCGCGTCATAGCCGTCAAGACCCTTGAGCGCATCGCGCAGCTTGTAAATTTTATAGCGCGACTCAAGCTTGCCTTGCAAGGCCTCGAGATTGGGCTGCGATGGAATGATATCGAGGTTTTCAAACGACGTGCCGTGTATGAACGAACCGATCTGCGGCTCCCTGAAGCTGAAGCTTAAGGTCGCTTCAAAAAAATCGGTCAGGGTCGGCTGCGTATCCCGCGCCTGCGCGCCCAACAAATACTGGCTTGAATTACCTTGCGGATCGAGATCGATCACTAGCGTGCGCGCCCCCTGGGAGGCACTGATCGCGGCGAGATTACAAACGATGGTGGATTTCCCGACCCCACCCTTTTGATTGAATATCACTCGGCGCATTGATTTTTCATCCATAAGGAAGCACCCGCGCAGTCTATCTGATTGGGAGCTCCTTTTGGGTCAGTCAAATGACCAAGATTTTCAGGCGGCGGCTGGGAATTTACGCCACGGATTACCGCGACCACGTGCGTGCGGACTTCCGCGATATCCGACGCGGGATTCGAGTGAGCGAAATCACCAGATGCAATGGAACGTCACATCATTCGTCCCGCGCGACTGCTTGTTCAACGGATATTCCAGTCAAGCCGGCACGACGAGATCCTGCTTCGTGGTCATCGCAGATTTTTGCCTTTCGATCAGCGCGGCCTCCCTCATTTTCTTCCGCTCTTCGAATGGGGAAGCCTTGGTGGATTTGAAGAACGGTCATCCCCGCGACCCGGAAGCGGGAATGGCCGTTCGTTGGAAGAGTCGCCGTCAAGCCCTGTCGACGTCAATGATGGCCTTGGCGAACTCTGCCGGCGCCTCTTGCGGCAAATTGTGCCCTATGCCGCCGGTAATGTTGCGATGCTCATACTTGCCAATGTACTTCTTGGCATAGGCGCTCGGGTCGGCATGCGGTGCGCCGTTCGCGTCGCCCTCCAAGGTGATCGTCGGACAAGCTATAGTCGGAAATGTCGCAATCTTCTTTTCCAATCCATCATATTTTCGCTCACCCGGCTCCAGGCCCAAATACCACCGATAGTTGTAGAGTGAGATGCGAACGAAATCCGGATTTTCAAACGCCCGTGCGGAGCGCTCGAACGTCTCGTCATCGAACGCCCATTTCGGCGAGGCTTGCTGCCAGATGAACCGGTTGAAGTCTTTAGTGTTCTTGGCGTAACCAGCCTGACCACGGTCCGTGGCGAAATAGAACAGATACCACCATTTGTTCTCGGCGGCTGGCGGCAACGGCTTCTGGACGGCGGCCTGGCTACCAACAAGATAGCCGCTCACCGAGACCAGCGCCTTGACGCGCTCGGGCCAAAGAAAAGCCAGAAGGTTCGCGTTTCTGCCACCCCAGTCGAATCCCCCCATAATCGCTTTATCGATCTTGAGTGCGTCCATGAAGTTAATGGCATCGACTGCGACTGCAGCCGGCTGAGCATTACGCGGCGTCGAGGCGGAGAGAAACCGCGTTTCGCCGTAGCCGCGCAAGTACGGGACCAGCACGCGGTAGCCGGCCGACGCGAGTATGGGGACGACATCGACGAAGCTGTGAATGTCGTAGGGCCAGCCGTGAAAGAGCAGCACCGGTGGGCCATCTGCTGGCCCGGCTTCTGCATAAGCGATGCTGAGTGCACCGGCATTGACATGCTTTAGGGGCCCAAAGGACGCTTTCGATGTCCCCGCCGTCCCCGACCCAGAAATGCGATTGTTGCTGCTCTCTTGTGCATAGGCGCTTGCAATGGTGCCTAGCTGGGCAGCCATGAGACCGAGTGCCGATGCTCCTAGCAAAGTCCGCCGCGATTTATTGACCTCTCCTGCCATTTGCTGCTCCTTGTGAGATTGACCGCCTACGAAGGGTACGGTGGAAACGTATTCCCCAAATGTTCGCCCAGGGGTAGTTTTGTAAGCCAATGTATGAAGTCGTCGGTTAGATACATAACGATACAAATATATTGGCATCCTAACTGTTTGCGCAGGCTGAGGAATTCCAGAAGAAACGTTCACTGGTTCCGTGCAGCAGCATGCAGTGAACGCGCAATGTGTCTGCCAACGCTTCGAACCGGGGCCATTCAGCGCGTTGCGCTTTTCCGGACGGTCCATGCTCTCCACCCACATCGACCATTTCTGTAGCTGGAGAAAAACCAGTGCCGCCACAAAGTGGACAGCTTCCGACATGAGCCGCATCTGGATAAGCTCGGGGAGCCGGGCGGCGGCCTCGGGCTTGGTCGCTTGTAATGGAGTAGTGGCATGAATCTGCGGTCCTCCCAAGTCTAGCGGTCAGCATCCTGCGGAATCGGATGCATGGCAAGTGCCTGTGTCTTAAAGACGAACCGCACCCGAATGTCGCCGACCTCGCGTTCTCCGGCCTCTGAATGGGACCTCGTTGGCGGGGCGGCTGGCACGCCCCATGCGAGGGAGAGCAGAGTAACCAACCGGAGGATGTCATGGACACCGACACAGCAGATGGTACGTTGAAAGAAGCAGCAGGCAAGGTTCAAGACGCAGTCGGCGGTGTGGTTGGCGACGCGGCCACGCAGTTATCAGGGAAAGCACGCGAATTAAGCGGTAAAGCGCAGCAACTCTGCGCGGATACCACTGGCCTCGTCCGGGACAAAACGGCCGAGAGTCCATTTGCGGTATTAGGCATTGTCGCCGCCGTCAGTTTTATAGCCGGCGTGATGTGGGCGAACAGCGGGGCGAACAGCGGAAATGTTCCTTCCCGGGGTTATGCGAAGAATTCGGGCACTAACGATCAGACGTATTAAATGGATGCTGTCGTAGTACCGGATCGAGGATCCTACGAACCTCAGCTTTAGCGGTCCGGAACTGCACTTCGCCGATCAGGATAGGTAGTGTGAAGTCGCCGGATTCACCATCACGCGGGAGCATTAAAATGTCGGCGCAATCAAAAATCATGCGGTGGCGCAATGTAGGTCGATTCTGTGCTCAAAGAGTCGCTGACTACGGTGAATTGTTTCGCATTGAACTGGCCGACACAAAAACGAGAATGCTCCACGAAGTGATTGCGCTGGTCGCGCTGGCGGTTGGCGCTCTTTTTACACTGTCCTTCCTTTGCATCGCCATTATTGTGTCGGCCTGGGGGACGCCTTATTTCCTCATCGTCGTGTGGGGCGTCGCCGCGACGTGGCTGGTCGTGACGATTGGCGCCTTCCTTGTCTTGCGTGCTCAGCGACCCGGGCAATCATTTCAGACCTTGCAGCGAGAGCTCCAACGCGATGTTGAGTCCATCAAGGAGGCGTTAAAATGAATCCCGGTATACGTGATCATAAGAAAGCCGAAGCAGTTGTTCTCGCACGCATGGCGGCAACGCGCGCGGCACTTGTATCTGCGAGTCAGCTTTCTAAAACAGGCTCCAGAGAAAGCCGGATAGCAAGACCCGTCTCACGGGAAGCCGGCCCGGTGATCTTGCGCACGCCCAACGCGGCGCTATTCGCCATCATCCTCGTCGGCTCGGTCATCATCGGACCGAGGCAAATCCTTGTCATATCGTTTAGAGCGGGCCTGACGGCGTGGATCACCAGAACGGTGCGCGCCCTTGCCGGCGGGTCAACTTAGAACGACCGGTCGCCAAAAAGGCGGCACAGCGCCCGAAACCACCAGGTCGTCTGCACAACGGAGTCGTCATGCAACGAATATACGGCAGCACCTTGTGGACCATCGCAGGTCATCCGGCAACGTTCGTGGTGCAAACCTTGAAAGCGTTTCGCGCGAACCAAGGGATGCTGCTCGCTGGTGCAGTCGCCTACTACGCACTGCTTTCGATCGTCCCGCTACTCATCCTGGTCGTGATCGCGCTATCACACCTGATCAGCCAGCCGGTGCTTCTTGATTCGCTGGCGCATCTGCTTGAGTGGCTGGTTCCGGGGCAAGCGAAGGCCATTGTTCGGGAGCTGACGAACTTTCTCGCTCACCGTGCCGTCATCGGTTGGGTACTTCTCTGTACCATGATTTTCTTCAGTTCGTTGGCGTTCACCGTGCTGGAAAACGCCATGTCGGTGATCTTCGTGCATCGGGTGACGATTCACCGGCGACATTTCTTGATTTCCGCGTTGCTCCCCTATTGCTACAGCTTATCGCTGGGCCTGGGTGTGCTCCTCGTCACGCTCGTCTCCAGCGCCTTGCAGGCCATCGGCGCAGACAGCATTGACGCGTTCGGCTGGCACGTCTCGCTTGTCGGTGCCTCACGTGTATTGCTTTATCTGTTCGGAGTTGCGGGAGAAATTTTTGTGTTGACGTCGATCTATCTCGTGATTCCAGTCGGGCGCCCGACATTCAGCCACGCTCTAGTCGGCGCGATCGCGGCGGCCTTACTGTGGGAAGCGACGCGTCACGTACTAGTCTGGTATTTTGCAACGCTTTCTCAAGTAAGCGTCGTATATGGATCGCTCACAACCGCGATCGTAGTTCTCTTCAGTCTCGAAGCCCTTGCAACGCTGCTGTTGTTCGGTGCTCAGTTGATCGCGGAATACGAACGTCTCAGCGCCGGCTCGAATGAGTCAGCCCCAAAACCATTCAGAACGGGCTGACAGACCGCCAGTTGATAGTTAGGCTCACCCTTCTGACTAGCGCCTGCGATCTGCTCATCGGCGGATAGCGCGCCGCCCTCAGGAATTCATGAATCGACCCGACGAAAGCCCTCAAAAAACCGATCCTTTTGGTAACCAACGTCGTCATCGGTTTTGCCTTGGGTAAGTCGTTGTTTAATAAACTAAATCGTATGACGCATTCGCGCAAATAAACGCTTGACACCAAGTGCACCCTGATTAAAATGTGTCGAATGTTGCGATGCACCAAACGATTTGCCTCAGCCCGTACCAGCGCGCCGCATTTCGGTCGCTGCCTTAATCCACGACCGCGATGACCGGTCGATACTTCGAGAGCGTAAAGATGACCCTGTTTACTCCTGAACAGTTCGCCGCCGCCAACAAGGCCCAGCTCGACTCCGTTTTCGGTCTGACGAATAAGGCATTCGAAGGCTTTGAAAAGTTGATTGAGCTGAACGTGCAAGTCGTGAAGTCGTCGCTAGCTGAAAGCCAGGAAAACGCACAGCGCGCGTTGTCGGTGAAAGACGCGCAAGGACTGCTCGAACTGCAAGCCAGCCTCGTTCAGCCAGTCGCCGAAAAAGCACTGTCGTATGCCCGCCATCTGTATGAAATCGCATCGTCGACACAAGCGGAATTCGCCCGTGTTGCTGAAGCCCAATACGAAGAGCAGAACCGCAAGGTGCAGACGTTCGTCGATAACGTCGCGAAGAGCGCTCCGGCCGGTTCGGAATCGGCTGTCGCCGTGATGAAGTCGGCCGTTACCGCCGCCAACACCACGTACGAAACCGTACGTAAGGCGACCAAACAAGCCGTCGAGATAGCGGAAAGCAACTTCAACGCAGCCGCTACGGCCGCGACGAAGGCTGCGACGCAAGCCTCACGCTCCGCAGCGAAGGCTGTTTAAGCATCGGCTCGTTGCAAAAGAAAAGAACCCGGCACTGCCGGGTTTTTTTATCCTTGCGCGACGTTCACCCGTTCAAGAGCCTTCGTTTCGATGCGACGATTAACTGCCGAAATGGCGCCTTGAGAAGCAGATAAATTTATGTCGCCCCGTCGTAGCCTGCATGGTATTTCCGCATCGTGTCCCACAAGCCTCGCCCGCCGGCTTTATGCCCCGCACTGTTGCGATCGACAGACGGCATGGACGGAAAAAGCGGTTCGAATTGGCGAACAACAACAGCTGGAACAGCGCCCATGTGGCTCACAAAGCACTCTTGGAAGCCCCTGCAACAAACCCGCATCCCTGATCCTTGGGGACGCGCGTAGACCATGAGCCGATCGAATAGTCGATGTCGGCCGTTCTGCCTCTTCGACTAACTTCGTAAGGTCGCCCCCAGATGCCGAACGCGCCCGTGCGCCGATTTGTCGAGCAGGCCAACCAATCGACCTTTGTTCGCGACATGGTGTTTATCCTGTCTGGGACAGAATCACAGCAGGTAAAAGGTTTTTAAGGCAAATATGAAGCCGACTCTGCCCAGTCTCGACAGAAGCAAGTCACTGCCCCGCACACTGATATTCATTCCCGTACTGACCCTCGTTGTCCTTTGCGTGCTATGGATTACGATTTCCGTGCGGCTGCATATCGAGAGGGCTGCAGTGCTGCGCGAAACGGAGGATGAGGCCAAGACCCTGGCGCGCTCGCTTCAAAATCACACCCTGAAGACCGTTCACGATGTCGACGAAATTGCGCTTCTGATCAAGTATGGCTATGAAAGTGCGCCACAGACGTTTGACCTCGCACAGTATCAAGCACGCGGGCTGATCAGCGCGGACACTGCGCTGCAAGTGACGATTGTTGGCACGAACGGTCATGTCCTGGCCTCCACCCTCAAATTTTCGGGCGTGGTCGATCTTAGCGATCGCCAACACTTCCTTGTGCATCGGTTAAATCCCGGAGTGGGACTATTCATCAGCAAACCGGTCATCGGGCGAGTATCGAACCAATGGTCAGTTCAGGCAACGCGTCGTATCGACCGGCCCGATGGCACATTTGGCGGCGTCGTGGTTGTCTCAGAGGACCCTGCCTACCTGACCGACGGCTTCTACAACAGCGCCGCGCTTGGAGAACATGGCCTGATCGCCGTCGTTTCCCGTCACGGTTTTACGTTGTCTCGCCGGGCGGGAGAGGCGCCCAGCACCAGCGGTGGTCCGCTACCCGACGGGTATGGCAGCGTCCTGCGCGCGCACGACGGTACGGTGGTGGATCCGGTCGATCATATCGAACGAATCGTCGCTAGCCGTGCAATCGACCGCTATGACCTGATGGTTGTCGCTGGTCTCTCGGTTGACGAAGCGCTGGACGACTACTACAAGATGCGGCGTGTGTACGTGACAATGGCCCTTGTCATCTCCGTTATCCTTATCGGTTTCTCATTGTGGATAATGGCGCTAGTTGCAAAGCTGCTAAAAGGTAAAGAGGAACTGCGGCGTCTCTCGGAAACTGACAGGCTCACCGGTGTGTTTAACCGGGGCCGAATCGAGGACCTGTTGCATCGGGCGGTCTCGTCACCCGACGCAAGCGGCAAAGTGGCGGCGATCTTCGTCGATCTGGACAATTTCAAGCACCTGAACGACACGTACGGACATCAGGCGGGCGACGAAGCACTCGTGATTCTTGCCGACCGGGTCCGCGTCGCTGCGGGTCCTCGCTGTGCTGTCGGCCGATTGGGCGGCGACGAATTTCTCGTGATTCTCGAGGCGGCGAACGCGTGGGAAATCGCGACCCAAACCGTTGAGGATATGGCGCAGGCGCTCGCCGTGGCAATCACGGTACGCAACAACCCACACATGATGCGCGCTAGCCTGGGAGTGGCGGTTCTTGAGCAAGGTGACACCGCCGATGACCTGATCAGGAAAGCGGACGAAGCCATGTACGAAGCCAAGAAATGCGGTCGAGCAAGTGCTCGTACTACGTGGCGCACCTATGACCAACTTGGCATCCAAAAAGTTGGCTCGCCGGGCGGCGACGTATCCGGAAAGCGGGACGTCCTGGCGGCAAAGGAACGGCACTCCACTCATTACTCCAATGGGGCAGACTCGATCCTGCCTTCCAACCCGTAGTCGGACAAAACCATCTGCATGGCTGGGTTGACGAGATCGAAACGGGCAGCATCGATGCGCTCGACGGCACAACACGACGCTTCTTGCCGCTTGCCCTGTCACCAACCCCTAGTGCGGTCGCCGCCAGCAACCGTGGGCAAATGTAGTGGCGACAGGCCGATGGCGATTGCATTGCTCGTCGAGCACGAAAATCAGGCAATGTGCGTGGCGCTGCGGTTTATATAATCCGGTGTAGGGAAAAAATTTTGAGCGGATCACCATGCGAAAACTCACCCCCGCCGGCCAGCAATTGATCGAAGAAGTCGCCCAGCGGCATGGATGCAGCACAGATGCCGCAATGAGCATGCTGGAGTCTGTGATTCGCGGTAACGGCAGCATGGCTCAATTCGATCATCCCGAATTTGGTGGTTCCGGCCAATGGATGCAGGGTGGCATGACCATGGTCTCCGACATGTTCAACAACCACCTGAAAAGCCAAGTGCAGGCGCTCTGTTCCGAGCTCTCCCGGCTGATAGCAAATCAGCCCGACCTGATTCGCAGCGGCAGCTTCCAGTCGCAGAGCCAGGGCAGTCAGCCGCAGCGCAATGACGGCACCGGCCAGCAACACCAGCAGCGCGCCAGTTACGGCGGCAGCACGCAGCAGCAGACCGCGACCGGACCGGTGAGCCTGTTTGTTCCGGCGCCCCCCGGCACCTCTGGCGACTGGTGGCCCGCTGATCTGGGACGCCCCAACAGCACCGGCGCGCAAAATGACGTCCGCTATGCCTTCTTTGCAGAGCCCCGGCGCTTGGCGATCGAAGTGAACGGCAGGATGACTGTGTACGATACGCTCGCTCACCAGATCAGCGGCTTCTCACAGCAGCAGTCCAGCGGCGCGTCCCTGACATTTTCTAGCCAGCACGGCTTGGTTGCCGTCGCCAGCCTCCCCGTTGTGTCGGCCGGAGGGGTTCCGCAGGCCGCGTCGTCGCCGGTGCAGGAGAAGCTCGTCAGCACTCATTCGGGCACCCGCGAGGCAGACGTGTTCGCCACCATAGAAAAGCTCGCCCAACTGCACGCGAAGGGAATTCTCAGCGATGAGGAGTTTGCCGCCAAGAAGGCGGAGCTGCTCAACCGTTTGTGAGCGTCCCGCCGTCGCGCAGCGCGATTCGGCTTCGCAAGTCGGGGATACGCGCGAAGTGCTGGCACGCATGCGCGCCGTGATGCGTCGTGATGCGCAACCGTTGCAAGTGCCGATCACGCACGGCAAACATCCGCGTGCTTATCGTTTTGCCGGCTGGGTGCTCAACCTCAATACCCGACGCCTGAGCACGCCGGACGAGACTCTTCTGCCGCCACGCCCTCGCAGTGATGGCACGCCGTGGAGAGCGCGGCGGATCTGGAGTCACGGAACGCAAAAGCTATGTAAGCACCGTGGTAGCTGCTACCGAGGAAATGGGTGGAGACCGTACTTAAATGGCAAAGCCCTTCGACTGCCTTCATGCGCCCAATCAATCCGCTCCCTTGCTTACTTTAAAGTCGTGAAAGCAACCGTTCACAGACAACCGCTTCAGGCGGTCGCCTCGGTCGGTTCTGACATCGTCACGCAGTTCTTTACGCTCGGACGCTCTTGCATCCTTGCGTACCAAGCTTGAAGAGCCTCGCACTCCGCCGGCACCGTCAGTTCCACGAGCCCCGCAAAGATCAAACCGCCTATGACCGTGATGTCGGCCATCGAGAAGACGTCACCGGCGACGAACGGCTGTGTTTTTAGAATGGCATCGAAATAGTGCATACCCCTGAGGGCTTTGTCGCGTTGACGGAACCCCCACTCGGCGTTCTGATAAAGCTCGACGTGGGCTCCAAGCCCCGGTGTGCCGTGATGGAAATAAACGCTAATGGCATCGAGCAGCTCCAATTCGGCGCGCTTGCTCATCATGTGGATGACGCCCTTTTCGCGCGGTGTCCTGCCGGTGAGCGTTGGAGCGCCATCAAGCGCGTCAAGGTATTCGGTAATGGCCGTGCATTCGGCAATGAAGGTTCCGTCGTCGAGTTCGAGCACCGGCAGCGTACCTGAGTAGTTCTTCGCGAGGAACTCGGCCTTCTTGTGCTCGCCTTTCCAAAGATCGACCGACACAAACTGGACGCGCGATTGCAGGTTCTTCTCGGCCAAAGCAATACGTACCCGAGCCGGATAAGGGCCAGTATGCCAATCGTAAATCTTCATCATGGCCAGTTTGGTTGCGTCGAATTTGATGTTGTCGGAACTCATTGTTTGCCTTTCTACAGTTGGTTGCATCGGAATAGATACCGTCAGGACCGTAGCGACAATACCTACCGCCCACTTGGTAGGGATTGCTGTTAAAAAGGCTACCGTCCACTTGGTAGGTTTAGTCTAGAAGCTATAATGTTGCCCGTCAACACCCATTTTTTCTTTTCGAGGGGCGGCAGCAGTGAAAAATGAAGTGAGCTCAAACTCCAGGGAGAACATCCTGGCAGCCGCCAAGAGGGTCGCGCAGGCGCGTGGCTATGGCGGGTTGAATTTTCGTGACCTCGCGGAAGATGTCGGCATCAAGGCCCCGAGCATGTACCACCACTTCCCAAGCAAGGCCGATCTGGGCGCAGCGGTAGCGAGGCGCTATTGGGAGGACTCAGCGGCTACTCTGGACGCACTGTTAGCCGGATCCTCGGATCCGATCCAGTGCCTGCGCCAGTATCCTGATACGTTTCGCAAGGCACTTCAGAATGATAATCGCATGTGCCTGTGCAGCTTCATGGCCGCCGAATATGATGACCTGCCAGAAGCGGTGAAGAAGGAGGTCCAGACCTTTGCTGATGTGAATGTTGCGTGGCTGAGCAAAGTTCTGTCCGCCGCAGCGGTGGTCAGTTCCGAGGAGAGTGAACCGCGGGCTCGCGCCATTTTCGCCGCCGTCGCTGGCGCTCAGCTCATGGCGAGGAGCCGCTCGGATATCTCGCTCTATGACTCAGTAATTGAGAGTTATCGCGTGGCTGGTCTCCTACCGGCCTAGCCGCGCAATCAACGCCCGCCTCAAATATCCGTTCGATTTGGAGTACGGTCGTCAGTCGGAGAAAGGCCTTAACGGCGGTACGGTCGGGGCCGTGAATGGCTACTAGCGGGCTTCTCCGACCTCGGAACGACGACCGTAACCTAAACCCACGCGAAGCGGTATGGCGTACGATTGCCGGGACAACCGCAAGGCGATTTTCAATCGCGGCGTGACGCCCAACATCAACCCTAACTCGCGCGGGCGCAAAACACCGAAGCAAGGTCGCAAGCCGCTGTTGGTCTTTACCTGGGAGGACACGGTTGCCCGCTGCCTCGCTTCGATCGCCTCAGTCACCTGCACTACGCATGCAAGACCCTTGCTTGCACGATGATCAGCCTGCGGCACTTCTGTCGCGAATAGTCTTTACAGTCATGGCCGTAACCGATGGTGCCGGGCGCCGAGCGGCCGCACGCCTGTCTCATGCATCTGAAAATAGAATTTTAATCAGCATAACCAATCATCACTTTCCGAAAAGAGCACATCTACGGAAAGCGATCATCACCTTCGCGATGCTTTCGAAGCATCGCCACCGGCACTAAACGGCATTGGATAACACTATTTTGTACGCTGACAGTGTAGATGGACACACAAGGCATCTCTTGCCCAATCGTGATTCAATTCTTGATCGCCTCGATGGATAGAGGGAAACAGCGTTCCGCTAGATGGCCGCCAGGTAGAGGCCACCCATGGGGATGGAGGGTTCCGTTCGTGATCGGCCTGCTCATCGCCCCGGTTGGCTTCTGGATCCGCAATCACCTCAACGAACCAGAAGCGATTGCCGTGTCATCGCACGCCCCGGTAACCACGAAAATATCGATGGTACAGGCGCTCCGCGAGCACCGAAAAGCATTGATTTCCAGTTCGCTCCTGACCGCCTCTGCGACGATCGCTTTGCACATCCTCGTCATCTATATGCCTACGTTCGCCAACCGCAGCCTGGGCATTCCGCTCGACAACGCGTTCGCATCCCAGTGCATCGACGTCTTCCCTGCAGCGCCCGCTGTGCAACTCCATGAACCGATTCCATATGATCACGCGCATATTGGCATCCACCACGAAGACCCCGACATTGACGAGGTGGGCAATAGCGATCACGAGTAAGTCTGTTTAATTGCGGTCCATGCAAAAAACCCGATGGGCGGGCGTCACCGCCCGGTATCTGCTTAACAGCACGACCGTCGCCGGTCCACATCGGGGGTTTCCACCGTGCATCGTCTACTACGCGACCCTGCTAAATGAATGCGTGCCGATGTCCAATGTCCACCAGCAACTTTGGCCACTCGGTAACACTGGCGTCGTCATGTACCACTTCTAGCTCTATCAATAGCGCCATGATTTCTTGATCGTATGCGTTGACGTTCGATGCGTAGAGCATTTGCAACAGGGCGCCGTCGCTTGCGTGCTGGTAGTACGAAATTCCGATGCCTTCAATGTCTGGACAATAAATCCCGTCGCTGATCAACGAGCCTATGGCACATCTGCGTCCGTCTTCGCACCGCAGCCGACAGGAGCCATTGTCATCCTCCGACACGGCGCGCTGCGTGAGGAGATGCGCACTTACGCGCTCGTAGATTTCTTGTTTGGAGAACATATGAGTCGCTCAGGCGGCCGATTTGAGAAGTTCAGCCGACAAGTCGAATTGACGGGCAATAGAGGCCAGACGATCACGCCATTCCCACGTCCCGAACGCATCGTGGACATTTTGCAAGCAGCTCAGCAAATCGACGGTGCGAGCGTCGTACACATTGATACGTGAGCGAAGCAGTGCGCGGGCAAGTGCCGCGACGCCCGCGACCATGTAGAACGGCACGGTGTGACTGTCGGCTCTCAGATAACGTACCGGCACACCTTCCATAGCGCTAGTGTGATCCTGCGGCCTGATAAAGCTGCCGACTGGGCAGCCGCCGCAACTTCCTCGATACGCGCCGCTGCCAAGCGGCAGGAGTGCAGCGCGACCCTGGCGCAAGAGATGATCCACCGATTTGTCGAAGATTTCTTGGTGCGTGTGGAAATTTATGGCTTTCATGGTCGCCCCCCCAGCGCGGAGTAGTGATTGCGTGCATCCTTATAAGGGATATCGGCGTCTTTATCCTGCTCTGTATCGCTACTAACCCGAGATCCCGCGTCGGTGGCCGGCCGCCAAGCTCGGTTACACAAAGCAGCGTGCGGAACAGATCGACTATCGCGATGCGTATTTCTCCGCCCCCCGCCAAACGACTCGTGTGCTGGCCCGGCTGACACTTCGTCAGGTTCGCTGCAACGCTTCACCGACAACACGCACTCCTTCCGCCATCTGATCAAAATGATCGATTCGATCGTTTTAGGGTTAACATTGATCTATTAGGTCATTTTTGATCTTATAATGACCGTATCGATCAATGCATGACCGACTTCTGATCGATGAGATCGCGACGCTTTGAACATCAAGAAGCGCCAGAGGCGCTCAAAAAAACTAACGGAGAACACATGCAGATGAAGCGTTCCATGCAAGTCCTGGCCACTCTGGGAGCAGTCGGCGCGTCGCAATTGGCAGCTACATGCGCTCACGCCCAGAGTTCGGTCACGCTCTATGGCTTGATCGACACCTCGCTTGTTTACTCGAACAATCAGAAAGGTAGCGCCAACTACCAGATGTCGAGCGGAACGCTTTCCGGAAGCCGTTGGGGCCTGAGAGGACAAGAGGATCTGGGCGGGGGCATGCAGGCGTTGTTTGTCCTGGAAAACGGCTTCAGCAGCACAGCCGGCACGCTCGGCCAGAACGGCCGCGAGTTTGGGCGGGCTGCGTATGTCGGCCTTGGAACCCCATTCGGCAAGTTCACGGCCGGCCGTCAAAACGAAGCTTCTGCCGACTTCCTCGGTACGCTCGTTGCGTCCAACCAGTGGGCCGGTGGCCTCGGCGCGCACCCGGGTAATACAGACAACCTCTATGTCAACGCCCGTATCAGCAACAGCGTCAAATATGTCAGCAACGACTACGCGGGTTTTCGCTTCAGCGGCCTTTACAGCTTCGGCGGCACGGCCGGCAACTTTGGCAATAACCGCGTCTGGAGCCTGGGCGCGACCTATGTGAACGGCCCGTTCGTCGTAGCGGCTTCGTACCTGAACGCCGCGCAGCCCAATACGTCGCTCTACGACGGCACCGCCGGGACCGCCGCGATTTCGCCGAACAACACGCCGATCTACTCAGGCTACACGTCGGCGCGTAACTTGCAGGTGGCGGGTCTCGGCGGCGCTTATACGCTGGGCGCGGCCACCTTCGGAGTGGTGTACTCGAACTCGAAGTACAGGGATCTGGGAACGGCTGCGGGCACGCTGCCGGTCACGCGCTTTCTCGGCGACACAGCCACCTTCGACAACGTCGAAGCCAACTTCCGCTATCAACTCACGACTCCCTTGTTGCTCGGGGTCTCCTACAACTACACCCGTAGCCACGGCGCGGGCGAAGCGCACTACAACCAGGTCAATTTGGGCGCAGACTATTTCCTGTCGAAGCGCACTGACGTGTACCTGAGCACCGGCTGGCAGCAGGCGAGCGGCACGGACTCGACGGGCCACGCAGCAACGGCCGCTTTTTGGCCGCTTACGGCATCGAGCAATTCGCATCAGGTCGTGGCTGCGCTCGGCTTGCGCCACAAATTCTGAATGTTTAACTCGCGGCGCGTGCGGGTCTTCCCTGCGCGCACCGCTTCAAATACCAGGACGGCCCCTCGCGTGCCGTTCGCTTAAAGCTTAGCGGAGCCCAAGCATGCCAGTTTCGTTCAAAGGGATCATCCCTGCCCTTATTACACCGATGACCTCATCCGAAGCCGTCGACGAAGACGGGTTGCGCGCACTGATCGAACGTTTGATCGAAGCCGGCGTGCATGCGCTTTTCGTGCTTGGCACGAATGGCGAATTCATCGCGCTGAGCGAAGCGGAAAAGCTTGAAATCGCGCGAATCGCCGTGGACCAGGCACGCTCGCGAGTGCCGGTGATTGCGGGCACCGGCGCCTACGCCACCCGCGACGTCATCGCGCTGAACCGCAAGATGCAGGATCTCGGCGTGGACGCTGCGTCGGTGATCACGCCGTACTTCAACGGCGCGACGCAAGCGGAACTCTTCACGCACTACGCGAAGATTGCGGAAGCCACAACGCTTCCCATCATGCTTTACACGATTCCGGCCAAGGCGGGTGTGACGCTCAATGTGGACACCGTTCGCCGTCTTGCCGATATTCCCAACATTCGCGGCATCAAGGACAGCGGCGGCGACTTTGATCGTCTGCTGCAACTGATCAACCTGCGCCGTGACGACTTCGCCGTTTTCACCGGCACCGACTCCATGATCCTCTGGACGCTGATTGCGGGCGGAGACGGTGCGGTTGCCGCGACCACCAACGCTGTGCCCGATGTCGTCATGTCGATCTGGAACAACTTCCAGGCGGGAGATATAGCGAGTGCTCGCCGTGCCCAGGAATCCCTGCGCGCGCTGCGTGATGCGTTTGCGCTCGGCACAATGCCCGTGGTGCTCAAGACCGCGGCCGAGATGCTCGGCATGCCGGCCGGCCCCGCGCGCGCGCCCGCACAACCGCTCGACGAGAAAACCCGCGAGCGTCTTTTCGAAGCGCTCGCGATCTATCGCGGCGCGGCCAACACGAAGTAGTGGAAACGAGATCAACCTCAATGAGCAATCCTTATCATTTTCAGACCGTCAAACACATCGTGCATGGGGCCGGCAGCCTGAACCTGTTGCCCGAAAAACTTGCCCTGCTCGATACACCCATCAAGCGTATCGCACTCATCACGCAGCCGGCGATCGAAGCGCTTGGCGTGATCGAGCAGGTCGTGGCAGGCCTCGCCGCGAAGGATGTTGAAGTACTGGTCGTGCGCGGTGTTGAACCGGAGCCGACTATTGGCAATGTTGAAGCCGTGTTCCGTGATCAGATCGCGCCGTTTGCACCGCAAGCCGTCCTCTCGATCGGCGGCGGCAGTGTGCTCGATGCCGCCAAGCTCTTCGCGGTGCGCCTGACCAACGACCAGCCGCTGCGCGAATGGCTCGGCATTGACCTCATCCGCAACCCCGGTGTGCCGATGATCCTTGTGCCCACCACCGCTGGCACAGGCTCCGAAGTGACACCGAACGCCATTGTCACGTTGCCTGACGAAGAGCTGAAAGTGGGTATCGTGAGCCGTCACCTGCTGCCCCAGATCGTGATCCTCGATGCCTCGTTGACCCTCGGGTTGCCCAAGGCGATCACTGCCGCGACGGGCATGGACGCGTTCGTTCACTCGCTCGAGTCGTACATCTCGACAAAGGCCAACCCCATTAGCGACATGTTCGCAATGGAGTCAATGAGGCTGATTGGCACAAACATTGTGGAGGCGTACGAGCACGGCGATTCGATCAAGGCTCGCGAAGCCATGATGCTCGGTTCAATGTACGGCGGACTCGCGCTGACGGCGGCCGGCACCGCTGCCGTCCATGCTCTGGCCTACCCGCTCGGCGGCATGTTCAACATCACCCACGGCGTTGCCAACGCCATGCTGCTCCCGCACGTGATGGCGTTCAACCTGGACGCCATCGTTGAACGTCTCGCCACGGTGGCCCGGGCACTCGATCTGAGTGGACCGGCCGACAGCGCGGATACCGCCGCGCAAAAACTGATCGACCAGATTGTCGCGTGGACGGCGGCCGTGGATATTCCGCAGGATCTGCGCGTCTTCGGTGTGTCGGAGGAACATCTGGATGCGCTCGCGGTAGCGGCATCGAAGGTCAAGCGGCTGCTGGGGAACAATCCCAAGGCGCTGAGTCTTGACGACATGAAGGCGATTTATCGCAGGCTGCTGCCATGACGCACACAAGCGCCGACGGACCCAAGCTGCTGATTTTCGGCGACGACCTGTCGGGCACCGCCGATTGCGCGGTCACGGGTGCAAGCCTTGGGCTCGAGAGCGTTGTGATGTTCGATGCCCACATGGCGCGCACGCTGCCGGAGGGCATCGACGTGCTGGCGATCGACCTCGACTGCCGGCGCAGTGCGCCCGAGGTTGCCGCCCGCGCCAACGCCGACGCGTGGCAAGCGCTCAGGCAACCGGGTCGTCGCTTATACAAGAAGATCGATTCAACGTTGCGCGGCAACTTCGCAGCCGAAGTCGCGGCGCTTGTGCCCCTGGCCGGTATGGCGATCGTGGCCCCGGCGTTCCCCGCAGCGGGGCGCACAACGCGCGATGCCCGCCAGTGGCTTCATGGCGCAGCAGTAGAGAGCAGCGAAGTGTGGCGCAACGAAGGTATCGCGGGCCGCGCGGATCTTGCCGCGATGCTCGCACAACAGGACCTGCGAGTGGGATTGCTCACGCTCGACGCGGTTCGCGGCGATCCATCCACCCTCGCCGCGCAGATCAGCGCAGCCCGCGCGGACGGCATGCAGGTATTAGTGTGCGACAGCGAAACCAACGACGACCTGCGCCGCGTCGCACGCGCTTCAGCATCGCTCGATGGCGTTTTCTGGGTCGGCTCGGCGGGGCTTGCGCGAGATCTCATGGCCGCGCTCGAACTGACGGCCGCAGGAGGACGGACGCACGCGCCATCCCTGGTTTGTTCGCCGGTGCTGACCGTTGTCGGCAGCATGTCGAGTATTTCTCATTCGCAGGTTGCCATGCTTAAGGCCGTGGCCGGCAACGCGATGCTCTCGCTGGAACTCACTACCGAATCATTGCGCCGCGAGCAACCTGAGCTGACCGCGGTAGTCATTGAAGCTTTGAGCCAAGGCCGCGACGTGATCGTCTCGCTGAAGCAAGACGACCGCGCGCACCTCGCTGACGGGCTGCTGTTCTGCCAGCGCCTCGCGGCCTTGCTCGCGCCGGCCGTGCCGCACGCGGCGAGCGTGATCGCAACCGGCGGCGAAACCGCGCGGACGTTGCTGGCCGCAGCCGGCATCAGTGCGCTGCGTGTTGTCGATGAAATTGAAAGCGGCGTGCCCTTGCTGCATGCAGCGCATGCCGGCCGGACCCTGCACGTCATCACCAAGGCGGGCGGTTTCGGCACACCCGGCACTCTTACTTCAGCCTGGCGACGGCTCGCCGGCGGTCCCCGCGCTGACGCGCGGCCATCTCATCAAGGAACTACCGCAATGACCTATCGTCCTGTTATTGGCATCACCATGGGCGATGCCGCCGGCGTCGGCCCGGAAATCATCATGAAGAGCCTCGCGCATGAGTCGGTCTATGCACAGTGCCGGCCGCTCGTGATAGGCGACTCAGCGCGCCTGCGCGACGCCGCAAGGCGCTCCGGCGTCTCGCTCGACGTGCGCTCGATCGAGCGCCCGGCAGACGCCGAATTCCGCCACGGCGTGGTCGATTGCATCGACCTGGGGTTGATCCCCGCCGACCTGCCCTACGGCAAGCTGTCGGCCATCGCGGGCGACGCGGCATACCAGTACATCGCCCGCACCGTCGAGCTGACGTCGGCGGGCGAACTCGACGCGATCTGCACAGCGCCGCTCAACAAGGAAGCACTGCATGCGGGCGGCCATATCTTCCCCGGCCACACGGAAATGCTCGCGCACCTGACCGGCATCGACGAGGTTTCGATGATGCTCGTCGCGCCGAAGCTGCGCGTGATCCATGTGACGACTCATATCGGGCTGCTCGACGCCATTCGGCGCATTGAACCGGGACTGGTCCAGCGCACCATCGAACGTGCGCACGAAACGCTCACGCGTGCAGGCATCGGCAATCCGCGCATTGGCGTGTGCGGCATCAATCCGCACGCAGGCGAGAACGGCCTCTTTGGTTATGGCGAAGAGGAAGAAAAGATCATGCCGGCAATCGCGATACTGCAGGCTCGCGGCTGGAACGTGGAGGGGCCGCTCCCCGCAGACACGCTTTTCTTCCGTGCCGGGCGCGGCGACTTCGACGTCGTCGTCGCGATGTACCACGACCAGGGCCATGGCCCGGTGAAGGTGATGGGACTGGAGGCTGGCGTGAATGTAACGGTCGGCTTGCCGGTCATCCGCACGTCGGTCGATCACGGCACGGCATTCGACATTGCCGGCACAGGCATAGCCGATGAACGCAGCATGCTCGAAGCACTCAGGCAGGCGCAGGAACTCGCGACGCGTCTTTCGGCGCACAAGACTTCGGTCGAAGCGTCATGAACCGCTAGCCGCAGACCCCAAGTATCGGCCGACCCGGCGGAGACACGCCCGGCGGCCACCGCTACCGCTGCAGAACGGCGTCATCAAAACAGGTGGAGACACGCATGACAACTTTCAGTTACTGGGACACCGCGATCATCATCGGGATGGTCGTCCTTTATATCGTGGTGACCAGCATCATCAGCATTCGCTTGCGCAGCCGTAACTCGGAGCAGTTCATGGTTGCCTCGCGCAACATGCCCGTGTTCGTGGTGGCCATCCTGCTGATGTCGGAATTCATTGGTGCGAAATCGACCGTAGGCACCTCGCAGGAAGCCTTCAGCGCGGGTATTGCGGCGTCGTGGTCGGTGATCGCCGCGTCGATCGGCTTCCTGTTCTTCGGCCTTTTCATGGCGAAGCGTCTTTATAGTTCCGGCGAATTCACCATCTCCGGGTTCATCGCGCAGAAGTACGGCAAGGGTGCGAAGCTGATCGTCTCGGCCATCATGATCTACGCGCTTTTTCTCGTGAACGTGGGCAACTACGTGAGCGGCGCGGCGGCAATATCCACCGTGATGCGCATCAACCTGCCTACGGCCGCAATCATTACCGCAATCGTCAGTACTATTTATTTTGCTTGGGGCGGACTGAAGAGCGTTGCCTACCTGACCATTGTCCACAGCGCAGTCAAGCTGATTGGGCTGGCAATTCTGGTTGTGGTCGCATGGCGGCTGACGGGTGGCGTCGCGCCCATGGTGCAAGCCATGCCCGAGCACTATTTCACCTGGAAGGGCAGTCTGAGCCAGGGCACGATTGGCGCGTGGATCATCGGCACGGCGGGCGCGATCTTCTCCACGCAGTTCATCATCCAGGCCATCTCGGGCACCCGCAGCGCGAACGCGGCCCGCAGCTCGACGCTTGTCGCCGCGCTGTTGTGCGTACCCATTGGCGTCGCTCTTGGCTTTCTCGGCGTAGCCGCAAAGTTCCTGTTTCCGGGCATCAAGAGCCTCTACGCGCTGCCGGTCTTTCTTCAACACATGAACCCGCTACTCGCCGGGGTCGTGACGACTTCGCTGGTCGCGTCGATTTTCGTGAGCGTGAGCACGGTTGCGCTCGCCATCGCTTCGTTGATCGTAAAAGACTTCTATGTGCCGCGCTATCATCCGACCCCGGAGGTCGAATTTCGCGTGACGCGCCGGATCTCGTTCGTGGTCGGATTTCTTCCGCTGATCTTCGTGCTCTTCGTGCCGCAAATCCTTGCCCTCTCGTTCTTCACCCGCGCATTGCGGCTGACCGTCTCGGTCGTCGCCCTGATCGGAATCTACCTGCCGTTCTTCAACAGTAATCGCGGCGCCATTGCCGGCATGATCCTCGCAACCGTGGCGACCACCGTATGGTATTTGCTCGGCAATCCGTTCGGCATCGACAACATGTACGTGGCGCTGCTGACGCCAGCCGTCGTGATCGTGCTTGAAAAACTGTTGTTTCCGTCGGGGCCGTCGCTGAAGGGCTCGAAGGACACGCCGCCCGCCGAAACAAAAGGCCTCGCGCAAAACAAATCGCACTAACCCCGTATTCAGGAGAAGACCGGATGACATCCGCCCTCGTCAATGCCTCTGTCGACAGCCTCAACCCCTTACACGATGCACAAGTGCGC
Source organism: Caballeronia sp. SBC1 (assembly GCF_011493005.1). NCBI lineage: Bacteria > Pseudomonadati > Pseudomonadota > Betaproteobacteria > Burkholderiales > Burkholderiaceae > Caballeronia > Caballeronia sp. SBC1. Next base: position 430,008 of record NZ_CP049159.1, read on the forward strand.
ACAGCCTTCGCCGATGCCGACCGCCGCGAAGCGTTCCTGCCAACCGTGTGTGTGCAAAATCATGCCGCGAATCTTCATGCGCTCGCCAACGGCGACCTGCTGTGCGTGTGGTTCGGCGGCACACAGGAAGGGATCCCCGATGTATCGATCTACCTGTCGCGACTTGTCGCCGGCACCGAGACCTGGTCCGCGCCGCAAAAGCTCTCCGACGACGCCACCCGCTCCGAGCAGAACCCGGTATTGTTTAGCGCTCCTGATGGACGGCTCTGGCTCATCTATACCGCGCAGTTGTCGGGCCACCAGAATACGGCCTTGGTGCGTCGACGGATTTCGTCGGACAACGGCCTGACCTGGGGTCCTGTCGAGACGCTCTTCGAGCGGCCCGGCACGTTCGTACGTCAACCGATCGTGGTGCTGCCGGACGGCGCATGGATTTGTCCTGTGTTCCTGTGCCGCACGGAACCGGGTGAGCGATGGGTGGGCAACAATGACGTCAGCGCCGTGATGGTCTCGAACGACCACGGCGCGACCTGGAGTGAGCACCAGGTGCCGGCGAGTATTGGCTGCGTGCATATGAACGTCCAGCTGCTGCAGGATGGCACCCTTCTCGCCCTCTTTCGCAGCCGCTGGGCGGACTTTATCTATGCAAGTCGTTCACGGGATGGTCGCGTATGGAGCACGCCGCAGCCAACCGAGGTGCCGAACAACAATTCATCGATCCAGTTCGTGGCGTTGCAAAACGGCCATCTCGCACTGGTATTCAACGAGAGCGATGCCTCGCATGCCACGCAACGACGCGCCTCGCTCTATGACGACATCGAGGATTCGGAGGATAGCGGGGAGTTGCGCGAGCAGGGTTCATCGTCGGCAGGTTCGGCCTTCTGGGGCGCTCCGCGCGCGCCGCTCTCGCTGGCCATTTCCGAGGATGGCGGCAGGACCTGGGGGCGCCGCCGTAACCTCGAGATCGGCGACGGTTACTGCATGACCAACAATTCCGCTGACCAGCGCAACCGGGAATACTCCTACCCGTCCATCGTGCAGACACCGGACGGCGCGTTGCACATCGCCTTCACGTACTTCCGGCAGCGCATCAAGTACGTGAGTGTCGGGGAAGCTTGGGTGCGGGGCTAGAACAAGGCGTTCTTGTTCAAACTTACGCCGGGGCGAGGGGAGCCGGAAGCTAGCCAATAAGCGAGCCGGATAGGCTTGGGCCGAAATTGACTACACTAGGCGCTTTCGTTGCGCGCCACTTCGTTCATGGCGCGCCTGACCTCCCCTACCCAGCCCAAAGATTATCGACCATGAAAGTCGCTAAGCGCCGCGAGGCAATGCTCAATGCCGTCCTCGGTGGAATGAATGATGTCGGTACATTGTGCGAGCACTTCGGCATGTCCGAAGCAACGGTGCGGCGCGATTTGCGGGCCCTTGCGGGTGACCGGCGCATCTTGCGCACGTATGGCGGCGCGGCCGCCGTCGGCGCGCATGAACCCGAGCCTTCGCTCGACGAACGCCGCGAAAGCTGGCGTGAACAGAAAGAAGCGATCGCGCGGGCGGCGTTCGCGCATATAGAAGACGGGGACACGGTGTTCCTGGACGGCGGGACGACCACCGCGGCGCTCGCGCGCTACCTTCCGGGACGCAGTTCGGTCCACGTCGTCACGAACAATTTGCTGGTCATCGGCGCATTGGCGTCGACCACCACGAAACTCACGCTGATCGGCGGCGACGTGCGGCCGTCCAGCATGAGTACGCTCGGACCGCTCGCGCAACTTGTGCTGAGCCGGCTGAGCGTCGACAAGGCGTTCTTCGGTGCAGACGGCGTGGTCGCGACGCGGGGGCTGTGCGAGGCGACCGCGGAGCAGGCCTATCTAAAAGAGTGTGTCATTCGCCAGGCCGCAAACGTGTTTGTGCTGGTGACCGCCGACAAGATAGGCCGCGCGAGCCAGCAGCACTGGACGCCGCTCGAGCGCGACTGGACGTTGATCACAGACGCCGCCGCGCCCGCCCAGGAACTCGCAGCATTCACCTTGCGCGGCGACGTGAAGGTGCAAACCGTGACAGTTTGACCAAGCGCGGTTTTTACTCGCGTCGACGCGCCCGCTTTCCACGAGGAGCGTTTATGAACTTGCAAGGCAAACCGCGGCATGCGGTGGTGACCGGTGCGTCGTCCGGCATCGGTCAGGCCATCGTGAGGCAACTGCTGGGTGATGGCTGGCGCGTAACGGGGCTATGCCGGACGGTTGGCGCAGATGTCATCCCCGGGATGTCCATTGTGCCCGTCGATCTCGCCGACTTCGATCGGCTCGGGGCCATTGCGCAAGAACTGGAACCTGCCGATGCGCTCATTCATGCCGCCGGTTTCATGCGTACAGCGCCCCTTGGCGAATTGTCGATGGACGAAGGCGCGCAGATGTGGCGGGTCCACGTTGATGCCGCTGCATTGCTCGCTGATCGTCTCGCGCCGGCCATGCCGCAGGGCGGGCGCATTGTGCTGGTCGGCAGCCGCACCGCGAACGGCGCACCAACGCGAAGTCAGTATGCCGCGACGAAAGCAGCGCTCGTCGGCATGGCGCGTTCGTGGGCTGCGGAATTGGCGCCGCGAGGGATTACGGTCAACGTGATCGCCCCTGGCGCCACTGACACGCCGTTCCTGCGCGATCCCGGCCGCGCGAAGACCCCGCCGAAAATGCCCCCAATGGGCCGCTTCATATCGCCCGATGAAGTCGCGGCGCTCGCTGTCTTTCTGTTGAGCGACGGCGCGCACAGCATTACCGGCCAACAGATCGTGATGTGTGGAGGTGCATCGCTCTGAGCGGCATTGATGCAGATGGCGCTCAGAGCGAAATGTTGAAGGTTCAAGCCGCGAGCGTGTCCATTGATCCGTAGCCGATCAACGGGCTTACGATCAGATAGTCGTGTATCGAAAGCGCCTGAGCGCAGAGCACGGTGCATTGAGAGAAGGGCCAGGAAGCGCCCGGCGCCGCACCCTGTTGCTCACTTGCCGCCAGTGACGTCGAGGAACGTGCCGGTGATGAAGGAAGCCTCCGCGCTGGCCAGCCATAGGATCGCCCGTGCAACCTCTTCAGGTTGACCGCCTCTTCCCATGGGGATCGAGTCTTTGACGCGATCCACCCTTCCCGGCTCTCCGCCGCTGGCATGCATGTCAGTGTAGATGTGCCCAGGGCGAATGCAGTTGACGCGGATCCCCTCCCGCGCGACTTCCTTGGCGAAGCCGGTAGTAAATGTCTCAACTGCACCCTTCGACGCGGCGTAGTCGACGTATTCGTTAGGACTGCCGAGCCTGGCCGATGCCGATGAGATGTTGATCACGGAGCCGCCCCGGCCATTATGACGATACGACATGCGCTTCACCGCTTGCTGCGCACAGAGGATAGGGCCGATCGAGTTGACCGCGAAGATACGCCGCATCCGCTCGAATTCGAGATCCTCTAGCCGGGACTGCGGCGCAAGTACCGCGGCGTTGTTCACCAGTACATCGATCCGGCCGAACTCCCGGTCGATCGCGGCGAATAGCTGAGCGACCTGCTCAGGATCCGCGCTATCTGCGCGCACGGGTAAAGCTCGGCGCCCAACAGCTTCTACATCAGCGGCCACCGCGAGGGCGGCAGACTCGTTGGAGACGAAGCTGATCGCTACATCGTAACCTTGTGCGGCAGCAAGCCGCGCAGTCGCCGCGCCTACGCCACGGCTTCCGCCCGTTATCAAAATGAGCGGCGCCTGCGAGACGCGGTCTGTAGTCGTTGACATAGGGATATTCCTCGCGGAGATTTAGAATGGACGAAGAAGGCACTCAATCCAGCCTATAGAAAGCTTAGGATTGCGTGCCATCAGGGGAGCGTTCAAGAAAGGGATTTTTCCGTACGTTTTGTACGTTAAGACTTCGCCTCGGTCGTTTTCGCTGCGCGCAACGGCCGGAATCGGCGTTTGGCTAATCGCCTCACGCGAAGAGCATCAACCGGCCCAGGCGTTGATATCAAGAACCGCGGCGGCGAACGCTTCTGGTGCCTCCTGCGGAAGATTGTGACCTGCATTCGGCACGACGCGGTTCTCATGGCGGCCCGTGAAGCGCTTTGAGTTTGCTTGTCTTCCTCCCAGCGGCGCGACACCGTCCGCGTCCCCCTCGAGTGTGATAGTTGGTACGGTGATCGGCGGCATGCTGGACAAGCGGCTCTCCATATCCTCAAATTGAGGATCGCCATTGACCAGTCCGAAACGGTGCCGATACGAATGGACTACAACGTCGACGAAATCTGGATTGTCAAACGCAGCTGCCGAGCGCGCGTAGGTGTCGTCGTCGAAGCGCCAGGTCGGCGACCATAATGACCATAAGAGCCGACAGAACGCGCGCCGGTTTACGGTCAGTCCGGCCCGGCCGCGTTCGCCATGAAGATAGTATTGGTACCACATGCGATGTTCTTTTTCCGGGCTGGCTGGCCGCATGGCGGTGGCGATATTCTGGATGTTGTAGCCGTTCACCGAAACCAGTCCACGCGCTCTCGACGGGTACAGCGCGGCCACGACGCATGCTGCCCGGCCGCCCCAGTCATATCCGCCCAGCACGGCCCGTTCAATCTGAAGCGCATCGAGCAGCGATAACAGGTCTGCCCCAAGCGCCGCCTGCTGGCCCGAACGAAGTGTTGCCGGCGCTAGGAAACGCGTTGGCCCATATCCCCGAAGAAAAGGTGTAATAACGCGGGCACCCCGGGATATCAGGCGTGGCGTCACATCGTCGTATGCGTGGATATCGTAGGGGAAACCGTGTAGCAGAACGGCTGGCCATCCATTGGTTTCCCCCTGTTCGTCATACGCGATGTCAAGCAGGTCGGTTGCAATTGTTTTAAGCATGAATCCATCCTTACAGGCAATGTCAAAGCCCCAGGCAAACCGCCCCGCCCGCGACGATCACGCACGCGAGCCAGCGTTTTCCACTGACCGTTTCCCGCAGAAACATTCGTCCGATCAGCACCGCAAACACCACACTGGTCTCGCGCAAAGCGGATACCGCGCCCATCGCGCCTGACTGCAACGCCCATATCACGATGCCATACGCCGCGATCGACACCAGGCCGCCGACGAGCGACGAGCCGATTGCCATGGGCGCTGACCGTACCGGTTCCCACAGCGCCGCGAGCCCGCGCGTCGCGACGAACAGCACCGGCATCAACCAATAGAACAGGAACATCCACGCGGTGTAGGCGAGCGCCTGGCCACCGGATAAGCGTACGCCGATGCCGTCGATCACGGTATAGACGGCGATCGTCACGCCGGTCGTCAGCGCGGCCAGCAAACCCGCACGCGACACGTGGCTCCGCTCCAGCGCGATTGCAATAATGCCACCCGATATCATCACGATCCCGAGCACGTGCAACGGGCCGATCGCCTCATGTGCGAAGAGCGCTGCGCCGAGCGTGACGAGCAGCGGCGATGAGCCGCGCGCGATCGGATACGCCTGCGCCAGATCGTTGCGGCGGTACGACCGTACGAGGGTCACGTTGTAGACGATATGCACGAGCCCCGATGCGACGATGTACGGCCACGCTGCGGCGGCCGGCAGCGGTGTGAACAGAATCACGACCGTAGAGACCGCCGCGATGGCGATGCTCATCCACGTCATGGACAGCAAGCGGTCGTCGTTGCCGTGCAGCATCGCGTTCCAGCTCGCGTGGAGCAGTGCGGCAAGGAGGACGAAGCCGCCGGTATAACTGAGCATGCGGGTCCGGGAGAAAGGGGGTAAGCAAGAAGGATATCTATCTTGTGGCTCGCGAACAAACCAGATAAATTGCTGATTCGCGTTAGATAAACTATTTCGAATGAAGCGGATACTGCCTCCACTCAATGCATTGCGTGCCTTCGAGGCGGCAGGCCGGCTAGGCAGCTTCAAGGAAGCGGCCGCGGAATTGCACGTGACTCACGGCGCGGTGAGCCAGCATGTGCGCCTGCTTGAGGAATGGCTGGGCGCACCGTTGTTTGAACGGCACAACCGGCGCGTGGCGCTCACTGCAGCGGCGAAGGCCTACCTGGAGGAAATCGGCCCCTTGTTTGAGCAGCTCTCGCAGGCAACCGCCAGATATGGTGTCTCCGCAACGGTCTCCCGGACGCTGTTCGTGAACGCACCCGCAACGTTCACATTGCGCTGGTTGGTGCCGAGACTGGCGAAATTCCGTGCCGAGCATGTCGACGTGGACGTCAGGGTGGAAACGTCGAACGAGCCGGTGGAGAGTCTGAAAGATATCTATGACGTCATCATCCGGGGCGGTCCGGACACGTTCTATGGCTATTCAATGCAACCTTTCTTGTCCGAGGAGAGACTCCCGGTCTGCAGTCCGTCACTCTTGCAACGACTGCCGCTTCGGGTGCCAGACGATCTGCGGCAGCATACGTTGCTGCACACGTCGAGTCTGCCGCGACTCTGGCCGGAGTGGCTGGCGAGGGCACAGATTTCTGCACTCCGGCCGGCTGCCACTCTGACCTTCGATCACTTCTATCTGACGTTGCAGGCTGCCATAGATGGCATAGGCATCGCGATGGGACCGACTGCGCTTGTATCAGACGACCTTGCTGTTGGCCGGCTTGTCGCGCCGTTCGCCGGCCCTCGTCTACCGTCGCGGAGCTATTGCACTTACGTTCCGGACGGGAGATCTGCAGATGACGTGATCGTGCTGTTCCGCTCATGGCTCGAGCGCGAGGGGATGCGTTCACGAACGGAGACGGCCCCTCAGATGTGAGCTCACTGAGCGCTATCGGAGCGGGGGCAATTGCGAACGGGGCTGGTCATACGGAAGCGACTTACGCTTGCACTTTGACTCGACGCACGTCTAATCTTCGAAGGTCCGCTGATGGCTGATGTGCGACCGTTCCAGGTCGAGACCGAGTTCCATAGACTGCTCGTACAAAATGGAAAATGCCCCTCGGATTTGCGTCGCGAGGGGCATTTTCACGTCAGAACACCTTCGCTTACAGCGCGGCGTCCTTCAGCTTCTTCAGCGGGCGCACCTTGAGGCGCACCGAAGCCGGTTTCGCCGCAAACCATTTGTCTTCACCCGTGAACGGGTCCTTGCCGAAGCGCTTCTTCTTGGCCGGCACGTCTTGCGCGACCACCTTCAACAAGCCCGGCAGGGTGAATTCCTTCGCGCCTTTCTTGTGAATCGATGCGAGTACCGTTTCTTCGAGGGCCGCCATCAACGCCTTGGCCGCTTTCGGCTCTACGCCTGAGCGCTCGGCCAGGTGAACGGTCAGCGAAGCCTTCGTAAACGTATCCTTGATAGGTTTCAAGGGAGTGGCAACGACAGACTTCTTCGCTGCAGGTGCAGCTACAGCTGCTTTCTTCGCAACTGGCGCAGCTTTCTTGCTGGCGGCTGTCGCTTTTTTCGTAGCGGGCGCTGCCGCTTTCTTCGTAGCAGGAGCCGTAGTTTTCTTGGTAGCGGTTGTTGCCATGAATGCCTCTCTTCTAGTCAAAGGTTGCCCAAGGCCTTTGCCTTTGCGCCGTCACCGACTAACGCAAAGGTACAAATTCTCGGGTTGGGCGCCAGCGTAACAACACCTACTTGAAGACGCAACGTCTGGAACCACGAATCAAGGGGTTTTTGGCATAAAAGTTACGAAAATGGCGACCTGTACCTCGTTTCATGGAGGCAGGTCTAGTAAAACCCTTATCCGACAGGGCTTGGAACACGCTCAAAGACCGCCAAATCAAACAATAGACCGATACGCGGACGGTCACTGCTTTGCGAAGAACAGCGCCTCTCTTGCACGGAGTCGGCGTTACCGGACGCACACAAACGGTGGCACCTGGACTCAAATCGCGAAGGCCCCTCACACGCCCAACCGTTATTGTTGGTTGCGTCCGCGTAACGCGAAGACCCTCCCGCGCTTTCACACTCTCGAAGCTCATGGCATAGTGCGGCCATATCCATTTAAGGAGATCACAATGCCAACTCTCGAACAGATTCAAGAAAAGATGAAGAAATTGCAGGCGCAAGCAGATACGTTGATCGCAAAAAAGGCGCAAGCAGCGGTCGACCAAATTCGAAAAATTATGCTGACGCACGGTTTGACCACTGTAGACATTGAAGCTAAAGCAAAGGCAAAGCGCGAAGCAAAAGCGGCAAACGGGAATACTCCAAACGTCCAGGCGAAGGTTGCCAGAAGTCTGAAGAGCAATACCGCGCCAAAGTATCAACATCCCAAGACAGGTGCCACCTGGACCGGCCATGGTCGCGCACCGGCATGGATTGTCGATGCCAAGGATCGCGCAAAGTTCCTGATTGCGAGTGGTACCGACACGGGTCGCGCAGCGAGCGTGAGTCCCGTGAATCCTGTGAGTAAGGCCAAGACCGCGGCCAAGAAGGCCTCAGCAGCTGCAGGCGCACTTGCTTCCAAGGGACAGCGCAAAGGACCGCAGCCGGCAAAATACCTCGACCCGAAGACTGGAGCAACCTGGAGCGGACGTGGTCCGGCGCCCGCGTGGCTGGCGGCAGCGAAAGACCGGACGCGGTTTTTGGTTGATGGTGCCGACGTCGGTTCGGCGGATTCAGGTAGCGCGAAGCACGCAAGCAAAAAAACTTCCGCCAAGAAGGTGGCGAAGAAAGCTGAAGCGACGAAGCCTGCTGCCAGGAAGCGCGCGACCGCAAAGACTGTGAGTAGATAAGTCACTGTGAATGTGACGCAGAAGCCACCGGCAAAGAAGCCACCGGCAAAGAAGCCACAGCTCAGCTAGCATGGATGGTCAAAGCCTCCTACCGGCTCGACGCACAGGAGGAAGCATGGACCCTCCTGGCGGAACTCGGGTGGGTCGCGCTGGACCGCTGCGCCGGGCTCCCGGCACACTAGGATAAGCGGTTCCAGTGGTCGGCCATTGGCGATCAGCGATTGCCCAATTGGAGGTTTGACTTGTGCCAAGACCGACCCGAGTTCGTTCGACTGTTGCCTGCTGACGCCGGAAAAGTCAGGCCGCTATAGATTGCCAAAAATTTCTTCTTCGAAACTCGCCGTCAGGATTCACCATGTCCTGCTTACTGAGCGCTCACGTTGACGCTCGACGAAGAAGAGTCGCTCCAGATCAATGGAATGATGGCGGCGACTGCGGCTGCGATGACCGCCAAGCCTGCTAGCCGGCGCAGCCGCAAGAGAAAAACCAACCGCCTGGGCGTCCGCGTTCCGAACTTGCGCCACTTTTTTGGGTTGTACTCGATATGCGCATACGCGCCATATGCGAAATACATGTGGATCGCAAAAAGGATAGAAACGATGACATAAGCGGGCACTACGATCTCGGCAACAAGCATGATCCCTGACAGCATGACACCCCCGTGCGCGGCTAGGAATTACTGCGGCACTCAAACGGCTCGGAGAGTCGTTTCGTGCAGTAGAAACCTGATTATTTCACCGCGTGGAGATCGCTATCCGTCAAAACATCACACCTTTGTGGCACTAAAAGTTACCAGCGTAATGGTGCCTGTCAGCAGAAAGGACCGCTTCGCAGATTCTCGTCGACTATCTTGGAAAGAACATAGGCGCTGGCACGCCGGCGGCGTTCTCTGTACGCGCGCGATCGGCGTGAGTGCATCGATGCCAATCGCATGAGGCTACCTGGGGCCACATCAGGCAAGTCGAGGCAGCAGGTTAGTGGGTATCCGTCGAGCTTTAGTTAGGGTGCCTCATTGATCTCTCGGAGCACATCCATGACAACACGACTGAAGATGCTGAGAGAGCATCGCTGCCGCGATGCGACGAACTCGGGATGAAGTAATCCCAACGAAGTCCACCGTATATACACGGCTGTGGCCCGCAAGAATTAATGATGAAGTCAGTGCACGGACCAGCGGCTCACGCAATTTTTTCGATAGTCGCGCCCATCGGCTATACGTTGGCCGCAGTCGATGGCGAACTGACAGGCCGTTACCTCGCTCGTGAAATCTCCCAGGGAGCCCATCGCTCTTCGGTCGCCGTCTGGATCAACAATAATCAGCATAGACGCAAATGAGCCGACAGTTCCGACCGCCAATGGCGTCAGGGTCCAGCCTTTGTAGACGACCGGAATTGCGTGCATGTCTGCGTATCCTTTTTATTTTCGTGGACTTTCGTTTTGCTAACGAATGCCATGATCATGAAGAGACTAAGCGACGCCGTTGCTGCTAGTCCGAGCACGAAAGGCGGCGCCCCATTTTAGACAGCTACCCCGATGGCTGCTTTTCGCAGGCGGTGACCGGTGGCGACAGGATAGTAGGCAGCGATGCCGCGACTTCTCCGACAAAACCTTAACTCTATTCGCCACCACTGTTTGTAGTGACTGGCCGGCACCCATAGGAGAAAGACGATCCAAGTGCGGACCTGCGATATGGCGGTGGCCGCGCGTAGAATCACGCCCGGCAACTCACCGCGGCCCAGCTGATTATCCGGTTCGACGAAGACTGGGGACGCGTGGCAGAGCGCTTGAGGGAGATATTTCTCAATGACGCTATGGTCGAAACGCGGTCTTGCCCGCCCCTTGTTCGCCATACTCGACTGGCAGAACACCGCGAGCAACCGCCTTGACCAGCGCCTGGTGGTCAGCTTCGGTCTGGTCCGCGTAGGCTTGGGCAAAGCGACACAGCGACCGGTCCAGCTTGTCCGACGAACCGACATACCCGGCGATCATCGAAGCGCCACTCGTGCGAGCGTGCCCTTTCGCCAGGAGATGACCCACAATCCCCGCGTAGTCGGTCAGTGCTGCAGGATCGAGCGCGTCAAGTGCAATGGTTCCTTTCATGTTACGGAACTGTCGGACGTAGTACTGCAAGCCGTCGATGGTGGTCCACCCCAGCAGCGGATCGCTCACCGTTTGCAGGGCCTGCTGGTATTCCACGACACGCTGCCCTTGGTGGGCGTGCCAGGCCGAGTCGCCATGAACGAAGGGCGCAAGCACCGAGCGGCGTGCCTGCTTGAGTTGCAGGAAAATGACGTCATCGGCGCTACTGCCCTCAAGCAACGCCACATACGCGCGCAGGCCCACGCTGCCGACCCCTACGACCTTATGGGCGATGTCGAGCAAGGTATAACCGCCGAGAACCCGGTGCCAATGCGACGCCAGGGTCTTTAAATACTCGTCCAGGGCGACGGCGATACGCTCGGAATCTGCTTCCGGGACGCGGGTAATCAGCGGTGACTCGTCGACAATGCGCCGCTGGCCGTCAAGCTCTGTCGTGAAACGTGGGAGCGCGCGATCACTCGTTCGTGTACGCGCACGTTTAGCCGCACGCACAATCTCGCCTCTCAGCGCTGTATCGGTTGCCGTTTCGTGCAGTCGATCAACGTCGATGCGCTCGTAGGAACGCGACAGCAGCGGCTCATCGGCGAGGTGTCGCACTTCATGCCGGTAGGCCGCGACGCAAGACGCCACCGACGCGTGGCATTGGGCTTCGCTGGCGCCAGTATGTCGGCCCGCAACCCAAATGCTGGCTACAAGTCGACGCAGATCCCACTCCCAGGCGCCCGGATGCGCCTCATCGAAGTCGTTAAGGTCGATGACCAAATCCCGTTCCGGCGAAGCGTAGAAACCGAAGTTGCCCAGGTGGGCATCGCCGCAGATCACCGGTGTGATGCCGGTAGCGGGAAGATGAGCAACATCTTCGGCCATCACTACAGCCGTACCGCGCAGGAACCCGTAGGGAGAAGCGACCATCCGGGCGACCCGGATCGGGATTAACCAGTCCAGCCTCCCCTCGTGTGAACGCATGATCTGCTCAACCGGGTCCAGCCGGTTCGCTGGTGCCTTCCAGTCACCCATTGAGGCGCGGGAAACCTGATCACGCAGGCTCCTGCCCAACTGGAACCGCTCTGCACGCGACATGGGTCGAAGGCGCAAAGAGCGGTAACTTTCACTGTCAGCGCTGGCCAGGACCACGTGGCCTACGGGTCGCTGTGTTGTCGTCATACTCTTTCCCTCGTTGCACAGACCCGCGGGTGGCTCAGCGGCCTACGCGGGATAAAAGAGTTGGGTGAAAACTCGCTCCATTTTCGCAGGCCCAATTCTCGCGCAAGTGTTGAACGCGAACATATTCGTTACCTCTTGTTCTTGCGCTCGCGCGTCGCGGCCTTCAAGGTCGTGAGAGCCGATTCGATCAACTGCCGCTGACGATCTTCGGCATCGGCGCCGTGCTTGCGCGTAATGGTAAACAGCGACAACGGATCGGGCGGGTCCAGCGCAATGCGGTGAATTGCGCAGCCCGTGTCCGCCTTCAAAGCGTCGGCGAGAAAGCTCGGGATGATCGCCCACGCGCCGTTCCTCAACACGGGCGCGAGCATATGGCTCTTGTCGACCCAGGTCGTGTGGCGGGACAATCCGCGCCGGGTGCGCCATATGTCGAGCCGAGATGACCATGGCAAATAGATTTCCCGCAACGGGTCGAGATCGGTCATATCCAGCGCTTCGGGCAGCGTCCGGCCGCTCGCGCCAGCGTGTGCGACGAGCATCGGGTAGTCACGTATTTTTGTGGACGTCAGATCCACATGTTCCGCGGGCGATAGCGTGAACGCCACATCGAGATGGCCCGAAGCGACGCGGTTGAAGAGCTGGTAATAGCGCCCGCTCTCCATATGGAGGCGAATGGGCGGCACTTCATCGCATAGTGCCGCGACAAACGGCGGCAGCACGTGAATCGCCACCGAATCCACGGCCCCGACCGCGAGATGGCGCTCCTTGTTGGCCTTGAGCTGCTCCGCCTCGACCTCCAGCATCTTCCAGCGTTCGGCGATGTCGAGAAAGCGTTCACCATCCGCCGTCAGCGAGATGCCGCGCGAGCCCCTCGAGCGCAACAACAGCGGATGCCCGATGCGCCGCTCGAGCGACTGAATCCGGTAGGAAACCGTGGACTGCGTCGCGCATACGATTTCCGCGGCCTGTAACAGGCTGCCAGAGCGCACGACCGCCAGGAACGTGTTGATCTCCTCGCTGAACAACATATTCAATCCTTCGATATGTGGTGAATAAAGATCAACGTTGACCGATATTTTGCGCGTCTTTAGCCTACATCGGAATCAAACAAAAAACCTTATCCATCAACGGTTCGCTCAGCGGAGCTTTCATGGCAAACACGCTTACCAGCATCGACGATCTTCCTACCAGCCGGTTCCACAAACGGATCGCCTTCGTTGCAGCGGGCGGCCCGTTCTGCGACGGGTATCTGCTCGGCATCATCGTAGTGGCACTTCCGTTCATTGCTCAGGACTTGCGGCTCGATGCGCTGCAAATGGGGCTGATCGGCGCGGCGAGCCTTATCGGCATGTCGATCGGCGGCGTCGTGTTTGGACCGATGACGGACCGCTTCGGCCGCCAGTCGATGTATGTGCTGAACCTCGCTGTGTTCGTGCTGTGCTCGGTCGCGCACCTGTTCGTCCACGACGTGACGACGCTCTTCGTGCTGCGCCTCGTAATGGGCATCGCGCTCGGCGCGGATTATCCGATCGCCACGGCGCTCGCCTCCGAGTTCCTGCCGAAAAAGCTGCGTGGCCCGATCCTCGCGAGTCTCGTGCTGTTCCTGTGGGTGGGCTACACGATCAGTCTTGCCACGGGGCTGCTCGTTAGCGGCAGCCCGAGCGGCGTGTGGCGCTATATCCTCGCGAGCGCAGCCATTCCCTCTGCGGTCTTCCTGCTGCTGCGCATGAACATTCCTGAATCGCCGCGCTGGCTCATTTCGGCGGGACGTCAGGAGGAAGCGCGGCGCATCGTCACCGAACACCTTGGGCCTCATGCCGACTTCGCGGTGCTGGTCGCCGAAACTCGCGTCAGTGCCGGACGGCGTGGCCTCGGGATGTCGAGTATCCGCGAACTGCTGGCGCGCGGCTATGGGCGCATGCTGGTGTTCTGCTCGATCTTCTGGATGTGCCAGATCGCGCCGTCATTCGCCATCAAGACGTTCCAGCCAATGCTTCTCAAATCGCTCGGCGTAACGCAGGCGCTTGCGGGTTCGCTAATCATCATTGCGTTCGCGATCGTCGGCACGGCGATCGGCATGCTTATCGTCAACCGGGTGGGTCGACGTCCGCTGCTGCTGGCCTCGTTTGTGCTGGCCACGCTCGCGCTCGTGCTACTCGCCACGCCCCTCTCCGGTCTCTCCACGGCCGCCATCGCGCTCTTCATTCTCTTCACCGTCGCGGAGGCCGCCGGCTCCGGCCTGCAGTTCATCTACCCGAACGAAGTATTCCCGACCGATTTGCGCGCGACCGGCATGGGACTCGCGATGTCCGCAAGCCGCATCGGCGCCGCTGCGGGCACGTTCCTGTTGCCGACCGTGCTCTCGCACTTCGGCAGCGCCAACGGCCTGCTGATCGCCGCTGGCATCAGCGGCGCAGGACTGATCGTGTCCGCGCGCATGGCTCCCGAAACACGCGGCCTGTCACTGGGGCAATCGCACCTCGCGCAGACGCCGGCGAACAGCTCTACCCATATCAACGAAAACGAGGCACGTACATGATGGACAGCAATCCTAAGGTAATCATTGTCGGCGCAGGCATTATCGGCGCCACCCTCGCTCGCGATCTGTCCAGCCGGGGGGCGCGCGTCACCGTCATCGACAAGAATGAGGTCGCCCTCGGCGCGACGTCTGGATCGTTCGCGTGGATCACCAACCAGACTAAATTCCGCAACGCGGACTCGCTCGAGGAATCCCGCGCGCGGGAATACTTCAACCTGCACCGGCTTTCGCATCTACGCTGGCGCTATCTGCAAAGCGTGGTCGCGGATTTGCCGATTCGCTGGTCGGGTTGTTTCCAGATGGCTGAGCCCGGCAGCGAAGGGGCGAAGGAATTGCGGTCTGAACTAGAGCGGCGGTTGAGCTGGGGTAGCCCGACCTATACCGTGACGGCCGCCGAGGCGCACGAGATCGAGCCGGCACTGGAACCCGGCGACGAGACGTTCATCACGTACACGCCGGACGAAGGCATGATGTCCCCAGTACAACTCACGTCGACCATGTTGCAAGCCGCGATTGTGCGGGGCGCGCGCTATTCGCCACACGACGTCTACGAGAGCTTCGAGAAGACGTCCGCCGGCTACGAGGTCACGAGCAGCTCGGGCAAACGCGAGGCTGACCTGCTGATCTTTGCGGGTGGTGTGGCAAATCCCAAACTCGTCGAAGGGACGGGGCTTGATGCGCCGCTCACACACAGCACCGGCAGCGTCGTTCATCTCGCACCGCTGCCGAAACTGTTCGACTCGGTGATTCTGAGCGCGCACGTGCATGCGATACAACGCGTGGACGGGCGGGTCGTCATCGCCAAGCATTTCTCGGGATCACCGGTGGGCGATCCGGGTACACCCGACGCCGAGGAACTGGTGCGTATCGCCGCGCATATTCTGCCGGGGCTGAGCGACGCGATGGTGGAGAAGGTGACTGAGACACGGCGTGTGATTCCATCCGACGGGCTGCCGGTTATCAGCCGCAACCCGGCACTTCCTGGTGTGCTGGCGGTGACGACGAACGCGGGGATAAGCCTCGCCGCCGTGCTGTCGCAATTGATCACGACCGAGTTGCTTGACGACGTGAAGGTGCGCTTGCTTGACCCGTATCGATCCGGGCGGTTCCGGGTGCAGGCGAATTGAGCGTTTTCCGGTGGGTTGGAAGTGGGTTAGAAGCGCGGTTCTAGCCTCTCTTGCCCGGGGTTTGCGCAGCATAAAGCGGCTGCTCGGGCTGTCGGTTTATGCTTCGCAAACTCGAAAACCGAAAGCCACTCAGGGTTGCGTTGCAAACCGGCCCCGTGGTTCAGACTCCGGTCAGTAAAGCTGATTAGAAGATCAATCCACGCCCAGTGATTACGGCAATCGATGACAGGTTGGATTTGACGGTTTGTGTTCCATGGTTTCAATACAACGCGGCGTTGAAGGACAGCCTTGAACCCGCACTGGGTGTCAGTCCGTTCGGCTGACCCAGACAGATAGCTGGCGAGGTTTGCGCTGCTGTTTCTTTGCCTGCAGATCTCACTGCGCAAGCTGCACGATCACATCGTCGAGGTCAGCCTGCGCGAACTCGCGCGCGAGATCGCGCCTCAGACCGGATTTAAGGCGCCCCGCCCATCCAGCACGGCGGCGACATTGTCCAGCGCTGTCAACCCCATCTGGTCGCGGGTCTCGATCGTGGCGCTCGCCATATGGGGCGTGATGAACACGTTGTCGAGTTTTGCGAAGCGCTTGTCGACATTGGGCTCGTTCCGGTACACGTCCAGACCCGCGCTGAACAGATGTCCCGATGTCAGGGCTTCATAGAGCGCATCTTCGTCTACGAGGCCGCCACGCGCCGCGTTCACAAAAACCGCACCCTTGGGCAAGAGTCCAAATTCCCTTTTCGTCATCAGCGGGACGCCCCCTCCCGGCACGTGTAGCGTGAGCACCTGGCAATGCGGCAACATTTGCTCGAGGCTGGCGTAGAAGGTCGCGCCATTCTCCAGCGACGGAGCCGCACGGCCAATGTCCGTGTAAATCACGCGCATGCCGAAACCCTGCGCACGCTTCGCAACCGACCGACCGATACGCCCGAACCCGACAATCCCGAGCGTCTTGCCATTCACTCGCGTGCCCAGCATCTCGGTCATGCCGAACGATTTGCCCCATCCGTTGCGCATTATTCGTTCGTACTCCGACGCACGGCGGCAAGCCGCCAGCACGAGCAGCATGGAGAAATCGGCCGTACATTCGGTCAACGCATCGGGTGCGTTCGTGACGGCGATTCCCCTCTCGCGGGCGGCAGCCACGTCCATGTGATCGAAGCCCGCGCTCGCGTTCGCAATGATCTTGACCGTCGAGGGCAGCGCGGCAATGTGCTCCGCCTGCAAACCGGACTTCTTCCCGATCAGTACGGCCAGCACGTCGTGCTTCCTGCAGAAGTCGACGACAGACCACGAGTCCATATCGGATTCGGTCACGAAGGCATGAAACTCGGCCTCGGCGCGATTCGCTACGGCCGTGGGAACCTTCCGCGCAATCAACAGCCTGGTGCATTTATTTTCCGACATGGTTTTCCTTTGATGGACAGACGTCGAGAGACTACGAAACCGCGGAGTCGACCGTCAATATTGATTGGATGAATCAACTTATCGCGACTGATTCGTCCCTTATTCGTCACACCTTGTCACGCCGGATCCTGCGTGTTGCAGTTCGTTCCATCCGCACCCTTCGTCCATCTTGCTGACGACATCGCGAGCATCAGGAAAACCCTATGACGATCCTTATCAGCAAGGCCCCCGGATGTTGATTCAATGAATCAAGATTGCTCAACGCATGGCGTGAATGCAACTCTCCTTCTCATGTTCAATTGAATTGTCGAGAGGAAATGAAATGCCTGGATCGAAGAAGTTTGCAGCCGTTACGGGCGCCGGCTCCGGCATCGGCCGCAGCGCCGCCGTGGCGCTCGCCAACGCTGGATTCGCCGTCGCGCTGATCGGACGCAGAGCCGAGCCTCTGCAGGAAACGAAAGAGGCAATCGGCACAGCCGGCGGGGAAGCGCATGTATTCCAGGCTGACGTTGCCGACGCCGCATCGGTCGATCACGCGTTTTCGCAGATCGCCAACGCATTCGGCCGGCTCGACGTGCTCTTCAACAACGCAGGCCGCAACGCGGGGGCCGTGCCCCTGGAAGACTACGAGGTCGCGTTCTGGAACGATGTCGTGGCCACCAATCTGACCGGCGTCTTTTTATGCGCTCGGGCCGCTTATCGCTTGATGAAAGCACAGTCCCCTCAAGGGGGACGAATCATCAACAATGGATCGATCTCAGCCCATTCGCCGAGGCCGCATACCATCGCCTATACGGCAACGAAACATGCCGTCACCGGCATCACCAAATCGATCGCGCTGGACGGACGCGCTTTCAACATTGCCTGCGGCCAGATCGATATCGGCAACGCGGCCACATCGCTGACGGAACGCATGAGCCGCGGCGTGCTTCAAGCAGATGGAAGCATGGCGCCCGAAGCAAGAATGGATGTGACGCACGTGGCGAACGCGGTCGTGCACATGGCCAGTCTTCCGCTCGAGGCCAATATCCTCAACATGACCATCATGGCGAGCGCCATGCCGTTTGTCGGCCGCGGATAAATCGCCTTCTCGCCAAATACAAAAACAAAAACAACAGGCTAATGTTCAGGAGACACCGATGAAAGTCGTAGAGGAACAAACATTGCCGGCGCGAAACCCGGCTTACGCGGATACCACGAAACGCTCCAGGGTGCGGTACGTCGTGCTCTCGATGTTGCTCGTGGCAACCATCCTCAATTATGTGGACCGCTCGGCGCTGGGCATTGTTGCGCCTGGCCTCTCGAAGAGCCTCGCGCTCGACAAGATGCAGATGGGCGAGCTGTTTGCGGCGTTCGGCCTTGCCTATTCCATTGCCTTGGTGCCCGGGGGCGTGCTGACCGACATTCTCGGCTCACGCGTAGCCTATGCCCTGTCTCTCATCGGATGGTCATTTGCCACGCTGACGCAGGGTCTCGCAACCGGCTATCACATGCTGCTCGGATCGCGGCTCGCAATCGGCGCAATGGAGGCGCCAGCCTTCCCTTCCAACGCGCGCGCAGTGACGTTGTGGTTTCCCGCCGGAGAACGCGGCTTCGCGACCAGCGTGTATGTAATGGGGCAGTACATTGGGACGCCCTTGTTCACCGGCTTGTTGCTGTGGATCTCCGCCGCGTACGGTTGGCGTACGGTCTTTTTCGTGACGGGCGGATTCGGCATTCTGTTCAGTCTTGTCTGGTACCGGGTTTATCGCGATCCGCATCAGCACGCGGGCGTGAATGCGGCCGAGCTGCAATACATCAATGAAGGCTCCACGGCGGCGCGCAAGCCCCGCGAGAAGTTCGATTGGCGCATGGCGCTCAAGCTGCTCAGCTACCGGCAGATTCTCGCCATCTGCCTCGGCAAGTTCTGCAACAACACGCTGCTGGTCTTCTTCACCACCTGGTTCATGACCTATCTGATCGAAGCGCGTCACATGTCGATGATCAAGGTCGGGATCTTCCAGGCACTCCCTTTTATCGGTGCGACGATTGGCATTCTCGTGGCCGGCTACCTCTCGGACTTTTTCATCCGGCGCGGGGTGTCGATTTCCACTGCGCGCAAGGCGCCGCTCATCATCGGCACGTTGCTCGGCGCGTCTATCGTGCTCGTCAATTTCGTCGAGTCGAACGAGTTGGTGATCACCATCCTGACTGTCGCGTTCTTCGCACAAGGTGTCGGGTCAATGTCGTGGGCCGCCGTTTCTGAAATCGCGCCTCGACAGTATGTGGGACTGACCAGCAGCATCACTAGCTTGGCAGCCAACATCGCTGCGGTCACTACGCCCCTCATGATCGGCTACATCACTCATCACACCGGCCACTTCTACTGGGCTCTCAACCTGATGGGCGCGATATGCGTGCTCGGGACCCTCTCTTACTCCGTGCTGCTGGGGAAGCTTTCCCGCATCGAACTGTGACGCTTTCGGCTATCGTGTGAAAAACGAATGATTGAATTCAAGTGGGATCATCTGCAACTGTGCTCGGCCGACGCCGAAGCCACCGCCGCATGGTTTGCGCGCTGCCTGAACGCCGAGATCGTGCGTCGCCCGGGACGAGTGGATTTGCGCATCGGCGGCATCAACCTTTTCATCACATCGCTGGCGAGCGCCCAAACCGGCCGCCCTGCTCATGGCGAGCAAAGGCAGGGCATCGATCATGTCGGCGTGGTCGTGGAGGATCTCGACGCCGCGTTCGAGCATCTGTTGCGCTGCGATGCGGAAATTGTCGAGGCGGTCAAGCAGGTTCGCCCCGGCGTCAGAGCCTGCTTCGTGCGATCGCCGGGCGACGTTCTCGTCGAGATCCTGGAGCGGCGCCCCGCCGAGATGACTTTTACCTGAAAAAACGTCAATATGGACGCTGGATTGGTCGCGCGAATATGCAAGGCGTGATCGCATCGCAACTCCCCTGCTGCCCCGTTCCGCCTCATCACCTTGCCTGCCATCCCATGCGAAACTGGATCACGCTGACTGAAGCGGCTCGACAACTCGGCGTGCAAGCGCAGACTGTCTATGCGTATGTAAGCCGGGGCACCATCGCGGTCATGCCGGATCCTCATGACTCGCGCAAGAGCCTCTATCGCGCGGAGGACGTTGCAGGTCTGTGCCGCAAAAAACAGGTGGGACGCAAGCGCGAGGCACTCGCTGCCGGGACAATATTCGGCGCGGAGCCCTGCATTTCCAGCAGTATCACCAGCTTCTCGAAAGGTCGGCCGTATTACCGGGGACGCGATAGCATCCGGCTTTCGGATACGGCAACGCTCGAGGACGTGGCGGCCATTCTCTGGAATGCGCGTGCGCCCGTTTCCTTCGAAACCGGTGACGTGCCGCTACTAGGCGACCAGCGAGGCAGGCAATGCGCGTTCACGTCGCTGGCAGCGCTCGCGGCCTGCGGGCACTCGACTCTCGGACGCACGGACAGCGCACTACATGTGGAGGCCGGCCGGCTTGTGGCGCTCATCGCGCAAGCGTTTGGCGCGCGATGTGACGCGAATGCACAAATGACGCATGAACGGCTCGCGCTCGGTTGGGGCCAGGATCGCGATGGCGCCGAACTCATCCGCCGCGCAATGGTCCTCGTAGCCGACCACGAGATTACGAGTTCGGCGTTCGCCGCCAGGATTACCGCGTCCACTGGTGCATCGCTGCCGGGATGCCTGCTTACGGGACTCGCGACTTTCTCCGGCCCGCTGCATGGCGATGCGTCAGGCCGGGTGCGGGCCGTGTTCGACGACGTCCGAAGACTCGGTGCGGAGTACGTCGTTGCCCACCATTTGCAGTCGGCCATTCCAATCCCGGGGTTCGGACATCATCTGTATCCGGACGGCGATCCGCGGGCAGCCGCCTTGCTCGACGTGCTGAATCCACCTCAAGAGCTCATGTCGTTCATCAACAAGGTGGTTGAGCTGACCGGGCTCAACCCGAATATCGACGTTGCACTTGCTGCCTTGGCGGCGCAGCTGGAACTGCCACGCGATGCGTCGTTCGCGTTGTTCGCAACGGCCCGAAGCGTGGGCCTGCTCGCGCACTGTATTGAGCAGCTCCGGGTCGGCAAAGTCATACGGCCAAGAGGCCGCTATATTGGGCGCGCATTGGAAGACGCCAGCCCCGAGCTGCCCACGAAAGACGGCGATAAGACGTTCGATCCGGCCACGCTCGATAAGAATCGGTTGTTCAAGGCGGTTGAGCGCTGAGAAGGCGTAAGACCTGATCTCCGCTGAAACAAAAACCCCTGAAACCCACTCCGGCTTACACAATTACTCGACCTTGGCGTCAGCTCGCAAGCCGGCAATCATCTTGTCGATCATCTGCGATTGCGCTTGCTGAAGCAGCATCGGCTTCATGTCCTCAAAGGAGGGGACTTTCAGCGGGCGAGTATCGTCAAGTTGGAGAACATAGCATCCATACCCCGACTTAACCGGGACCCGGGTGTACTGCCCTTTTTTCAGCATGCCAAATGCATCGGCAACCGGCTTCACGAATTTGCTGGGCGAGGACCAGCCGACATTGTATTTGGAGCCGTTAGGCTCTCTGCAAATTAGTCTCCTGACTGCACGGCACGAACCGACAAACTGTCCGATCGCGAAAGGATAGATGCAGCCGAGCACCGTAGCAGGACGCTCTATTTTTGAGCAGTTCGATGAACTTAACCATCAGCATTCCTATCAACTTCATACCGAATCATAAAAGGTTCTTTAGCGCGACGGAGCCTCCGTCTGCATTGGGTACGTCGTAATGCCGTGATCTATTCGGTAATTGGTTCCGCCGTCGCCTTGCAAGTCTTCGTGGGTCGGTAAATTTCGCGAGAGCGCACTAATGCCATAGAAATGGCCGCGAGGTGCAAATGGTTACATTTGTTCTTGGAGCAAACGGTCAACGCTTGTCACTAAGGATGCGTTATCAGACACAGCACCGCATTAATCCGCGGTCGTACACTAAAGGATCTAAACCATGAAAAAGATTATCGCTGCTCTCGCCTCCGCCCTTCTCGTGTCGACCGCTTTCGCACAAATGGCGGCACCGTCGACTGCAACAACGGAAGCCGGCAAAGCGCAATTGAAGGCAGATCATAAAAAGGCCGACGCGCAAAAAACGGCGAACGAAAAGAAAGCAGACGCGTCTCAAGATGCTGCGAAGGCACAAGCGTCTGCCAATGAAGACAAGACTTCAGCGCAAGCCGATGCCAACAAGGACGCCGCGAAGGTCGCGAGGGCGGACACCCCCAAGGAAGCCTCGGCCGCGCGGGTCGACGCAATGAAATCGCAGAAGAAAGCGAACAAGAAAAAGAGCGAAGCCCAGGCTAAAGCAAATGCCAAGAAGCAGGATGCAAACAAGGACGCTTCTGTCGCACAAGCCAAGGCTGACAAGGAAAAGGTTGAGGCACAAGGCGATGCAAACAACACAGCCGCCGACGCGAAGGTTGACGCAGCCAAGAAGTAATTGATCAATGGCAGGGGCGTTCAATGTGGATACCCCTGCCTCGCACTCAAGAACAATTGTTTTGTAGCTCACCCGATACCGGGTAGATTCCCCCGGAGCTAGACGAGCCTCGTTCACGTGGTTTTGATGCTGCCCCAATCAAACCGATCCAGCAGGGAATGCTGTCGAGTTCCCCTTGTTCCAGGCTGGCCAAACCTCCCGCCTTGCACCTAGTCCCCAACTTTCAGAAGAACTTTTCCACCTCGCGCCTGATGGGCGATTGCGGCGTCGATTTCCTCAAGCCGATATGTCTCGGCCACTGGAATAGCGACCTCGCCCGACGCCACCATCTTTGCGGCCTGCATGATAGCGCCAGGAATCGGGCCGGCAAAATCCGGATTACCAACAGAAAAACCACGAACGGTCAGGTCATTGAAGATGACATCGAACGGGCTAATCGACATCGCCGCAAAGCTCTGGGCAGCGTACGACACGAGGGTGCCGCCATGCCCCAGCAGCTTGGCCAAGCGGCTAGTGGCCTCGCCACTGACAGCGTCCAGCGCAAGTTGGATGCGCTTTTCGCCTACCGCCTCGGCGGCTTTCGCGGGCGCGCTATCGTCGTCCAGCAAGACCAGTTCGCACCCAGCTTCTCGCGCGGCGCTCATAGCCTCGGCCCGGCGCACCAGTCCGAGAGTTTTGACGCCTTTTTGCTTGGCGAAACCGACTATCCAGCGTGCTATGGCCGAGTTGGCCGCGTTGATTACGATCCAGTCATCCGACTGCAGCCGTACGTACGTCTCAAGCAGCAGATGCGCGGTGGGTGGGTTAATGGTCAGCATTGCTAACTGACGTGGATCGGCATCGGCCGGAAGCGCGACCAAACCGTCCGCGTTGACGAGCATTCGCTCGCGCCAGGTAAAGCTGCCCATCGGGAGAGGCACGCGGTCGCCGACTCTGACGTTGTTGACGTCGGTACCAACCTCCAGCACTCGCCCCGCACCCTCGTTGCCAATAACCGATGGCAACTCGGGATGCAGTGGGTACAAGCCTCGCGCGACGAGAATGTCGCTGAAGTTGACTGGGGCGTACTCGACCCCGACCAGCACCTGGTCCGCCCCCGGACTGACGGGTTCTGGCAACTCACGGAATTCAAGTCCCGTTGCTGGTTCGCCATATGCGGTGAGCACAACACCTTTCATGATGAAACTCCTCTTCAATGGACACCCAAGCACGCACAGCACCCGGGCATGCCTTATAAGACATCAGGTTGCGCAATGTCAGATCTGCGCTCTGCCGCCATCCACGAAGAGCTCGATGCCCGTAACGAAACTCGAGTCATCCGAAGCGAGAAACAGGGCAGCCTTGGCAACTTCGTCGGCTTCCCCCACGCGTCCCATCGGGATGGTGGATAAAATCCTCGCCATAGCGTCTGGAGGCTGCTGACCAATGATCGGCGTATCAATTGGACCTGGGCTAAGGACGTTTGAACGGATGCCACGGTCCTTCAGCTCCACGGTCCATCCCCGCACGAAATTGCGGATGGCCGCCTTGGTCGCGCCATATACCCAGAAGGCAGGCGTCCCTTTGGCGCTCGCGACGGAACCCGTGAGAATGATCGACCCGCCGTCGTTCAAGAGCGGCAAGGCCTTTTGGACGGTGAAGAGCACTCCCTTCACGTTGGTAGTGAACAGTTTGTCGAAATGCGCTTCGGTGATATTGCCCAGGGCGGCGAACTCAGCGGCACCGGCGTTAGCGAAGACAATGTCGATTCTTCGCCCTGTCGCTTTGATGTTCTCATAGAGACGATCAAGGTCAGCCAGATCGGCGACGTCTCCCTGTATGCCAGTCACATTGTCCCCGATGACCCTCACGGCTTCGTCTAGCTCCTTCTGGCGACGGCCGGTGATGAAGACGTAGGCGCCCTCGGCGACAAAGAGCTTCGCGGCGGCCAAGCCTATCCCCGACGAGCCGCCGGTGATGACGGCCACCTTTCCCTGCAACTTACCCATAGCGATTACTCCGTTGATTGCTAAGTTATGCAAAGCTTCCAACGCGTTCATCGCGTCTGAGACTCTTCAAGCCAGCGCCTGATATTCGACGCTGATACGGTTGCCATGTCGATCATCCCGCCAGGACGACTTTCCCAAACGGCCGATCCTCAATCAGATGGCGCAGAGCTTCGCCTGCCTCGTCGAAGGGATAGACCCGTTCAACGATCGGCTTGACCGATCCGCCCACGATCAGCGGGATAATGTCCCGCCACGCGGTGGCGATCGAAGCCGGTGATTGGGCGAACAGGGAGAAGCCGGCCATTCGCGCGCGCTTCCAGATGAAGTCCGTCACATCGATTGTGGTCCTGCGTCCAGCGGAGTAGCCCAAGGTGATCAGGACGCCGCCAAGACTAAGGCTGCTTAGCGCATCACTGGTCACGCTTGCGCCGATGCTCTCTATGACGATATCGACCCCCTTGCCATCCGTGATCCGGCGAACGCCCTCGGCGAGACCTTCTGTGGTGAGGTCGATCACATCTTCGAAGCCAAGCTCGCGCGCGCGAGCGGCTTTCGTCGCGCTGCCGGCTGTCGACATGACCTTGCTGGCGCCCTGCGCCCGCGCGAGTTGATAAGTCGCGTTGCCGACGGACCCGCCGATCCCCGGAGCCAGCACTGTCATGCCTCGCTTGAATCGGCCAGCGTCAACGTGATCTGCGCCGTCAGCCAGGCCACTGGAAGGCTGGCCGCGACTACGTCGTCGATCCCATCGGGCACGAGCGCCAGATCTTCGGGCCTCGCCAGCAGCCATGCTTGCCACGCGCCATTCTCGCGAACGCCGTAGGGTCCTGTGAACATCACGCGGCTTCCCACCGCGAGGCCGGAGTCGCCGGCATGCTCGATGACACCAGCACCTTCGTTGCCGAGCACCAGCGGCGCCCTGGCCCGAGGGTGCCCACCCGACAGGATCGTGTGATCGAGCGGCGTGACGCCGGCGGCTGTAACGCGGATCAGGACCCTGTCCTTTGCCGGTTGCGGCTTGGGCGAGTCGATCTGCCGCAGCCCGCCGTAGCCCGAGAAAGTCGCTGCCTCGATTACACGCATCGCTACCATTCCTTAAAGTTACCGATCTGTTACTTAAGTACAATATAGTTACCGGTCTGTCACTATGTCAAGCGATAAATCAGATCGAGAGGGACAAACGGATATATGTAGACACTGCAATCTGGAATCGCGCGGCGAACGCGATCATTGGCCAGATTCGGTTCTTGCCTCGAGTGCGAGGACGACGGCAGCGATGTCTGACTGCCCGTGCCCCAGCGCCAGCGTCTCACCGAATAGCGCGTGGCAGACATCCAATAGCGGCGAAGCGACCCCGGCTTCTCTGGCCGCTTCCGCAATCAATCGGTTAACCGTCAGCACATTAGTGATCGACCCCTGGACATCGAAGTCACGCATCACCAGCTTGAGAATTTTCACGCGTGAGATGTCGCTCGCCATCTGACAGGCATCCACGACGGTGCGGAACTGCTGCATGTCCAGACCGTGCCGCTCGGCAAAATGAGCCGCTTCCGCAAGGCCGGTGACTGTGGTCATCAGAAACAGGTTCACCGCGAGCTTCATGAGAAGCCCGCTCGGAACCGGGCCGCACACAATTGTCTGATGGCACATTGGTTCGAGCAGAGGACGCACGCTTTCGACGGCCGCGTCTTCACCGGCTAGCATCGCTACGAGTTGGCCCGCTTCGGCGGGCTTGCGCGAGCCCGAGACGGGTGCTTCCACGTAGCTGCCACCGGCGTTGCGAATGTCGGCTTCAAGTCCGCGCGAGTAATCGGGCGAGGTCGTCCCCATGTGGACGATCGTGTGGTGCGCAACGGTCACGCTGAACTGCGGCGTGCCGCGGGCGAGGACGGTGTCGATTGCGTCGCCGTCGGTCAGCATCAGGAACACCACGCGGGTGCGTTTAAATATCTCGGCAGGGTTGGTCGCGACGGTTGCACCCACCGCTCGCAAAGACTCGCTCCTTTCAGCGGAGCGATTCCAGACAATCAGTTGCGTGCCCGCGCGCGCCAGATTGAGCGCCATTGGCTGCCCCATGACACCTAAGCCGATGAAACCGATGTCCATATTTACCTCTATCCCAAGGCGGTTGACGTTGGTGCCGACGCGGTCGGATACGTGCCGCGAACACCGTGAGCTGATTTCGAATGCAGTACTTCCTTAACTCATTCATTTCGGTATCCGAAATTTATATCATGAGCATTCTTCTTCGACGATCGATCCCGCCTTGCGGTATCAACGCAAATGTTGTTTCCGGCGCGGCACCACCATGTTCACGACATGCACCAGCACGGCTTCGTCGTCCTGGTTCAGGGTGGTCGTTCGGAGTTTGATCAGGCCCTGCTCTGGGCGCGACTTTGACGGTCGTACCTCGATCACCTCGCACTCGACGCGCAACTCATCACCGGGGCGCACTGGCCGGGGCCATCGGCACTCGTCGAGGCCAGCTCCGATGAAGCCGCCAGCCGGCTTGAGTTCGGTCTCAATCATCAACCGCATCGTCACGGCGGCTGTGTGCCAGCCGCTAGCGGCCAGTCCGCCGAAAATCGAGTGACGCGCGGCCGCCTCATCGAGGTGAAAGGGCTGTGGATCGAATTCAGCAGCGAACGCGAGGACCCGCTCCTTGTCGATGCGCAGCCGCCCTGAGCCAAACATCTGCCCCACTGCAAAATCTTCCAGATAGCGCTCGCTCAACTGATTCATGATTCAGCTCCAGCTTTACGCAATGGCCTCAAGCGCGAGCGGGAGGTCTTCTCCGCCGCCGACGCACAAGGTGACGATGCCCCGTTCGAGATCATCACGGCGCATCGAATGAATAAGGCGGGTGGTGAGCACGACCTCTGTTGCCCCCATCGGGTAGCCACGGACGATGGCGCCGTGTTCGACATTAACCATGCCCTGCGACAGCCTGAGAAAGTCTCTGCTTCTATCGTCCTCATGGCCATTCTCCATAAAGTTACAGACCTGTACTTATCTTGAAGAGTACGGACAGGTCTGTTACTTTGTCAACCAGAATCTCGGAATGAAAGGAGTTTGTAGATATGAAGTCAGCAGCCCGACCCCGGCGGGGCGCGCCGCCAAAGGGCGAAGTGAGCGCCCGCGAGCGAATCCTCGCGACAGCAAGCGAGTTGTTCTACCGTGAAGGCATCCGCGCCATCGGCGTCGACACGGTTGTCGAGCAATCCGGCGTGTCGAAGACGAGCCTTTATCGTCTGTTCGAATCCAAGGACGCCTTGATTGCCGCCTTCGCCGCCGAACAGGATCGGTTGTTCTGGGCGCGGTGGGATAGCATTGAAGAGCAGCACGCCAATGACCCGCGCGCTTTGCTGGAGGCGCTGCTTTCCTGGATCGCAAAGCGGATCGGACACCCCGACTTTCGCGGCTGTCCATTTCTCAACCTGGCGACGGAGTTTCCCGACGACAACCATCCTGGCCGCGTCGTCGCCCGGGGAAACAAAGAGGAAATGCGGGCGAGGCTCGCGGCCATAGTGGCCAAGCTTGGCGCCGATGATCCCAACCGTACAGCGTCTCAGATAGCGCTGCTCATCAACGGCGCGTACGTCACCGGCCTGATGGAAGAGCCGGCTGATCTGAGGAGCGACCTTGTTGATGCCGGCATGAAATTGTTGGCTTAGTGGATTACGCGGTCTTATCCCAAACCGGGACGTGTGGTGCAATCTGTTTGTGCTCGATCACCCAGGTAAGCATCGATGCCGAACCGTATGCGGTATTTCCGGTACGCCGCGAAGGTTTCAGACCAAGCCCCTCTTCAACGCGCTCAATCATTGCTCTGGTCAATTCGACCTCGTGCGATCAGTTTGCAAGCTTTGCCTCAACGACCGTGATGATTCACCCTTGCAGGTCAAGCAGATAGTTCGTTCGCGAAGGTCCTCATCGTTCATCCCGGTTCGGAGCGTCGTTGGTCGATTGGTAACGAGCCCTGGTTGCCTTGACGAGGTAAAAGACTACCTATTACCAGTGCGATCTCGGTCCCACTGCCCACGAAAGTGATTGGCCCGTCAAAGTCAATCGCATTTTGCTGCATGCCTCTTGGCTTGTTTTGAGGATCGAGGACCATCGTCAAACCGCCCGCCTCGTGTATCGCGGCAAGCCCGCGAGAGCCATCGTCCAAAGATCCGGATAAAACGATTCCTACCGTTCGTTGTCCGATGTTTTCGGCCATGGAGTGAAAGAGCGCGTCGACAGTGCGGTTTCTCAATCTGTTGTTTGATCCATCGATCAGGAACGCCGACCTGTCCTCGAGCAACGTCAAAGGACGGTCAGGCATTCCGATATAGCACACATCCGGTATGAGAACCTCCCCTTCGCGGGCGATCTCCACGTGTAGTCCAGCACAGCGACTAGCCAGAACCCCTCTGAGATTGCTCGGCTCCTCGCTCAGCCGGTGGAGCACAACCATTAACACAGCGTGCATGCCTTTGGGCCACACGTTGAGTAGTTCAATGATGTCGGAAAGACCCTCACTACCCGAAGCGCCTAGAGCGACGCAGTACGGATGCTTATCTGCACTCATATGCGCTCCTCATAAGATCGTCGCTCAAATCGCAAGTCTTCCCGCGTTCACCGGAATGTTGCGAGCAATCATCACAACATCCACTGATGACGATTTTGAATGAGGCCGTTTGGTGCTTTCTGTCCGAAGGCTAGCAGGCCATCGTCATCAAGCAATGCCGCCTTATCTCCGCCTTCGCGTGCTCGACGGCGCACGTAAAAGCATCATCTCGAGTTGAAAATGTACCCAACGTGCCCGATCCGCGCTGTTCGTGATTGCCGTCCACGATAATTACCATCGACGAAAATCCGGCCGGGATCGGTGCGACGATCGGGAAAATCGTTGCCCCCATAAAAGCGACACTCGGCGGTTGCATGGCTGCCTCCCACGTACCGAAAATGGCTGTCGGTTCTGAAGACTAGTTCAACTGAAACGTCAGGCAATAGCCAGTTTTCGTCCGTATTCGGGGCATTTTCGACAGGCATTTACCACCCATCACCGCACCCGAACGCACGGGAGGGGTTCTTCCGACTGGCGCTCGCTCTACGGGCAGTTCCTCCGACAATTCAGCGTTAATACGGGGTGCCGGAATTAGAGCATCGATTCTAGAATGCGGCTGCGCTTCAGTTCTAACCGTTGCCGTGTCGTACCGTCGTAACAGTGCATTGAGACACTCCACGGCATTGCAGTAAACACCTTCGCGTAGACGAAGGTGATCACCTGAGAGCCAGTATTCATGAGAGCACCATCTACAACCGCGCATCGCGGTTTTCTGCTTACAGCAAGCTCATGTCCCGTACATAACGGCCTGCTTGCGGCGGACCTTGTGGTCCAACGGCCGGGCCATGCGCCACGCTCCTTCCCTGCACTCGACTACTTCTTCGACCACGAGCAAGCGGTGAACTACGCGACTCGTTGGGGTCGAATCTGGATTGATACGACGGTTTGAGCCGACATTTGGCGCAGGCCGGTCATCGCCGAAGCGCATTCTCACGAGCAACGTGGCTGTCCAACATACTGGCTAACGCGAACACGGGTTTGACGTCGCTCACGCGCGAGCCATGATGCAAGCTTGTTGCCCACAGCCATAACTTCGTCGTTCGTGATTCGGACTTACGCGCAGACGCGAACAGTGAGCGACGGTTTTGTCCTCGGCACGCGACGCGCAGTTCTGGCGTACGCCGACAGGGAAGAACGACATGAATGTTTTGTTTGTAGACGACCACGTAGTGTGTGCGGACATGTTCGCCGACATCGCAGAGGGACTGGGACATCGCGCTCGCGTAGCATACGACTGCGTTAGCGCGCTGCAACGTTGTTCCGAAGAAACCTTCGACCTCATCCTGATGGATATAAGCCTTCCCGATGGCGACGGCCGCGACGTATGCCGCGAACTTCGTGCCAATGGGCGGGCGCAGAAGACTCGAATCGTTGCTCTAACAGGGCATATTGATTTAAAGGGGAGCAATTGCATGTCAGGTTTCGATGGATGCATCATCAAGCCGATTGCAATGCAAGCGCTAGAGGCGCTTCTGAAGGCCCCCGAGCCGTCAACGGTGTGAATGAAGTCGCCGGCTAATTAACCGTTTCCGTCTCAGCGACGTTCAGTCCACGACCGCTCCTATCCTATATAAGCAGCGCCATCTAAATCCGGCCGTGCTCTGGCGGACCTTCAGTGTCTAGGAAGGAGGGCTCTTCAGGTAGCCGTGCTGCCAGCTCCACTGAAGGTGTTGCCTCAGAAATTCCTCGGCATCGAAACACACCCCATCGGCACGTCCAAAACGCGCGCTCAGGCCCAGGGACCTGGCCATGGCCGCCGACGCCGCTTTCCCGTCAACCGAACCGCCGGGGAAGTAAGGGATGTTCCACACGGCATTCAGGTCGTTCGCGTAAAACATGGGGTCCGCGTCATAGTGGGCGCAGATCGTTCGAGAAGAACGGGCCGCGGTGGCATAACGATTGCGGCGGATTTGCCACGGGATGTGCCTGTTGCGCCACTCTCGGGTCTAGGCGAAGGAGACTGCCATGCGAGTTGCCACAAAGGGACTATTGGTTTCAGCGTTAATTTTGGCGCTTTGCGATGCCGTTTACGCCCAGGGCGCAGGCAGCGCCGGTACGGGCGGCGCCGGCGGCACAGCGGGAGGCAATGGCGCTGGACAAGGTGGAACTGGAATAACAACTCCAAATGGAAGCGGCACTACCGGTTCAACATCCACGACGTCGCGCCCGAGCACAACGGGAACATCGTCAGGCGGTGCGCAGCCGAAAATGAATGCGGGAAGGATGGACGCGCCTGCCTCAGCCAGCGGAATAAAGAAACCCTATTGAGAACGCTGCGGAGCCCGTTAGCGGCCACGCGTCTACCGCTACTAGCCACCGACAGCAAACGACGACATCACGCACATTACACTTCACTGCGCTTGAGCAAGTAATCGAGCCCTCCCATGCGATACCACCGATACCCGTAAGGCTCGAAAACAACGCTATGGCGGCCGTCGGCAGCCACTTGGCTGTGGTCATCGGACAGAAGGTTGACGAGGATGTCCTCGCCGGGGTTCTCACAGCCCGATTTGAATTTCACCGTGCACGCCTCGGCGCTGAAGTTATGCAGGCACAACACCGAATTGTTACGCCAGTCGTAGCGCAGGGCGAGTACGTCGTTGCGGGAAACGCGTAAGACCGCGAAGTCGCCCCAACTGATCTCCGGTACCTCGCGGCGCATGCGGATCATGCGCTCGATCCAGTTCAGGAATGAGTCGGGATTGCGCCGCTGGTCCGCCACATTGACCCGTTCGTAACCGTAAGGACCACCCGAAATGACTCGCGTGACGGGCCGTGCGTGCTTGGTAAAGCCTCCATGCGGCTCGGTGGACCACTGCATGGGCGTGCGGGCGCATTCACGTTCTGGGAGGCGCAGATCGTCACCCATGCCGATTTCATCGCCGTATCGCAGTACGGGTGTCCCCGGCAGGGTCAGCATCAGACTGTAAGCGAGTTCAAGGCGTCGCCGATCCCCCGAGAGCATCGGCGCAAGCCTTCTGCGGATGCCCCTTTCGTATAGCTGCATGTCCGGGTCCGGACCGAAGGCTGCGAACACGATGGCGCGTTGCTCAGGGCTCAGGCGGCCGAGATCGAGTTCATCATGGTTGCGCAGGAACACGCCCCATTGCGCCGTTGCCGGCCGCGGCCGGGTCGCCATCAGCGCCTTCTTTAGCGGTGCCGTGTCCGCGCTTGCCAATGTGTAGAACGTATTTTGGTTAACCTGGAAATTGAACATCATCTGAAGGCGCTCGCCTTCATCGCCAAAGTAATCCAGGTCCGTATCGGGCAACACATTCGCCTCGGCAAGGATGATCGCGTCCCCCTTGCGCCACTGCAAGAACTCCCGGAACGTTCGCAGCATGTTGTACTGCTCGATCGGCTTTCCGACCTTGGCGCCCTTCGTCGATATGACGAAGGGCACGGCGTCCATCCGGAAACCCGACACGCCAAGTTGAATCCAGAAGCCCATCACCTTCAGTATTTCCGCCTGTACATGCGGGTTGGCCGTATTCAAGTCGGGCTGAAAATCGTAGAACCGATGAAAGTACCAAAGCGCCGCTTGCTTGTCGTAGGTCCACGTCGACTTCTGAACGCCTGGGAACACGATTCCCTCTCTAGCGTTGCGGGGTTTCTTTTTGGACCACACATACCAGTCGCGATATTTGGAGTCAGGATCGCTACGTGCTTCCTGGAACCATGCGTGTTGATCGGATGTGTGGTTGACCACCAGATCAATCATGACTCGCAGGCCGCGTTGATGACAGGCATGCGCGAACTCGGCGAAGTCGCCCAGCGTGCCGTAGCGGGGATCGACGTTGTAGTAGTCCGAGATGTCGTAGCCGTTATCAAGGCCGGGAGACGGCTGGAACGGCATCAACCAGATAGTGGTAATGCCGAGGCCTTGCAGATAATCAAGGCGACGGATAAGGCCCTTGAAGTCCCCGACGCCGTCACCGTTTGCGTCCAGGAAAGTGCCGACCGAGAGGCAATAGACGATTGCATTCTTGTACCAGAGATCGTTTAGCATTTATGTGTTCTCGTTGGTTGCAACTCACTCGAAGCAAATAGAGGAACAGCAATGTCAGACTTGGCGTGGTGGCAGCGAGGCGTGATCTATCAGGTTTATCCGCGATCGTTTCAGGACGACAACGGCGACGGAGTCGGCGATCTTGCTGGCATCACGGCGCGTCTCGAGTACCTGGTGACGCTTGGGGTGAACGCCGTATGGATCTCGCCTGTCTATCCCTCGCCGATGGTCGACTTCGGCTACGACGTCGCCGACTACTGCGCCATCGCGCCGGTGTTCGGGACGCTCGGCGATTTCGACCGGCTCATGGCTCGTGCGCACGAACTGGGCCTGAAGGTACTCCTCGACTTTGTCCCGAATCACTCTTCCGACCAACATCCGTGGTTCATCGAGAGCCGCTCATCACGCGATAACCCAAAGCGCGATTGGTACTTGTGGCACGATCCCGCGCCCGATGGCGGACCACCGAACAACTGGCTGAGCCGCATGGGGGGCTCGGCCTGGGAATGGGATGCGGTCACCGGCCAATATTACTATCACGCGTTTCTGCGCGAGCAGCCCGATTTCAATTGGCGCAATGCCGACGTACGCAAGGCGATGGACGGTGTGTTGCGGTTCTGGCTGGATCGCGGCGTCGATGGCTTTCGCGTCGATGTGCTTTGGTTGCTGATCAAGGATGCCCTTTTCCGCGACAATCCACCGAATCCGCAGTTTAAGGCCGGCGAACCCGATCATCATCGGCAATTGCAAACCTATACGGAAGATCAGCCCGAAGTCCATGACATCGTCCGGTCGATGCGCGCGACGCTCGACGAATACGGCGAGCGCGTGCTGATCGGCGAGATCTATTTACCCGTGCCTCAACTTGTCAGCTACTACGGGCCGAATGGCAACGGGGCGAACATGCCGTTCAACTTTCAACTTATAAACGCGCCCTGGAACGCGACGGAGATTGCGCGGATCGTGTCGGACTATGACCACGCGCTTCCTTTGCATGCGTGGCCGAACTGGGTGCTCGGTAATCACGACAACGAGCGTGTCGCGTCGCGCATCGGCGCGCGCCAGGCGCGCGTCGCCGCGATGTTGCTGCTTACCTTGCGGGGCACGCCCACGCTCTACTACGGCGATGAACTCGCCATGGCCGACGGAGTGATTCCGCCCGATCGCGTGCAAGACCCTGCCGAGTTGCGGCAACCCGGCATTGGCCAGGGCCGCGACCCGGAACGAACGCCCATGCAATGGGATGGATCGCCTAACGCCGGCTTTTCGAGCGGCGTGCCATGGTTACCAATAAGCGGTGGCGATTGCATCAATGTTGCTGATCAGGACGACGAATCAATGTCGATGCTGACTCTTTATCGACGTTTGCTTTCATTACGCAGAAGCGAACCGGCGTTGGTGGAAGGAACGATTGAACGCGTTGATTCAAGTGGGAACGTACTAACGTATGAACGCCGCCTGGGCGGCGACCAGTTTTTCATCGCGTTGAACATGGCCGGTTCCCCCGAGCAGGTGAAAGCGCCCGAGGGGACCCTGGTCTTGTCGACCACGGGAGATCACGAGGGCAAGCGGATCGAAGGACACAGCGTGTTGCTCGCCGGCGACGAAGGCATCGTCCTATCTGTCCGTTCACTTACGAATCTCCGCACGTAAAGAATTCACTTGATGCGTTGTTACCGGGCCTGTGTTTCCCCATGTACTGCGAACAAATGTCAGCACTCTTGCCATTTCTTCGCTGGTCAACTTGCTCGCGAACGCCGGCATTTTCTCGCGCGGCGGACCGCCGTTGGTCTCAGGGCTGCTACCGCCTTCGACCCGCAGGCACATCAGCGAAGTCGCGTCCGGCGCAAGGACAACCGGATTGCCGGCCGGCTTTGGATATTTAGGGGGTTTTCCGGAACCGTCGGCTTGATGACATCTGGCACAGAAGGATAAGAAAATGCCAGCGACCGGCCGCTGCACGGCGCCCGTGCGCATGGTTTCCACACCCTGTTGAGCCCCTCGTGAGTCGGGTTCGTAGGCGCCGGACTGATGGTGGGCCGGCAAGCTCTTGAGATAATGCCCAATCGCATTCCGGTCGTCGTCGCTCTCTTTGACTCTTTTACGTCGACCTGAACCCAGCTAACTGCTGTTACCCCCCGGCGTCAGAATAGTTGTCGTGTTATCTGATTCTTATAGACATGGTCCGGGGGCGGTAAAATCAGGGTGAATGAAAACCTACTCAGCAGAAAGAAAAGAAGCGCTGGTGCGGCGCATGATGCCACCGGAAAACGCGCTGGTTTCGGCGCTGGCCAGAGAAACGGGGATTACCGAACAGACGTTGTACACGTGGCGCCGACAGGCGAAAGGACAAGGGTTGGCCGTGCCGGGCGATGGGAAGAATCCCGAAGCATGGTCTTCGGAGGACAAGTTTGCAGTAGTGCTGGAAACCGCGCCGCTCAATGCAGCGGAGCTGGCCGAGTATTGTCGTCGAAAGGGTCTTTATCCAGAACAGATATCCGCCTGGCGAGCCGCTTGCCGTTCGGCCAATGCGAATGCCACGGAGCAGGCACGCGAGCAGCGCCATCAGTCGAAGGACGACAAGAAGCGGATCCAGCAGCTCGAGAAGGAATTGCAGCGCAAGGAGAAGGCGCTGGCGGAAGCGGCTGCGCTGCTGATTCTGAGAAAAAAAGCCCAGGCGATCTGGGGAGACAAAGAGGACGATTAATCAACGTCCCGGATCGCCTGTTATGTGTATCGTTGATACGCGAGGCGGCGCAGTCAGGCTGCCGGCTGGAGAAGGCTTGCGACGAGCTGGGCCTGAGCCTGCGCACGTTCCAGCGCTGGGTGGGTGACGGTGACGCGGTGCACGCCGATGGCCGTACCACGACCGAACGGCCGCCGCCGGGTAACCAGCTGAGTGAGGCCGAACGGCAACAGATTCTTGAGGTAGCCAATAGTGCGGAGTTTGCCAGCTTGCCGCCCAGCCAGATCGTGCCAAGCCTGGCGGATCGCGGCGTGTATGTCGCGTCGGAATCGAGCTTTTACCGCGTGCTGCGCAGCGCCTCGCAGCAGCATCACCGGGGTCGTGCGCGCAAGCCTTCGACCCGGGTGGTGACCAGTCATTGTGCGACAGCGCCGAATCAGGTCTGGTCGTGGGACATCACGTGGCTGCAGGCGGCGGTCAAAGGACAGTACTACTACTGGTACATGATGCTGGACGTGTTCAGCCGCAAGATTGTTGCTCACGAAGTGCATGAAGCCGAATCGGCGGAACTGGCCGCGTTGCTGATGCGGCGTGCCAGTCTGGCCGAGGGCCTGGCAGGACGTCCTCTGGTGCTGCACTCGGATAACGGCAGCCCGATGAAGGGTGCGACGATGCTTGCCACTCTGGAGAACTTGGGGGTTGCGGCCTCGTTTAGCCGCCCGCGTGTGAGTAATGACAACCCGTACGCAGAGTCGCTGTTCCGCACCTGCAAGTACCGGCCCGACTATCCACGCAGGCCGTTCGGCAGCGTGGATGAGGCCCGTGCCTGGACGCAGAAGTTCGTGCGTTGGTACAACCAGGAGCACAAACACAGCGGCCTGAAATTCGTCACGCCGGCGCAGCGCCACAACGGCGTAGCCGCCGCAGTGCTCGCGCAACGTGAAGCCGTTTATGCAGAGGCCAGGCAGCGCAATCCACAGCGTTGGTCCCGATCGACGCGCAATTGGGAATTGAAGGATGAAGTCTGGCTCAATCTGGAGCGTATGCAGCCGGAAGAACTAAAGCAGTTTGCTTGAAGTGACGCGACAACTACGTTGACAACCGCCGTTACCAAGCGCCCTCACCTATAATCGTCGATAGTCTGTTCACGGCGGAGAGTCCTAATTTATGAGTCAAGCACACGGGCAGCGCACCGGATCGCGAGGCAATGGCCAGCGTTTTCCGCGCCAACCCTCACAATCCACGCCCCATCGGCAAAACAAGCCATACGCGAAAGGGCCGCCTGCAAAAGATCCGGCCCAGACGGCGTCTATCCTGAAAACACGGTCTTTCAAATTACTGGTCGACGCAGTTGGTGCTGAAAACATCGCTTTGGGTCTGGACTCGAATCTGACGCGAGTTGCCGAATTGGTGAACGGTGAGCGCTTTACACCCGAGACCGCGTTCCACATGGAAATGACGCTTGGGTTGCCTGACGGATTTTTCGACCAGCCAAATCCTGTCCTGACACCGGAAACCATTGCTCGCCTGAAGTCGCCGCTGGACTTTATACACACCAGCGCTGATATAGATCACGCATACGACGAAGTTGATACCGTCGTTGTCGCTCACCAGACAGCTGTGCACACATCTCCAAATAATGGATTGATTGAGGAAGCGGAAATGCCGAAGAAAACAAGCAGCGGAGTGGCACCTGCCGCCGCCAAGAAAAGCACCGCAGCAGCAGTGAAGCCGGTGGCGTTCAAACAATCAAAGGGCTCGCAGAAGCCGGCGTCTCAGCAATCGCTTGAGCTGAACGACGCGCAAAACGTTCTGGACATTCGTCGCGCGAACCTGCACGTGCTGACCGCACGCAATGGAGCGAAAGCGCAACTCGGCCGTTTGTTAGACATGAGCCAGTCCAATATGGCTCATCGTTTGCACGGCCAAAAGCGTATGGACGATGCAGAGTCGAAACGCTTTACAGACAAACTCGGGTTACCCACGGGTTGGCTGGACATACCGCGTGAGCCAACCGACATACCCAATGCTGTTGCTGGATTGCTGGCGCCGCAGTCCCGTAGACAAGCATCGTCAATAGTTGAACCGCTCATCGTCGAAAAGCCGGCGAAGACACCCCCAGCGAAGGGAGCCGGCACGAAGGTGCGCGCCATTCGAGAAGCGGCTCTTACGTCCATGGCACCGGCAGATACAGCAACCCCCGCAACTCCCGCCCAGGTTGCCGATATCGGCGTTGAGTCGCAAGACGGACGCCTTGCACAAAACAACGTATCGTTCGCTCTTCAGCGACCGGACAGCTTGGCAAATACGCCAGCCTCCTTCGCGCAAGAGGCGTATCCGTCCACGACTGCGACCAGTCTCGACACCTTGCGCGGAATTGCGCCAATAGCAGAAGCACTTTTGAAGACCTTGGCCGGTAAAGCACGCACAGGTCGCCTGGATGAGATCAAGGCTTTGCAGCTTTTGCAGCAAGCCATATTGCTTTAGCGCGGGAGTTGCGCTTCGACCGTCACCAGTGCGCGCTGGTGACGGCCAAGGCTACGAGCCCTTTCTGCGGATCTATTTCGGCGTCAGCGCGAGTCATTGCGCGGCACGCTACGGCT
Organism: Caballeronia sp. SBC1; assembly: GCF_011493005.1. Classification (NCBI taxonomy): domain Bacteria; kingdom Pseudomonadati; phylum Pseudomonadota; class Betaproteobacteria; order Burkholderiales; family Burkholderiaceae; genus Caballeronia; species Caballeronia sp. SBC1. The sequence goes on from NZ_CP049159.1 coordinate 468,384, forward strand.
TGAGTGCACTGTACGATTTATCGTCGGACGCGTGCGCTTCAATTGGCGGGGCGTCGCTTTCGGATGCCCTCATCAGGGACCAGAAATTGCCATTCAACAGGTAGTCCGTTGTAGCCGACAGCTCCGCTGGCTTAAACCTGTTCTCGTTTGAAACCCGCGGCAGCGACTGATCGACGAACGCCAGCAGTTTGTCCTTGTCACGGAAGAACTGCCACTGGAGCACTGCGCCATCTATGGATCTGGCCACAATCCGGTCTGGCTTCTCAGCAAAATCCGCACCAGACCACTTCGCTCCGGCTTCCCCGAAGACACCAACCGGACTGCTCAGATAGCGTAAGTCGTAGAGCATCAGCCGCCCTTGCGAAGGCGCCAGAAGGAGCCACTTGCCATCGCCCGAAACTTTGCATGCGTCAATTCCTGGCCTGATTCCTCCCGCTCCGACCGGAATCGTCAGGTTTCCTTTAGCCACGCCCCTCACCTTCGAGGTGACGACCCAATCGCCGTTCTTCGCGGCCCTTGTTACTTTGGTCCCTGCCGGACCGGCACTTGCACACGCCATCCCGGCCGGCACCGATTGTGCAAGCGGATCGAGACCACGCGACAACGCGGGTTGTGTGTACCAGAGCGACACTTTCCCGTTAGTCGTGCCAGCGGCAATGTGATTCTGGTTGTCGAAAGCAACACTTATGAAAGATCCGTCATCCGGGCTTCCCTGCAGCAACAGCGGGGATTCTCCGCTTCCCTGCCTGGACTCTGGCGAAGGCATCTTCCATAAACAGATGCGTGGCTGGTTCTGAATGGTTGCCGCAACGAATTGGCCGTCCGGACTGATCGCCCCGCGGAAGATCGGGAGATTGTTATATGTTTCGAGTGTGGTAACGCTTCCAGAAGCAATGCTCCAGACGTCGATGCTTCCTCCCTGCTCGTAGGCTCCGATCAGCCTGTCTGGATTGCTCGGGTCAAACATGAGCCACTTGACAGGGTTCTTCGGGAGAGTGGGATCTTGGCCTCGATGACCACTATTGCAAGTATTCTGATCTCCCGACGAATGGCACAGTTCTCTGGCGGGGCTCCAATCATGTCCATTGCCGAGTCCTTTATAGACTTGAACCGTGCCGTCGTTTGCGGCAATCGCCACAAATTTTCCGGAAGCACTGATTGCCGCGGCACCGGAAAATCCGGACGCTGGCGCAATATCTGCAAACACGTGGCTTGGATTAGCGGGCCAGGTGATGGGGCCGCCATCTACCGGTCGCGACAACATCCACATTGCCCACTTCGTGCCGGCGCCGCCAGTCAGTGTGAGATCTCGGTCCGGGGCGAACACACCGAAGATCGGCCTCTTGCCATCGACTCTGATTGCATCGTTCCGGATCCATCCCTTTGAGCCCGACGTGACCAGGCTGATGCCTTCGGAGTCTACGGTCGGTCCCGATAACATTGCATCGCCGGTCTTGTTGACACTAAGCTGATAAGCACTTAACTGGTTGGCCGATTTCATTTCGTGTAATTTAGTAGGTCTACTAAAAATATCACTCCAAACCGGGCTGACATCCCATACCCAAGGGTCTCCGCGATCGGCCCAGGAGACGGTCACAAGTTCGAGCTTCTGTGAACCGCTAACGGGCTTAAAGACCACGCCGATCGTTCCCTTCTGGGCTGTGAGCACCACGCGCTCCTGCATGTGCTGAAGCGCTTCATAGGCGAGCGCCATGTTCTCCGGTTCGAAAGGCAACCTGTTTTCGAGCTTCCTGGCATCCTCATGCGACAACGCATACTTGGCAAGGAGACCTGCCTGATCCGCGCTGTCCCGCTTCAGTAGATTAAGGCCCGCGGCCGCGATCTGGAGCGCCCGCATCTTCGCAACATTCGCGATCTGGGCCTCCTGTATCCTCGCAGCATTTTCTCTCGCCTTTTGCGCATTGTAGAAAGGAAGCCACGCCGCCAACATGGCTATCGCGCCGACGACGACCGCGCCACCCACCACCGTTACCCGACGACGTCGACGCCTTTGAGTTGCCTCCGCCCGTTTGCGTGCTACCTCTGCGCGGCTGCGCGCAAGGAGATCCGCCGCGGCCTTGAGGCGGCTCTCGCCGCCGCGTGTGTACCGGCTGGCCCAGAAACTCGATGGCTGCCGCTGCTGCCACCATGTCTCGAACTCCTGAAGCAACTGGGGTGGAAGCGCGTCCAGATCAGCGAGCGTGACCAGCCTGTTATATTTTTCCGCATCCTCGCGTTCCAGACGCACCCAACTGGTCGGATCGTTGCCGCCCAACCGTTCCCACCGGCGAATCAGCGCCTCATGGCCTATATCGACAACAGCGTTTGCGCTTAACGTATCTTCGGTAGGCGCGCGCAAAAAGCTGCACATCGGGTCGGCGAAATGCGCAACGACCTTGTGCACTGCAGCCTCGATCTCCGCTACTTCGTCAGCCGGCGCGTCGTCTCGCGCGATCACCTTCACGAGATCGCCAATGGTCTGCGGCCGACGAATGACGCGGCCCTGGCTTTCGACTTCCGTGAGGGACTGGAAAATCCGTTTGGCGATGTCCTGAAGATTCAAGCCGCCCGGTGCAGCGTCAGGTTGCGCGAGTGCTGCCAGGACTTCGTCGCCGTGCTGGGTCAACGCCCTCTCTATGCCGCCGATCTCGTTGTAACGCTCGAGGGTGAACGCTGGCGGCAAGGGGCGGTCGTGGTCCTGCGCCCGTTGGCAGCATCGCATCATGGCATGTTGCAGGACGGGAAGCTGATCGGGATCCTCGTTCGTATCATTGAGCACCCGCTGGACGAGAGCGGGTTCAATCGTGGCCCCGGCACGTTCTACCGGTCCGCGGATCGCTAGCGCGCGCTGATCGCGGGTCAGCGCAGGAACCAGGTATTGTGTTCTGGTCACCGCTTCCGAAAGACCATAGAAGCGAGCGCAGTCTCCAATGAAGTCTGAGCGCATCGTCAGCACAATGGCGCCAGAAAATTGTTCGTCTGCCGCCGCAGTCAGCAGCAGCTGCACGAAGAAGGTCGCCTCGTCTCGCAGCTCGGACGCGCGCGTCGGATTGGTATTGCGTCGCGCCCGCAGATTGGCATAGCGGAAGATTTCCTCGAATTGATCGACCACGATCAATAGCCGCGTCTGGTCGCGTACGCGCGTGCTTCTGAGCGCCTCGCCAATACCAAAGCTTGAACTACGCAGCATGATCTCGATGCGGTCCGCCCTAGGCTCCGCCAGCGAATCGGAAGGCGCTGCGCCCGCCCCCTCGTTGGGCCGCGCCAGTGCTTCCGCCAGATTGCGAACTGGCGCCTCGCCGGGCCGCATTTCGACCCACTCCCAAGGCGGCTCGCCCGTTTCGGCTGACTTCAGCGCGGGCAGCAGGCCGGCACGGACCAATGAAGACTTGCCGCTTCCGGAGCTGCCAATGACCGAAACAAGCGAGCCGTTGCGGATGAGGTGCAGAAGCGTTGCGATCTGCAGTTCCCGGCCAAAGAAGAAGGCGGCGTCCTCGACCCTATATGGACGCAAGCCAATGAAGGGATGAATGTTGGAGGCGGCCGCATCGGCGAAATTGAGCATGGCTGGCGGCTCGTGACGCACGTCAGCCGACCGTGCTGCCAGACAACTCGGCAATCAACCCTCTCTCGCCGAGGTTGGCCGCGTCCACGACGAAATCGGCAGCGCCGAAACTTTCGATCTCGCGGGCGATTTTCTTGATGTCGTTATCCGGGCCGAACACGATGAGATGCAGCTTGCCATCCGGTCTCAAACGTCGCCATTCCGACGAGTCGAGCCGATCGAGCGCCTCCATCACGGCGATTTCGTCGGCCTCACCCCAGCAGAACGCGAGATGGTCCGCGCGGCTCGCCAGCGAATAGTCTGTATCGGACGGAAAAATGAGAACCTTTTGACCATGCTCCTTCAGGCGTTTCCCGGCCTCGATCGCCAGCTTCAGATCGACTGGCGCGGCGGCAAGATAGATGGTGGCGGCACGGTGAAGCTCCTGAGGCTTGGCGGGCGTCCGAGCCTCGAGTCGCTGGATGACAAACTCGTTGAAGCGGGCGGCAGTGTCGCCTTCAATTTCATCGGTTTCAAGCAGCGTGTCGAGCTGGGCAAGAATCCGCAACGGATCGCGTACGTTCGCCGCAGCCTCGCCAACCGCAGCATTTTCAGCATCAGGAACAATGGTCGGTATCCAGATCAGCCGATGGAAATCAGGCCTGCGCGCAACCTCCCCAGCCGCTTCCGCGAGTTGCAGGGATACGATTCCGACGTCGAGGCCATCGGGTTTGTAGCCACGCCGTTCACCGATGAAATGGATCGAAAGCTCCGCCTGGGCAAGCGCGGAACGTATCGCACCCTGAACGGCGCTCCCCTCGTCCGCGAGTGGCGATTGCGCGTCGGGGACAACGGTATAGTGGCGTCTGCGAATTTCTCGAACGAGCGTCTCGTAGGGCTCCAGCAGGTCACTGGCAGGCTTGGCTACATACACTGTCCTCTGACCTGCGCGAACCGGGAATTCAACAATATTGTGTTCGTTTTGCTGTTCAGGATCGCTGTCGCGCTCGTGGCCCGATTGGCCCGATTGTCGCTTGAATTCATCCTGCCGCCCCCCGGCACTGCCGGCGGCCTAATCCCCCTCTATTTGCCTGAGCCCCTCGAGGCTCTTCATGATAGAGACAGCCAGGCCGTGGATTGCAGCAGCATAGGGCGTGGGCCGTTTCAGAACGCCGCGAACGTAATATGGACTTTCACCGCCCGTCTCCCGGTCTTTCTCCCAGAAGCGGACCGCGTGAACGCTCTGGAGCAATTCAGGCAGTTCGTTGTTCGCTAGCGGCTGCTTTTCCACCCGGAAGATTCGATTGCCCTGGGCCATTTGCGGCAGGCTCCGCAGCCTTTGCATGAACAACTCGACCTCTCGCTGACACTCGTCGCTTTTCGCGAAGTTTTTTGACGTGACCACCAGCATGATGTCGCTCTGCTGGAGCTTGTCGTTGATCACGCTCGGCCAGTTGTCGGAGAACCTGAGATTTTCCTGATCGCGCCAAATGAGATTTTCTGGGAGGCCCAGATCAATGAGCTCCCACTTGAGCTGATCGTAGAGATAGCTAACGAAGCCGCGGGTTTTTGGCTTTTCAAGAGGACGCTGGTCGTCGTCCCTGGCATAGCTCAGGAAGGCCGTACCTCGCTTGCGCGACGCGGATGCGGCGCTGCTGCTCATGATACGCTCCGCCTATTGGCGTTATTATCCCCTGTGCGGGGTCCATGGTCAGTGCTACGTATTAATTACCGCCGAACGACCACCAAAACGATCACCAAGCACAATCGTTCCGTCTTTTAATCTAGTCCAAACTGTCGAGCCATGCAAGCTTGCCCGTTCCCAATGCGCGCAGCGGATTGCGCCATTTGAATTGGTTGTGCCTTCAATCGAGCGTGATGACAACTCGCCGGAGCGCCTGAATATTCACCTGCTTTCGCGACAATGGAGATACCGAAGATTGCATGTTGGATTTTTGTGCAGTCAATCACACCCGTAAGCATTTGACTGTGTTTTTGCGCACAGTACGAAAATGTTCTTCATGCGGAAAAACACCGCAACGCCGCAAATGAACCACGCATGATGCGGTGCATATCTTGCTAGGAGAGCGGCTTTACCGCGAAGCGACTTCCGCGCTAAACAACTTCCGATTCCTTCACCTCGAAAATCTCCGCCCATGCGCGCGAATCGTCCTGCATGATTTGAGCGCTCCTTTGCATGGCCAGTCGCAATGATTTGCTGGTCAGCCTGTCGCCTGAGAGCCTTTCGATATTGGCTTTCTCCATTGCCAGTAATCCGATGAGTCGTGTCGATCGATGGACGACAATTTCAAACTCGGCCTGATTGCGGATGCCAAAGCTCGCAGCACCCAAGGCTGGAAAAACGCCGGCTAGCCAGCGCAGCCATCCAGAATCATCTGTTTTCGGCCAGCAAAGCTCGGCCCCCGCCGCTAAGATGGTCAATGCAAAAAGACCTACGCTCACCAATCGAAGACATTTGCTTATCTTTGCGTTGCGATGCGCCGTGGCCTCGTTGTACGCCAGTTGATCGCGCAATCTCTGCTTGACTGCCCAGTCCCGGATCTCTGAAAGATAGGCCGCGTCATATCGTGCGCCAACTATTCCGACCGACCGCTTGACCGCAGCGACGAACCACGGCACCCATCCGCGCGTTGGGTGAATCTCGCTATTGAGGTTCATGCAACCACACGGCTCGGAGCCTCCGATTGTCGCGAGCAGGTCTGTCTGTCGAAACTGCTCCGCGAGTGTTCGGTAATCGAGCCATCGTTCCCGCCAGCGGAATCGTAATTCTGCCAGCACGAGAACAAGAACAAAGCCTAGGGCCGCCAGTTCAATGTAAGTGGCACAAACGTTTAGTTGCAACTTGCCGAGAGGCACGCCTGCGAGAAATTGCGCCGTAAATGCAGCGACAAGCGATATTGAACCAAGAAGATAGATCATCACAAACGCGCTTCGATGTATGTTGGCATAGTGCGTCGCCAACGCATCGGATCTCTGGAAGTGTGCGATGTAGGTCTGGGCAGCCAGGCTGCCGGCGCTGGCCGGCTGGTTCAGTTCAGGAGTGGTGGCGGGTGAAGCGTCTGCAAGACATCGCTGCAAGAGGGGAAACACGGTGCCTAACCATATTAAAGGCGTTACTTTCAAACCGGACCAGGACAGGTCGGGGCCATCGGCACAAACACTTTCCGGTTCGTCCCACAAATAGGTCGCGACAGCCTTGTGATGATGACGGGTGCTGGTTGGAGCGGTCGAACCCACCTTCCACGCCGGTATAACAATCAGGCGAACCAGCTCTTCGGTCGTGAAGCTGCGGTCACCTTCGCCGAGGGGCGGGTCAAGCAGCAGTTTGACAGCATGGGGCGCCGCCGAATCGATGTGAACGACCGGCAAACCCAGCCTCAAGGCCGTTTCCACAATCTCTCCAGTGCCCCCTTCCCCGGCCGCTTCGAGACCATCCCAGACCGCAATGATCAGGTCGGAATGGCGCAGGACAAAGTGCCCCGCTTCGAAATACGCTGCGCCTTCCGCGTCGCGGCGACCATCAAGTTCGACCACCTCGTTAATTGCTTTCGCACGCGCCAGCAAACTGCGGAACTCGTCGACGCTGTCGGTAAAGTCCTTTTCGTATTCCTGCTGCGGGAAGGGCAAAGGTGCCGAAAGCAACCACTGTCGCGCGAGAGCTTGTCGCGCAACCACGCGGTCTGCGCCCGTCGCCAGCGGCGAAATAACTCGAAGAACAGGCTTCTCTTGCTGGTAGAACCGATGCAGCGTGGGATCGTTGGCAAGCGCGTTCATTGTGGCGCCGATTGTGTCGAGGATCTTCCCGATCGTCTCGTCGAGAAGCGCCATATTGGCCGCGGGGAGCTTGCGATGTCCGGTGACGCCTAAGCGCAGGCCTGGCGTTGGGCGGCCGACTGTTGCGCTCGCTTTTCCCAAACTCCCGGGCGTGACGCCCTGTTCACCTCGCGCAACTGGTTCGCACTCCCCCATTTCATTGCCTCCGGCAAAAAACGTGCTATCACGCCCCAACTCGCGTTAGCCCGCGACAGCCAGGATTCCCGGCGACGCCGACAACGCGATCGCTAACACACATTTAGTAGATGCAATTTTTCCTGCGTATGTGCGGTGCGCCATACCCAGACCTATCGCGCGTCAATTCTGTCGAGCCACACTTTCCGAGGGTGTTAAGCCGTCACTGACCGCGACCGTTCGTTGACCGTACGTTAACGCACATACTGGAAGAACCGCTCACCGAGAATGAGGAACGGTATCGCATCTGTAAGATTTCTCGCGGATATGCGCCCGCATGAGACATCGCTCGATAAGAGATTGAAACGTCCGGGCAGTAGGCTCGATTCCGAGCGCGGGGCGCCCGTCGTCGCCGCGAATCACGAACAGATTGACGATCTTTCCGGACGCGATCAACGCACCGGAGTCGAGCACCTGATCAACCTGACTGTCGAGATCCGGCTTCGTGGGCTGGACGGCGTTGCCCTCGGGGGCGGGGCGATCAGTGCGTTGTTGTGTGCGCTGCAGTTTGGATTGAGCGGTCCACTGGAGTTCGCAATGGACAATCTTCAAAACCTGCGCGTCAAGCCGACGCCCGATTTGAAGTATCTGCTCGGGTTCATCATCGCGATCGGCCCGGTGTCGGTGGACATGTATCTGCCCGCCGCTTCCGCGATTGCGCAGGAGTTCGGCCGCTCGACACCGCAGCTCACGCTCGCCGCCTACTTCGCCGGGTTCGCGGTCGGCCAGCTGACTCAGGGGCTGATCTCGGACCGCTTCGGACGGCGCATGCCGCTTGCTGCCGGCCTCACGATCTACATACTCGCGTCGATCTGCTGCGCGCTCGCGCAGGGCACAGCGAGCTTTTGCGCGTTTCGGGCGCTCGCGGCATTCGGCGCCGCTGCCTCGATCGTGGTGCCGCGGGCGATGGTCCGCGATGTCGCCGATGGAGCGAAGGCCGCCGCGCTGATGTCCGGCGTCATGCAGGTCATGTCGGTCGCGCCGGTCATCGCGCCGGTTCTTGGCAGCCTCGTGCTGGAAGTCGCCAGCTGGCGGATGATTTTTGTGGTCGCGGCGCTGTACGGCGTGGTCAGCCTCGCGCTGCTGTTCTATTTCCTGCCAGAGACGTTGCCGCGCGAGCGGCGTCTGTCGATTGACGTCGTGGCCTCGCTGCGACTCTTCTGCGGTGTGTTGCGGGAAAGGCAGTTTCTCTCGAACGCGCTGGTCGGCACATTCGGCATGGGCGCGCTGTTCGCGTTCCTCGCCGGATCGCCAACCGTGTTCATGACGCAGTACGGCTATACACCGACTGCCTACGGCCTGACCCTCGCGCTGATCGGCGCCGCAACGGTTGGCTTCTTTCGCTTCAATACGTGGCTCGTGCAGCGTCGCGGTGCACCTCGGGTGATCAGCTTCGGCGTCGTAGTCTGGCTGGTCGCGAGCGGCGTTCTGTTGGCGTGCGGAGTCAGGCCACCGCCACATTCCTGGCCAGTGTTCATCGCACTGCTGGTTTTCACGCTCGGTTACTGCTTTATCCCATCGAACACGCAGGTCGGTGCACTGTCGCGGCACGCCAGTCACGCCGCCAGTGCGACCGCGCTCATGAGCACCATGCAGTACTCAGGCGGGGCGGTAACGGGCGCCCTCGTGGGCAAACTGGCCGACGGCACGGCCAGACCGATGGCAGCCGTGATGCTGGGCTGCGCGATCGCAGCTGCGATCGCGGCCAGCCTCAGACCCCGCATCGCTCAGCAACCGGTCTGATCGAACGAGGCCGTTCACGACCGTCCAGAACAAATAACACGATAAGAGGAGAACATGATGACGCGTCCGCTGCTGATACTTTTCGCTCTGCTCTGCCCACTGCTCGCGGCCTGTTCGCTCGAGCCGATCATCAACCACCAGGTTGTCGACTATTTCGAAGCCAACGACATTGCGTCGAATCAGGTGATTCTTCAGAACATCCTGCGAGCGAAGGACGGCGCACCGCTGCACTTCAGCGAACTCGCGAGCATACGCGGGTCGCTGTCGAGCGGCGCCTCGGCATCGGCGACCTTTCCGTTCATGGGACCCGATCACGCAACGACCTTGCCACGAAAACTCGGCACTGTCGGCTTGACGATCACGAGTTCGCCAAGCTTTGACATCGACAGTCTGGATACGCAGGATTTCACCAACGGTGTGATGCGGCCCATCACGCCCGAGACCGCGCAGTTCTTTCTGAACGAAGGCATAGACTACCGGATGGTGCTGCTGTTGCTGGTGTCTGGCGTGCGCTCGGCGGGTAGCCCGGAAATGCTGCTGAACGCGCCGAACAGTTCGCGAATCGTGTGCTACAAACAGATGCCGGGCCCGAACGCACTGCCGATCGACTACACGATCCTGGAAGCGGACGAGAAATGCGACGGCAACAAGTCGGAACCCGAGTTCTACGCTTTTCTGCGGACCATCAATCATCTGGGACGGCTCTATCCCCTGAGTGTCAAAAAGTCACCGAAGCCGGTCGGCGGTCCATTCGATCTCGACATGCACAAGGATTTGCCGGAGGTCGCCAAGATTGATCCGAGCCACTATCGGCTCGCGCGCCTTGGGTCGGGAAAATATCAGCTAATGAGCGAGACGCAGGGCAGCAATGTGGTCCTGTGCCACGAGACGACGAGTGAACCTGCCGTCGCCGGCGTACTGGCCAGCGAAAGCGACGAATCGACGCCAGTGCCCTTCGACGCGTGCTCACGCAAGCGCGGCGCCGCCGTCGATCACAGTGCGTATGACGAGCAGACGGGCATCACCAGGCAGACGGTCGTCGGCGAACATGAAGGTACCGTCGTGTTCAAGCTGCGTTCGACGCTCGAAGTGATCGAGTACGTCGGCCAGATCCTGGCGCTGCAGCAGGAGGAAACGGAAGCGAATCTGCAACTGCCGGAGCGCTGCGTGACGCTCGAATATGAAGACTACAAGAACGGCAAAAAGATGACCTGCAACTACGGCGTGCTGTTCCATCTGCAAAGAAGTTCCGACGGATTCAGTTCGCCGTTGACCACCGTTTCCTACAACGGCGTGAGCTGGTCGCTGCCCGCTCCGAAGGTCTGCAGGTCACCGACGCTCTGCGATCACACGCTCGAAACCATCTCGGTAATCTCGCTGCTGCTCAACCAGAATAAATCGTCGAAGGACATCGCCAAAACGCAAGCCGTGCAGGTGGTTCCATGACGCCATCCGTCATGGACGCTACCGTTTCGTCTACGTCGAGTGTGGTGGAATGGCTCGAGCGCATTCAGCGCGCGAACGGCAACGAAGGCAACTACCTCGCCGCTTACGATCTCTCCGTAAAAGCGCTCGCCGCGTGGCCCGATGCAATGGTTTTCGAGCATCAGGCGATTCTTGCGCTCGCGCGGGCGGGCGCGCTGAACCGTGCGCTCGAGCGATACCGGAGACTCGAAGGATCTGGCCGGCTCGCCGCGCTGACCGACCTTGATCTTGCGGCGGAATTCGCGGGCCTGTTCGGCCGGTTGCTGAAGGATTGCGCGAGCGGCAGTTCCATCGAGGATGCAAAAAAACATCGGCTGGGATCGGCGATTGCTTATGCGAGCGCATTCGAGCGGCTCGGCAAGTACTACCTCGCGATCAATGCTGCGTCGATGTATCTATCATGCGGCAAGTCCGGCAAGGCGCGCCATTACGCACAGGTTGCGCTCGAACTGGCTGCCGCGCAGCGCGAACAGGATTACTGGTCGCATGTCACACAGGCGGAGGCATCGCTGATCCTCGGACAACCCGGGGTCGCGATCGACATGCTGAAGGCCGCGGCTGCCGACCGGCTTGCCATTATTGCCGTCAACGGCGCCGAAAATCTCGATGCCGTGGCGAGTACCCGTCGTCAACTGACGTGGGTTGCAAGCCTCGCGCATGCGCCTGCGGACATCGTCGACCATCTGCCGAAGCCGCGCGTGCTCAACTGGATCTCGCGTCCCAATCTTCTTCTGTCGCACAACCCGTTTGTCTTCGCACCCGGACAGACGGTCATCGCATTCGGTCCATTGATGTCCGCTGCAGATCTGCTGATCGCAAGCGCGCTGCTCCAGGTTGGCGCGAATGTGCACCTGGTACTGCCGTGCGAGCCGGATTTGCTCGCCGCGCGAATCTTTCTGAATCAGCCGGAATTGCTCGAGATGCTGGCCCGCGTACTCGCCAGCGAGCGCGTGCGCGTGACGCTTGTCACGAAGGAAGGTTCGCCCGACGAGCCCGCAGGCACCCTGCTGTGTCAACAGCAAGCGCGCGGCCTCGCGCTGCTACGCGGGCATAGTCTCATGGTCGACCCGGAACTGGTCGCGCCCGGTGATGGCACCATCGCGTTCGGAGCGATTCCCTCGGGCAACCGGGACATTACCGGCAGTGCGCTGCCAGTGGGCTCGCATTCGAATGACGTGCGCAAACCGCATGCCATCGTGTTTGGCGACGTGCGCGGCTTCAGCATGTTGAATGAGGCAGAGCAACTGACGTTCCTAGATCACGTGATCGGCGGATTCGCGAACGCGCTGCACGCGTGCGAGGGCGTTGAATATGCCGAAACCGCCGGGGACGGCCTGTTTATCGTGCTATCCGACGTGATGGCCGCGGTCGACTGTTGCTTCAGACTTCAGAGGGTGCTGCGGCCGGAGAAGACGGCAAGGCTCGGCTTGCCTCCGCATCTCGGCATCCGGCTGAGCGCGCATGTCGGGCCACTTTACCGGCGTTACGACAAGGTGATTCACCGATACAAGTTCGTCGGGGTGGAGGTCGTGCGCACGGCCCGGATCGAACCGGTGACGCCCGTCGGTGAAATCTTCGTGACCGAGCAGTTCGCGGCAGCGCTGGCCTTCACGACACGGGAGGCTTATGTCTGCGAGTACGCGGGCATGCAGCCGATGGCGAAAAACTTCGGCGAATGCCGGATGTATTCGTTGCGGCGGGCGGGGCGGCGTTTTCCTGCGTGAGGGGCATGCGTGAGAGGCATGCGCGAGACGGGACGCACGGACGGGCGTTGAATAAACTACGGCGTCGTCTGCGCGCTTGAATTCTTTGTCGAATCTACGCCGAGATCTCTTCGATACAACCACCGCATTACCAGCGTCCCTAGTCCTGGATGCGAGCGTTGTGCCATGATGGAGCCAGGAAGACGACACAAGACGGTCACATGGCCCATCGGCCGAAGGAGGTCAAAGTGGCGGACGACAATGGTTTAGCGAACGGCCAACCCGAGCAGGCGTCTGAATCGCTGCAGGCACTTGCCGAATATCTGGAGCGGTCACTCGACAAAGCGACAAGCATTGTGATGATGCGACATACGGCCGACATTTGTACCGTGTATCTGGGGGACCCCGCGGGTCCACGCGAAGACCTGAAGCAGATTGGCGCGATTGCAACATCGCTCGCAAACGACATGCTTGAATCGACCTCTTCGGGAGCGAATCAATTGCCAATTGGCAGCCAGGTCTATCGTTTTGTCCGTAGTTTCACGCAAGTCGGAGATACGGCGGCGGTCGTCTTCTCAACGGATTAGGCCGTAGCTGACTGCTACCCGGCTAGTAGCTGCTATGTTGACGTGTTGCAGACAACGCGACGTCATGCGGGCACGCTGGATTGCCGCAACGGCAATCTGGCGGTCGTACGTCCCAGAGCCGTGGTCCATAGACTGCTCCGGCGGTGGTCACGTCTTCCCAATCCGCGGCTCGATGGCAATCATGTTCAAGGAGGACTGGTGCATCCGAGACAACATTTGGCATTGCTGCTGTCAATGGCAGCGTTTGGTTCAACCGGAGCATGGGCGAGCGATATTCAATGTGCTACCACGCGTCAACCGGCTGAGCGCGTCATATGCGACCACGCCATTCTGAACAACGAGTACGACGATATTGTCGCTCAGCAACAGACTCTGCTAAGCGCTGGGAAGCTATCGCCGCAACGGCTCGCCCAGTGGAGGCAATCGCGCAACGCGTGCATTGATGTCCACTGCATCGACACCGTATTTGCGCAGTGGAAGGCGATCGCCAAGTCTAGCCAAGCCATTTCTCGCGAACCGTCGGCTCCGGTTATAGCTTCGGCTACCGATATGGCTCCCGTCGGACCCGCTCCAGACGCGGTTCCCGTGCCAGCATCTCAGGCGTCCCCGACATCGGAAGCGTCCCTCGCGCGGCAAGGGAGTGCCGCTGGCGTAGCGCTTCCGCAGCCGGTTGCGACGCAGGCATCGGTACCTGCGGCTGCATCCGACGCGGCTTCGGAGGCGACTGGTTCCCACGGCTCGAGCGCGCTGAGCGTTGTTGCACTTTTCGCGATTGGATTCATCGCGCTCGTCGCACTCATCGCGGGTCGGAAAAGAAGCCGTCGCCGCACTGGCCAACCATCGGGAAATGTCCGCAGCAAAGACGAGCCTTGAACGGACCTCCCTGAAAGGCATGAGCGAGGTGACGTCATGTTGCGATTTTCAGTTGGAGCGCCGCGGCAACAATGCTCTAGCGCTTTTGTACGAGCGTGGCGTATTGCAACCACGCGCACATGCAGGTCAATCATGGCAACGACTTTGGAATCAATTCAAGGCGTTCAGACCTGCCGGTTCGCTAATTTCGCAGCACTTCAAACAATCCCGCTGCACCCATGCTGTCACCCACACACATGCTCAGCACTACGTATCGAACCCCACGCCGGCGTACTTCAATTGCGGCGCGCATCATCGGCGACGACCCATGGTGTACAAGGGCGGCGTCCACGGATGCCGCCCCGAACGCTACGCGATTAGAACCGGTGAATGATACCGACGCCTGCAGCAAACTGGCTACGTGACGATGACGGCGCGCTGTTCTGGCCATCGCCGATATCCGCGGTTGCGTTGATGATGCTCACGCCGTTCGTTCCCAAGGTCTGGCCGCTCGCACGTTGATAGGCCTCCAGCGCATACAGTCCGGTACGCTTGGAGAGACTGTAGTACTGCGAGAGGTTGAACTGCTGATACTGAGCAGAGTTCGAGATGCCGTTCGCCTCTGTTGCGCGCGTGTAACTATAGCCTGCCGCCAGGTCCAGCACTGTCGCCGGCTTGAAGTGCAGCACTGCGCCGGCCGTGTTGAAGATCGCCTCGTGGCGGAATTGCGAGTTGATACCCGGGATGTATTGCACGTTCGAATACGAGAACGAGACGTCCCATTGTTGAGTGAACGTATAGCCACCTGTCACCGCAACCCGCTGCTGAGCCTGCGCAGTCTGATAGCCGTTGTTGATACCCGACACGCCCGCCTGCGCGCCCGCATTCGACGTCGTGGAGCTAGCGCCCCATGCGCCGCCACCGGGCGTCGAGTTATTGATCCGCTGGAAGCCTGCCGCGATACCGAACGGTCCGTTCAGGTACTGCAGCGCCGCGCTCCATGTGGAACCCGCGTTGAAGCTGCCCGGCACGCCGCCCATTGAATACGATCCGCTGGCTGTCAAGCCGTGCAGGCTCGGGGACGTGTACACCAGCGAGTTGTTCGCGCGGTACAACGTATCAAGCGAATCAATATCGCCCGGGTGGGCACCGTAGGCGCCAGTCAGCCACGTGGTCGGGCTATAGGGCGAGAGCAACGTGTAGTACGACGTGTACTGACGGCCTGCTGTCAGCGTACCGTACGTGGAATTGGCCAAACCAACATAAGCTTGCCGGTTGAACGCCTCGCCGGCAACGGACTCCGCGCCGGTCGCACTGTTAAAGCCCTCTTCCAACTGGAATATTGTCTTCGTGCCGCCGCCCAGATCCTCGCTTCCCTTCAGGCCGAACCGGCTGCCTGCCCAGATGCCGTTGACCATCTTGACGACCGAGCGGCCACCGGATGTCGAACCGAGCGACGTCTGGCTGCTCTGATAGCCGATCCCTGTATCCACGATGCCGTACAGCGTCACGCTGCTCTGAGCGTGCGCGCCGAGGGCGACCAGCCCAAGGGCCGAAGTTGCCAGTACCTTTTTCATCTTTGATCCCCTTTAGAAAAAACTTGTTGTTGATTCTTCGCGTTGTCTAAACAGCGCCGACTCTGAAACCACACGCTCAAAACACTGGGTGTCCATTGATCAGGCTCGGCAACCACGTCGAAAACATCGGTACGTAGGTCACGATATTGATCGCGCTGAAAATGGCCAGGTAATACGGCCACGCAACTTTGGTTGTTTCCCCGATCGAGACATTGCCGATCGCGCAGCCAATGAATTGCACCGAACCGATCGGCGGGTGAACGAGGCCCAACGCACAGTTCAGCAGAATCATGATCCCGAACTGCACCGGGCCCACGCCGCTGTGCATCGCCATCGGCAAGAACAATGGCGTGGTGATCAGGATGTGAGCCGCCATGTCGACGAACGTGCCAAGAAAGATCTGGATGATATTGATGTAAAGCAGCATCAACCAAGGGATCGTCGTGGCATTTTCAAGCAGGTGCTCGATTGCGTCGGGAATCTCCAGATAAGCCATCTGGTAGCGAAGCATGTTCGACACGCCGATCAGCAGCAGCACCACTCCGGTCGTTTTAGTCGCCTTGGACAGTGCCAGGAAAAGCTTCTTCCTCGTCAGCGTGCGATAAACGACGATGGTCAGCACCAGCGAATAAAACACGGCAATGGCCGCCGCCTCCGTCGCTGTCGCAATGCCTTTGGCCACGCACACCAGGATGATCGCGATCACCATCAATCCCGGCAACGCGCCGAGAAACGTGCGGCCAACTGCGAACCAGCCGGGAAAGCGCTGCAGTTCGGTCGAGCCGTCGGGGCGACGCGGATAACCGAAGCGAACCGCCTGCCAGTAGGCTGCAATGAGGATAAAACCCATCACCCAAAGCACGGGCAGGAGACCGGAAAACAGCAGGTCGCCTATCGAGACGCCACTCATCTGATGCCCGTTCAAGGTCCCCGTTATGCCCTGCGCGGCAAACGCATAGATGATCATGTTCGTGGAGGTAGGCATCAACGCACCTGCCAGCGACGAATGAGTGGTGACATTGACCGCGTAGGCCGCGCTATAGCCTTCCCGCTTCATCAACGGAATGACGACGCCGCCCATCGCCGAGGTATCCGCGGACGGCGAGCCAGACACCCCGCCGAACAGCGTGCATGCGACCACGTTGGCCATACCGAGACCACCCCGGAAATGCCCCACCGTGGCCTGCGCGAAACGCAGGATGCGGTCCGCGATGCCGCCGTGCAGCATCAACTCACCGGAGAAAATGAAGAACGGGACCGCGAGGAAAGAGAATCCGTTCATTCCCGAGATCATCGACTGCATCGCCGTTGCAGCCGGCAAGCCTTCATGCAGATAGGTCAGTACGCATGCAAGACCTAACGCGAACGAAACGGGAACTCCGAGAACGAGGAAGACGATGAAACTGACGGAGAGGATGGCAAGTTCCATGATTATTCTGTTTTTGTTTCTGCGTGAACAACGCTAGCAGGTGCTCTAGCGAGAATTTGTTTTTGCGTGAACAGCGCTAGCAGGTGCTCTATCGAGAAAAGAATGATGCAAGCGCTGGCAACGATCGGGATGAGATATCGAAGCGCTTCCGGCAGGCCAAGAATGGGGATTTGATCGTCCATCGTCGTCTCCGCCATTTCTATGCAGCCGAAGAAAACCGCAGCGGAGAACGCGATCAGGCAGAGATGCTGGAACGCCTCCGCCGCTACCTGACCCTTGGGCGACAATTTCTTGACCAGTGAGTCGAGTCCAATATGACCGTTCTCGCGAACTTTGAGAGCGGCGCCAAACATGGCGATAACGATCACCAGCAGCAGAGCAATCGGCTCGACGAAATCCGGGGCGTCGTTGAAGACATAACGCATCACAACACCGTAGAAGACAAGCAGGCTCAGCGCGGCCAGACTCACTGACGCCACGCTAACCAGCACGTAGACGAGAAAGTCATTTGAGCGTTTCATGAATTTCATTGATGCCATCCTTGCATACGACGGACTTTTACTTATCAATCAGGAATCCTCCGTAATGTCACGGATTCATCAAACCGCATACGGCGAAAATCCAGCAGGATTTTCGCCAAGGCCAGACTTATGAACCTTATTTAACCGCTTGGATTTCGTCGACAAGCTGCTTCATTTGCGGGGTCTTTTCGTACTTGGCCCACACCGGCTGCATGGCTTTGACGAATGCCGGACGGTCGATCTGATTCGCCGCGATGATCGTCGCACCGCCCTTGACGACTGTCTTGCTCGCGTCGTTTTCGCGCGCGGTCCACAACTTCTCGTAGTAAGGCACCGAGTCAGCCGCCGCCTTCTTGATGATGACTTGCTCCTGCGGCGTCAACGTATCCCAGACCTTCTTGGAGAACACCAGCACTTCCGGCGTCATCGAATGCTGGGTTTCGGAATAGATCGGCGCGACTTCGAAGTGCTTGGTCTCTTCGTAAGACGGGATGTTGTTTTCCGCAGCATCGACCAGACCCGTCTTCAAGCCCGTATAGACTTCGGAGAACGGCATCGGCGTCGGCGTGCCGCCCATTGCCTTGATTTCATCGACCATCAGATCCGAAGGCTGCACGCGCACCTTCAGGCCCTTCATGTCGGCGGGCGAATGAATGGGTCTCTTCGAGTAGATCGAACGCGCACCGCTCTCATAGAACGTCAGCGCGATCATGCCCTTCGCCTGGAAGGCGTCAAGAATCTTCTGGCCCACCGGACCGTACATCACATCGCGAAAATGGTTGATGTCGCGAAACAGGAAAGGCAGCGACGGAATCATCGATTCCGGAACGATCTCGTTGAACGCGGCGCCATTGCAGCGTGCCATGTCGAGCGCACCAATGCGCACCTGATCGAGCGTGTCGTTTTCCGAACCCAGCGAGCTGTTGCCAAAAACCTTCACCGTGTCCTTGCCACCTGTTGCCTTGCTGATCTCTTCGCCCATGTACTTCACAGCCATGTTGGTCGGATAGGTGTCGCCATGCACATCCGAGACGCGGAACATGCGCGCTTGTGCCGACACTGCGGTGAATGTCAGCGCGGTCGCCGCGACAATCATCGAAACGCGGGAATAGGCAAACTTCTTTTTCATCGTGACATTCCTTGAAATTAGATCATCCAATCGATTGCGGATGCGACATGGTTTTGATACGTCTCCCGGCCCGCGATCGCCGCCGTTGTAGCTGGCGAAAGCTTTGCCGCGCTGGCCTGTTTGATCTCCCCACCACAGATGCTCAGCACTCCTGTCGTTCAACTCAACTTCTTTACTTCGACTGCATTGGCATCAGCCCCAACGCACGCGGGTCACGCGCGCGACGGGCACTGCCCTATTCATTCAGCAGCCCAAAGGTTCTCAGAAAGGAATTTGTTTGGGCTTGTACGTTGTACGATGACGTATGAAGTCTATAAAATGGCTTTCATGTTGTACAGCCGGTATTTACCCGCACGGCAGATCTGATGACGCAATATTTACAGGTTCGGTCGTTGGCCGATAACCCAATATACAAAGGGTTTAACAGCGAAAGTTGCGCGTCCAGGAAGATCTTTGCCGCAGAGGAAGGGGAACTTAACAGTGGTTTTTATGCGACCATGTTGTCGGACGAGTGATGAGCAAACAGCAACAGACGAGTCGCAAGGGATTGACGACATGCCGTCGCTTTTCTCATGCACCTGTTGTTTATATAGTTCGCTGGTGCATTCCGACTCGGACAGGCCGATCACCCGCGTTGACCAACGGGTTTGCTGTGGCGCTCATCGCTTTGACTCTATCGGACCGGCCAGCACGAACGGGCCGCCCTGATAGCGCTGCGTCGGGTCATCAGGATTCATCCGCGAGATCGGCGATCAATGCTTCCTCGTGCGCAGCCATTGCGCCGAGCGACGCGATATCGGTCACGTGCACGACATTGCTCGCCGCGTAGTTGCCGCCCAGATTTCCGGCAGCGCCGGTGAGCAGAAGGCGCCGGAAGGGTTTCTGTGTCATTGAATGTTCAAGGTTCGGGCCGCTCATGCCGACACCTGTCTTGTGATTGCATCAGGTCACCGGCGCCGGATTGAACAGCGTCAATGCATTGTGCAGCTTGAGTTTCTCCGCGCAGGTCTCTTTGCGCCCGCTGGCCACCTCGAGCATCAGGCGGAACAACTCCCAACCCACGTCTTCGATGGTCGCATCCCCAGTTGCGATGGTGCCGGCATTGATATCCATCAGGTCATGCCAGCGGCGGGCCAGATCCGAGCGTGTTGCGACCTTGATGACAGGGACTTCCGCGAGGCTATAGGGCGTGCCGCGGCCGGTCGTGAACACATGAAGGTTAATGCCCGCGGCAACCTGCAGCGTGCCGCAAATGAAATCGCTCGCGGGCGTTGCCGCGTAAATCAGGCCCTTCTGCCGCACCTTTTCGCCAGGCGACAGCACGCCCGAGATGGCCGAGTTACCCGACTTGATAATCGAACCCATCGCTTTTTCGACGATGTTCGACAAGCCGCCTTTCTTGTTGCCCGGCGTCGTGTTGGCGCTGCGGTCGGCGCCGCCGCGCTTCAGATAATCGTCATACCACTGCATCTCCCGGATGATCGCTGCGGCGACATCCGCATTAGCCGCGCGTGCGGTCAGTTGATCGACGCCATCCCGCACTTCGGTGACTTCGGAGAACATCACCGTCGCACCGGCGCGCACCAGCAAGTCGGTCGCGAAGCCCACCGCGGGATTCGCAGTCAGCCCGGAGAATGCGTCGCTGCCGCCGCATTGCACGCCGACCACGAGGTCGGCGGCCGGACATGTCTCGCGACGGCGATTGTTCAGCCGCTTCAGATGAGCATCTGCCATTCTCATGATCGAATCGATCATCGACTGGAAGCCAACGTGTGCTTCATCCTGAAGCACGACGACATCGCCATTCTGGTCCGCCTCGACGTCACCAATATCGGCGACTTCAGCGACATTGGCGGCCGCGGCAATGGGGATCGTGCCCGGCGGCATCAAGCGCTCCGGCTGCAACTTCTCACAGCCAAGGCTGACCATCATCACTTCGCCGCCGAAATTCGGATTCAGACTGATGTTGCGTACCGTGCGGATCGGCACCATGGCGTCGGGCGCATCGATGGCGACGCCGCAACCGTAGGTGTGCCCGAGACCCACCACATCGTCGACGTTCGGGTAATGCGGCAACAACTCTGCCTTGATGCGCGTGACCGCATGCTGAACCACGTCGGCCACGCATTGCACCGTGGTCGTAATAGCAAGGATGTTGCGCGAGCCGACCGATCCGTCAGCATTGCGATAGCCCTCGAACGTGAAGCCCTCAAGGGGCGGCATGTCTGGCGCCCTGATGGTCGCGATCGGCAAGTCCTCAAGTCCTGGCGGACTCGGCATGCGGATCACGTGTTCGTTGATCCAACTGCCCGACGGCAAGGACTTGAGCGCGTAGCCAATCACCACGTTGTAGCGAATGACTTCGTCGCCTTCCGCAAGATCAACGAGCGCCACCTTGTGTCCTTGCGGCACGCGCTCGCGCAGCACAAGCCCATCGGGAAATACTGCGCCCTCACCCAGACCGCCGTCGTTGACGACGATCGCGACGTTGTCATTGGGGTGAACGCGAATGTAGAGCGGGGAATTTTCCATTGCATCGATCCTTATGACGATTTCATACCCGTCACGACAAATTCATACGTCATCCTACAACATGAGCCTTGTCGAGACGTTCCGTATTTACCCTATGATGCCCAATGCACAACAAATCATCATTGAATTCCACGGATCTTGTGTTGTACGATGACGTATAAGAAAGCGCTATCCCTATCACCTGACACGCTGGATGCTCCCCATGACGACACCGCAGGAACTGAAGCAGATTGTTTCGAAAGGTCTTTTGTCCTTCCCCGTCACCGACTTTGACGAACAAGGCGAGTTTCGCGCCGATACCTATGCCGAGCGCCTGGAATGGCTCGCGCCATATGGAGCTTCGGCGCTGTTTGTCGCTGGCGGCACGGGTGAATTCTTCTCTCTGACACACGACGACTATTCGAAGGTCGTCCGCACCGCGACGGAAGTTTGCAGGGGCAAGGTACCGATCCTCGCTGGTGCAGGCGGCCCGACGCGTGCAGCGATCGCCTACGCGCAGGAAGCTCAACGTCACGGCGCGAACGGCATCCTGTTGATGCCTCACTACCTGACCGAAGCTTGCCAGGAAGGCATCGCCGCGCACGCCGAAGAGGTGTGCAAGTCGGTGCCGGACATGGGCGTGATCATCTACAACCGCGCGAACTCGAAGCTTAACGCCGACATGCTCGAGGGCTTGGCGCAGCGCTGCCCGAACCTGATCGGCTTCAAGGACGGCGTGGGCGAGATCGAGAACATGGTAACGATCCGCCGACGCCTCGGCGACCGCTTCGCCTATCTCGGCGGCCTGCCGACCGCGGAAGTCTATGCCGCGGCATACAAGGCGCTGGGTGTACCGGTGTATTCGTCGGCGGTGTTCAACTTCATTCCGAAGACGGCGATGGACTTCTACCACGCGATTGCCGCGGAGGACCACGCCACCGTGGGCAAGCTGATCGACGAATTCTTCCTGCCTTATCTGGCGATCCGCAACCGTCGTGCGGGCTACGCGGTAAGCATCGTGAAGGCCGGCGCGAAACTCGTGGGCCATAGCGCCGGACCGGTACGCGCTCCGCTGACCGATCTGACCGAAGAAGAAATGAGCAAACTCGACGCGCTCATTAAAGCACTCGGCCCGCAGTAACGCAGCAAGCGCCGAGGGCCGAGGGCCGTGCGAACCAGGGTCGCGCACATGGACCGCAAAGAGCGCCCGGGACGGCAACGTCGCCGGGCGCTTTTACAGCACCCGCCGCCCCCGCACGGCACTTCCGGCCAAGCTCCGGCTGATCGGTAACGCCGTCTCGGCTGATTGCGCTACACAGCCTGGGAGCGCTCTGCCTTGCATAAGATTCAGGAGATGACCATGGAAATGCGCCGCACGGCAAGCCCCTCCCACGTCGCCAAGCGCACCAACGTCCGCTATGCGATTCTGCTGTTGATCTTTCTTATCACGACGTTGAATTACGCGGATCGCGCCACGCTCTCGGTGACCGGCTCCGCGATGCGCGCCGAGTTCGGCCTCGACGCGATCAGGTTGGGATACATCTTCTCCGCATTCAGTTGGGCATATGTCTTGTCGCAACTGCCGGCCGGCTGGCTGCTGGACCGGTTCGGCGCGCGGCGCGTCTATGCGGCAAGCATTTTCCTGTGGTCCCTCTTCACGCTTCTGCAAGGCGCGATCGGTTTGCTCGGGAGCGCAGCCGCCGCCATCACTGCGCTGTTCGTGCTGCGCTTCGCCATGGGCGCTGCCGAGTCGCCAGCGTTTCCGGCCAATGCCAAGGTGGTTGCCAACTGGTTCCCCACGACTGAGCGCGGCATGGCCTCGGCCATTTTCAATTCAGCCCAATACTTCGCGGCGGTCGTTTTCACGCCGCTGATGGCCTGGCTTACCCACGCGTTCGGCTGGCACACGGTGTACCTCGTGATGGGTATGACTGGACTCTTACTTGCCTTCACCTGGCTGAAGGTGATGAAGAACCCTGCCGATCACCCGCGGGTCTCGCGCGCCGAACTCGACTACATCGAACAGGGCGGCGGCGTAGTGAACGGACATAAGCGAACGCAGCCCAGTGACATCGCAGGCGCCGGGGGCTGGCTCCTTATGCGCCAGTTGCTGACCAACCGCATGCTGCTTGGCATTTATCTCGCCCAGTACTGCATCAACGTGCTGACCTATTTCTTCCTGACGTGGTTTCCGATTTACCTCGTGCAGGCACGCGGCATGACGATCCTGCACGCGGGTCTGGTGGCATCGCTGCCCGCGATCTGCGGATTCTCCGGTGGCGTACTCGGCGGCTTCCTGTCCGACTCGCTGCTTCGGCGCGGCCATTCGCTCACGCTTGCGCGCAAGGCACCGATTGTTGGAGGCATGCTGCTGTCGGTGTGCATCATCGGCTGCAACTATGTCACGACCGACTGGGTTGTCGTCGCGCTCATGTCGCTCGCATTCTTCGGCAAAGGTATCGGGGCGCTCGGCTGGGCTGTTGTCGCGGATACGTCGCCCAAAGAGGCCCTCGGTCTTTCAGGCTCCATCTTCAACATGTTCGGCAACGTGGCTGGCATCGTGACGCCGATCGTGATCGGCTATCTCGTTGCGAACACCGGCTCGTTCAATGGCGCGCTGGTTTTCGTCGGCCTGAATGCGTTGCTCACTGTATTCAGTTACCTGGTGATCGTGAAAGACATCAAGCGGGTCGAACTACGCCCGCGGTAGTAGACAGCCGCCGTCACGTCAGTGCGGAAAGGGCTTCGCTTTCCGGCGCGTACTTCCACCGCAGTCGAATCGGCCCGAAGGGACGTCGAAACAATCAGTGGGGCGCGGCCCTTCGCCGTGCAGTCATCGTACTTCATGGAGCCCTCCCTTGGATGTTCTCCGCCCGGCCCGTAAAACTGGGCCTGCGATGGCGCCTGCGATACGCACCAGACATCGGCGTCGAAATGGTTACGCGTGGTTACGACTCGCATGAGCAGTCATCAGACGACGGTATAATAAAAATGGGGAAAATAGACGCAATCATTTGATTTTAGGGGCGTTTTCGATGGCCACTCCTCTGGCTTCCGCTTCACCGCCACGACGCGCTCGCAATCTCGCTGAGTTTGTCGTCAGCTATGTCACCGAGCAAATTGAGAATCACGCCTTCAGGCCCGGCGACAAAATGCCGACCGAATCACAGTTGATGGTCACGCTGAGCGTGAGCCGCACCGTTATCCGCGAGGCCATTTCACGCTTGCAGGCGGGCAAGATCATCGAGACACGGCACGGCATCGGCAGCTTCGTGCTTGAACAATCGCGCGAAACGCTGGGCATCGACATGGTGCCGGCCACGACCTTGCGCGACGTCCTGTCCATACTTGAACTACGCATCAGCCTCGAAACGGAATGCGCGGGTCTGGCTGCTCAACGGGCTAAGCCGGACGATCTCGCACGCATGCGCGCGGCGCTCGATGCGATCGAAGCGACCCGCCGCAATGGGCAGGACAGTGTCGACGCAGACCTCCAGTTTCATGTCTCGGTGGCTCGCGCAACCGGCAACCGGTATTTCGTCGATGTCCTCACGCAGATGGGCAGCGCACTGATCCCCAGAAACCGGCTCGATTCGGCGGGAATCGCACGCGCGGAGCCTGACGCCTATCTGTCGCTGGTCAACCTGGAGCACGCAAGCATCCTCGAGGCGATCACGCGGCACGATGCCGAGGGCGCGCGCGGCCATGCGCATGCACCTGTCCAATAGCCGCGAGCGGCTGAGGCGCGCCAACGAAACTGTTCAAGCGTACGGTTGATTCGCGACAGGTTGAAAAAAGGCCGCATGCAGCTTTTTTAGCGTGACGGGGTCCGCGCCGTTGTGGGTTGTCACCTAGGCGCCCGCTTTGGTCTCGAAGGCGATGCCGTCGCGGGATCCCAGCATGGAAACGAAGGTGAGTGCTTCACTTCAACTTCTTCGCGTCGAAACGTTCGCTCGACTCATTGTCCGATGACTTAATCTGGAGAAATTGTGTGCGCTGGTTTTCATGATTGCAACGGACTGGCGTCACATGGGCTCACGCTTCGTTGATTACTCCCCCGCTTTGAAAGCGCGTTAAGAGCCTTATCGAAGCGGGCCGAGGGGTTCTTGTTAATGAGGCCGGGGCGTCAGACTGTTAGTTGTGTTTTAACGCCCGCACGCAACCCAAGTGGACGGTGGTTTCTCGAGATCCAACATGTCATCGGCCAGAGTGGTTGATCGTTTCCCCGTCCCCATTCCATTGTCTGGATGCTCTACTGGCTACATTTACCCTACACTTACGACAAAACCTTACAACGAACGGTCGGGCTTGTTTGAGCACCCTCTTTCCGTGCGTTGACCGTACGTTTCTTCCAGGAAAATAGGTAGCAAGTTATGCAAATGGGGACTAATCGCCGCACGGATATCGCGGCTCTGCGCAGCCATGACCAACGAGGGTTCACGTTTAGAAAAATCGCGGTCGTGGTTGCGATGCTCGCCCTGCTGATCACGCTAATCGTCTCTAAGATCATGAGTGGCCCGGAAGAAGCGAAGCGTGTCGCTGCGAAACAGGACATCGGCACAATCGTGCAAGCGTTGAAACTATACCGCCACGACAGCGGCCGCTATCCGACCCAGGAGCAAGGCCTGCGGGCGCTTATCGAGAAACCTGCTACTAGTCCGGTGCCGAACTTCTGGAAGGACGGCGGCTATCTCCAGCGCTTGCCAAACGATCCATGGGGCAATGCGTACCAGTATCTCAATCCTGGCGTCCATGGTGAGGTCGACGTATTCAGCTACGGCGCCGACGCAAAGCAAGGCGGTGAAGACAGCGATGCCGACATAGGCTCATGGGAATAGCCGGGTGTCTCCTTGCACTGCGCACGCGACGCTTAGCCCGACACCATTGCTCCGCTCCATCGAATAACAAAAGAGACGTAGATAAATGACGCAGGCTTTAGCCACGTTCCATCTCAGTCATGGACCCAAAAACAGACCGACCCTTGTCTTCTTGCCGGGCGCCCTCATCCCGCCAAACGCCATTGCGCCTGTCACAAGAATCGTCAAGCTTCGGGCTATCGGCGTGGGCTGGCTCGAAGGCACGGGCCCGCACGACCTTCACTCGGTTGCGGCGCGTGTAGCCATGCTACTTAGAGAGCTCGGACCCACCGTGCTCATAGGACATTCAGTAGGCACGCCGATCGCTGCGCTCGCCGCTGCGATCGATTTACGCTCGACGAAAAGGAACGTAGCTGGTCTCGTGCTGAGCAATAGCGGAGCGAATACAAAGGGACACGGCGATATCGAATCAGTGATCGAGCGCGTCCTTCAGACATGGGGGCCGCCGCTGTGGAAAGCCATGACCGAACGCTCGCTTGGAAGCGTCTGCCCCGCCGAGCTTGTGGACTCGTTTATGACGTATCCGCGCCGTGTTACTGCTGAGGCGACGGCCGAAAGCTTGCGCAGTTTACAACACACCGACCTCACGGACATGCTCAACGAACTATCATCCCTTCCCACCGCGGTGGTCCATGGAAGTCGCGACCCGGCTCGCAATTTGTCCCATGCAGAAAGCCTGAGCAACGGCATTCCAGGTTCTAGACTGGTGGTGCTTGAAACGGGCCATACGTCGTGCGTCGAAGCGCCCGACGAGTTTGCCGAAGTAATACGCTCCGTGGTTGAGCAAGGCTTAAAACCGGGCGCCGCGAGCGCGGATTAGCTGTTGGCCCATCGGAATCAGAAAATGTGTGCGCGGGGCACTACGGCGCCAGATCGATGACCGCCCTCCCCTCCTTGCCGTCTCGCACTCGCCCAGCTTCCCAGACCATCTAGTCCGATCCTATGCGCAACATACGCGGGGGCCGGCTATAAAGCCTGCCTCGGAGCGTAAAGCTCAAACATTGGAGACTCGAATCCAGAAGTGAGCTTTCGATGGCCTTCGCTTCCAGCCAATACAAGCCACCAGAGCATGACCTCCATCGGCGGTTCCTTCTGATCGGTTAAGCGCGAATACTCTCTCCTACTGAGTTCTGCGTCGGCGCGCAACATGCTGGCCACCATCAAAGCGTTACTCTTAGAGCGCCGTGCCTCGACGAGGGCTGCATCGCGTTTCCGGCGAAGACTCGCTGCGAAGCTCAGGCTGGCACTATGATTGGCAATGCCCTTCAGGCACATCAGGGCGATGTCCGAGACGAATTCATGCGCCCGAACACAAATTGCCCCAGGTACCAACCGAGGTCCGCATTCGCGAGGATGTCCTGCTCCGTTACTGTTGATGCCTCAAGTTTCATACGCCGGAGCATGAGTTTGCCTTGGCTCGACGTGACCCATGAGCGGACCAGATCTTTGCGCGTTTTCAAGTCAGCAGCGTTGAAGTGTTCACGTCCTTTAAGCGATTCTTCATTCATGCGTGCACGGACTTCTTCCTCACGCGATGCCATGGTGCGTGCGACCGAACTCCGGGTTTCATTCTTTGCGACCTCTGCTTCTGTTTCGTCGGTAAGCAGTTTTGACTGAACGTCTACCATGGTCCGTTCGGCTTCAGACATTTTCCAGTTATCGCGGAGAGCTCTCATCAAGTAGCCAGCTGGACTCCTTTTCACCTGTCCGCGATTAATCTTGAAGCGAGTGTATTCAACAGCTTGCTGGATGTGCGTATCGGTCCAGACCTCACGGTTCTCGGAAATCTCCGTAAACTGTTTAGTCGACAAGTTGAATTCATCCTTGAGAATCTTGTACAGGTGGCTGGCGTCAGCCAAGCTGGCCAAGACAGCATCGGCGGTATCCTTGCGCTTGAGCAGAAACCTTATGCGGTCGATTTTTTTCGATGTGGTGGACTCGGTCCTGGTTTCATACGTCAAATCGATGTCCGATACCTCATTGATTTCACGCACCGCCGGCTCAAGCCAGTCCCGTTTGAAGTATTTGAAGATAGCCGCGTTCGCACCCATTTTCCCGGGCCAATTTCGCATTTCTTCAAGCGGTATCCATTCCGTTCTGCCATCGGGGACGCTCGGCAGTATCTGGTCATAAATCGCTCGCGCCAGACTGCGTGTAAAAGCCGTCGAAATGCGCAAGCTTAGCCAGTGAGACTTTTTGGGGTCACGGATGTGTGGGACCAATCGAGGATGTACGTCGAATCGGATCCGTCCTCTGTGGAACCCTACCATCCCCAGCAGCTGGACTGAGACCCATAGGTCGTCTTCATTGGGGTCACGGTCGAGCGGCGTATCGGTCACCTGGATCTTCGCGTCCTGCGCTTCCTCTGCGATTGTGCGCAGGTGCTTTAGATTGCGGCTGTCATAGCGCATCAGCCATTTGAAGTAGTTCAGTTCAACGTCATACTGATCTCGTGCTTCCTGTTCCTGGGCAACGATGAAATATGCAGCGTCAAGAAATCGCCGCGCCGGCAGGCCCATGTTGACGATCTGCGTGAAAAAATTGTTCCGCTGATAGCCGATCTCACGGGTGGCTTCGCTGATGGGCATGCCCAGGTCGAACAGGTCCTCGAACAGCGCGAGCGCCATCTGGCGAGGTGTTACCCTCGACTTGCTTTCTTCAGGATTGTCCGCCGCCATAAGCTCATCAGCTGATCATTTCAATTGTTGCGAATGTAGCATGCATGGGTGAGCTGTCAACACATACAACCTCACCCTCCTCCGGTCGCACGCGGATGTTTGTAGTGGTCAAGCTTGCACCACCTTGCCGATTTCGCACAATTAACCTCACCTATGCACAATCAACCTCACCACGTTGAACCTGTGCCCCACGGTAACGCCTTATTTCACGCCGCCGGCAACGACGCCTTCCCGGTACTGCACAGCCAACCTCACCTTTGCTAGAGCAGTTTTTTTCTGCACATCAAACCTCACCATTGCGCGAATTAAACCTCACCTTGGCCACACAACGACACTCACCTTCCTGCACAGCAAACCTCACCTTCGACACAAGGAATCTCACCTTTCTACAGTTAAATTGTTGAAATCAAAGGAAACAAGGGGACTCTGTTGGTAGGTTGGTGGGTTTAATTCTTTAAAAAAACAAACCAACTCGTCGCCAATACGTTGAGACGTGAGTTGCTGAAGATGGTGAGGTTAGTTGTGCAGTGATGGGAAAAGAGACCGGTACGGAGGATGGCGAGCAAAATTCATGGTGAGGTCGATTGTGCATTGCATCACCGCTGGTCCGTGCTCGCGGGTTTTTCCACTAAAAATATATTAGGGAACGTCCAAAACACGCGATTGAAGGTGAGGTTAATTGTGCAGATTTACGCTTTGGCCTTTTTGCGGAGATTTTTCGCGCTTGTTCCGGAAATCCGGGTACGAAGGTGAGGTTGATTGTGCACTTCAGATCCGGTCGAACGACGCCGTCAATAAGAACAGCACAATCGACCTCACCTTGAAAATCTCAGGAGCGATTGGAGAGCGGTCTAGCGGCGTGCACGAGACAACAACTACGTCGACTCATGATCGTCCCGAAGAGAAATTGAGTAGTTTTACGTTTCGCGAACGCGCTCTACAACGTTGTGAGTGAAACATCGGCTGTCGTTTTCACAGATTATTTCTATAATAAACAGCAATTTATAGAGCAATTTACAAGTCTTTCCTGTATTCTGAGGTTAATTGAAATTTATGGAAAAACCTCAGAATGGTGAAAACGAGCCAACTTCCTGCTGTAGACCGAACTGTTCACCTTGAGCAAATTAGCCAATTTGCTGAAAAGGTCTCAATTTTCACAGATGAACTTCGTGACACTATTCTCGCTCCACGGCCGAGAAAGGCTGCGCCTGTCTTTAAAACAGGGGAGATTGCCGAAATGTGCAATATCGCCCACTCGCAGGTTCAATACCTCGCCACCAAGAGTGACGGAGAGTTGCCGTCGGGCACCGCGGCAGGCACTGGCCGAACCCGGACCTTCACTCTAGAGGAAGCGCGCGTCTGGGTTCAGAAAGTCTCTGACATCTATCAGACTCCGCTTGTTACCGGGACACGCGAGCCTGAAGGGAAAATCATTATCACGGCTCAGTTAAAGGGGGGATCGGCAAAGACAACCACAACCATGTGCCTGGCACAAGGATTGACGTTGCGCGGGCGCAAGGTGCTGGTTGTCGACCTCGATCCGCAAGCCTCGCTTTCCGAGCTTTGTGGTCTTTACGCGGAAAAGGATGTGACGCCGGACGACACGATTCTGCCTTACATTTACGACCAGGACATTGAAGGTGGATTGGAAGCGAGAGTTCAGTCAACGTATTGGAATGGTCTTGATGTCATCCCGGCTCACACTGAATTGATTGGTGCAGAGTTTCATTTGCCCGCGATGCAGAAAATGAGGCCGGGATTTCGGTTTTGGACAGTACTGCGCCAAGGCCTGGAGCCGCTGCGCAAGCGTTATGACTACATTCTCATGGACACGTCGCCTTCTCTGTCGTACCTCAACCTGAACGCGTTGCTGGCAGCCGATGCAATGGTTATGCCAATGGTCCCGGAGAATCTCGACTTCATTAGTTCGTTGTCGTTCTGGCGCCTGTTTTCTGATGTGTCCAAGAGCTTCATGAAATATGAGACTGACAAGAAATACGACTTTATTTCGCTGCTCCTTTCGAGGGTCGACTATGGCCGTACTTCGTCAGCGCCCATCGTGCGTGCGTGGGCACAAAGCGCCTACGAGAATTGGTTGCACTCGATTGAAGTGCCCGCGAGTTCTGTAATGAGTACGGGAGCGCTTGCGTTCTCAACGGTGTTCGACGTCAGCAGTACCCATAGCGCGTCAAAGTCGTTGCAGCGGGTTAGACAGCCTCTTGTCGATTACTGTCGTTGGATAGATGAAATCTATGCGGAAAAATGGAGGAACGCGCAATGAGCAATATGCGTGAACAATTGCTGGCCAAGACGGCAGGCATACGGGCAACTTCGTCTATTAACGGAGACGAAGTGAAACGAAGCACTCGCACGCAAACGGCGCCTGGCCTCGCGGGAGCGTTGGCGGTTGCGCAGCTCCGTGTGCAAGAGCTGGAGTCCACCGGTGCCGCTTCGAAATTGGTTGTGTCCGACGTTGTGCCGAACCCCTGGCAGCCGCGTCGAGTATTCAACGAGGCGAAGCTGTCGGAGCTGGCGGAATCCATTCGTGAGGTCGGGCTCATGCAGCCCATCGTGGTACGCCGGTCCGAGGAAAACTATCAGATTGTGGCGGGAGAACGCCGGTGGCGCGCGCACAAGATGGTCGGGTTCGACACAATCAACGCGGTTGTTGTGGAGTGTTCCGACGCGGATATGGCGGTCTTGGCCCTAGTGGAAAATGTCAGCCGTGATGACCTATCTGACTATGAAGTCGCCACGTCCATCAGGCAAACGGAAAAGGAATTTCCCGACCGGAAACGGATGGCTGAGGCACTGGGTATGTCCCGCAGTGGGCTCTACCAGTTCCTCTCATTCGAGAATTTGCCGGACTTTATCAGGAAGGACTTGGACATTCAGCCGCGACTGCTTGGTGGAACCGCAGCCCAAGCGATTGTGACGGCCATCAAGAAGCATGGCAACGGCGGTCTCACCGCTGCGCTGGAACTCTGGCCCCTCGTTGTGAAGGGTGATATGGACCAAGGTAAGGTCGCGGCGGCGATTAAAGCGTTGGCAACTCGACAAACGACGACGGCCAACTCAGCGAGCGAGCGGAGCATTGACAAGTTCTTCTCGGGCAAAGAACACGCCGGCTCTATTACCAAGGACATTAGCGGTATCACGGTAAAGATCAAATCTGGCGTGCTGACTGACGTGCAGGAGACGCAGATAAGGGAGCTAATAAGCCAAATGTTCCACGCTCAGCCTAAAGCGAGCTGAGGAACGATCGCCGTAGCAAAGCCCGCCATGTGCGGGTTTTTTTTGTGCTGTCTCCAAGCGTGTCTAGAGTCTAGACACGGAGCAGATATGGCGGCCCGGTCCGGAATCCATTTTGCAGCATATAGTCGTGTCTAGACTCTAGACATGGCGCCCGTAGCGTTGACACCCGCATGCCCAATTTTTAGAGCCTAGAAACGCGCGTGGACAGCCAACGGTCAAGCCGCGCTATCGTCACCGCGCGATACCTGGGAGTCTGACCGAGCACGCCGGCAGATCAGCCGAACGGACCAGCGAGTCTAGACGCGCGCGTTAGGCCTTGGTGCGGAGATCCATTTGCAACTCTGTTGACTGTTGATTCCCTGCTCGGCAGGTATGTAGAGATTGAAAATGTCGCCACGCGGCATGGCAATTACGCTTGTCTGGTGCCTAAAGGCCGCGGTCACAATAGAAAAATCCGTCCCTCAGAAAAGCAGCAAAGAGTTTCCGTGGCCACAACGCCGGAGACCGTATCAAAACCATGCCGGGATACAGCGCGACCGTCCTTGCCCGGGTGACGTCCGCAATCTGGTTGGTCGCTGATGCTCGTGGCCGGGCATCTTCTCGAAGGCTGCTTGTTCCTTTGCGATTGCTTCGGGCCTGTCTGGGCCGTCGGAGGGCACGTGTGAAGGCAAGCCACAGGACACTGAGGTACCGACGCAAGCGCGCGAGAGCTGGCTTTGCTGGGGATTCGCGAGTTCAGGGCGAGGACTTGTTTCAGGCTTCAAGTCTGGCGGAAGAGCTTCTGCGGACCGCCGTTTTACGTGTTCCAGTTGCTCGGGCAATTGCGATATCGGTGACCTCGGCCCGCCGGCACTTTGCTGTGCGCCCTCAGCGCCTTCCGCCCGAGCGTGTCTGTCGACTGACGCGCCGGGTGAATTTCCACGTAGCGACAGCCCCGTTCGTACCGATGCGTGTCTAGACTCTAGACACGCATCGGTACGAACGGCCTGCCAGTCTCGCGCTAAAGAGATATCGCGATAGGAGCTTCGGATTTTTCCGCCGGCGTATGGATGGTGGGCTTTGTCACGTTGTTGATCCGCTGGCGTAGGATCCTGACATGACGAAATCGAAATCGCTCCAACACGATCACCGTTTTTCGCCCCATGTCTTCAATTGCGCGGTGCGCTGGAATCGCTAGTTTCAGTTGATGCTGGACAACATTGAAGCCTCGCTTTTCGAGCGTAGCGAGGTCGGTAGCTATGAGACTGTTTGTCGCTGCAGACGCGTTTGGCGCAAGCTTCACGCGCAGTGCACAGGTTACGCGTTGCGAGTCTGGCACCACATCGGATCTGTAAGTCGTGTTTGTTACGCCGCAAGGCGAGCCGCATTTGCGGCGCCGGTGCAGCGGAATATCGAGTGCCGCGCCACGCTGATCGGACGGCTCGTCCTAGCAAATACGGGTAGTGTGCTGGGAAATATGCAGAAAGTCTGAAGGCAGGTAGGGGGTGGCCGTGGTGTAAGTTGATGAGTGTCCAATTCGTCAACCTGCCCCGTGGAGGGCTTGTGCCATGGCCACAACCAATCGTAGTGCGACCCGGCTGCCAGCGGAAGCGCTGGTTGCTGGCCATCGGGACCTGATGAAGGCCCTGATGAAGGACGCGCTGCAGGAAGTACTCGAAGCCGAGATGACGGAACAACTAGGCGCGACTTCCAACGAGCGCACCGAGGTGCGCAGCGGTTATGGCGCGGGCTACTGCGGCCGTGGCCTGATCCCGCGTATCGGCAAGCTCGAGCTGTGCGTGCCGCGCGACCGGCATGGCGAGTTCCCAACGGCCTTGTTTGAGCGCTACGCGCGCAGCGAGAGGCACTGGTCGCCCCCTCGCCGAAATGTATGTGCAGGGCGTGTCCACGCGCAAGGTGAAGGCGATTACGGTCACAGCTTCTCGGCCTCGGCGGTTTCGGCAATTAACAAGGGGCTGGACGCGACGCTGGCGAAGTTTGCGCATCGCCCGCTTGAGGAGGGCATACCTGTACCTGATGTCGATGCGTGCAGATCCATCTGCGGATAGGACTTGCAAACTCGTGTCAGGCACCTCGCGATGAGATCGCGCGGAGACCCTATACGCAACTAACGGTCCCCTGCGGGAGCATACACAACAAACGCCACGCTCAACATTCAATGGCGGAAGACGCCTATTACTTGTCATCAACGAGTCGTGGCATTCGAGTACTGTATAAACATACAGCCTGCGAGGAAGCCATGGAACAGTGGGTACGCGTGCGGAACGAGCAGGATCATCAGCTGTTGAGGTGGCTTGTTGAGGCCGTCGGCGAGGCGGCGATTGCCAAGGCTGCGCAGGCGTGCGCTAGGGGTGACGCTAAACCCTACTTATCGACCGTGTGTCGGCAGCTAGGGGTGTCGGTTCCGCGACTTTCGACCCCGCGTTCTCAGTCCGGCGGGGTAGGGGAACAGCACCTCCAAGCGATCTACCGCATCCTCCAGCGGCCGGGCACACCAGCTCGAGGCGATTGGCAATCCACGCGCTCGACGGCCTTGCATCAGTGACACACTGCGGCGCGCCGTACAAGGGTCCGTCTGGGGCCATGTTTGCCACGCCACCAGCAGGTTAAGAGTGCAGCAACTTTGTTTGCGGGATCGCCCTTGGCCGACAATTCTTTATTGACTGCGTTTGCCGGAGTCGACGGTTCTCCAACTGTCCGGGCGATGGCCCACGGGCGCCGACAGGGCGAGTTGAGGTTGGCCGAACGGTTCGCCCGGACCAAGTGCCGAAGCGGTTGGTCCGGGCGGCTTTTGCTTTAGCGCCATTGAACGGACCGGGTGCGAGCATGTTGCGCAACGTGCCGCGACCGTGAAACAATCGATAGCAAATCAGGAAGTCCCAAAAGCCATATCCAGTAACGAAAGGCCGCGTTAAAGGCCGGAATGTTTCACGCGCCCACGAAGCCTTTTGGGCTCGACGCGTTTTTGAACCCGGCTTTTTCGATAACTGGCGGCAATCCATCGATTTCCAAGCTCGCTTGTATCGAATGAGTCCAAAAGCGTATCAACCGCTACGTTAAGAATCAAACACAGTATCCTTCGCTATCGCGCGGCATGCAGGCGTCGAACGGGACGCAGCGCCATGGATAACTTGTCCGCTGCTCTGAGCGCGAAGAACCCGACCACGGATGGGGGCCGCAAACTTGCCGGGCAAGTCAGCAAGCTCTGGAAGGCCGTTGGCGCAAGTAGCGCGAATGACCGCTGCCAAACGCGTATGACACACCGACTCGCGCAGCACGCAGAACTCGTCGCCCCGCATGGTGATCAACCGATTCGTCGCTGATAAGGGTCAACTTCCACTACCTGCACGACCGACCCATTCACGGGCTCGCCATGCTTCAACATAGCTTCGGACTATTCCGAAGTGCATTTCTTGTTTTAGGCATTTTTCCGTTGAAATTGTTTGCCTAGACTTCGCTCCAGATGCGCCACTCGCTCCCGACAAAGGGCGCCGCTGAGCAATGGAGTGGGCGACGCCTGCGCGTCGCACCTATCTGGATGAACAAAACAGGACGGAGGCAATCATGTCTGAAAACAGCTACGAAACGGGGCGGCTCAATTTGCCGTTTGTGGGAATCTGCACGTTCGCGAAATCCCCCTTGTGTCTTGATTGGGACAAGATCGGCGCGGACGTCGCGGTAATGGGCGCGCCCTTCGACTGCGGCACTCAGTGGCGCGCCGGAGCGCGCTTCGGCCCGCGTTCGATTCGCGACGCGTCGACGTTGTTCTCGTTCGGCCACGGCGGCGCATACGACTTTGAAGACGATGTTGTTTACCTGCCTAGCGACGAAGTTCGTATCGTCGACATCGGCGACGCGGACATGGTGCACACCAACACCGAAAAGAGCCACGCAAACATTGAGTACGGCGTGCGCAAGATCCTGGCGGCGGGCGCGTTGCCAGTGGTGATGGGCGGCGATCACTCGATCAACATTCCGTGCATCAACGCGTTCGAGGGCCAGGAGCCGTTTCATATCGTCCACATCGACGCACACCTTGATTTCGTTGACGAGCGTCATGGCGTGCGATACGGCCATGGCAATCCGCTACGGCGCGCGGCGGAGAAAAGCGTGGTGTCGGGCATGACGCAGATTGGCATTCGCAACGTGTCGTCGACGGCGCGCGAAGGCTACGCCCAGGCGCGCGAGATGGGTTCCGACATTATTTCGGTGCGCGATTTGCGGCGCCTCGGCATCCAGGGCGTGCTGGACCGCATCCCGAAGGGCGTGCGCTATTACTTGACGATCGATATCGACGGTTTCGATCCCTCGATCGCGCCTGGCACGGGCACGCCTAGCCACGGCGGTCTTCTGTACTACGAAGGACTTGAACTGTTCGCAGGCCTCGCCGCGCAGGGTGACGTGATCGGCATCGATCTCGTGGAAGTTGCGCCCGATTACGATCATTCGGGCTCCACTTCAATTCTTGCCGCGCAATTGCTGCTGAATACCATCGGCCGTGTCATGCATCAACGCAAAGTTAAGCGAAACCTTTCCCGCTAATTAATCCGCGCGCTGTTTGCCGCTCCGTGGGGCGCGGCCAACTTGCTTGCCGGCTGCCCGCAACTGGTTGCAAAAGGCCTGTACGACGCGCGCCGATTCACCCCCCTTGCGCGTGATGATCTGAAAGTCCAGATGGGTCGCGTAGTGCTCGGGATCGATGCGGGTCAACAAACCGCTGTGCACCCAGGGCTGGGCATAATGCGGCGGCAGAAAGCCGATGTAGTTGCCGGACAGAATCAGCATGGCCCGGCCTTCAACGTTATCGACGGAGGCCGCGGCTTCCGGCATGCGCAGCAACTTCAATTCCTGGCTGCCGAGATATGCGCGGGCCGCCAGCCGCTGCTTGCTGAGTAGCGAAACAGAAACCCTGCCACTCGCCCGTTCGTGCAACGGATGCGTGGACGCACAGTAGAGCCCTTGTTCCTCACGATAGAGCGGCAAGTAATCGAGGCCAGGAATTTGCGCGGGGAACGGCCCCACTGCAAGATGCAGACGGCCATCCAGCACGTGCTGCTCCATGCTGCCGGGCGTTTCGATCTGTACATGCAGGCGGACTTCCGGAGCCATCTGGCCGAACTCTCGAATCGCTATTGGCAGAGGCGAGTACTTGTCGGTCAATGTCGCTTCGATCATGCCAAAGCGCAACACGCCGGAAAGCTGATTGCGCAGTGCACCGGCCTCCATATGAAATGTGTCCACCGCGCCGAGCAGACGTTGCGCGGCCGCGTGTAGTTCCGCGCCCTCCTCAGTGAGCCGAAAACCGGCGCGTCCGCGTTCACATAGCCGGAGTCCGAGTCGCGTCTCCAGCTGCGACATATATTCGCTGATACTCGATGCACCGATGTTGAGAATTGGCTGTGCAGCGGAGAAACCACCACATCGCACGATGGTTTCGAAGATCCGCAGCAGCTTGAGATCCGTGTCCTGAACTTGCATCGTGCCACCTCTCCATTACTTCGGGAATTACCGAAATATGCTTCGTCAATGGTGCATTTTATTGGAGAATTTGGCAACACAAAATTGTTGCTAACCCCACTGTCCAGACATTGGAAGAGGCGTCGCGACGGATGGGGTCGCGCGATGTTTCCGTGCCCACACTGATGAGATTCGCCGTCTCGGCGACGACACGGTTTGGCACACCACACGAGGTGAGGAAAGCATGATGAACAAACCATACGCAGGCGCAAGCTGGGTGACAACAGTCGCTTTGAGCATGATCTCCCTGAGCGCGACGGCCGGCGATCAGGTCGTCAAGATCGGTTTGACAGGGCCGTTGACTGGCGCGCAGGCCGCCATTGGCAAGGACGACGAAAACGGCGTGAGAATGGCGATAGAGCGCTTGAATGCCAAGGGTCTCGTGATCGGCGGCCAGAAGACGCGCTTTGAACTGGTTTCACAGGATGATGCCGCCGACCCTCGTACCGGCATGACGGTCGCACAAAGTTTGGTGGACGCGAACGTCAAGGTCATTTTCGGGCCTTTCAATTCCGGCGTCGCGATTCCGATCTCGAACCTCGTGAACGTGTCGGGCATCGTGATGGCGACTGTCGCGTCGAATCCGTCGATTACGCAGCACGGCTATCCGTTCGTGTTTCGCATCTCGGCCAGCGATACGCAGCTTGGCAGCCGGATGGGGGAATTTGCAGCGAAGGAACTGAAGGTCAAGCGTATCGCCGTGATCGACGATCGCACTGCGTACGGTCAAGGCGTCGCCGACGAGTTCGTCAACGCGGCTAAAGCCAACGGCATTGAGATCGTCGATCGTGAATATACGACCGACAAGGCGACCGACTTCGTCTCGATCCTTACGCATGTCAAGGGCTCGAATGCCGAAGGGATTTTCTACGGCGGTTACTATGCCCAGGCCGGCGCGCTGCGCAAGCAGATGAAGCGCCTCGCGATGAATGGCTACCTGCTGGGCGGTGACGCAATGTGCAATGCCGAACTGGCGAAACTTGGCGGCGATGCGGTCGACACGCGCGTGTATTGCCCGCAAGGCGGCCCCGTTCTCGATCAAACACCGGAAGGTCGTCGGTTCAAGGCGGACTACAAGCAGCGCTTTCATACCGATCCGCTGACCTACAGCGCTGCTTTGTACGATGGCGTGAACATCGTCGCGCAAGCGATGACGAAGGCCAATTCGATTGAACCGGCCCAATACCGCGCTGCGCTGGCGAACATCGATTCTCACGGTGTTTCCGGCCACTACCAGTTCGACAAGAATCGCGATCTCACGGATTCTCCCATCACGATCTATAACTATCGAAATGGCGAACCGACGCCTCTTGCGTCTGCGCAACCGTAGGCTTACGCCGTGCGCGCCGTCTGCGTGACCGTACGCTCAGACGGTCGCTCCACCCAGCAAACGGCCATTCACTGCGCCGATGACATCCGGGCCAACTACGGTTGAGAGCTTCGACTCTCTTGGGAAAGCCGGTGCGTGGAACGCTGAGCAACGCATGTGAACGCTCCCAATTACTCTTCGCTGGTTTGTTGAATAGCCGCAGCCAATGACGCGACAACCTCCTATTCTAAAAGAGTCCATCCGGACACAGTCAAGGAGGATCACTATGCGCATGCTTCTCAACATACGAATACCTCACGAGCCATTCAACGCTTTTGTACGCGATGGCTCCATCGGAGAGTTAATAGAGAAAATCCTCGCAGAGTCGAAACCGGAGGCCGCCTACTTTACCGAGCAGAACGGTACACGCGGAGCAATTCTCATCGTTGACCTTGAGGAGCCGTCGCAGATTCCAAAATTCGCGGAACCATGGTTTCTTACGTTCAATGCCGACTGCGAGTTTCGCGTGGTGATGGTGGCAGATGACCTCAAGAGAGCTGGACTCGAAATGCTTGGCTCGAAGTGGAAATAGGGCGCGGCACGGCGTGCGAGTGACGCGCTGACAGCATGCCGTGCTGCCGCCCACGTTTGAAGCGGTAGAGTTTCGAACAAACCTCAAGATAGTTTGTCTCCAGCTCCAACCTACTCAGATGACCGATTGACCTCGGAGAGCCGCCGTTCCCCACCAGGAAGCGTTAGCGGCGGAGGAGGGTCGACAGGCCAGCCCGGGGAGCGGCATAAACGAACTCCGGCCCTTTTCATACCCTCCATATCAGTTGGATTCCGGAGCCGCAGACAACTCAACTCGATGACACGGAGCGAGCCGGAGCCGGAGCTTTGACAAAATCCGCACGGCTGCGCGCGACCGATCATGGGATCCCGGCGAAGCTTTGCTCCAGAGAGGCGAAGATGGCGGTGGACTTACAACCAGCGCGATTGGGCTCTTCCTGAACATGTAGGTAAGGCATTTTGATGTTGCAGTGCGACGGCATCGTTTCGTACATATCCAAAGAATCAAATATAAGGGTATTTACCTAGTGATCCACCTACTTGCTTTGGCGTTCATCTGGTTAGAATAATTACTCTAATATTTGTTTGTATGTAACTGCATACACCGCAATGCGGCCGAACATGCCCCCGCCGAGGGCCCAACATGTCAAGTGTCAAGCTCAAGGGGGCGGTGGCGAGGCGGCTGTCAGAATCGCGCAATGTTCAAGGTTTAATCTGCTGGATCGCGGGTTAAAAGGTTCGATCCGAGTGGACTGTTTTTCAATCTATTAGTCATACTAATAATGACTTTCAAAGCAGATCTTCTCCAACCAGCAGGCAGCAAATTAACGGCATGCAAAACCGCCGGCGCCGCGTGTTTTAAGCATCAATCCAGGAAAGGCAATGAACGATTTTTTGTCTGAAGAACTGACGCAATTCTATAAATGGAATGTTTCGACCTTCTTTTAATGGAATGTTTCGACCTTCTTTTCGCTGGCTAGCGAATCGTTTGAGGGGACGCGGAAGCTGACCGAACTTAACCTGCAGGCGGCTCTTTCGCGGTCTGGCTGAATGCACGGAGACGCTGCTCAAGCCAGCGATATGGTCAGCGCCCGTGTCTATCCGAAGATGATTGGCAAGGGATCGGCGCCAGCAGTCGAGCGCGCCTGATCATGCGGGACATTTAGAATTTTTAAAGCAGTGCGCGGCATGTTGTAGCGCGCTGACGCACCAGACTTCATTCGCGCAATACCACAAGCCTACAAAAACCCGCGCAGTTCAAACAATGCTGAAACCGTTCCTTCCGCGACCCGGAAGGCGGTAATGCATTGTGGCAAAGCAATGGCGGGTTTTGCGAGACGGCCATTGGGTATTCATGATCCTCGCAGATATTACGATCACGGATGAAAAGGATGACGAAACGAATCGCTGTGGTAACGGGTGGTATGGGCGGCCTTGGAGAGGCGATCAGCACGAAACTGCATGACGCTGGTTATGCGGTTGTAGTAACGCACTCGCCGAACAACGCCGGCGCAGCCGAATGGCTGGCTAACATGGAAACTCAAGGCCGGGGCTTTCGCGCGTACCC
This sequence comes from Caballeronia sp. SBC1, assembly GCF_011493005.1. Classification (NCBI taxonomy): domain Bacteria; kingdom Pseudomonadati; phylum Pseudomonadota; class Betaproteobacteria; order Burkholderiales; family Burkholderiaceae; genus Caballeronia; species Caballeronia sp. SBC1. The sequence continues at coordinate 509,267 of NZ_CP049159.1, forward strand.
GGTTGATGTCGCCGACTACGACTCCAGCCAGCACTGTGCGGCCAGAATCCAGGTTGAAGTTGGCCCGGTTGACATTCTGGTGAATAACGCCGGGATCACGCGGGACATGACGCTCAGGAAGATGGACAAGGTCAACTGGGACTCGGTCATTCGCACCAATCTGGATTCGGTCTTCAACATGACTAAGCCGTTGTGCGAAGACATGGTTGCACGCGGATGGGGGCGCATCATCAACATTTCTTCCGTCAACGGCTCGAAAGGCTCAGTCGGCCAGACTAACTACGCCGCGGCCAAGGCTGGCATCCACGGCTTCACCAAATCGCTGGCGCTGGAAGTGGCGCGCAAGGGGGTGACCGTCAACACAATTTCGCCGGGCTACCTGGCGACAAAGATGGTCACTGCGATTCCTCAGGAAATCCTCGATACAAAGGTGCTGCCGCATATCCCGATGGGGCGTCTCGGCAAGCCCGAGGAAGTAGCGGCGCTTGTTGCTTACCTGTGCTCGGACGATGCCGGCTTCGTGACCGGCTCCAATATCGCGATCAACGGCGGCCAGCACATGCAGTAACGCGACGCGCGCACCGGCTGGTTCGTGCAGGACACCGTACGAACCGGCGTGAACCAATCACGCAACCCCTGTGCTTCCATGAGAGGTATGTGTCATGAGTGAAACCTGGTTAGGTCTGGTCATTGGGGGCTCGGCCCTTAGTATCGCGATGCTCATGGTGATTGGTCACTATCGCCGTGAGCGGACACGGGCAAGAATGCTACGGCATTTGAATCATCATGAGTGGTGGCATCAAACGCGCGGGCGAATGTGATCGCACCGCCCATGCGAAGAACAAGACAAACACATCGGAGAGAGGGCTTGCAGATGACACCGAAAATTGCCGGGCTATTAACGGCCACAGGCCATCAGATCACGGTTCGTACGAGCAGCGGCGGCATGCGGGTCGCCGCCATCTGGCAGGTGCTGATGCCGGTCGCGCGTGACATCGAGTGCGTCCGGATTGTGACTAACAGCGAACGTGGTTTCGAGGACATGACGATATCGTTTTCCGAAACGATCCCCGGGTCGCTGAACGCAGTTCTCAGGCAGTTCGAGAAGATGACGTGGGTGGCCACCGCACAGCTTTGCTAAACATTCCCGGTGCCGTGCGCGTGCGATGGGTCTCGTCGAGTCGTCGGCCGGGACGGGTCGCGCTTCCGGAATTTGCATGGTCGCTGTTCAGTGAGGACACACCCGCGTTTGTTGTTTGATAAAGACAGGCTCAACTAAAGCCTGGCGTGCGGGGCCGGACTTAGTAGGTAACCACAAGAGAGAAGTGGATGAAAACAACGATAAAAAAAGGACCCGGAGACATGGGGAGCCCTTATACACCCCAAAATGCCGAGGATGCGATTTCCCATCTCGAACGGATCCTGTCAGCCGATGGTGCAGACTCATTGTTCAACCGGACCTACTGGCGCGCACGTGTTCAGCAGGTGAGCGCTACACGAGGGCTGACTCCGCAGCAGCGAGCAAGGCTTGCGAGACTGCTTGAGTCCCTGCCTTCCCCGGTTCGGGGCGAAGAGCCATCGTAGATCCGCACCGTCGTGCGCGTCGAATGCCTGTTGGCAAACGTCGCTGGTCGAGCGTGCTATCTGGTTTGCGTCGCGCGGGCGAGGCAAACCAGCATGACGTCACAGCTTCTCGATGGTCCAGCCGCACTGAAAATGGGAATCGGAGCGCGCGACAGGCTACGACGACGCGCCGAATCACCTGGCCAGTGATGAGTATGCCTACACATCACTGGCTAGCTCGGCGGGCATCTCCACTAACGGCGCTTTGCAATGTAAGAGTCCGGCGTCCATTTGGATATGTATCTTGGCTGAAGGCATCGGAATTAAGCCAAAAATCCGCGCTCAGAAACTGATCACCTCTGGCGCACCTGCAAAAAAGTCGATTGGTGCACGATTCGGTCTGCAGAGGGGTCAAAAACCGCAAAGCAGCAAAATCCAATTCCATTACGCGTCCATAAAGCGGCCGCTTCGAACGCTCTAGCTTGGTGCATCCACGGATGAGTTCAATGGGAGTGTGGCGGAGAATGAAATCCACGCCGGGCAACAGACCGCGTTCGACGGTTTCATAAAGCCGAGAGGGCACACATGTCTAAGGTAGCAGTTACATATAAGGGATTCTTTCTAACTCCACTTGCAGCATTTGACGAAGGTTCCTACGCCGCGATGGTCATCGTTGAGCGACCCGACCACTCCGAAAAAGCGTCGGGCGTGCTGGGGCATTTTGCCAATCCGGATGCGGCTTGTCGTTGCGCAGTCGAGTATGGAATGGCCGAGATTGACCGCGTTGTTTGACTTGGCGCGCAGCCCGAGAGCTTCGCGCAAAGTTTGCGTGAGTTGGCGTTCGAGGATCGTTGTGCCGAAATAGTCGAACCGTCCCTCACAGGAGTATCGGTGAGGACATTAGCCGCCGATGCCGCTCTTGTCGGACAGATTGCGGTTGCACTTTGCCAGTCGGACAACAAAATTCGCGCCGTCAGACCGTATGGACCGTTGACTTTCAGCTCGGCCATTGGAGTGCCCGCGCGTCGACGGGCGGGATTCTTGCGTCATAGACCAGTGTCCGGCATCTAAGTCGGCGCCGGGAAGATCTATCGATACATTAATCGTGATAGTTCGTATTATTCAGACAGCGTTTGCAGCGCAAAATCAGCCCATGTCCACTGCGCGTCGGTTTTTCGAGGCCGAGCGCCCTTAATGTCCCGCCGGTCCGACTCCTCAGCCCGAGAAACCGCCCGCATCATCATGCAGCTCGACTGCGCGATTTCACAACTTTCCTATGCTCGATCTGTTCCAAAGAAAACGACATGCATAGCTTGATGAAAGCTTGCCACTCAAAGTCTTGCACGACGAAAATGAGCAACTACGACGTGAGCAACTAGGATGCTTTCTGTCCCGACGCTAATCGATCGGAAAAGATAACAACCGATTCTTAAGGGGATGATCACGATGAAAAAACCTTTGGCTATGAGTCTCTTTGTTGGCATGGCCGGCTTGCTTTGCCTAACGGACAGCGCGTCCGCGCAGCAGGCTGCGTTCACCAATGTACCCGTCGACGTGTTCGCGGGGCCCGCGCCGGATTATCCGGTTGTGTCGCAGCTGCCGCAGGGACTTCAGGTAACGGTATACGGCTGCGTGGCCGGCTATTCCTGGTGCGATGTAGCCGTACCGAACCTGCGTGGCTGGGTTGACGCCTCCACACTCAGCTATCCGTATCAGGGCAACAACGTGCCCATCCTGACTTATGGCGCGGCCATCGGCCTGCCGATCGTCACGTTCTCCGTGGGCGATTACTGGGGCAATTATTACCGCGGGCAACCGTGGTATCACGATCAGGGACGATGGATCAATCATGCGCCGCCTCGTCCGAGCCCGGGGCCGGGTTATGGGCACCCGCCGCCGCAACCGTATGGTGGGCGTCCTCCGGGGCCACCACGTGGCAATGAAGGCTATGCAGGTCGTCCGCCCGGTGCGCCTCAAGGCAACTACGGGCATCCGCCTGGACCCGGGGTGAATCGCGAGCAGCCGAAGCCCGAGCATCGGGGTGGCGAAGATGATCATGGCCATCCGCCGCCACAATAAGCGGCTAGCAAGGCAACAAGCTCAGCCCGGGCCGGGAAAGTCTTTCGGTCAGTAGGCGCCGAAAATCCGGTCGAGCGCGGCCAAGATGGCGTCGCGCTGATCCGCAAGAGAACCAATGCGCCTGCCGAGTGCGTTCAACGGAACGGCACTCATGGCGGGCGTATCGAGGAAGTAGTACTCGCCGTTAATCTCGAAGACCGGAAGCAAGTCGGACGGTTTGCCTGAGAACCCGAGGTCCGGGGTAGGTCGCAGAGGAATCACGATGCGCGTCGGCAATATTCCGACATGCGTGCTCTGCACGTCGAGCAGGTATGGCGCAAGGCGCCGCGTTTCATTGTCGGGGTTACCGTAGAGATCAAAACGCGCCATTAAAACGTCCGGTACTTCGCAAGCGGCAGCCCGTCGCGTTCAACCATGGCCGTGTATGCCGCGACCAACTCGGCATTGTCGTCGGCCCAACGACGCGCCTCGGTTTCCTGGATTTCTTCGCGCACACCACGCTCACTCGCGCGCGAAAGGTTGATCCCGAGCTCCTTTGCCCGATCCAGGACTTCAGGCGGCAGCGTGACATTCGTGGACTTGCGCGCCCGGACTTCGAGTGCCTTACCCATGTGTATATCCCTGTTGGAAAACATGTGCATTGTAGTCCACATGCATGATGATCGCTAACAGGAAATCTTCCTCCGAGCGAGCCGGTGCAAGGCCACGGAGTAGACGCCTTCGCGACAATGGCGGGAGGACGGCCAGAATTGTCCCGAAGTATTCGGCGCTCTTCCACGGCGGCCGGATAGCCATCATTTGTTCAAGCCCCGGGTTCGGGTTTCTGCTGCATCAGAAGAGGGACGAACTGCCGAAATGTCTCGTGGTCCGGCTCGAACAGCAACTGATCGGAGGCGGCGTCAGTAGCAGAAGTTTTTAATTCCATTACTAAAATCGTCTGACTGCCGGGGTGGGCTGACGTGGCCGCACTGAGACGGTTCAGTGGTTTCAATGTCATGAATCAAAACCAAAAACATGCTTTCAGGCACAGCGTCCTGCCGCAGTCGGAGACGACGCAATTCGCGACGCCCGGCATCTGCTCAATTGAGACATTTTTGCAACACTCCAGATCTTAATGCACAGATCGGCATCGCTTTACGCTGAACTTTGTTATGTTTAGATGGAAGCTGTAAACGAAAAGATTCCAATCGCTCAGATGCGGTCGATTGCTGTCTAGGCGCAAGCGATCGGACATAAAGCGACGCGACCGGAGAGATCACTATGTTGCGATGGATAGCGAGCTGGGCGGCACGTTACGCACCGACTGTGGAGCAGCAGGCGCAAAAGGCGTTGCCGGAACTACGTCTCGAGCTCTTTCAAGCCGAGCAACGAATTCTTGACGCACAAGTACACGCGGACTACTACCGCGCGCGATTAGCATTTTGCGAGTCGGTGCTGAAAATCGGCATCGAGCAGGTGAGCGACAAGCGAAAGGAGCCGGAAATGGCAGTTGCGACATTGCGCAGCGGCCCTAAGCTAACAGCAGCGCAATCAGCGTAAGTAATCGGCGTGAGTGTCAGCGCGCTGCCTGAAACTCACCGCAGTTTGTTTTTGAGCGCTGTAGCTGAGCGGGTGAAGTGCAGCATCAATTTCGCGTTGACGTCCGCGTGGAATCCAACGTCTGCGATGGCCTTCTTCATACACGTAAGCCATGCTTCAACTTCAGCGGGACCAATCCGAAGGTGTTCAGGTATGACTCGCATATTTGCATGCCCCATCTTTTCAAGGTAGTACTGAGGATAACAAAATAATCCAGGCAGGAATTTAAATCGGGCCGAATGGACGTGGTTGATGCCGAACTCCTTCAGATGAAGTGCATGAATGGTTGCGCCATCTGGAGCGGTTTCGATGATGTCATAGCCGTTCGAGCGTCTCGTCGCCGCTGATCGTCTGATAAACCGTTACCGCAGATCTGTCACGCAGCCGCCGAAGACGCGTACGTCAGTCGTGAAATTCACGACTGCGCAACCGGCCGCGACGATGTTGTCATAGGTGGCCGATGGCAGGAACGGCATCAGGATCACATTGCCGTCCTCGAAGCGCACGCTATTGGCGCGATGTGCGACGCGTCATGTTTCGATTCCGTGACCACGGCAGTTTCGTGGATCACATAGCCCGTCCGGCCGAGATCCTTTTAAATATGGATACCTTATTAATGTAATAACGTCACTCCAAACGGATGGCGGTGCGATGTTCTTGAGCCCGAGAGCGCACAGGTCGGGCTGCCCCTTGCGAATGCGATGCATCAACTCGATGCCTGAAATCGTGGTCGCGACACCTCAGATGATTGCGACGACCCCAGCCGTTGAAGGTCGCTATCCCGCTAGCTGTGTTAGTTAGTTATGCTAGCGCCCCGAGTCAATCGATTGGTTCAGTGCTAGTCTGAAGATCGGGATTTTCCCCAGTCTTGGGAGAAGGGAGAACATGATGCCATCAGACCCTACCGCAAATCCTGCCGCGCCATCGGCGACCCGAGATAAGCCGGTCCCTGCTTCGACGCCGCAGAACAAACCACCAGTTCCAGACGCCGATAAAGCCGAGCCGGCACCGCATGAGCGCCCGCCGGTCCGGTCAGACGACAACTGACTTTCCTTTTTCTGGTTATCAAACTAAATACTTCATCTCTAGGGCTGCCTTGGCTCTGACTCGTAAGTAGTTTCGATGAGTTGTCGATGATTTTGTCGGGGCGTACCGTGAAGCCGTTGTGCGACTGTGCGGCAGCGGTGAGGACCCCGGCCGATTTCGACATGAACTGCCGGCCCTGTTGCCCGGCACGTTCGTTTTGCCGGAGGCGGCAGCATCATGGCTCACCGCGTCTATTTCGACAGCACCGATGACTTCATCATGTGGCGGCCCATCGATGCGATTAATCCGGTTTCGACACCCCGAGTCCTGGTGGTCGACGACTATCCTGTAGGAGCAGATGCCCTGCAATTGCTATTAGAGCAAAACGGGTTTGAGGCTCGAACAGTCAATGACGCGCGGCTGGCGTGTGCGGTTGCAGAGGAATGGCTGCCCTTCGCTGTGGTAGTAGACGTTGCGATGCCCGGGATGACGGGGCTGGAACTCGCGCGCCGGCTCCGGGCAGGGGCGCTCACTTGCGAAATGCTGCTTGTCGCCTTCACCGCGCGGACTTCGCAGGCGGACCGGACCCGGGCACTCGAAGCCGGCTTCGATGTCCACTGCGCAAAGCCACTCACACCTAGCCGATTACTGACGGTGCTCGCGTCCGTCGTCAGCAGGTGATCGGGCCGTTCAATGCTGTGGTCGATGAGCGTATTTCCGGGTTTGCTGTCAGCCCTTCAAAAGCACCACAGGCCATTGCAGTCGTGGACATTCGAATCTCTCCGACGCTACCGACGAATACACGATGCTTGGTCCAATACCCGGAGGCGGATATATACGCCAGTCTTTCCGTCCGTGATGAAAGAAAGTCAGCGAAAAGAAACCTGCCGTGAGAGGGGCGCGAACACGGACATACCGACAGGCGCCGGGATAGACGTGGCCGAAGTGCGACATGTGAGCCCCACTGTCGGCTTCAAACCACCTGCTAACCTCATGGCGAAGAGGCGATTGATGATCTTTGGACATGTTCTGTCTCGGCAACTGGCGTCGCAGCCACGCGACATTTCGACCTGAGAAAGCACATTAACTTTAGGACACAAACCCATTATTTGCAAAGGTTTATCGAAATCCCCATCGCCAAAGCATCATCGGTGTCGCGATTCATGGCATCCGTTGCACTTCAGCGGATGGACGATGGATGACGTGCGAGCGCGGTCACCTGCATCGTCACATACGGAAACAACGGCAGACCTGAGAGGATGGTATGCAGTTCGTCGTGCGAGTCGACATCGAAGATGCTGTAGTTCGCATACTCACCGACCACGCGATGCAGCTGCTGCCACTTGCCTTGCTGCTGAAGCTCTTGCGAGTACGCTTTCTCGCGAGCCTTTATTTCATCGGCTCGGGCAGCGGGCATGTCGTGGGGCAGATGTACGTCCATTCTTACGAGATAAAGCATAGGTCTCTCAATCAAAAAGTAGGGGTCTCTCAGGTCCACCGGCACAACAATTGGAATGGGTCGATGTTGCTGGTGCCGGGTTGACGGTGCACTCAGATATTTTTGTCGCGACGGTAAAAGGCGAGCTTCTCTTCATCGATATGCAGGCCCAGGCCCGGTCCCTCTGGCATATGAAGGTCGAAGTCCCGGTATTGAGGTCGCGCGGTGACGATGTCGTCTTTCAACAAGAGCGGTCCGAACAGCTCTGTACCCCAGGCAAGTTGTGGAAGAGCCGCGAATCCGTGTGCCGATGCAATCGACCCAATGCTGCCTTCAAGCATCGTGCCGCCATACAGGGACACGCCAGCTGCATCCGCGATGGCGGCTGTCCGCAACATTGCGTAGATGCCACCGGACTTCGCAATCTTCAATGCAAACACGTCCGCGCATGCCCCGCGCACGAGTTCAAGGGCGTCCTCCGGGCCTGTCACGGCTTCGTCCGCCATGATGGGCACGATGAACCGCGCTGCAAGTCTGGCGAGTGCTCCGCGCTGCTCTCGGGGAGTGGGTTGCTCGATGAGGTCAATGCCAGCAGCTTCGAGCGCTTCGATTCCTAGCGCCGCGTCTACCTCATTCCATGCCTGATTCACGTCTACCGTGACCTTGGCGCGCTCGCCAAGCGCGGTTTTGATCTTCGATACGTGCGCTACGTCATCACGAACGCTACGCCGGCCAATCTTCAGTTTGAAAGTATTGTGGCGACGTTCACCGAGAAGCATCTCCGCTTCCTCTATGTCTCGTTGGGTGTCCCCACTGGCGAGCGTCCAAAGGACTGGAAGTGTCTTGCGGACAGCGCCGCCAAGAAGCGTTGAAACCGGGACGCCCAGGCGCTTGCCCTGAGCGTCCAGGAGAGCCGTTTCAATTCCGCACTTGGCAAACCGGTTTCCCCGAGCAACTTTGTTCAGCTTAAGCATTGCGTCGTTGATGTTGGTCGCATCGTGCCCGACAATTGCGGGTGCAAGGTAAGTGTCGATGGTCAGCTTGATGCCTTCGGGGCTCTCTTCGCCGTACGACAGACCGCCGATCGTGGTGGCCTCGCCAATACCTTCAATGCCATCGCTCGAGCGCAGACGGACAATAACCAGGGTTTGTTGTTGCATCGTCGCCATTGCCAGCTGATGCGCGCGAATGGTCGGGAGGTCTACGAGAATCGCTTCGACGTTGGTGATTTGGGCGTTCATACCTGGAGTGGCGGAGTTGATGAGTTGGCGAAGTATTGCGCGCCCAGGAATCGCCTGTCCAACACCATCGACGTCTAGTGTCATACCTTCGAGGTATGACACTTATCACCGACCGCCATCTATACGGGGTGCATACGATATCTTTTCCTCTACATAAAGCCGATAGATAAGTTCAAGCATTTCTCGAATGTCGCGCGACTCGTCGAGCATGCGCATGCTCATGATGATGGGGGAAACCAGGGTGGGATCGTCCAGTTCCTTGTAGCTGACATCGTCTCGCTTAAGGCCGTACACGCTGCTCGGAACGACAGAAATTCCTTCCCCCGCTGCGACGAGACCCAGCGCAATCTGCAACTCCCGTACTTCATATATCCGGCGAGGCTTGAGACCACGGTCTTGAAATGCTGAAAGCACCTGGTCTGCATAACTGGGTCGTGGCGACTTGGGAAAGATGATCAGGGTTTCGTTGATCAGGTCGCTGAGGGCGAGAATGGGTTTGGCGAGTGAGAGTGGATGACCTTCCGGCAGGGCAACAATCATCTTCTCCTCGCGAAGAATCACCCGGCGGATGTTCACGTCCTCATGTCGAATACGGCCGAACCCCACGTCAATCTGACCGTCTTTCAGCGCTCTGATCTGGTCCATCGTGGACATCTCGTGGAGGCTGAGTTCGACTGTGGGGTTCTCGTCGCGAAAGCGCCGGATGATTTTCGGCAGCATGCCGTACAACGTCGAACCCACAAAACCGACGGAGAGGCTGCGCTCGATGTTGCCCACGCGCCTCGTCATTGATTCGAGCTCGGCTGTCTGCGCCAGCAACTGCACGGCATGGGCATAGAAGAACTTACCCGTCTCCGTCAGCTTCAACGGGCGCGAGTCGCGCTGGAATAGCTGAACCTCAAGCGTCTCTTCAAGTTGCTGTATCGAACGGCTTAAGGGCGGTTGCGCCATGTGCAGCCGCTCTGCCGCGCGCGTGAAATTGCGTTCTTCGGCTACGGCGACGAAATAGCGAAGATGCCGCAGTTCCATCTTGATACCTCCCAGATATAGACCAATACTAAATCAGTGTTGGACGGGGCTTTCTAGCGTCCATTATTCTCCACTTACACCTGTTTCAGCGCCAAATTATACCTTCTGAGCATATCCAGGGCAGTGCTGAATCCAGGGTTAACCCCAGCAAAAATAGAGAGTTCAGGAGCAGACATGAGCGTGAAAGTGTTCGATACGAACGAAGTGGAAGACTTGCTGAAGGCCGCTGCCAACCTCGGAAGCCAGGACGGCAATCCTCGCGCCCGGCAGATTGTCCATCGCCTGCTGAGCGATCTGTTCAAGGCTATCGACGACCTTGACATGACGCCCGATGAAATCTGGGCCGGCGTCCACTATTTCAACAAGCTCGGGCAGGACGGCGAAGCGGCGTTGCTTGCCGCTGGCCTCGGTCTGGAGAAGTATCTCGACATTCGCATGGACGCCGCGGACAAGGAGGCCGAGATTGGTGGCACGCCGCGTACCATCGAAGGTCCGCTGTATGTGGCCGGTGCGCCGGTGAGCGATGGCGTGTCCAGAATTGACATCAACCCGGACCCGGACGCAGGCCCGCTGGTCATCCGCGGCACGGTCACTGGCCCGGATGGCAAGCCCGTTGCAGGTGCGGTGGTCGAATGCTGGCACGCGAATTCAAAAGGCTTCTATTCGCACTTTGACCCGACGGGCGCGCAGAGCGAGTTCAATTTGCGCGGTGCGGTCAGGACCGGCGTCGACGGCAAGTACGAATTTCGTACGCTGATGCCAGTGGGCTACGGCTGCCCGCCGCAGGGCGCGACCCAGCAACTGTTGAACGTGCTCGCGCGCCATGGCAACCGTCCGGCGCATGTGCACTTCTTTGTCACCAGCGATAAACACCGCAAGTTGACGACGCAAATCAATATTGAGGGCGACCCGTTGATTTGGGACGACTTCGCCTACGCCACGCGCGAGGATTTGATTCCGCACGTGCTCGAGAAGACCGGCGGCACTGCGCTGGGCATGAAGGCCGATACGTACAAGGACATCGAGTTCAACATCGAGTTGACCCCGCTGGTTCAGGGCAAGGATAACCAGGTTGTTCATCGCCTGCGTGCGTCAGCTACGGCCTGACCGCTAAAAGCGGCTGCTACATCGCACCACTGCAGCCGCTCAATTCTCCGCAAGAATCTTTCGACACCAATACGCGTGCTCCATAGCTTTGGGCACGCGTAGGGAGAGCACTCATGTCTGCAATTATCGACAAACCTTCACAGCTGGATGAACTGCTGCAAACCGCTGTTCAGGATGATAAGCAGAGCGGTGTATTTCGCTGCCGACGCGATATCTTCACCAACGCCGATTTGTTCGAACTCGAGATGAAACACATCTTCGAGAGCAACTGGGTGTACCTGGCGCACGAAAGCCAGATCCCCAACAACAACGATTACTACACTACCTGGATCGGCCGCCAGCCTGTAGTGGTGACTCGCGACAAAAGCGGTGAACTGCACGCCGTTATTAACGCCTGTGCGCACAAGGGCGCGATGCTGTGCCGGAAGAAGCATGGCAACAAGGGCACCTTCACGTGCCCGTTCCACGGTTGGAGTTTCGCCAACACCGGCAAGCTGCTGAAAGTAAAGGATGCGAAGACCACGGAATATCCGGTGCAATTCAACACCAACGGCTCGCATGACCTGAAGAAAGTCGCGCGCTTTCAGAGCTATCGTGGTTTCCTTTTCGGCAGCCTTAACGCAGACGTACTGCCCCTGGAAGACTTCCTCGGTGAGACCAAGGTCATCATCGACCAGATTGTCGACCAGGCCCCAAACGGACTGGAAGTGCTGCGCGGCAACTCCTCGTACATCTACGACGGCAACTGGAAGATGCAGATGGAAAATGGTTGCGACGGCTACCACGTCAGCACCGTGCACTGGAACTACGCCGCAACGATGGACCGGCGGAAGGTTGATGGCACCAAGGCGGTCGATGCGAACAGCTGGAGCAAATCGGTAGCCGGCGTGTACGGATTCGACCACGGCCACATTCTGTTGTGGACCAAGACAATGAATCCGGAAGTGCGACCGGTCTATCAATATCGCGAAGAAATCAAGGCACGCGTGGGCGAAGTCCAGGCGGATTTTATAGTCAACCAGACTCGCAACCTGTGCCTGTATCCGAACGTGTTCCTGATGGACCAGTTCAGCACCCAGATTCGCGTGGTACGTCCCTTAAGCGTGGACCGGTCCGAAGTCAGCATTTTCTGCTTTGCTCCAAAAGGGGAGAGCGCAGCCGACCGGGCTACCCGCATCCGCCAATACGAAGATTTCTTCAACGTATCGGGAATGGGAACCGCAGACGATCTGGAAGAGTTCCGCGCTTGCCAGGCCGGCTATGCCGGCACCACCGCGTTGTGGAACGACCTTTCGCGCGGCGCGCCGTTGTGGGTCGATGGCCCGGACGAGAATGCGAAGAGCATGGGTATCAAGCCGGTTATTTCGGGCGAGCGCAGCGAAGACGAGGGTCTGTTTGTGTGCCAGCACGAGTACTGGGTTCACGTGATGCGCGACGCTTTGAAGAAGGAACAAGAGGAGGCGCTGGCATGAGCTTCGACTACCAGAAAATCTGCGCCGTGCTGTATCGCGAAGCGCGCCTGCTCGATGACCGCCAATGGGACGACTGGCTTGCCTGCTATGCCGAGGACGTCACGTACTGGATGCCTGCGTGGGATGACGACGACCAACTTACCGACGACCACGAGAGCCAGATTTCGTTGATGTACTACCCGGACCGTGGCGGCCTGGAAGACCGTGTGTTTCGCATCAAGACCGAACGCAGTGGCGCCTCGATGCCTGAACCGCGCACCAGTCACAACGTCACCAATGTGGAAGTGCTGGCTGAGCGCGATAACGAAGTGGACGTGCGCTACAACTTCAACACGCTCAGCCACCGTTACAAAACCACTGCCCAGTTTTTCGGCACGATGTTCGTCACTCTGCGCAAGGTCAACGATGAACTGTTGATTTCCTACAAGCGCATTGTGTTGAAGGACGACTACATCCGCCAGGTGCTCGACGTTTATCACGTTTAATGTCGAGCGTCGTCGGAAATTAGAAGTACAGGAGGCAAGATGTCCAGCTACAACATTGCACTGAATTTTGAAGACGGTGTGACCCGCTTCGTTACATGCAAGGCGGGCGAAAAGGTGCTTGATGCTGCCTTTCGCGCAAAGATCAACCTGCCGATGGATTGCTCCGATGGCGTGTGCGGTACTTGCAAATGCCGCGCCGAGATCGGCAGCTATGATCTTGGCGACGATTACATTGATGACGCGCTGAGCGAGGATGAGAAGGACAGCGGCCTCGTACTCACTTGCCAGATGGTGCCGGAAAGCGATTGTGTGATTGCAGTGCCGGCATCGTCCACTGCGTGCAAGACTGAACAGAGCCGGTTCACCGCGACGGTATCGAAGGTTGAGCCGCACAACGACGCGGCCATTTTGCTCGAACTGGACGTGGATACGACCGCGCCGGTATTCCTGCCGGGCCAGTATGTCAATATTGACGTTCCCGGAAGCGGTCAGCATCGTTCGTATTCCTTCTCATCGGCACCGGGTCAATCGAAAGTCAGCTTCTTGATTAAGAAGATTCCCGGTGGCGTGATGAGCACCTGGCTCGAATCCGCACAGGCAGGCAACAAAGTGGAGCTGACTGGACCGCTTGGCAGTTTCTATCTGCGCGCGGTGGAGCGGCCGTTGCTGTTTCTCGCTGGCGGCACAGGCCTGGCGCCGTTCCTGTCGATGCTGGAAGTGCTGGCGCGCACGAATTCGCAGCATAAAATTCATCTGATCTACGGCGTAACGCGAGACCTCGACCTGGTACAGGTTGATGCAATCGAGGCGTACGTGGCAAAGCTGCCGAATTTCACCTACACCACGGTCGTGGCCGACACGGAGTCGACCCATCCCGCCAAGGGTTGGGTGACGCAGCACATGCCGGCGGAGGCTGTGAATGATGGTGACGTGGACGTATACCTGTGCGGGCCGCCGCCGATGGTCGATGCAGTGCGTAAGTATTTCGACGATAACGGCGTGAAGCCCAACAGCTTCCACTACGAGAAGTTCACACCCAACGCAGCACCGAGGATCGCATGAGCACGCAACGATTTGCTGGCAAGGTCATGGTCGTCACCGGCGCGGCACAGGGCATTGGTCGCAGCGTAGCGCTTCGCGCGGCCGCCGAAGGCGCCAAGGTGCTGTTCGTCGACCGCGCCGACTTCGTCTCCGAAGTTGCCGCCGAAGCGAGCGGTGCGGACACGGCAGGGTTCGTCGCCGACCTCGAGACGTACGACGGCGCTGCGTCGGCGCTGGCGTTTGCCGCGCGCAAGTTTGGCGGCATCGACATCCTGGTCAACGGTGTCGGTGGCGCGATTCGGATGCGTCCGTTCGCCGAGTTCGAGCCCGCACAGATTGACGCGGAAATTCGCCGCTCTCTGATGCCCACGCTGTACGCCTGTCATGCTGTGTTGCCGCACCTGCTCAAGCGTGGCGGCGGCACCATCGTCAACGTCTCCTCGAATGCGACGCGCGGTATCCGTCGCGTCCCGTATTCGGCAGCCAAGGGCGGTGTCAATGCGATGACGCAGTCACTGGCGATGGAGTACGCCGAGCACAACATCCGCGTGGTCGCCACCGCTCCGGGCGGAACCGACGCACCTCCCCGCCGCGTCCCTCGTAATACCGCCGGCGACAGCGAGCAGGAAAAAGTATGGATGGGCGATGCGGTGAAGCAGGTCATTGAATCAACCTTTTTAAAACGCTACGGCAGCATCGACGAACAGGCCGCCCCGATTCTGTTCCTCGCTTCGGACGAAGCAAGCTATATCACCGGCACGGTGTTGCCAGTGGCCGGTGGTGACACGGGCTGACCCATGAAGGCGTTGAGCTTACAGAGCGACGTTGCAGAAGCATTGTTCAAAAGGCGTAGGTCCATACATGTCGCAACAAGGCGTTCTGGTAACCCACCTGCGCTTCAAAACACGCCAGGAATAAACCGATACCGCACGCGCGCAATGTACTCCCGATACCTCGCGTCTTTAACCAGCAAGCGTTCCTCTCGCACGACACGAAACATCTGCAACGCCCAAAGAAGCAAAAGCACGACGAGATTGCGCACGCCGAAGTTGGACAAGAGAAAACCGGCCTGATTGACGAAATATCCAAAGTACATTGGATGCCGAAGAAAACGGTAGGGCCCGTTCTCGACCACGCCACGATTCGCGGGGAGTATTCCGAACGATCGCCGCAACGAAAGCTTCGCACTGACCTGGATCACCAGCCCCGCGATCTGCAGACCTGCCGCAACCGCTTCCGGGAGCAGGTGAATTCCGGGCTCTATACGGAACGCGAGGAAGTAGAAGCCCGCACAGAGGGAAATCACTACCGTGACAGGGTTCCAGTCACGCTCACGTGGCACGCGCGTGCAGAGAGCAAGCCCGAGCGCGAGCAATTCGGAGATGACAAGCAGTAGCAAGGTAATCCGCGAAGGATCCTTGTGAAACTGATAGAGAGCCGACGAGACGAACGTCGAGTACATCAGGACTGCAAGTAGTCGCATGACGATCTCGCCCATCAGCTGATCGCGCGTCAAGGGAGCAGCCAAGGGAGCAGTCTTGCGGACTGGCGGCTCGGTAAGGCTGCCGGAGACAACGGCTTGGCCCGCAGGCGATGGAATTTTCGATTTCATAGTCAGTTCCGGTCGGGACACAGATCGATCTAAGCGAAGGCACTGGCTTGGCCCAGGGGTTTGCAAACTCAGTAGCCAGCACACAGCCGTGGGTCAATCTTCAGCAAAGCCCATGCGCGTCATTTCACGGCCGGCCTTGCGAGCACTTTGGCGCATGCCTTTATCGGAGGCTTGCGGCCTGCACCGGCTGCGCCTGAACCGCCGCCACCTTCGCAGGCGAAATGGACGACACCGGCTGCTGCACCAGGCGCTTGCGCTGAATCTCGTAAAACTGCAGGTTGTCCTGCACCGACGCTTTCGGCAGGTCCCGCGCGAGAATCTCGGCCGCTGCTTCCGTATTGCCGAGAAGACCGTAGGCCAGTGCGAGATCCTGACGCGCCTGCGGCGGTGCAGCCGGATATCGCGTGACGTCGAGCAACACGTTCGCGCCTTCGCGGGGATTGCCGCCGAGGATCAGCGACAAGCCGAGATTCGAGCTCAGCACCGGATCGCCCGGATTCGTCTTGAGAGCCGCGCGTAATTCAGCCTGCGCACCCGCGTGATCGCCGCTCAGGTCGAGTGCTGCGCCAAGTCCTGCCGACGCCAGTGGGTCGCCGGGCGTCAGCGTCAGCACTTGCCGATAAGCCGAGATCGCGTCGTCGAAACGGCGCTGGTGGATCGCCACTCGCGCAATGCCGATCAGCGGCGCGGTGTTGGTCGCGTCAAGCTGGCTGGCGCGCTGGTAGTAGACGCCCGCGCGCGTGAAGTCGCCGACAGCGTAGAGCGTGTTGCCAAGCCCTGTCAGACCCGCTACCGAATGCGGATCAGCCTGAACGATCTGGTCGTAGATGGTTTTGGCGACGTCGATATTGCCCGAGTCGAGCGCCGTATCGGCGATGCGCAGTTCACTCATGCTGCTCGGCGAGGAATTGTGCGTGACAGGGCGGGTATCGGTCAGATGTTGCGTGGTGGTCGTTGTGCAGGCGGCGGTCGTGCCCAGGAGGACCACGGCGAGGGCCACAAGGCGAGGGCGCAGACCAGTCGATCCGGCAACCCTATTCCCGGCGCATGAGTGGAGATTTTTTTTCATTGCTTTGACATGACATCCATAAGTTGGATAACCGCAGGTCCGGCCGAAATCACCACTACCGATGGAAGAATAAATAGCATCATCGGCACGACCATCTTCGGGGCGAGCTTGGCGGCCTTCTCCTCCAGCTTGACGACGTGCGCAAGGCGCTCCGTGCGCGAGAGAGTGCGCAGAGCCTGTGTGATCGGCGTGCCGTAGCGCATGGACTGAATGAGCGTGGAGATCAGCGCCCGGATTGAAGGCAGGTCGATACGTTCAGCCAGCGCCTGGAGTGCACGGGTGCTGTCGCCGGAGAGCTTGAGCTCGTCGGCGGTGAGCGAAAACTCGTCGGAAAGCGGCGGGCAGATTGTCTTGAGTTCGTCGGCGACGCGCCGGATGCTTACCCCGAGGCTGTTGCCCGCATTCGTGCAGATTACAAGCAGGTCGAGGGCATCGGGCAAGCAGCCGGACATCTTCTTGCGGCGGCGCGACGCGCGAAATGCGACGATATATTCGGGAAAGACCATGCCGATGATAAACGCCATCATCATCATTACGCCGCGGGCTGCCGGGTATTGGCCGACCATCGGGACGCCGGACCCCAGCATGACGGCAAGCGCGGCGCAGACCAACCCGACAACGAACTTCACGGCAAGCAGCACCGACACCGCAAGACTGCCGCGATAGCCGCTACGCGCCAGTTCTTGTTTCAGCTTGAGCCGGTATTTCGTGTCGAACAGCGGAAGCCGGTCGCCAATCTTGGCAAGCCGCTGCACGAGCCGCGAGCGCCAGCCATCAGCCCCGTCGGCCTCCTCCATTTGAATGCTTGCACCGCGCTGCGTGAGCGCGACCTGTCGCGCGCGATCGGCAATCCGGCCGCGCCGCCCGCCCTGCTTGGTCACCCACAAGAGTGCGAGTCCGGCGACGAGTGCGGACAGCATCAGGAGGTTGATGAGTGTTTCAATACTGTCATGGCTCATCGCGAGGTATCCAGTTTTGACATCTTGGTAATGATGAAAATGCCCACCACGACCGAGATGACTGCGTAGGTAAGCAGTTTTTGACCAGCGGGCGTTCCCAGCAGGACCGGGAGATAGCTGTCGTTCGTCAGGGACATCACCACCATGACGACTACCGGAATCGCCGAGAGGATCTTGGTCGTGATGCGAGCTTCGCCGGTCAGAGCCCGGGTCTTTTGACGAATTTCGCGGCGTGTACGCACGATGGCGGCGAGGTTCTCGAGCGTCTCGCCGAGCTGGCCGCCCGTTTCCCGCTGCAGCATCACGCACACGCAGAAGAATGAAAAGTCCGCAATCTCGATACGCTGCACCGCCGCCGCGAGAACTGTCTCGAGATCCAGTCCGATCTGAAGCGAATCGCCCATCAGCTTGAACTCGCGACGCAGGGGTTCCGGAAGCTCTTCCGTGGCGGCGCTGATCATCTGGGTCACCGGAACGCCAGCCCGCACTCCGCGCACGAGCAGGTCGATCAAGTCGGGAAAGCCATCGAGAAACTGGCGTCGAAAACGCTCCACGAGAAAGCTGTACGCACGCATGCCTGCCAGCACCGGTAGCCCCACCAAAAGCAACGGCGGGACGAAACCGGGCAGCGGCATGAAGCGCGCCATTAGCATGGCAACCAGCTCGCCGCCGATCGCCGCCGCGATCACGATGCGCACTCCTTTCGCGCCGGCGACCGTGCGCAGGCGTGCGAGCTTCGGGCCGGACCAGCGGCTGAACGCGTTGTTTTCCCGTGTGACGTTGAAGAGATCCGCCGTTTGCTCGGCATCCTTCGCGATCGGCTGCTGACGCTGCAACGAGAACCCATCTGCCATGCGCGCGCGGATCCGGGCTTCCGGCTGCTTGCTGCGCAGATCCTGCACGGTCAGGACCATTACACCGAGCACGATGACGCTTGCAAAGGACGCAACGGTGACAAGGTCGACGAAATTCATGACTTCATCGCCTCCAGCAGGGCATCCTCAAGACCGTAATAAGCGGCGCGGGCTGAAAACGCCGGACGCACTGAGGCGCACTCGAACACGCCCTTGACTTCCTCGCTGTACGCGCTGGTGTCGTAGCGGAAGGTGAACAGGTCCTGCGTGATGATGACGTCGCCTTCCATGCCGACAAGTTCGGTGATGCGCGTGATACGGCGCATGCCGTCGCGCATCCGTTCGATCTGCACGATCAGGTTCACGGCGCTCGCAATCTGGCGACGGATCGAAAGCAGCGGAAGATTGCCGTTCGCCATCATGACCATGCTCTCCAGCCGGGTGATGCTGTCGCGAGGCGTATTCGCGTGGATCGTCGTCATCGAGCCGTCGTGGCCGGTGTTCATCGCCTGGAGTACGTCGAAGGCTTCCGGGCCGCGGGTCTCGCCGAGGATAATGCGATCCGGGCGCATCCG
Organism: Caballeronia sp. SBC1; assembly: GCF_011493005.1. Classification (NCBI taxonomy): domain Bacteria; kingdom Pseudomonadati; phylum Pseudomonadota; class Betaproteobacteria; order Burkholderiales; family Burkholderiaceae; genus Caballeronia; species Caballeronia sp. SBC1. Next base: position 528,395 of record NZ_CP049159.1, read on the forward strand.
CAGCGCGTTTCGCACGAGGTCACGCTGCGCGACGGCGCCGAGTCCCTCTGAGTTCTCGGGTCGCGTTTCGAGGCTGACTACATGGGGCTGCACAAGTTGCAGTTCGGCGGCATCTTCGATCGTGACCGTACGCTCGCCGAGGTCGATGAAGTGCGACAGCGCATTGAGCAGCGTGGTCTTTCCCGAGCCCGTACCCCCTGACACGATGATGTTGAGCCGGCAGGTGCTTGCAAGCTTGAGCACATTCGCCATGGCCTGCGACAGGTTGCCCTGCTGCGCCATGCGGTGCAGCGTGATGTTGCGCTTGGAGAATTTACGAATCGAGATGACCGCGCCGTGGATCGCGAGCGGCGGCAAGACAACGTTGACCCGGCTGCCGTCGGCGAGGCGCGCGTCTACCATCGGACTGCTTTCGTCCACGCGCCGCCCGACGCTTGCCGCGATCCGCTGAGCCACGCTCACGACGTGCGAGTTGTCGCGGAACTTGTAGGGAGTGAGTTCGAGCCGGCCATGTCGTTCCACATAGACCTGGTCGGGTCCGTTCACGAGCACGTCGGTGACGGTCTCGTCGGCGAGCAAAGGTTCGATCGGGCCAAGGCCGAACATGTCGTTGAGCAGGTCGCCAACTATCTGCGATTGCTCCGAGATGGTGATGTTCAGGCGTTCGCGTTCGGCGATCTCCAGCACGAGTTGCTCGACGCCGGACTTCATCTGCTCGCGCGTGCGGCCGACCACGGCAGACGCGTTCATTGAGGCGAATACGCCGTTGCGAATGGTCTTGAAGAGCTCCGAGCGCACCAGCAGTTCGTTGCCCTCCGCCAAGCTGGCGCGCGACACCGCCGGCGGGACGGCGGGATCAGAGGCCACATCCCGAATGGCGAGCGTGACTGGCGTGGCTTGGCTGGCCGCGAGCGAGCTCTGTTTTTGCCCGAACATCAGCTTCTCCTCAGCCTGAGTTTCTGGAAGAACGTACGTTCAATGTTCGGGTGCTGGCCAGTCAGGTCACCGCCGATGCGCGTGATGGTCTGGTTGAAGCCGTCGGTCGTCTTGTCTTTAGGCGCTTCGCCCAGATTTGCGGCAATGGTTACGGCCTTCGCTTCGTAGGGGATCTCGTACAGCACAGGACGGCCGACCGCCGCCATGAAGTCGGTCGGCTCGACCATGCCGGCAGTTGACGAAGTCACGTTGTTCAGCAAAAGCGACGTGGTCGGGTTGTTGTCGCGGTCTTCGATGAAGCGTAGCCGACGGATGCTCTCGCGGGTCGAATGCACCGAACGGTCGGCGATCAGGTAGACGCGCGACGCGTGATCGAACGCCTCGCCCGCGAGTGACTCCGCTAGGTTGCCGACGTCAAGGACCACGTAGTGAAAGTTTTCACACAGCAGTGCCAGCACGCGTCCGAGTGAATCGTCTTCGAATGGGTGGGGGGTGCCGAAGTCGAGTTCTGCCGACAGCACGAACAGGCGCGAACCCTTGGCGACGAGCGTCCGCTCGACGTACTGCGGGTCAAGGCGATGCACGTTCTGCAATACGTCGGACAGGCCGTTGTTGGTCTGTATGCCAAGCATGCTGTTCGCGGCACCGCCGTACAGGTTCAAATCGACATAGGCGATGCGGCGCTGCGTGTTTTCGGCCAGATGCCGTGCCACGTTGAGTGCGATCGTGGTCACGCCAACGCCGCCGCGCGTCCCCGCGAATGCCACGGTCTTGCCGGCGCGCATGCGCATGACCTGGCTCACTTTTCCCTCGGAGACATTCAGCGTGCGCTTGATCAGCTCCACCGTGAGCGGTTTCACGAGATAGTCGCGTACGCCGATCTGCAGCAGAGTACGAAACAGGCCGACGTCGTTGCGTTCACCGAGTGCCACTACCTGTACCGAAGGCTCGCATACTTCGGCGAGGCGGGCGAGATCGGAGAGCGGCATTGCGGAGTCGTTCAGGTCCACGAGCAGGAACAGTGGCGAGCGGTCGAGCTTGGCCAGCAGGGTGATCGCGTCGTTCACACCGCCAATCGCGATGTGAGTGTGCGGCATCGCTTGTTCAAGGACGTAGCTCTTGAGCACCTGCTCGGTCTTCTTGTCCGCGACGAACGCGATAAAGTCGGCGGCCCGGGCGCCGGCCTTGCTCTTCTGGAGATTTAACTCAGTCGTGCTCATGCGGTGCTCCCGTCACTTGGTATCGTGAGTCGTAACTGTGTTGAACGGAATCAGCTGGCCGCTTTCGTAGCGATGCACCGCGCTGGCCGCGATCGCGGCGTCGGCGGGTCCAGGCGCCCGTGGCGCGACCACGTCCTGCGGATTGGCGATCTGCGCGGCGAGATTCGTATAGGTGGCGCAACCCCATTCCATGCTGGGACGGTGCCAACCCGCGTCGGTCAGTACCGCCGGGCGCGACAGGCTCGCGCAGTCGGGCGGCACGACCGAATGCCCATCGTATTTGAGGATTGACGCGTCGGGCATGTCGCGCGGAGGCTTGAAGCAGCCACTGAGGCCCACGCCAACAGCACAGGCCAGGACGAACGTGAGGAGACGTGCAGATTTCATGGCATTGTGCTCAATAAACGTATCCGGCCGCGCCGACTAGACGTGGTTGTCCTGCCGTCGACGCTGTGTCGCCGGCCTGATGGCTGAAGCTATATTCGACGTCGTTGCTCGGTGAAACGAGTGACTCGAGCGGCGTGCGCAGCTTCGCCGGATCGGTCGGCTCGACAATATACGGTGTCACCATGATGACCAGTTCGGTCTTGTTGTTCTGGTAATTCGTCGACTGGAACAGCTTGCCGAGGATGGGGATCGAGCCCACGCCCGGGACTTGGGAAATCAGGTCGTTCGTCGTGCTTTGCAGCAGGCCCGCAATCGCGAAACTCTGGCCGCTGCCCAGTTCGACTGTCGTGTCCGCGCGGCGCAGACTCAAGCCCGGCACTGTGATGCCCCCGGTCGTGACGCTTACCGAGGTATCGATCTCGCTCACTTCCGGACGCACCTTGAGGCTGATGCGGTTGTCGGCAAGCACGGTCGGCGTGAAGTCGAGTTTTACGCCGAACTGCTTGAATTCAACCGAGATCGCGCCATTGATCTGCGACACGGGAATCGGAAACTCACCGCCAGCGATAAAGCTTGCCGTCTGGCCGGAAAGCGCTACGAGGTTCGGCTCGGCGAGTACGGTAAGGAGTCCCTCCTGGTTCAACGCGTCGACGAGGGCCTGGATACTGGTGCGGCCGGTACTGAACGCGCCGAAGATGGAATACGCATTGTTGGTCGGAAGGTTCACCGGATACACGGTGGAGGTTCCGTTCGTGATCGGCTGGTTCAGGTTGTAGATTGCGCGGCCGCTGTAGATGCCGCCGAAAAAATTGCCGGCCACATTGCCGAGCGACTGCCAGTTAATGCCTAGCTGCTGCGTGACGTTGCGGTCCACTTCCGTGATCCGCACACGCAATTGCACCTGCAACGGCCGGTCGATCGTCATGCGGTTGATCAACACTTCCTTGTCGGCCAGATAGGGCGTGACGGCCTGCACGACAGCGTCTGCATCGGCGGCGTTGGCGGCCTGGCCGGACAGTTGCAATGAGCCCTGGCCGCCGCTGATCTGCACGTTCATGTTGGGAAAGCGTGCGGCGATCGTCCTGCGCAACCCGTCCATGTCGCGGGCGACGGAGACGGTGCGCTGCAGGAGCGTCTTGTTGTTCGCACCCAGCACGTAGAGAGTCGTGGTACCACTCTTTTTACCGAGCACGAATACCGCTCGCGGCGAGGGCACGTGCACGTCGGCCACGGCTGGGTCGGCGACGAACACGGAAGTCGCATCTTCATTGAGTCGCACCAGCACGCCCGCGCCTGCGTTGATTTCGAGCGGACCCGCTGCATATGCCGACGGTACCGGTTGCGACCCATTGGGGTCGCGAACCGGCATGGCTTTCAGAGGCGCCGCGAGTACCGGTGCTACGCACAAGGCGCCAGCGAGCGCCCAGGTGGCGCGGCAAATCGGACCGAACTGCATTTTCATGACGCTTTTCCTGGTGAATGGACGGTGTCCACCGGTCGTTGAGTGCGTTAGTGCGACGCGGGGACGGTCGGCAGCGGAGGCGCGCCGTTTGCTGCGCCACCATTCCCCTGTGCGACGGTCTCGGCTGAATCGCTGCTCTCGGAGCCGCGATAGATCATGACGGTGCGCGGTGCGGCCGGCACGGGCGGGAGGCTCACGGGGCTGACCAGCTGGGCGCGCGATTTGGGCAACTCGCGCAGCGCACGGGAGATGTCCCCGGCCCAGACGGGTGCTGCTTGTGAGGCGTTGGACGCGGAGGCTTCCATGGTCGAATCGGGGTCGCGGCTGGCGGTCGCGAAGCTACGCAGGGCGAGCGACAAGCTGCCGAGGCGGGCGGCTACCGAGACCACCTCTCCCATGCGCGGCGTCACTTCCAGGGTGACCGTGCGAGCGCGGTTGTTGGCATCGGGGGCATCGCTCGTCTTGGGTCGACTGATTTCGGAGCCGACCGCCAGCACACGCACGTGCTGTACAACCGTCTCGGTCGCCACCGCGAGGTCTGGAGATTCGGTGCGGCGATCCATTTGCTGGGTCAGCATCAGGTCGACGTAGTCGCCTGGCTGGATCAGTCCCGCGTTGCCGGACACGTCATCGACAGCCACCGAGACCGCCCGCATCTCGGGCTTCAGGGTCGCGGCAAGGAAGCCTGGCGCATTTGGCAGGATGACGTCGTCGGCGACGAGCACCGTGCCGCTCGCGGCCGGACGACGCAGTAGTGCGCCTTTCAGGTCGACGGCGTTGGGGGCGTCGGCAACAATCGCATTAGGCGGTACTTCGGCCACCGGAACGTTCTTCCAGCCGAGGTCGTCGTCGCGCAGCAAGAGGCCTTGAGGAAGATCAGCGGCGCTTACGCGCACCTTTTGTGTCGTGGCCGCTGGCGCCGACGTGTGGTAAGCGCCAGCAATGACCGTGCGCACGATCAACGCAATCAGGAGTGCGCCCAGGAGAAGCAACGCGAACTTAATAATTTTGGACATAGGGACGCCGTCCTATCGCGTCAGGATCAAAGGCAGCAACGCGGGTAGCACGATCACCGTGCCGCCGCCCGCAGCAAGCGCCACGCCGTAAGGCACGCCGCGTGCGGATGAAAACATGGCGAGCGCTCGCATTGCCGCCAGGCGGTGATGCGGGTCCATGTTTCGAGTGGCAATACTGACCAGGGACACGACCGTCCCGATCACTGAAATCAGGGTTAAGGCGGGCCACGAGAGGTGCAGGCCGGACCACAGGAAAATCATGGCTGCCAGCTTGGCGTCGCCGCCACCCAGCATGTTTGCTGCGAACAGGCCAGCGCAGACCAGGAAGACCACAAGGGCCATGGCGAGATGGGCGAGCACGTCACCGAACGACAGGTGAAGGGCGAGCGCGTCGGCGAAAAAGAGCGCACCAATCGCGAGAACGGGCCCGGTCGGCAGGCGTCGCGAACGAACGTCGATCACCGCCAGCCATAACAGCGTGCAAAGTACGACGAGACGAATGGCGAGGGACAGTAGCTGCATGATGATCGACGTGAGGAGCAGGGTCGGGCGGAAATTCGGACGAAATCCGAATTTCCGGACTCAGGCAATCAGGACGTCGAAGCTGTCGAGACGGCGGTGGTCATGTTGGTGAACAGGGTCGCGATGGTGGTTTTGAACGTAAGGCCGACGGCGCCCAAAGTGACGGCGACAATACCGGCCATCATGGCGTATTCCAAGGCGCTGACGCCGCGTTCGTCGCGGACAAACGCTTTAAAAAATTTGCGCATTTTGGTAACTCCTATACGAGAAAGTAGGTGGAACTACGTAGTAACGACTCGCATATAAAGTCGCAGGTCGTACCCACCATCCCGGGACTGCCATATTTGTCCGTACGAACGGGGTGTGGGTACACCTCTTAACGGCGGATTCACACGGATCTTTAGCGGCATCGAGCGATAGCACGCTGTCTCCAACACCAGCCATTACCTAAAATAAAAACGGTTCATTTCGGATGCCATACTTCTGTTAAAGAGCCTTACCGGTTGTCAGGTTCGCCGTTATGTTATTGGCTACGGCGCCGCGGCCGTAGCAAGGTTGCTTGAGGTTGCGTTGGCGTAGCGCCCGAATCGAGTCCAGCTCGACGAACCCGGCCCGCGCTGGCCCATGTAGCGTGCGCAAGAAAATGCCCCCGATCGGCAGCAGGTCGTGTGTGTAGTCGCGTTTCGCCAGCACACGCTGTCGGCAGGCAAGAGTTGGGGGATGGACGAAAGTGCGTCACGAACACAAGCGAACGCTTGTGGTGCTTTACCGAAGATGGGAATCGGCCTGCTACCGTTAACTCGCGGCCGGCTTGGCGTGGATGAAGCGATCAAGTCGACCGCGACCAAGTTGACAATATCTCCGTTCTGGTCACGTGAGCACTGCCTATTAAAGGCAGGCTCATATCTTCTCGCTCGCTGCGCTTATTGGGTCAACACAACTTCCGTATAGCCGGAGCCGCTGCCCCCGGTTGTCGTACATTGCGCTGCGAAGAAGTTGTTCTTGTACTGGCAGTCTTCGCCGTAGCCCGGGCCGTTCAAGCTCGTTGCCGAGCAATGACTTGACGGCGAGTAGTACTGCTCGCCCGGTCCCACGCCGCCTGCGTCGTCCCACCAGAATACCGCGGCGGGAGCGATAGCTGAAGAGCCCGTCTGATTCGACAGCGCCGAGAGCTGAGAGCAAGTTGGCGCCGCATAGGCCGCTCCGCCGCCCGAAGTGGAAAAGCAGCTGGAAAGTGCGGCTGCTGGTGCGGTACTGGACTTGGACAAACCGCTAATGTAGCTCTGCGTCACCCCGGTTTGCACGTACAGCGAGCAGTTCGGCGTGGCTGATGTCGCGGTTGTCAGATACTGGGTGCTGCAGGTATAGACGGTCGTCGTGTTCTGTCCGGACGTAGATGACGTGGACGTGCAATTGGAATAGCCCGAGCCGGGCGCATTGATGCCCAGGTAAGTCGAGAGATTGTTGTACGACCCTGACGCTATTGGTACGTTGACCGATCCTGCGGTGACATTGGTGATCGAGGAGCTTCGCCCGTTATTGCTCGAAGTCACTGTGACGGTGTACGAGGTGTTGGTATTTTCGCTGGGTGACTGGTTATTAAGAAGGAGTGACGAATAAAATTTCTGGGTGCTCATATACGGCGCGCCATACGAGTTCGCCCCCGTGACCGTCACCCCGCAACCTGAATTCCCGGTGTTCCCGTCGGTCAGGTTCACGAGTGCTACGCCAAGCGGCTGGTTCGCAGAAATGTTGGGCAAGACCTGACCGGATGGAAGTGCTTGATAGCTGCTGCCGATCATGTAGTAATTGTTGTAGAGGTTCCCTGTGGTCGTCCAGGCCGGCACCGACGAATAGTCGTATCCGCCGCCTCCCGATTTCAACGGTACCTCGTACAGGTAAGCGGAATTCCCGTCGCACGCCACCGAATTTACGTTGGTAAACACCAATTGCGGCGTGACGACCGGGTCCCCGGCGGTGCCGGTTGCCGTGATGGTGACCGACGGGATGACCAGCGACATCAACGTTGTGGAGACCTTCGCGGTGGCGCTCACGGTGACGGTGTAGGCCGTTGCATTGCCAAGCGCCGGATTGATTGTGCCATTGCTGTTTGTCGACACGGTTGGCGGGGTTATCGAAAGGTTCGACGGCAGCAGCGTGCGATTAAAGTAATTGGTCGCGACCTGGGTTGCCGTGGCGCTGCGGGTGGGATCGGTGAAGACGGCAGCGCCCGCGATCGCGGCCTGATCGACTGCGCTCTGCAAGCTCGAACGGAATTGAACCATTCGCCCATAATCTACAGCGGCACCCACAATCAGGGCCATCGGAATAAGGAGCATCGCGAACGTCACGGCGATCGCGCCCGTCTCGTCCGCGCAAAGACGCGACAGCACGCGCATGAACGTAGTCTTCATTGACGGCAACATGCGAAACTCCTCAGGAACAGGGTGCGGTGCACGTAATCGGCAGATTGTTGCGGGGCCGCGCAAACGCCGTTTTCACGAGCGTAAAACTCGCAGGGAACAGGTACGAGGTGAGCAAACTGTACTGATAGGTCACCCGTACAATGACCACGCTGTCGCCAGGCGTGCCGGCGGTAGGCACCAGGTTGGTCGGCGTTGTGGCCAGCCCCTGGGCAGTGCTGGTACCCAAGGTTGTCGCCGTGGATGTGCACGCGTGATCGCTCTCCCAATTGACCGTAACGCCACCGCTCGTGTAATTGGTCACGCTCGCCATTGCCGCCGAGAAAGCGCCGGCGCCAGTCGTCGCTCCGGTTGGGAAGGGTGTCATCATCAACGTGCCTGCCTTGCAAAAATTACCCAGCACGCCGCTGGTTCCGCCGGTGACGCCATTACTTTGCTGCGAGATCAGGTCAGCCATGGATGACGCCGCATTGGACAACAGCATGTTGACCCTGACTATCTGTCCGATCTCGTAGATGCCGAACAGGAGGGCCACCATAAGGGGGAAGACAAGCACGAATTCGATCGCGGCAACACCACGCGTGTTCTTTAGAAACCTGCAAAGCCTGGGGATCATCAATAAGGCTCCGTCTGGAAAGCGAGGGTTGACATGACCATGGCCGTACCAGAAGAAAGCGACCCTAGTAATGACTTGTTGTAGCCGACCTGCAGGATGACGTCGTACTTTGGCGACAGCGAAGCTTTGGTCTGGTTCATGACCCCGCTGTTGACCGTCGCGGCACTCAGCGTCGTGAAACCCGCGCCAGCCGGCGTCCCCGAGCTTGCCGCCGCCACATAAATCTGGATGCTCGTGGTGCATGACGGAACAAGGTTATAGCCGCTCACGGTCAGATCCTTACAGACCGCCGCGACCAGACTGGTGGTGTACTTGCTGGACGTGCCGGTGATTGTCCCTATGCGGATCTGCCGGGCGGCATCGCGCGTCGCATTGTCCATGAGCGACTGCGTGACGAACGACATGCCGAACTGGAACGTCCCGATCATGACCCCGATGAAAAGGGGGAAAACTATGGCGTACTCCAGCGCACTTACGCCTCGGTCCTCGGAGCAAAATTCCGCGAACCATTTGACGGCTGCGCGCGCCCGCGATATTTCCGCGCGCGACGCATGACAAAACCTGCTGGCCCATAGGCGTCCGGGACCAAGGTGTTTCTTAAGTGTCGTTGCGCTAACGATCTGCGGCTGCGTTGCCTTCGACCTTGAGCGTGAACACTCGCTAGGCGTGCGGTTTTTCATAAGCCACGAACCCCGAGTCCGGTAAGTTATCTGCGTCAGGCATTTATTTATGGGAAGCGTCGGTCTGCGCGCTTGCCTTCCGAGTTCGCTGGCAGGCGCCCTGCGATCCTTTGGATACCGAAAGGAAAAGGAAAGGTGGTTAGCGCAGGCGCGCTCGAACTTTCCTTCATCCCCTACTTGGGGTAACGGCAGGAATTTTGATTGCTTTAGACCTGCCGGCTACCGGCTTCTGCCCAAGGTGATCAGCTACGCGGTGTGGCGCTGGTCGGTGACGCCTATGTCGATTTTCCCGGGTACCTCCTGTTCAATTCTCCAGACGATTTGCTTCATGGAGCAACACCCTGGTTAACCCCGCCTGCTGGCACCTGGCGCGGCATGTTCAACAGTCTTGGCGACCATGGAGGGTATCCAACAACCCCTGAACGGGTCAGGACCGTCGTGCAGGCGTCAACGAGAGGAGTGCAGTTCAAAGCCAGGTGCCGCCCTGGCGCTCGGTCGGCTCTTGCGCAAGGGCGTCAAAATCGTGAATCCAGTCCAGATGATGCAGCAGGCTGTCACGTGCGCGAAGGCGGGCGTTGCGCGCCTGCGCCTCGGGTCCGTCCGGCAGATGCAACACGTCAGCCGTCGATATGGAGGCGTATTGCACCTTGCGTGTGCGGCCTCGCCGCAACCGCTCGTAGGCCTCCTGCGCCTCGCGCCAGCGACCCGGGCCCGCCTTGGCCAGCTGCGCGGCCAGCACCACGGCATCTTCGATCGACTGATTGGCGCCCTGGCCATGGTGCGGCACGAGCGCATGCGCGGCATCGCCGATGAGCGTCACGCGGCCCTTGCTCCAACGTCCGAGTGGAGGACGATGGAACAGGCCCCAGCGCTGGCTGATCGGCACTGCCGTGACCATCTGCACCACCGCCGGATGCCAGTCCTTGAACAGGCGCAGCTGCTCACCCTCGCTCGCCGGCGTGACCCAGTCGCGCGACGGCCACGGCGAAGGATGGCGCTCGACGAGCAGAAAGTTCTGGTCGCCTTTGTCGCCGATCGGATAGTGAAGCAGATGACCCTGTGGTCCGACCCAGAACTGGATGGCCTCGGGATCGGGCAGCAGATCCATGTGTCCAGCCGGCACCACGCCACGAAAGCCTGAGCAGCCGGAATACAAGGCGTCGTCGTAGCCGAGCATCCAGCGCCGCGTGATCGAACGCGCGCCGTCCGCGCCGATCACCAGATCGGCGTCGATGTGCCGGCCGTTGGCGAAACTCAGACTCACACGATCCGGATGCTGCACGAGATCGGTCAGCCGATGGCTGAGATTGATGCGCTCGAGGCCGACCGCGTTCGACAGCACGGTCTGCAGGTCCGCGCGGTGTACGCCCCAGTAGGACCCCCCAAACTGCTGGCGATAGCTCGGTTCGCCACGATGCTGTCCAATCACTTCGCCGCTGCGCCCGTCCCGATAGATCAGCGCGGGTATTTCAGCGCACACCGCGTCGAAGGCTGCACGCAGTCCCATGCGCTCGTAAAACCGCGTCGCATTCGCCGACAGCGCGACTGCCGCTCCGACCTCGCGCAGCTCGTCGGTCTGTTCGTAGAGCTGAGCGTCGATGCCATGTTCGCGCAGTGCGAGCGCGAGCGTGAGGCCGCCGATGCCAGCGCCGATTATTGCGATCTTCAGATCCAGCTGTTCCATGGGGTGTCTCCAGTATTCAGACTGTGTGTTTGAGTCGGCGCGGCACGCGTGCTGTGTTGAAATCGGGTGCGTTCGCCGTGACTGAATTCTCGGCACTGGTCGTCCATTTCGCAATAAAATGGGGTGAATCTGCATCATCACTGAAATCAATGAACCCGGGATACCCGCGTCATGAATCTGAGTGAAGTCGATCTCAATCTGCTGCTGCTTTTCCAACGGTTGATGCAGGAGCGGCGAGTATCGACCGTGGCCGAGCAGATGAACATGAGTCAGCCCGGCGTCAGCAACGCCCTTGCCAAGCTGCGTAGAAGGCTCGGTGACCCGCTGTTCGTGCGTGGGCCGGGCGGCGTAGTGCCCACGCCGTTCGCGCTGCGCCTGGCAAAGCCGGTTTCTCAGGCGCTCGCGATCCTGCACACCGCGCTCAATCCCGAGACCGGTTTCGACCCGCTGCGTGTCACGCGCACAATAACAATCGGCATGACCGATATCGGCGAGGTCGTCTTTCTGCCCGCGCTTGTCGAACGACTGTCGCGCGAGGCGCCGGGCATCGCGCTCAATACCGTTCGCGACACAAGCGTCAATCTGAGCAACGAGATGGCCGAAGGCCGCGTCGATCTCGCCATCGGCCTGCTGCCGCAGCTCAAGGGCGGCTTCTATCAGCGCCGCCTGTTCGATCAGCGGTATGTCTGCCTGTTCAGGCGCGGCCATGCGCTCGAAGATGCACCGCTCACGCTTGCTGCCTGGCGTGAAGCCGAGCATCTGGTGGTGGTGTCTGCCGGCACCGGACACGGTCAGGTGGACGATTGGCTGAAACGGCGAGGCGTGCAGCGACGAGTGCGTTTGACGGTGCCGCACTTCATGAGCGTCGGCTACATCCTGCAACGTACCGATCTGATTGCCACTGTGCCGGAGCGGCTGGCCTTGCAGCTGGCAGCGCCGTTCTCACTAAGCCTGCGCGCATTGCCCTCGACGTTGCCCGCCGCGCCGATCCATTTGCTCTGGCACGCGCGAGTCCAGCAGGACGAAGGCAATCGCTGGCTGCGCGGGGTGGTGATCGACCTGTTCGCCGACTCGGCGATGCAAACGCGCAGAACGAAGTCCGTGCCAAAAAGCTCGTAGTCCGAAACAAGTCATCGGGTCGAGCGGCCTGATCGAGGCGGTCGATCGATTATATGACTGTATCTGGCGCCATTAACTGCCGGTCACAGGCGTCGTCGGTCGGACACTCCGGGGGCGGCTCCGCCCCGCAAGCGTTTTGACAGCATTGGCAAGTTGCCCTTTGGCGAGGCGACAATCTTCAAGCAGATAGCCGATGGCATGCCGGGGTTGGAAGCACGGCTGCCGTTACTATTTTCCGAGGGTGTGGTCAAAGGGCGCCTGACGATGCCGTTTCGTTGCGCGGGGCACGCCGGAGCCGTGTACCGAGGGTGGTCCTCTATCGGAAGGACATAAGTTCTTCCGCGCGTTGGCGCTTTCGGCGGCGAGCTCCCAGCAGGGTTTCGGGAAAGGCTATTCGGACGGGGAATAGAAAAAGGCGGCGTGGATAATCTGCACACCCGCCACCGTTCCATCTGTCTCTTGGCAAGTTGACAGTGTTGTCCCGAGTGGTGGGCAACACTAATGAAGGATTTTCGCGAGAAAATCCTTCGCACGATCGGACTTCGGGTTTGCAAAAAAATCTTCCTTCTTGTCATCCTCGACAATGACGCCCTTGTCCATAAAAATGACGCGGTGCGCAACCTTTCGTGCAAAGCCCATTTCGTGAGTGACGCACATCATCGTCATGCCTTCCTGCGCGAGTTCGACCATCACGTCGAGCACTTCGTTGATCATCTCGGGATCGAGTGCCGACGTAGGTTCGTCGAACAGCATCGCGATTGGGTCCATCGACAGCGCACGCGCAATCGCAACCCGCTGCTGCTGGCCGCCTGACAGTTGACCCGGAAACTTGTCCGCATGCGCGCTCAGCCCGACGCGATCCAGCAGCTTGAGCGCCTTCGTCGCGGCTTCGTCCTTCGAACGGCCAAGCACCTTGGTCTGCGCAAGCGTCAGGTTTTCAGTGATCGACAAGTGCGGGAACAACTCGAAATGCTGGAACACCATGCCCACTTTCGACCGCAGTTTCGAGAGGTTGGTCTTCCTGTCACCGACCGACTGGCCGTCGATCGTGATCGCACCTTCCTGGAACGGCTCAAGGCCGTTTACCGCCTTGATCAGGGTGGACTTGCCCGAACCCGACGGGCCGCACACCACGACTACCTCACCCTTTTTGACTTCAGTCGTGCAGCCGGTCAGCACCTGGAAAGGGCCGTACCACTTCGAAACATTGTTGATTGAGATCATCGTGAAATCCATTCCTGATCATGGTTGGGCTTCGTGGCGCGAGTCCACGTGCTGGCGAGGCGGCGCTATGGTTGTGTCACCTGCGTACCTGCGCGTGTTGCAACTGCTGCAGACGCCTCGCATACAGCGTCAGCGGGAAGCACATCGCGAAGTACAGCAGGGCGACCATTCCGTAGATCGGAAACGGGCGGAACGCGGTATTGGTGATCATCGAGCCAGTCTTCGTCAGTTCGATGAATCCAATGATCGACGTCAATGCGGTGCTCTTGACTACCTGCACCAGAAAACCGACGGTCGGTGCGACCGCGATCTTCCTCGCTTGCGGCCACACGATGTAGCGCAACTGCTGGCCAAACGTCATGCCGAGACTCGCGCCTGCCAACCATTGGCCACGTGGCACTGCTTCGACGCAGCCGCGCCAGATATCGGCGAGATACGCGCTGGTGTAGAGCGTCAGCGTGACGGTGGCAGCAACCCACGGCGACATTTCCACTCCCAGTAACGGCAGCCCGAAGAAGGCGAGGAACAACTGCATCACCAGCGGCGTGCCCTGGAATAGCTCGACATAGAGCGAGACCATACGGCGCATCAATGGCAACGGCGACACTCGCATTGCGAGCAGCACGAGCCCGACTGCACCGCCGCAGACGAAAGCGATCAACGACAACAACACGGTCCAGCGCGCGGCGAGCAGCAGATTGCGCGCGATATCCCACAGAGTGAATTCGGTCATTGCGAGCGCTCCGTTGCCAGCGTCTGCGGGCGTCGTCCGCCGAACCACTGGGTCCGCCGGTTACGCCAGTTGCGCCGCGCGGCCGGCGAGTGAGGCGAGCGTCCGGCAAAGAGGCCGCGGCCCAGCCGGTTCAGCAGTTGGCGCAAGACGATCGACAGGAACAGGTAGGTCGCCGTGACGATCAGGTAGCTCTCGAACGAGCGGAAGTTACGCGACTGGATGAAGTCGGCCGCAGATGTCAGGTCCGGTACCGAGATCTGCGAGACCACGGCGGAGCCGAGCATCACGATCAGGACCTGGCTCAGGAGCGCCGGAAACACATTGGCCAGTGCCTGCGGCAGCACTACATGGCGGAACACCTGGCGTCCTTGCAAGCCCAGCGCCTGCGCTGCCTGCACCTGGCCACGCGGAACCGAGTCGATGCCGGCGCGGACGATTTCGGTCGCATAAGCGCCTAGATTGACCGTCATCGCGAGGACTGCAGCCTGCATTTCGTCGATATGTACGCCGAGACCCGGCAGCCCAAAGAAAACAAAGAACAGCTGAACGAGGAACGGCGTGTTGCGTATCAGCTCGACATAGGTGGCGATCAGTGTCCGGGCCCAGCGGGGGCCGGCCACGCTGATGCTTGCGCCCGCGATGCCGACGAAGCCGCCGAGTACCGTCGAGACAGCGGTAAGCCAGAGAGTGACGGCGACGCCCCGCGCGAGCATGCCCGCGTAGATGCCGAAGCCGCTGAAATCGAACACATAGGTCATGGCGGATTGCTCATGGTCAGGTGAGGGCGGTTAAGTTGAATGGACCGGGCGAATAAAGTGGACTCAATAAAGCGGGCTCAATGAAGCTGGCGCGCCGCGATCAACTTGCAGGCGTGCGCAGGCAATTCGGCCAGCACGGGCATGCCGAGGCTGAGACCGGGCGTTTCGCGCTGCGTGGTGGCGGCTGTCAGCGTGAAGCCGACGCAGTCGATCGTCGCTTCGAGCGTGGCACCGACGTCACGGATAAACGTGACTGTACCGGCGAGATAGTTAGGATCACTGGTGGTTGATACGTGCTTCACGCAAACATCTTCGGGACGGATCAGCAGGCGGATGTCCGCCGTGGATTCCGGCGCCCATGCGCCATCAGCTACGACGATCTGCTGGCCGCCCGGCAGCTTCACGCCGCCCCGTCCGTCATGCGTGACCGGAAGGATGTTGCCGAGCCCGATGAAGTCGGCGACGAACTCGCTGACGGGGTTCCGGTAGATGTCGAGTGGCTTGCCGACCTGCGCAATGCGGCCTCTTTCCATCACGACGATCTCGTCGGCCATCGTCATTGCTTCACGCTGGTCGTGCGTGACCATGATCGTCGTGATGCCCAGGCGCTTCTGCAGCAGGCGGATTTCGACCTGCATCGATTCGCGCAGCTTGGCGTCGAGTGCGGAGAGCGGCTCGTCGAGTAGTAACAGTTTCGGCGACGACGCGATGGCACGCGCGATCGCCACGCGTTGGCGCTGTCCCCCGGACAGTTGCGTGACCGGCCGGTTCGCCATGTGCGGCAACTGGATCAGTTCGAGCAGTTCGGTGACACGGTGCCCTTGTGCAACCTTGCTCGTTTTGCGCAGCCGCAGCGGGTAGGCGATATTTTCGGCGACACTCATGTGCGGAAACAGCGCGAGCGACTGGAACACCATGCCGAAGTCGCGCTGGTTGGCCGGCAAGTGGGTGATGTCGCGGCCCGCGAAAGTCACGCTGCCGGAGCTCGGTGTTTCAAGCCCCGCGATCACGCGCAGCAAGGTTGTCTTGCCGCAGCCGGACGGGCCGAGAAAGCAGACCAGCTTGCCGTCCGGGACGCTCAGGTCGACGTGGTCGACAGCGTATGCGGTGTTGAAGCGCTTGGTCACGGCCTGGAGTGTCAGATGAGTCATGAGGGTTCCTTAAATGCTTGCGTGCCTAGAGTGCGACACCTTCGTCGCCAATCAACTTTTCGAGGAGCCATATCAGCGCAAAGTCGATAGCAACGATTACCACCGCGAACGAAAACACGGTCGGGTCGAGCGACGACACCGTGCGGCTGTAGAGCCACACAGGCAACGTCATCGTGTTGATGCCGTACAGGAAGAACGTCACCGTGAACTCGTTGAACGAGATGATGAACGCGAACAGCATGCCGGCGAGGATGCCGGGGCGCATCAGCGGCAACACCACGTCGAACATGGCGCGGCGCGGGCTCGCACCCATCACGCAGGCGGCTTCCTCGAACTCCGGGCCAATCGATGCCGCCGACGCCGCGCAGTTTTTCACGGTGAACGGCAGCGCGAGAATCACGTGCGCAATGATGAGCCGGAACACGCCGAGTTCCACGGGCAGCACGTTGAAGACCAACAGCAGCGACAGCCCGAGCATCACCAGCGGATAGACGAGCGGCAGCGCAACGAGCTGTTCGACGGCCGACTTGCCTCGAAACCGGTAGCGGCTCAACGCATACGCAGCGGGCACCGAGACCAGCGTTGCGATGATCATCGTCGACACCGCGACGATCAGGCTCGTCGTCAGCGCGGTACCCATGGAAAGCACGTCGCTGGCATCCGGCGAGACAAAGCTGTGCCATGCCGCGCGATACCACTGCAGGCTGTAGCCGGGCGGCGGGAATTCCAACGTGTCCGAAGCGCTGAACGACATCAGGATCATCGTCAGGATCGGCAGGGCGGCAAGGAACAGAACCATCGCCGCGAGCAGCGCCGCGGGCCTGCCGAGCCGGCCCGGCATGGTCGCGGGCAGAAGACGCGCACGCGCGGGGAGTTGAGTGTAGGGAGTGCTCATGCGGACGGCTCCTTGAGGCGTTGGGTGCGGCGCACGAGGCTCTGCGAGATCGCCATGACGGTGAGCGTGGCGACCATCAGCACCACGCCGGAGGCGGAGGCCGCCGGCCAGTTCAACAGAGGCGAGACTTCGTCGTGCACCAGCACGGCGAGCATCGGCACACGCCGGCCACCAAGCAGCAGCGGCACCGCGAACGCGCTTGCGTTGTAAGCGAACACGAGCAGTGCGCCTGACACAAGCCCGGGCATCGCGAGCGGCAACATGATGTGACGCAGCGTCTGCCAGCGCGTTGCGCCGAGCGTTGCAGCGGCCTCTTCGTACGAGAGCGAAACGGCGCGCATTGCGCTCGACAACGGCAGCACAGCAAGCGGAAATGCGGTCTGGATCAGGCCAAGCAACACGCCATGCTCACGATAAAGCCATTGCATCGGACGCTGGATCACGCCGCTTGCAAGCAATGCGTGATTGAGCAAGCCTGCCGGGCCGAGGATGATGAGCCAGCCGTAGCCTTGGAGCAACAGATTGACGAGCAGCGGCAACAGCACGCCCGCCAAAAGCAAGCGCCGCGCCAGCCGCGACTCGGTGCGCGCCATCGCAAGAGCGACCGGAATTGCCAGCAGCACCGCGCACACCATGCTCTGGAACGCGAGCCGCAACGTGAGCCACAGCGCCTTCAGGAAATACGAATCCGCTAGGTTCGCGTAGTTTTGCAGCGTGAACCCGTGCCACTCGTCGCCTTGCGCACCGAAGCTCATGCGCAGGACGACGAGGGCGGCCGCCGCGAGCACCGCGAGAAACGCGAGGATCGGGGCGAGCAGCAGCCACGGACGCGCACGGGCGAGCACGGTTTCCGATGCGGGGGTAACCGGCTGGTCCGGCGCCCCCGGTCCGGCGCGCTGCGAAGAGAGTTCGGCCATCGTGGTCATGCCGAGAAAATCTCGGTGTAGCGTTTGATCCACGCGGCCTGTACCACGGCAAGCGACTTGTCGTCGTGCAGGACGGACTTCTCCGCAATCTGCTGCGGGCTCGGCACGAACCTGAGGCTCTCGGCGGGAATGATGGCCTTGGAATTCACCGGCCCGTTCAGCACGTCAGCGGCCATCTTGCCTTGCACGCCGGCATCGAGCGAATGATTGATGAACGCGTGAATCAGGTCGAGGTCGCCAGGGTGCGATTTCGGAATCACCGTGAACATCAGCTGCGTGGCGAAGCCTTCCTTCATACCGTACGTCACGCCCATCTTGTATTCGGGTTTCCTGATCTGGTCGGGAAAGAACGCGGGCGAATAGATGCCGCCGATATCGAGCGAGCCCGTGCGAAACAGGTCGGCGACCTGATTCGGATTCTCGCCGAGCGTCATCACGCGGTCCTTCAGTTCCGCGAGCTTCTTGAAGCCCGGATCGATGTTCTGCTGCGAACCGCCCGACATTTTTGCAGCGATGATCGCCAGATCGACCGCCTCGGCAAACTCGGGTGGCGGCAAGAACAGGCGGCCGGCGTACTTGGGATCCCACAGCGCTTCATACGACGAAGGCGGCGTCTTGACGGTCGATGTGTTGTAGATCAGGCCGTCGGACCACAGCAGGTAGCCGACACCAAAACCATCTGCGCCGGTTCGATACCGCGCCGCCACGTCCTTGAGATTCGGCAGCTTGTCGAGGTCAGGCTTGACGAGCAGGCCCGCATCGCCGAGACCCGAGGCACCTACGCCCGCGAGCGTGATCACGTCATAGGTGGGACGGTCGCCCGCGGCCTTCACCTTGGCGACCATGCCGGAGGTGCCGTCCGCGCGGTCTGCGATCACCTTCGCGCCGGTCTTTGCCGTGAACGTAGCCGCTATATTGTGCAACGCAGCGGTTCCCGTATCGTCTGACCAGGTCAGCAGACGTAGCGTCTTGCCAGAGAAATTGTGTTCCTGTGCTCTCAGATTGAGGAACGGCGCCGGCAGCGCGGACGCTGCGAGCGCTGCGCCGATCGTCTTGACGGCCTGCCGCCGTCCCGTGCTGAATTTTTTCATCGCCGACTCCGTGAGTGTTAAGTGAGATGTCCAACCTATGCGCCGGGCGAACGGTCGTATCCGTTCGAATGTGTCCGTGCATGAAAATGTTAGGATCGCAAAATAGCCATCACAATCGATATATCGTCATGTCTGCCATGATCAAAGTGCATGGCTCCTTTGCTTTGTCTCTGGTTTTTTACAGCTAGCGGCATGCCGGATATGCATGACGCATCGCCGGCCAATAATCAAACGAAACAGCCTACGCCCGGTACTTCACTTTCGGCAGCACACACAACATCTCGTACAGCAGGTTGGCGCCGAGCAGCGCTGTATTGCCGGACGGGTCGTATGGCGGTGAAATCTCCACCAGGTCGCATCCCACGATATCCAGCCCACGGCAGCCGCGGATGATCTCAAGTGCTTGCCAGATCGTCAGGCCGCCGATTTCCAGCGTGCCGGTGCCGGACGCGAAACTCGGGTCCAGGCCATCGATATCGAAGCCTAGATACACCGGGCCATCGCCCAGTTTCGCGCGCACCTCGTCCATGATCGGCGCGACCGATTTGTACCAGCACTCTTCGGCCTGCAGGACCCGTATGCCGTGCGAGCGTGACCAGTCGAAATCCTCCGCCGTATAGCCGGTGCCGCGCAGGCCGATCTGCGCGACGCGGTTGCCGTCGATCAGACCTGGTAGGCGGCCTGGTCAGGCTGACGACGCGTCAGCACCTGCTTGATTTCCTGGAAGGCGGTGAGCCCGAACGGACCCAGCTCTCGCCCGACACTGCTGCGCTTGTAGCCGCCCCACGACGTCTGCGGATAGATCAGTTGCGCCGTGTTGACCCACACCACGCCGGCCGCAAGGGCACGAGCGACCCGCTCGCCGCGCACCTCGTCCTCTGTGACGACGGTCGCCACCAGCCCGTACTCGCTGTCATTGGCCATGTCGACGGCTTGCTCTTCAGTGTCGAACGCGCGCACGCACAGGACCGGGCCGAAGATCTCGTCACGCCATAAGGCGCTCGTGGGCGGCACGTCGGTGAAAATCGTCGGTGCAATGAAAAACCCGTGCTCCGGTGCACCGGCTGGCCGGCCGCCGCCCGCGACGAGCCGCGCACCGTCGCCAATACCTTGTTCAATATGACCGCGCACCCGGTCGAATTGGGCACGGCTCACGAGCGGCCCCATCTGCACATCAGGCGCGAACGGGTCGCCGACGACCATCCGCTCCGCGCGCTCGACGAGCCTCGCCAACAATGTGGGCGCAAGTTCGCGCGCCACCAGCACGCGGCTCGTCGCCGAACACATCTGACCGCCGTTGAAAAAGCCGCCCGCTTCGACGAGGTCGACCGCCAGATCGAGGTCCGCATCGTCGAACACGATGATCGACGACTTGCCCCCGAGCTCGAGGCTCACGCCCTTCAGCGTGTCGGTGGCAGTCTTCATTACCGTCTGGCCGACACTCGTGCTACCCGTGAACGATACTTTCGCGACCCCAGGGTGGCCGACGAGCGGTGCGCCTACGTCCGCACCGGTGCCCGTCACCGCGTTGAAAACACCCGCCGGCAAGCCAACTGATGCGATTACCGAGGCCAGTTCGAGTTCGGGCAGCGGCGTGATTTCGGAGGGCTTGAGCACGACCGTGCAGCCGGCTGCGAGCGCCGGGGCGAGTTTCCACGCCGTGGTCACCATCGGGAAATTCCACGGCACGATCAGCGCAGCCACGCCGCAGGGTTCGCGAAGAATCCGCGCACGGTGCCCGATGCTGGGGATGCTGACTTCGGCACCGCTTGTGTCATCCAGTTGCTCGGCTAGTTGAGCGTAATAGCGGAATGTCGCGATTACATCGTCGACGTCCATGTGCGCTTCCGCTTGCGGCTTGCCATTGTTAAGCGACTGCAGCATTACGAGACGTTCGCGTCGCCCTTCCACTTCCGCCGCGATTGCGCGCAGGTAGACCGCGCGCTCGGCGCCGGTCGTATGCCGCCACGTACGAAACGCGCGAGCCGCGCACGCCACGGCCAGTTCCACGTCGAGCAGGGTGCCTGCGGCTACGTCGGCCAAGTGGGTCCCGGTCGAAGGGTTAACCACGGCAATCGTGCGGCCCAGTGCGCCGTCGAGCCAGCGGCCATCTATATAAAGCTGCGTCAGCAATCGAGTGTCGTTCAGCGCGGTCATGCCGGGTCTCCCGGGACGTGGTCGAACCACTTCTGTTCGTCGATTTCGATCAACGTGGGCACGCGACGCCACGCGGCCTGCATCAGTTCGTCCGCAAGTGCGGCGGGCGTATGGGCAGACGCAGCGCAGCAGCCGAAACCCCGTGCTAGCGCCAGAAAGTCCGGCGTATAGATGTCGACGCCGATCGGCTCGATATCGCGCTCGACCATGTATTTCTTGATTTCGGCATAACCCCGGTTGTTCCAGAGCAGCACGATCACCGGTACAGCCGCTTCAACAGCGCTCGCCAGTTCAGGCAGCGTGAACTGCAGCCCGCCATCGCCGATCAGGCAGATCACGGGCCGGTTGCCCGATGCAAGCCGTGCGCCGATCGCAGCCGGCAAGCCGTAGCCCAGCGTGCCGTAGCCAGTCGATGAGTTGAACCACGACCTGGGCGATGACGCTTCGAAAACGAAATTACCCGCGTACACGGGGCGGGTTGAATCACCCACGACGATTGCATCGGGCAGGGTGCTCAATACGGTATCGAAGAGCACTGCCTGCGAGCGGATCGGTGCGTCGTAGCCGGCATTGACCGCAGCCCGCAGCGTGCATACGCGCGGCGCGCCCCAATCGGCATCGCGCGGCGGTAACGGGCGCGTGGCGAGCTTTTGGTCCAGCGCGGTCAGCACGAGCTTCGCATCGGCTGCAATCGCCACATCGGGCCGGAAATTACGCATTACCTGCTGAGCGTCGATGTCGATCCTGATCAGCTTGCCGTCGATCGCAAACCCGTCGTCGAACACCACGTCGTAGTCTGTCTCACCCAGTTCGGTGCCGACCGCAAGCACGACATCGGCCTCACGCACCAGCGCGCGCGTCGCGGCGAGCGACTGGGTCGAGCCGATCGACAGCGCATGGCCGCGCGGCAACAGGCCCTTCGCGTTGATCGTAAGCGCCACCGGCGCCTGCAGGCGCTCGGCCAGCGCGCGCAATTCGGGGGCGGCCCCGGTCGCACCGCCGCCGGCCAGGATCAGCGGGCGGCGCGCGGTGGCGAGCAAGGCGCTCGCCTCGTCGACAGCAGCCGGCGCGCCGGCGGCCTTCGAGGGCAGCACTACTGCCCGGGATGTCGTGTCGCGCGCAGGAGCAACGATCACGTCGAGCGGAATTTCGATGTGAACGGGCCGCGGCCGCGCGGTGGCGAATATCGCGAACGCGCGGGCCAGGACTTGCGGTAGTTCGTCAGCGTCGAGCAACGTGTGCGAGAACGCGGTGAGCCCGGCGAATACGTCGCGCTGGGACGGCAATTCGTGCAGGCGCCCAGCTCCGCCACCCAGTTGGCGTGTGGTGTTGACGCTGGAGATCACGAGCATGGGGATCGAATCGGCGTAAGCCTGCGCCATCGCGGTCGCGATATTCGTCATGCCCGGGCCGGTGATGATGAAGCACACACCGGGTTTTCCCGTGACCCGCGCATAGCCGTCCGCCATGAAGCCCGCGCCCTGCTCGTGGCGAGGGGTGACGTGGCGCAGCGTCGACCTTGCCAGTCCACGATACAGCTCGACGGTATGGACGCCGGGGATGCCGAACACCAGTTCAACGCCATAGTGCTCGAGCAGCTTCACGAGTGCTTCACCACAGGTCGGTGAGTCGCCTGGCTGGGTCAAGCAGTGTCCGCCTGCGTGACCGAAGAGCGAGATATTTTCAGGCGAATTCATGAGACTCCCGCGGATTCATCTGTTTGATCTGTTGCCGGTACATGCCTTTCTCCGGAGTGTGTGTGTTGGTGCATTCTTGGTGCATGGCACATGAACGGCAATCGATGAATTTGCATGCGCGTCATGTTTTTGGCTCATGGGCTTATCCAGAGGTGCAGTGCTTTCAGGCGACGCGGGGAGTTAAATTCGGTGTATATATGCAGCCTTGGACCCGTGCATATGTGTAACCCTCTGGCCGGAAAGCACACCCGCCAGCCATGACTTTTTCAAATGGAGGAAGGGAACGAAATGCGCCGCCTGCCGCCGCTGAATGCGCTGCAAATCTTTGAAACGGTCGCGCGCCACCGCAGTTTCACGCGTGCCGCCGATCACCTTTGCCTGACGCAAGGTGCCGTGAGCCGCCAGATCCTGACGCTGGAGGAGTACTACGGTTTTCCGCTGTTCACGCGGCACTCGAAGGGGCTCTCGCTGACGAATGAAGGCGAGCAGCTATTGCCGACCGTGAAAGAGAGCTTCTCGCGGATCGAGGAGATTTCACTGCGGTTGACCCGGCAGCGTACCGACCTCGCGCTAAAGGTACCCACTTGTCTGATGCGCTGGATTCTGCCGAAAATCATGCGCTTCCAGGCTGAGTGCCCCGAGATCCAGTTGCAGCTCACGACCACTTGGCAGCACGATGTCGATTTCCAGGTCGAGCCGTTCGACGCGGCGATCATTTATGGCTCGTCCCCGGGCGTGGACGTTCATTCCATTGCACTTTTCGACGAGCAACTTACGCCTGTATGTGCGCCTTCGTTGCTGGAGGAAAAGGCTCTCGATACGGTGGCCGATCTTGCCCGGCACACGCTCCTTCACCCGACGCGCGACCATCGCGATTGGAGGATGTGGCTCGCCCATGCTCATGCGCCCGAGATCAATGCGGACCTTGGGCAGAGTTTTGAAACGCTCGACCTTGCGACAAACGCGGCGACGCAGGGTTTCGGCGTCGCGATCAGCGACTGCTCGCTCGTGAGCGAAGATGTTGCGGCAAGGCGGCTCGCGATGCCGTTCGACATCGTGCTCACGACGGGCGCCCGGTATTACTTCGTCTACCCGAATTGCCTCGCGCACCAGCACAAGGTGAACCTGTTTCGCGAGTGGCTCGGGGCGAATGGATAAGGCTGACGACGCGAATCGCTCGTTTAAAACGAGCATTGGGCATCCTGTTTTAGCTATTTCTGCCGCGTTGGACACTACTTTAGTGGGCGATCGCGAAACGCCGAGGCTGCAGCAGCGACGCAGCCGATCGTGCTGGGGGAGGTGTTCCATGCATCCGTATGTCCACGCCCAGCGTACGCCAGAGAAGGTCGCGATAGTGATGGCTGGCGGCTTTATTCGAGCGCGGATTTCCGGGCCTCGTTTTCCGGCCAGTTCTCTTCTACAAAGAAGATGTCGTTGTGACTTGCTCCGCCCGTGTTCTCACGTGGATGCGTGCGTGTACGGCATCGCTTCAATGTCACGGCACTGACAAATAGCGTCTGTACCATCCGCGCGAAAAACAACGGCCATCACATTGAGGTAGCGCAATGAGCGACAAATGTAAGGTCCTGTTTCTCTGCCGTGCGAATTCTGCACGCAGCATCATGGCCGAATCCCTGCTTAGGCAACTCGCGCCGAATAGATTCGACGCATTCAGCGCCGGGGTCGAGCCCGCAGCTCAGGTTCACCCACTGACTATCGCGCAACTTAGCTCGACAATCGCCGACCTTGAAGTTCTCCAACCTAAAAGTTGGCACAGATTCGCCGGTGAGGACGCCCCGCATATGGATGTGATTGTCGCCCTGTGCGACGAGGCCGATGAAGCATACGCGCCGAACTTTCCGGGCTCGCCGGTGTTCTGCCGATGGACCTTTGAGGACCCGCTTGCGGAGTGTGTGAGCGAGGACGCGCAGAAACAAATGTTCGAACGGGTTTTCCGTCAAATCCTGCGGCGTATCAGCGTGTTCATCGCGCTTCCTCTGCAATCGATGAATGTGCATGAGCAGATGCTAGCGGTAAACGGTTCGTTGGACGCCGGGCC
The DNA here is from genome assembly GCF_011493005.1 of Caballeronia sp. SBC1. Lineage (NCBI taxonomy): Bacteria > Pseudomonadati > Pseudomonadota > Betaproteobacteria > Burkholderiales > Burkholderiaceae > Caballeronia > Caballeronia sp. SBC1. The sequence continues at coordinate 553,151 of NZ_CP049159.1, forward strand.
GTCCGGTGTCGGCTCCGCACCATGAGTCGGACTGTTACACCACCATTCGACTTGCCGGTTCGCAGCGCGATAAGTCGTCGATTGTCAGCAGCACGCCTCAAGAATTTTCAGAATCATCCGTTATATCAGTGACGTGATGGGCTAACAGGCGGATGAAGTGAAGCAACCCGAAGTTGCAGGTGGTGAGTCGTCCAAGCGGTATCGCGAGGGCACCCGCACAGCCGAACTCAAGGGTTCAGTGACTCGCCGGACACAGGTACTGACAGTCCTTGCGGTAGTTTTTATTCTTTCCGCTATCGGGCTAAATACCGTCCTGGCTATGCGCCAGACGCAAGAGCAGAACGGAGCACTTGCCGCGTTGCAAGCATCGGGTAAGGTCAAACACAATCTTGACGCGCTCCAGCAACTGTTACTCGACGAGCACGCGGAGCTCTATACACTCGTTGGAACTCGCCCATTCTATACCCGGGCTCCTTACGTCTTTCCCTCGAACCAGGTTACTACGCTGACTCGAGAGGCGAGAGAGGGATGCAAGTTTCGGACTAATTGCGTCGGTCATTTGGACGAGTTGGACCGGATGGTGCATACCCTTTCGGAGCAAAGCGAGGCGCTCGCAGCACGCGTATCGCTTCATCCCGGCAGCGTAACGCTAAGCGACCCCGCGCTAGCGGCACTCGACGCCTTTTTTTATAGTGTAGTTGCGAAGGTTATCGAAATACGTGTGGATGCCGATGCGGCTGTGGACGCGACGGTGAGTCGCGCAACGTTCGATACCAAGCGAACCTCCAACGTGCTCCTGGGTTCGGCTCTTTCGGCATCCTTGATACTTCTCGCACTCATACTCAGGGACGCTCGAAGCGCTCAACGGCTTCGGCTTGCGTGGCGTGTTGCCGACGGCGCGCGTGCTGACCTGTTTCGCTCCAAGCAGACGCTTGAGTACGTCCTCGACCACATTCCTCACGGCATCGCGTGGAAGGACGCAGAGCATCGCTATGGCGGCGGCAACGAAGTGTACGCTCGTGATGCGGGCCTGAACTCGCGCGCGGACCTTGCAGGCCTTACCGATTGGGCCTTGCGCTGGGGCGATGATCCGCGAGCAGTGCAAGTAGAGGACGTTCAAGTCATGGCCGGCGCGCTCAGCAAGAAGCATTTTGAGCGGGAAATCAATGCGGTAGATGGGTCGAAGCAATGGATCTCCGAGACCAAGTTACCTCTGATTGACCAGGATGGGGCGGTGACTGGCGTCCTGACGGCTTACGAGAATATTACCGCTCGACGGCATGCCGAACTCGCACTGCGGTTGCAGAGCCGTGCGCTGGATGCAAGCGTGAACGGCATTGTCATTACCGAGCCCCGCGACAACACGCATGTCGTCTTGTATGCCAACTCGGCCTTTGAGCGCATGACGGGCTACGCGAAGAACGAGGTCGTAGGCGTTGGCTGTGACATCTTGTTCGGAATTGCTGGTGAGTCGAAGAAATGGGACTCGGTGCGTGACGCGCTGGACCAAAGTATTGAATCCAACGTTACTCTGCGGTGTATCAAGAAAGGAGGTGAGCCGTTCTGGAATAACGTCCTGGTTGCACCGGTTCGAGATGGCGATGGCAAGGTTACGCATCATGTCGGCGTCATGAGCGACGTCACCGCTCTGGTGAATTACCAATCAGAACTGCAGCATCAAGCACACTACGATAGTTTGACTGGCCTGCCGAATCGTGCGGCTCTTGACAGCCGTTTAAACGAAGCTATTGTCCGGGCACATAGCTCAGGTGGTGAGGTGTCCGTGCTGTTTCTCGACCTTGACCGGTTCAAGCAGGTGAATGATTCGCTGGGGCACCGTGTAGGTGACGCGCTTTTAGCGCAGATGGCCGAACGCTTGCGCCGCGTGGTGCGTTCGACTGACCTCGTCGCCCGCTACGGCGGGGACGAATTTATGGTCGTTGCTGAGCGACCCAGTGGAGCGAAGCTTGGGCCAATGGTCGCACGACTGCTTGCCTCGATGGCCGAACCGCTTCGACTGGCTGAGCAAGAACTGTATGTCGAGGTTAGCATTGGGATTAGCACCTTTCCGCAGGACGGCATCGATGCCGACACCTTGATTCGCAACGCCGATGCCGCCATGTATCTCGCCAAAGAAAACGGGCGCAACGGATACCAGCACTACCGCTCGGAAATGAACGGCGCTGCAGCCGCCAAACTGATGTTGTCTACCAAGCTGCGTCGCGCTGTCAATGCTGAAGCGCTATATGTGGAATACCAACCCCAGATTGACATGGTCACCGGCCGCCTCTGCGGGGCAGAAGCGCTTTTACGCTGGCACGACAGTGAGCTGGGCAATGTTGCGCCGACAGTGTTCATCCCTCTCGCAGAAGAGGTTGGGCTTATCTCCAAGCTGGGCGATTGGGTACTCCGCGCGGCGTGCAGTCAGGCGAGGATTTGGCTCGACGAGGGACTGGACTGCGTGCGCATGTCTGTCAATGTATCGCCGTTGCAGCTGGAGCGTTCTGACCTCGTTAAGACCGTGTGTGAAGCGCTCGAGGTGGCCCGGCTACCCGCGAGCGTGTTAGAACTTGAGCTCACGGAAGGCGCGCTGATGCGCGACCCTGACGAGGTGGCGAGAGTGCTTCGGGACCTCCGAAAATTAGGCATTCATATAGCAATCGACGATTTTGGAACGGGCTACTCCAGCTTGAGCTATCTCAAGCGATTCAGTATCGATCGAATCAAGATTGACCGCGCTTTTGTTCAAGAGATCGGTGCCGATACCGAGTACGAGGCGCTTACCCTCGCTGTCATTGCAATGGCTGATGCGCTCAAATTTGACGTCATCGCTGAAGGTGTTGAAACAGAGGCACAGCGGTGCTTTCTGGTTGAACACGGATGCATGAGGGGACAGGGATTCCTGTTCAGTCCCGCCGTGTCTGCCTCACGCTTTGCCGAACGGGCCGTCGCCCAGCCTGTGCTCATCTGACGGCGAAGCAGGGTTCGAGGGTGCGCCTTGCAGTGCATGAAGTCCGCGGGCTCTGCGGCTTCACTTCCTGAACAGGTTGATAACTTCATCTGCAATTACGCCGACGCCGCAGGCGCCTACATCGCTTTGTTATCGCGTATGCAGGACGCTTTCGACAAACAATACAGTGGCGGATTCAACCGGTCGACGCAACACCCATTATTTGTACAAGCTTACTGGCTGGCGTCATAAAGTCGAGGGTCTTGCGTGATCTTTCGTTTAAGCACCTGGCAACCTTGGTCAACTCGGACTGTGAGTAACCGTCTAAACGCGTGCCTTTGGGGAAGTACTGACGTAACAGTCCGTTAGTGTTCTCGTTGCTGCCACGTTGCCACGGACTGCGTGGATCGCAAAAATACACCGCGATATCCGTGGCAATGGTGAAGTCCTTGTGGCTTGCCAGTTCGCGCCCACGATCCCAGGTCAGCGTTTGGCGAAGTTCCTTGGGCAACTTTTTCATTTGTTTGCTTAAAGCCGACACCACGCTCAAGGTGTCCTTCCCATTCACTTTGACCAGCATGACGAAGCGAGATTGCCGCTCGACCAGCGTCGCGATATGCGAGTTGTGTGAGCCCGAGATCAGGTCGCCTTCCCAGTGCCCCGGAACCGCTCGATCTTCAACCTCTGCAGGACGGTCGCGAGTTCGGTCGCCAAGCATATGTCGGCTTGGCAAGTAGTCAATATGGTGCGATTACGCTAGGTCGTCAGTATGACTCACTGGTTGACTTTGTTGCCCCATTGTCGGGAACAGCGGGTACGTTCGGCGACACAGGGTTTGCACACCCTTTTGACAACGACAACCTGAACCACTCGGTGCGCATGAGCAACGCGGTCAAGTATATGAGCACCGATTATGCGGGGTTCAAGTTCGGCACCCTATACGCATTCTCCAACTCCACCAATTTTTCCCAGAATCGCGCGTATAGCTTTGGTGCAAGCTACGGCTACGGGCCCCTGAATGTTGCTGCTGGCTATTTGCAGACTAATGGCTCGAACAGCACGACGAACACTGGCGGCGCTATCGACACGGCCGAGTCAACTGCCAATGGCACGGGTGGTTTTCAAGTCGGCTCCAATCGAACTCGCATATTCGGGGGCGCCGCGAACTATGGGTTCGGTCCGGCACTTGTCGGTTTCGTATATACGCACAGTCAATACGCCGGCACCAATGCGTTTGGTTTGTTGAATGGCACGATGCGTTTCGACAATTACGAATTGAACGGCAAATACGCTTTGACGACGGCGCTGAGTCTCGGCATCGCAGATGCTTACACAGACGGGCACCTTTCGGGTGCGACGGCGTTTGGCGCCGACCCGAAGTTTAATCAGATTAACGCGCAGGTTGTGTATTCGTTCTCGAAACGCACGGACGTCTATGCGGAAGCGATGTACCAACACGCGGTTGGAAAGGACTTTGTCGCTTTCATCAACACGTCAGGCGGTGCTTCGTCGACAGCGAATCAAGTCGTTGGTACTGTTGGGATTCGTACCCGGTTCTAAGTTGATTGATGCGGTGGTTTCTACTGCCTTTCACGGTGCGTTGGGACGTGCTCATCGCACCGTTCGGACATCGAAACAAACATCGCAAAGTAACTCTATGTCGAGACTGGCACAGATTGGTGGGGTAGGTATGTGAGTGCGATTCGTGCAGCACTCGCATCTCGATGCCGCTGAGCCGACCGCGTCAAGCAGAGGCCGATGAAGCGTCATTCGTACGGAGGCAGCGAACGACGCTTCATCGGCCTATTGCCGACGTCGCAGGACTATGTGTATGTGCTTCTGCGAAAGTTCGTTTCCCGGAAAGTCGAACACTCAAGCTCAGCGAGCCGAAGCCAAGGGATCAGGATTCGACATCCGCGAGACTGAAAATTTCCGTTTTGTCGTTGTACGAAAAGATCTCGCCGTAACGGCCCCAGTTGATCACCGCGTCGAGCGTCTCTTCTGCAGCGCCGTCGGACAGAAAATCTTCCAGTTCCTGCTCGAAACGCACGCGCGGCGCGCGGTGGCCGGGACGCTCGTCGAGCACCTTCTTGAGTCGCGCGGCCAGCGGCACATTGCGTAGCAGATGTTCCGCAAACATCATCTTGCGCTCCTGTGTGCCCAACTCGGCGAAGGTGCGCGCCACCGGATTCAGGATAATGTCACCTTCACGTACGTCGGCAAAGCCGAGATACTGCAGCGCTTCAGCCACCGGGAACAAGTCATCCACCTCAAGCTGCAGCGAACGCGCAATTTCCGGCATGTCCGCGCGACCGTTGTAAGGCTCGGCGGCCAGCGTCTCAATCAGACCCGCCAATATGTTGGTCGACACGACTGGTAACCGGCTGCCGAGTTCGAGGCCTGTCTTCGCCGCTTCGTCGGCCTGACGAGCAGTCATCTTGGCGTAGATTTCGTCGACCAACGCGCGGAAGGCGGGATCCAGCCGGTTGCGTGGATGCGCAAACGGCACCTTGGTTTCGGCGACCACGCGGCCCGGGTTCGACGACAGCACCAGAACCCGGTCGCACATGAACACCGCTTCCTCGATGTTGTGCGTGACGATCAGCATCGACTTGATCGGCATTTGGCCCTGCGTCCACAGATCCAGCAGGTCAGTACGCAAGTTTTCTGCAGTCAGCACATCGAGCGCGGAGAAGGGCTCGTCCATCAGCAGCAACGTCGGATCAACCACCAGCGCACGTGCAAAGCCCACGCGCTGGCGCATGCCGCCCGACAACTCGCGCGGATAAGCGTTTTCGAAGCCGTCGAGACCGATCAGATCGATTGCTGCCAACGCACGCTCACGGCGTTGATGCGGGCCTACGCCCTGCGCCTCGAGGCCCGCTTCCACGTTCTGCAGAACAGTCAGCCAAGGGAACAGCGCGAATGTCTGGAACACCATCGCCACGCCTTCGGCAGGACCGTTGAGCGGTTTGCCAAGGTAGGTCACGTCGCCGCTGGTCGGCTCGATCAGGCCGGCAATAATGCGCAGCAGCGTCGACTTGCCCGAACCCGAACGGCCCAGCAGCCCGACGATCTCGCCTTGACACAGCGACAGGTTCACCTCGTCGAGGACAAGCAATTCTCCCTGCGTCTTGCTGAAACCGCGACATACGTCGTTGACGCGAAGAATCTCTTCACCGAGTCGGGGCGGATTCTGGAGCGGCGAGTCGGTCACGGCAGCTTTAGGATTTTGCATGGCGATTTACTCTCAGTCGAGTGGAAGCCCGGATTCGGCATAGGCGTACGTCGGACGCCACGGCGTGCGGTTAAACAGGGTGACGAACAGAGATGGTTCATTAGTCTTTTCCACGGGAAACCACCTGCATTCGCGCGGTTGTCGTTAGGATCAGTTCGCTCATGACGTCACCTCATGAAACAGATATCGAGCGGTTCTGCGCCAAGCTGGTGGATGAGATGTCCCGGCGCGCAGTCCAACTCGCGCTAGCGCAGTCGAGTTGACGCAGCAGCATCGTCAGAATGTGATGGTGGTCCTCACACCAACGATCGCTTCGTTGCCGATACGTTGCGACAGGTCATCCGGATTCCGCATGCCACCCGCCGGACGGAACGCGTATTGGAAGTCAGCCTGCAATTGCCACCACGGTGTGACCTGATACTGGTAGGTCGCTTCGATGATGGTTTCAGCGCTGCGCGACAACTAGCCTGACATGGAGGGCAAATGGAGGCAAAGTTTCCTGACGTGACGTCGGTATGCTCCATGGATGTGACACGTGAAATGTGACGATTCTGTGAAGCTGCCCCTTAATTACAGTCCGATTTTCGTCATGCGAGCCCGATCGCGTAGGGCACCGGCGTTCCACGTCCCGAAAGCCGGCGGGTCCTCGTAAAAGCTCAATCCTTCACGGAAACAGAACCGCGCTTTCGCGGAGCGCGCTTTTCGCTTTCCGTTTTCAACGCGCCCTCGACACGTTTCTTTTGCGGCGCGCGGTTGGAAACCTGAATGCGCCGTCCTGCCGCAAAGACTTCCGCGCGAGCGGCACGCTCTGCAGCCCATGCTGGATTTACCCGAGTCTCGACTTGGCTGAAGGTAAACGGCTGATCCGCTTCTTCAGGTTGCCAATCGACGCCGACGACCGCACCGGTTCGCCGATGCTTCATCGTCACAGCGCCTTCTGCTCTCGGATCCAGCCCGCAGTGGCGCATTCCCCACAAACGAAGGGCCAGCATCATTCCGTCAAGCTCACGCGCCTTGTCGGTGATGCAGTAGGAGTGCCGTCTGGGTCGCTCCTGGTAGACCCGACGCTCGATTAGCCCGTTGTCCTCCATTGATTTGAGGCGCTGGGTAAGCAGGTTGGGCGACATCCCGGTCTGTGCCTGAATGCCGTCGAAGCGATCATTCCCCATCCTCAGCTCGCGCAGGATCAGGATCGTCCAGCGATCCGCAACAATGGCAGCCGCGCGAGCGAGGGGGCAAAGCGTCTCGCCAGTAGTCTGTTGTTTCATCTTGACCTCTCGCAGAACCGTGCATTGTGAACCAGTCGGCTCTGCAATCCAAGATCGCCACCGTTCGCCGATCCCACGTTATGTCCTTTACAAATCAAGTGACTTCAAATATTGTAGCAACTGGATTATCTAACCAAAGGGACATCCGGTATGGCAAACCTGTCGAACTCCGAGCTGACGTACGAACCTGAGCTGACGGGGCTGTTGATCGTCGATCCCTATAACGACTTCCTGTCAGAGGGTGGCAAGCTCTACGAACTGAGCCGCACGACCCTTGAAGCGAACAATGTCGTTGCGCATATGAGGCAGATCCTCGCTGCCGCCCGCGCAGCAAACGTGCAGGTCTTCATCGCGCCACACCATCGTTGGCGTGAAGGTGATCTGCACAGTCACTGGAAGACGACACCGCCTATCGGCGCGGCCGCTGCCAAGGGTCGGAGTTTCGCGGATGGAACTTGGGGCGGAAGCTTTCACCCCGATTTCGAGCCGCGTCCCAGTGAGGTCGTCGCGCAGGAACATTGGCTCTCAAGCGGATTCGCCAACACCGATCTTGACCTTCAGCTCAAGAAGCACGGCGTGCGCAAGGTGATCGTGATCGGCATGCGTGCCAACACGTGTATTGAGTCCACTGTGCGTTTCGCGGCCGAACTCGGCTACGAAGTCACACTGGTGAAAGACGCCATCGGCAGCTTCGGTCACGCCGAGATGGATGCCTCGCTCCAGTTCAACATGCCGGCTTACGCAAGCGCCATTCTCTCGACCGACGAGATCCTCGCAAAGCTGTCAGTCTGACTATCCGGAGATCGACAAATGACTGATCAAGTCATCGCCGAATAGATGAGCTGACCTATACGGATCTTCAACACATGATGAAAAGGCGCAGTGCGCGCCAAGCAGGCACGGGTCGACCCGCTTTCAGGGTCATCGTTCCAGGACGATCTTCACCGGGCGAATCTTCCAGATCTGCTCGCAATATTCACGGATTGCGCGATCGGACGAGAACTTGCCCGCATACGCGGTGTTCAGGATCGACATGCGGGTCCAGCGCCGCGTGTCCTGCCAGGCGGCGCTGACGTCCTCCTGGCAGGACACGTAAGCGGCGTAATCGGCAAGTACGAGAAACGGGTCCGCGTGCAGAAGATTGTCGACAAGCGGACGGAACATCTCGCGGTCCCCGCGCGAGAAGTGCCCGCCGGCGATCAGCTCCAGCGCTTCGTGCAACTCGTCGTTCGCGCTCACGTACTCGCTCGGACGGTAGTCTGCGCGTTTGACGCGTTCCACGTCGTCCGCGGTCAGACCGAACAGGAAGAAGTTTTCGTCGCCGACTTCCTCGCGGATCTCGACATTGGCCCCGTCCAGCGTGCCGATGGTCAGCGCGCCGTTCATCATGAACTTCATGTTGCCGGTGCCCGAGGCCTCCTTGCCGGCAGTCGAAATCTGCTCGGACAGGTCGGCGGCCGGATAGATGAAATGCGCGTTCTTCACATTGAAATCCGGATAGAACACTACCTTCAGCCGCCCGTCCACCACCGGGTCGTTATTGACGACCTCAGCGATGCCGTTGATCAGACGAATGATGAGCTTGGCCATCGCATAGCCGGGCGCGGCCTTGCCGCCGAACACGAAGCAGCGCGGCGTCAGCGCGAGCTGCGGATTGCGCCGTAAGCGCAGATAGAGCGTAACGATGAAGAGCGCGTTCAGGTGTTGCCGCTTGTATTCGTGGATACGCTTGACCTGTATGTCGAACAGCGCCGCCGGGTCGACGACGATGCCAGTCGCGCTGCGGATACGCGCGGCGAGGGCGTCCTTGTTCACCTGCTTTACGCGGCGCCAGCGGTCCTGAAACGCTGCGTCGTCGGCGTGTTCATCGAGTTTGCGCAGCCTGGCGAGATCGGTCGCCCAGCCTTCGCCGATTGTTTCGTCCAGCAGTGTTGCAAGGCCCGGATTGCTGAGCATCATGAAACGTCGCGGTGTGACGCCGTTGGTCACGTTGTGGAACCGTTCGGGCCACAGTTCGGCGAAATCCCGCATCACGGTTTGCTCGAGAAGTTGCGAGTGGAGCGCGGCCACGCCGTTGATTGCGTGGCTGCCGACCGTCGCCAGATGCGCCATACGCACGCGCTTTGCACCGCTCTCATCGATCAGCGACATTCGCGCGATACGTGCGTCATCGCCGGGGTAGCGTTGCCGGACCTCATCGAGGAAGCGGCGGTTGATCTCGTAGATAATTTCGAGCAGCCGCGGCAGCAAGTCCTGAAACAGCGGCAGCGCCCACGTTTCGAGCGCTTCGGGCAACAGCGTGTGATTCGTATAGGCGAGTGCGCGTCGTGTGATCTCCCAGGCCTCGTCCCACGGCACTTGCCGCTCGTCCACCAGCAGACGCATCAGTTCGGCGACGGCAATCGACGGATGCGTGTCGTTGAGTTGCGCGGTGAACATGTCCGCCAAGCGGCCGATCGGTTCACCTTTGAGCGCGAGCAGGCGCAGCATGTCCTGCAGCGAGCATGAGACGAAGAAATATTGCTGCGCAAGCCGCAAGCGCTTGCCGGCTTCCGGCTCGTCATTCGGATAGAGCACCTTCGACAGCGTTTCAGACCTCACCTTTTCGTGCACGGCCTCGTAGTAATCGCCGGCGTTGAAGTCATGCAGGTCGAACGACTCGACTGCCTCGCTCTTCCAGAGCCTTAGCGTGTTGCATGTGTTGACGCGAAAGCCCGGCATCGGCGTATCGCAGGCTACGCCCTTGACCGTATAGGCCGGAATCCACCGCACGCAAAGCCGGCCCTGCGCGTCGGTACCGCTTTCCGTGCGGCCGCCGAAGTTCACGTAGAAGGCGACGTCCGGCCGCAGGATCTCCCAAGGGTTGCCCTTCTGCAGCCACTTATCGGTTACTTCCACCTGCCAGCCGTCGCGGATCTCCTGGTTGAAGATGCCGAATTCATAGCGGATGCCATAACCGATCGCCACAATTTCGAGGGTGGAAAGCGAGTCGAGATAGCAGGCTGCCAGACGTCCCAGGCCGCCGTTGCCAAGGCCCGGTTCCTCTTCGATCGCAACCAGGGCGTCCAGGTCAAGGCCGAGCGCGTGCAACGCATCGCGCGCGTTGCTCTCGATGCCCAGATTTATCAGGTTGTTGCCGAGTTGCGGCCCGATCAGGAACTCGGCGGACAGATAGCAGGCGACCTTCGCACCGCGTGCCACGTAGGCGTGCGTGGTGGCGACCCTGCGGGTCATCATCCGGTCACGCACCGCAAACGCGAGCGCCATGTACCAATCGTGCGGGGTCGCAATCTCTGGATATCGACCTTGCAGGCATGTCAGGTTGTCGACAATGTCGCGCTGCAGCGCCGCGACGCCAAGACCGCTGCGGGTGTGTTCCGCGCTGATCGGTGACTGCAGGGTAGGCGTGTCGTCCATGAGCTGTCCTTGGTTGTTGCTGTGATCGGGGCGCCTCGTTTAGAAGGGCCATACCCTGTCGGCAATCTTGAGCGTTCCGCGCCTTGCTTGTGCCTTATTGTTAAGGTGCGCAATGGCGAGACGCGCGTGAGGCGCGTCTCGCCACTTATCATCAGTGCCAGTCGTCCCTGCCCGCATCTGTGCCCGGCGTAAACGAAACTCCACGCAGCACTTCGCCGAACTTTGCAGAGCTGAGCGTGACAAAATGCGCATTAGCAGCAACTGCCGGACCGGTATTTTTCAGCTCATCCTGGATTGCAACGAGCTTGTTCGGATCTGCGCCGGTATCGCCGTTCCCGCTTACCGTTGACGTCGTCGCCCAGACCGTGACGGTGCCATCGCGGCCTACGTAACCGATCAGGTTACGCAGACCATCAGTCGCAGGCGACCATGGCAGTCCGGTCGCCGCGTTGCTGCCAAGCGGGTAGTTTCGCACCGTGTAAGGCTTGCCCAGGTCCAATCCGTTCTGCAACGTATAGGCCAGCACCCATGTCTTCGTGGTCGCATTGAATACCCATTTCTGAAGACCCGCGGTGGACTGCGCGGCCGCGTGCGTGAAGAGATCGGCGCCACCCGCATAACCGTCGCCTTCATCGGCCACATATAGCGTGTTGGCGTCGGCGAACCAGATACCGAACGGGTAACTGAGGGTTGTCGCGGTCTTGTTCGGAGTTGACGGGAAGCCGCTCAGGATGCACATGTTGCTTGGCAGGCCTGTCGTCTGGAGAGTCGAAGGATCATAGCCGAGCGGTGCACTTGGCAGCGCCGCCTTTGGCGAAGGCACGCCCGTGCCGCTCGGGCACGCGGTCCCGGTGGTATCGACGAAGTAGACGGTGTTGACGCCATTGCTGCCGCTACCCTTGGTTATGTAGACAACGTTATTGAAAACGGTCATTCCGCGAAAGTTGTCGTCCTTGCCGACCTTGTCGGCGGGTGCGCCCAATTGGGTGACCGAAAAGCTGGCAAGCGGACTTGGCGTGCCAGGAGCTTGCTGCGCTTCGGGCTGCATTGCCTCCACAATGTATTGCGAGCCTGCGCCGAGGATGACGCCGTTCGGCTGGGGATTGCCTCCATTTCCCGCATTGCCGCTTGTGTAGAAGAAGCGCTTTCCTCCGCGGTCGATCAAGATCGCGGCGCGGCCGTTGTTGCCGCTATAGGCATTCGTCTCGGTGAAGCTGAACTGTCCGTTGCGATCGACTTTGGCTACTGCACGGTAGAAGCTCTGTCCGTCGGGATTGGTCGGATCCACAACGCCTGGAGTGTTTGAATTCGACACGTCCAGCACATTGATCGGAGCCACATAGCCCATGAAGGTCAGGTACTTTCCGTCGTGTGAAAGGTGAAGCCCGAGTTCCGACTTTGAACTGAAGCTGGTTACCAACTGGTCTGCCGTGGTGCCCGCATTCATGACGCTCGGCACTTCGAGCGTACTGATCCGCCAGCCGGACGGCGCTAACTGGTCTAGAAAGATCTTCGACGTGATGCCGAAGCTCCCGTCATAAAGGACGTTGTTCCAAACGAACGGATAGGTGCCGTCGTTCGGCGCGCCGGTAGCTGCGCCGCACCCGCCGGTCGTTTGCGCGCAACCGGGTGGGAGGGTCGAGCCAACTTGCACGTTGGCCGAGCTGTTGTCATAGACGCTGCGACTGACAATTAGATTCCCCGGCTGAAATGCGGCGTTGTGTCCGCCGTCCGGCTCTTGCGCCACTACAGTGAGGCTGACGCTCAATGGAAGGAGCGCCAGCGCTGAGATGCCTCGCGCGAGGGAATATCGACGAGTCGGAAACGTGCGAAAAACTGGCTGCATGTCATTTCTCCGGGAAAGGGGGAGTGAAGTTACACCGCGCCCAACGCAAACAACTGCGTGACGTTAACAGCGGCGCGTGTAGGATTATTTACAGGCCCGAATAGAACCCATAGTGGTTTTCCCGTGGCAGGGTTCGGTGCCTGCGGGAATGGGCCTATCTCGTGGTGGTCGGCGCTCGAATGCATCCTGTGAGAGGCTGCTCAGACGCAGGCAGTTCACTTTGGTACGGAAGTGAACCCGTAAAGTTGGACAGTCGATAGTTAGGCGACAGAGGGATGGGACCCGTATTGAATAGGACTCAGCCCTTTCAGTTTGAGCTTGATACGCTGGTTCTGATGCAAATAGGCTCGGCGAAACCCGTGTTGACGAAACCTGTCTGAAGATTCCTTGCAAATGGGTTTATCTGTACCGGGCGGTAGATCGCGCCGGCCAGATGGTGGACTTCATGCTCAGGGCGAAGCGCGACGTGGCCGCGGCCAACGCCTTTTTCAACAAGGCAATCAAACATCAGGGACAGCCGCCGGAGCAGATCACGCTCGATGGGTATGCCGCCTCACACCGGGCGGTGCGTGAGATGAATGTGATGGTCGGCTTCAAACGGTTCAGGCGCTATTGAAAGAGCTGGAAGTGATACATGATGGCGCCTGTGTTACCGAGTGGCCGAAGTTGCTGCTCGACACATTGGACAGTGCCACGCTTTCATTTAGCAGGGTCGGCTGGTAGACCGTTGATCTTCTCAGGGGGCACGCTCATCCATACGCGCCGGGCCATCAGCATTGCTAATATTCCACCGCCTTGGTCGCTTCTTCTGAAGCGATCATCTTGTTCACGCGTAACGCGTACTGCCCATTGAAAATCCCGTAGCCGCATTCCATAACCGGCACGGAGTCAACTTTCGCGGTGACGTATTCCCCGAGGTTAATCGGGATCACATCGCCTGCACGCATGCTCAGGATCTTCTCGAACGTCGTCGGTATGTCGACAAGATCAACCGTCACCTCGAGTTCGGCAGCCTGCAATTGCGTGGCGAGCACGCGTCCCCATCGCCGGTCGACGTCAAGCGTCTCGCCTTGATGCGGTGAAAATAGCAAATCACGAATTGGCTCGATCATTGAGTACGGCAGGCAAACGTGCAGCGTTCCTCCGGTCGTACCAAACTCGATGGAAAACTCGGTGACAATGACGATCTCATTGGGTGTCGCAACGTTTGCGAATTGCGTATGCATTTCTGATCGAACGTACTCCAGGGTCAGGGGGCGTACGTTTATCCACGCCGCCATATAGTGTTCGAAAACAACGTCGAGCAGTTTGCCAATGATGCGTTGTTCAGTGGCGGTGAACTCGCGCCCCTCTACACGAACGTGAAACCGCCCGTCGCCACCAAACAAGTTATCTACCACGAAGAACACCAGATTCGGATCAAACACAAAGAGCGCGGTACCGCGCAGCGGTTTGACATGCACCAGATTCAGGTTGGTTGGAATGGGGAGGTTGCGCGTAAATGCGCTGTACTTTTGAACCTTGATCGCTCCGACTGAAATCTCTGCGGTGCGGCGCATCAAGTGAAAAATCCCACCACGCAGGAGACGGGCGAAGCGATCGTTGATAATTTCAAGACCTGCCATTCGACCGCGGACTATCCGTTCCTGCGCGGAGAGATTGTAAGGACGTGCGACGGACGAAGAGGTTTGCTCGACGACCATGTCGGTCTCGCCGGTGACGCCCTTCAGCAGCGCGTCGACCTCCGCCTGCGACATGAATTCTTCGTGGCCCATTGCTGCCCTTTGATTTGATTGGTCGCGTTTTTCTAAAGCGGGTACTTCGTCGTTTCGGGGAAAGGTGGTGTTTTGTGCAACATGCTCTTAATTACATGCGCTCCCGGTCCTCCATTTGCAACTTGAGCCAAGCTTAGCCCAGTGCAGGAATCGCAAGACCGCAAAGAGAGGCGCGATTGTGGCTTAGTTCGCCGGCTTGGCTGGCTGCGCGGGTGCGCTAGGAATGGGGAATCACCGATGAAGATTGAAATCGCCTTGTTTTTACGGCATCGGGATGCTCACGTTGCGCTTCGCCTGGCGCAGGAACTGGGTATGGCGGACAACCATACGTTGAACCTTCAAAGACGCCTCATAGGGAAAACGTGAGGCGTCTTATGAAAATCAAAAGTCAAGCTGCTGAACTGTGCGTCGTTAACACATATGAAGCAATGGCTAAACGACAGACGTCCGGACGGTGAAGTTCGAAGTTCGACCAACCCTTACGGACCGTATTGTCGACATTGCGAATTTCTACCTTGCGCATTCCATTCTCAGCCGAAGCAGAGAGCTGCGTTTTCAATCATATCGAAGCGTGCTCCGAACAATCGGTCATGCCGCACAGAATCGGGACGTATCAGATGAATAATTCCCAACATGATGTTGAGCAACGGACAAACCTGGCGGGGAACAACCGCTTCGAACTGCTCCTGTTCCGCCTTGGAGAGGCACCAAACTCAACGCGGCGCGAACTTTATGGCATCAACGTGTTCAAGGTGCGGGAGATCATTGAGATGCCCGCCCTTACGGTCATCGCCGGCGCATCGGACAACATCCTCGGCATTGCTGATATTCGCGGGCAAATCATTCCTGTCATTGACTTGCCCCGGCTGACGGGTTGTACACCGAGGGGCACACCACGGATCTTGCTCGTCACCGAGTTTGCCAGGACGACCCAAGGCTTTGCGGTCGAAGAGGTTGATGACATCGTTCGCCTTGAATGGGACCAGGTGTTGTCAGCAGAAGCGCATTCGAGCGGAAAGACCGTGACCAGCATCGCGCGTCTTGATGGAAACGTGGACGGCTCGCGTCTGGCTCAACTGCTTGATGTCGAGCAGATTTTGCGCGACGTGCTTCCGGGAAGCGAGCCTGATATTACTGAGGCCACCGTAGGCCGGGTCACTATTGCACGTGGCGCCAAAATTCTCGCGGCTGATGATTCGGGTGTAGCTCGCAGCTTGATTGAGCAGAGTCTTACTGCAATGGGCTTGCCGTTCATCATGGCGAAGACCGGTCTGGAAGCGTGGAACCTGCTGGAGGCGGCGGAAAAACGCGCGCATGCGTCGGGGCGCGCGGTAAATGACGAAATCGCACTGGTTTTAACAGACCTTGAGATGCCGGAGATGGACGGCTTCACGTTGACTCGCAAGATCAAGGGTAACGCCGCGCTGCGATCGATCCCGGTCGTCATCCATTCGTCGTTGTCCGGATCTGCCAATGAGGAGCACGTGAGAAAGGTTGGGGCCGACGCGTATATCTCGAAGTTCGTTGCGCAGGAGCTGGCGACCGTGTTGCGTGAAACTCTGGGGCAAGCCGTGGCGGCTTGATGCGCAGTACGGTGAGGGCACCGTGACAACGCGCCGAGTGCATCAGATCCATGGACTCAATGACACGCGCATGTTGGCATGCGCCCGGTGAGGGTTTGTTCCTCTACAGGAGATGACCCTGCCGCCGTAAAGCAGAGACACATGTACCGCCTGCCGGGTGCCGCAAAGAGTGCGGCCGGGTCAGATGCACCACACGTACTGATCTGCGAAAGGGCGTTCCCCGCAGTTGAAGCGTTCTCCTTTATGTAGACCGGAGCAGAGACAAATGAATCTCAAACAAATGTCGTCTGACTGAGCTGTGGTCGAACCACATTGTCTGGCGAAAATGTGGTGATGGAGCCGTGGTGATCGCCGACAGTGGCAACTCGGCGATCACGATCCTGCGGCGCATATGGGCGCTTCCTTCATACATCAACCAACTACCTGCAGCCGCGCACTGTCGCGCGGCAAAGCGGTCCATTCGACCTGATCGATGCACCGGGCACGTCACATCGCGTCACATCGCGCACGAAAGTTCGCTTCTTGCGCGACACGCTAATTAGCCCTTTGCCTCAAGGTTTAATAGGAGCGGCCGTTAATCATAATATCTAAAGCAGGTTGTCCATCGATTATCAGTTGGCACCGCTCATTCTTTCCGCATATCACCGGCAATACCATGAAGAAGCGCTTCAGTATCGGGCGGCTGTTGTTGCGCGTCGCATCACTGACGGTGATAGCACTGGTTTGCACGACGAGCGCGCGCGCCGAGGACGCGCCGAGCGCCACTGCTTCACCGAGCATGTTCACGCTGAGCGGCTTCGGAACCCTCGGGATGACGCATTCGAGCCTCGATAGCGCTGACTTCACCAGCACTGCGTTCGAGCCAAGCGGCTCCGGACATAGTCGGGCCTACGACTTCGCCGATGACACCAAGCTTGGCGTACAACTTGTTGGCCGCTTTACCGATAAGCTTTCGGCGGTCGTCCAGGTCGTGTCCCAGCAACGCTACGACAACACGTTCACGCCGCAACTCGAGTGGGCAAACCTGAAATACGCATTCACGCCGGACTTCAGCGTGCGCATTGGACGAATCGAACTGCCCACATTCCTTAACTCCGATTATCGCAATGTCGGTTATGCGAATCCGTGGGTGCGCGTGCCGGCCGAGGTCTATAACACCGTGCCGATAACGAATAGCGACGGGGCCGACTTATCGTATCGATTTCGCCTCGGCGAGGTGGCCAACACGGTACGAATACTCTACGGCTATAGCGCATTTCACGTGAACCCGGGCATGATCAAAACCACGGGCACGGGCATCGTGGGCGCGTTCGATACGATCGAATATCGCGATTTCACAGCGCACTTCGGCTACCTGCACGCCGATGTGAAACTCGCTGTTCTCGACCCGAAGCTGCCTGCGAACGTCTATAGCATGGCGGTTGGTTACGATTCAGGTCCATGGTTTGTGCAAGCGGAACTGGCCCGCGTCACGGTCGACCAACTCACGCCCGGCTACGTCAGCGGCTATGTGACCGGTGGCTACCGGATCAACAAGTTCACACCATTCCTGACGTACTCCGAATCGCACACGCTCGGGCACGCCACCGTCGTTCCGAATTACAACATGGGACAAAAAGACATCTCTGCAGGGGTGCGTTGGGACTTTATGAAGAACATGGACCTGAAGGTCCAATTCGATCACGTGTGGCTGCCCGCGAATTCGACAGGCTCGTTCGCGAACCTCCAACCGAATTTCCAGCTCGGCAGCGGCACAAACGTGTTCAGCGCCGTTCTCGACTTCGTCTTTTGATCGGAGCCTTCGTGGACATTGCCAACAAACACGTCAGGGCGGCTCTTTTAGGTTTGGTGCTCGGGTTGGCCGCCCAGGCGTCGATGGCCGAGCTGGTTGTGGTCATATCCGCGTCAAACCCGCTTGCAGAACTCAGCAAAGACCAGGTGGCGGACATTTTCCTCGGCCGCACGGCCTATTTTCCAGGCGGTGGCGCTGCCGTACCGCTCGACTTGGCCGAAGACGCCGCGAGCCGCGCCGAGTTCTACAGGAAGGTGACCGGCAAGTCGGCGCCGCAACTGAAAGCGTATTGGTCGAAGCTGATCTTCACAGGGCAGGGCCAGCCTCCGCGTGAGCTACCAGATGCCGCCGCGGTAAAAAAAGCAATCGTCGCCATGCCCGATTCGATCGGCTACATCGACAGGAGCGAACTGGACGCTAGCGTCAAGGCAGTGCTGACGCCTCACTAGTCGGACCCCGCCGTTGGCAGTCAGGTGGCGGCACGTCGACACACGAACCCTGGATAGTATGCGCAGCCCTATCGAATCAAACGCTCAGTTCGTATCAAACGGCACATGCGGCCGTCTGATCGTATTGAGTACGGCGCTGCGTCCCGTTCTGCGACGCCTGCTCGAAGCCTATGTCCTGTTTCCGCTGTTCGCGGCGATGTTGCTTGTGCTCACCTGGACTACCGTTATCCATCTGATCAGTGCAGAAAACGTCGTTGCTCAGAATGCAGCGGCGGAATTGAGCCGCGAACTCGCCGATACCTACCAGGCGCAAATGGTGCGCAATCTGGTCTCTATCGACCAGACGCTAAAGACCGTCAAATACGCCTACGAGATGAAAGGCGGCGCAGGATTGTCCGAGCTTCGGGACAAGGGGCTCCTTCCGCCAGCCATCGTGTTCAAGGTGGCCATTGTCGGCACTGATGGCCGGTTGAGCGCCGCAACCCTGCCTCAGGCGTCAGCAGCGGTAACGGTAGCGGACCAGCCGTATTTCCAGACGCAGCGCGATTCCGCCGACGATGCCCCAATGCCCTTTGTGAGTGAGGTCACGCGCGACCCCGGCACGGGGTCCCCCGAAATCACATTCAGCCGCCGGCTGCAGAACGCAGCCGGCGGTTTCGCCGGGGTCGTCATTCTGTCGGTAGACCCCGGCTATTTCACGAGCAGCTATGACTACGCGCGGATGGGCAAGGATGGCGTGTTGGCCTTGCTCGGCACGGACGGCATTGTGCGCGCGGAGCAAGTGGGTGAGCAACAGTCGTGGGGCGAACGCCTCTCTTCGACTGCCGTGCGTGCGGCCGCCGCGGCATCGACCGATTTGGCCTCCATCCAGCCTTGGGATCATGGAGCGCCGCGCTACACGAACATTCGCACGCTACACGGCTTTCCGCTCATAGCGATAGTGGGTCTTGGGCGCGAGGAGCAAGCCGCGCAGCTCCGTCGACACCGGCGCGCTTATCTGCTGTGGGCTGGCGGCGGCAGCGTGGTGCTGGTCATGCTGGCGTTTGTACTGAGCCGCTTGAGCTGGCAGCTCGCGGTCAGCCGACAGCGCGCACGCCGGGCACAGCAGACTTACTACGCCGCGTCGGAAGCAAGTCTCGACGCGTTTTTCGTCTTTCGTAGCGAACGCGGAGCCAACGGCGAGATCGTCGACTTCGTGCTGACCGACACGAATCGCCGGGGGGGCGAACTGTCAGGTATGCATCGTGGCATGTTGGTTGGCAAGTCGCTCGATGTCGCGTTTCCTCGCTGTCGCGATGATGGCATGTTTGACAAATTGGTCAGCGTTGCGCTGACGGCGGCTGTTGAGGAGCACGAATGGATACACGAAAGGCCCGGCATGTCCTCGGTATGGCTGCAGCGGCAGGTTGTGCGTGTGGAAGACGGTGTGGTCGCGATCATCCGCGACATCAGCTCGCGCAAACGCGCGGAAGTCCGGCGTGCGGAACAGAACCGGGTGCTGGAAATGATCGCTACCAGCACGCCGCTCGAAGAAGTTCTCTCCTATATGACGCGGCTGCTGGAGTCGCAGATAGCGGGTTCGGTTTGCGTCGCTCTCCTGTGCGACGAAGACGGCCAGCATCTGAAGCTGGGCGCCGCGCCGAGTTTTCCCGAGCAATACCACAAGCAGATCCATGGTTCGGTGATTGGTCCAGACGCCGAGCCGAGCGGACGCGCGATTCATTGGCGCCAGCCGGTGTACATATCGGACGTGAAACAGGACCGGTGCTTGCTCCAGCAAATGGAAGGCTACGGCATGCATGATTATGGCGCCTGCTGGGCACTCCCGATTCTGTCACACGACGGCAGCGCGCTCGGCGCACTGACGCTCTTCGTCCGAGACCCGCACGAGCCCGCAGCCGTCGAGGCGCAGGCCATCGCAATGGCAACGCGTATTTGCGGCATCGCTATCGAGCGTAGCCAGGCGGAGGAGCGCATCCGTCACATGGCGAATCACGACGCGCTGACGGGCCTTCCCAATCGCACTTTGCTGTCGGATCGTCTGAACCAGGTTTTGCTGCACGCGCAACGCTATCAGCGCGGCGTGACGGTGGTGTTCATCGACCTCGACAATTTCAAGCTGATCAACGACAGCCTTGGCCACCGCGCTGGCGACGACCTGTTGAAGACGGTGGCCGCGCGCATGGTTCAATGCGTGCGGCGCACCGATACCGTGGTGCGGCTCGGCGGTGATGAGTTCGTGATCGTTTTATTCGACCAGGCGCTGCACGACGGAGACATAACGGCGGTCATCGAGAAGATTCGCGACACGATTCTCGAACCGATCGAACTGAACGGGCAGACTTTTCAAGTCACGTGCAGCATGGGGTTAGCGAGTTATCCTAACGACGGCACTGATGCCGAAACTCTGCTGATGAACGCTGACGCGGCGATGTATCGCGCAAAAGAGAGGGGCCGCAATAACTACCAGTTGTACACGGCTGAGATGAACATCAAGGTGCACGACAGACTGCGGCTTCAGGAACAGTTGAGGCACGCGCTGGCGAACGGGGAATTCCGGCTGGTGTATCAGCCGCAGGTCGATTTGCGCACGGAGAAAATTTTCGGCGTGGAGGCGCTGTTGCGGTGGGATCACCCGACCGATGGCCCGGTCTTCCCGGCCACGTTTATCTCCCTGGCAGAGGAAACAGGGCTGATCGTACCGATCGGCGACTGGGTGCTGCATACGGCCTGCTGCCAGAACAAGGCCTGGCAGGACGCAGGTATGCCGCCAATGAGCATGTCCGTCAACGTCTCGGCGCGGCAGTTCCAGCAAAAGGAATGGGTCGCGCGGGTGGCGCATGCGCTGAGCACGAGCGGGCTCGACGCTCAGTATCTCGAGCTTGAGCTCACCGAGAGCTTGATCATGCAGGATCTCGACGGGGCGATCGCGACGATGACCGAGTTGCAGGCCATGGGAGTGCGCTTGTCTATCGACGACTTTGGAACCGGGTACTCCAGCTTGAGCGCGTTGAAACACTTCCCGATTGTGCGCCTGAAAATAGATCAGTCGTTCGTGCGCGAACTGCCCGATGGCGAAGATAACCGCGCCATCGCGCGGGCCGTGATCTCACTCGGGCGGCAACTGAATCTCAAGGTCATTGCCGAAGGCGTGGAAACGGAGAGGCAACTTGATTTCCTGCGTGACAACGACTGCCACGAAATTCAGGGTTATCACTACAGCAAGCCCGTCTCGCCGAGCGAGTTGGAACGATTGGTCAGAGAACCTTTCACTTGGCCAGTGGACGCGGCCGCCGAAGATGTACCCAGCTAGAGCATTGGCACGTTAGAGCGTGCGATGCGCGTGGCGCTAAAATTGTCAGTCAACCGCGAGTATGCGTGTACGGGTCCCTGACAGAACCGGCACGGGCCAGGGCAAAGCAGCAGATTAGCCGGTAAAACTGCCTGTCCTTGCGCGATGAACAGGCACCGTGCACTGATACGCTTCAACCCTACACCCAAAAGCGGCGCGATCTACTGTTTCAGAAACGCTTCTTGGCAGGGCTCGCGAAAACAATCGGACAGCGTGCAATGGTTCTTCAAGCTTTCTTAGCCGCGGCGCTAAAGACATGACCCGGCGGCCAAATGCGGTAATAGGCGCCAGCGTGGTCATTGCCGGCGCGATCCTGGCCATCGCCGCATGGGTGCTGGTCGAAATGCGGCAGGACGCGCTCACGCGGGCGCAGGAAGCCGCGACCAACGTGTTGCTCCTGGTGGAGCGAGATACCGCGCGCAACCTTGAGGTCTACGACCTGTCGTTGCAGGCGGTCATTGAGGGTCTTGAGCATCCCGGCGTGCGTGACTTGCCACCCGAACTTCGTCGGATGGTGCTGTTCGATCGTTCGGCGACGGCTAAAGACATGGGCTCGTTGCTGGTACTCGATGAGGCGGGGAACGTAGCGATCGATTCCACGTCGGATTCACCGCGCCATATCAACCTGGCCGATCGCGATTACTTCGAGATCCACCGCAACTCGCCGAACGTCGGACTCTACGTCAGTCATCCATTCGAACCGCGGCTGAACGGTGGTGGCGTCAGCATTGCCTTGAGTCGGCGACTATCGCACCCGGACGGCAGTTTTGCGGGGGTGGTGGTGGGAACCTTGCACCTGAACTATTTCCGAGACCTGTTTGCCGACATGCATCTGGGTGCGGGTGGCTCGATGGCACTGATGCTCGCAGACGGGACGATGCTGATGCGCCGGCCGTACGACGCGAAGGTCATTGGCCGAAGCCTGATAGATACCGCCAACTACACGCGTTTCACTCAGGCTCCCAGCGGTGACTTTTTCGGTACAGCTGCGATCGACGGTGTACCGCGATGGTATGCGTTTCGGCACATCGATAAGTTTCCGTTGGTCTTCGATGTTGCCCTTGCTACCCAGGACATTTATGCGGAGTGGCATCGCCGGGCGTGGATCATCGGCTCGCTGATCGGTGCGGTCGATGTTCTCATCCTCACGCTGGCCGCACTGTTCGCGCAGCAACTCAAACGCCGCCTGAACATGGAAACCGAACTCCGGTCGCTTGCGAGAACCGACGGACTCACGAAACTCTGCAACCGCCGGGCTTTTGACGAAATCATCCAGACGGAATGGCATCGTGCACAGCGCAGCGATTTGCCACTGTCGCTGCTGATGATCGATGTCGATCATTTCAAGAGTTTCAACGACTTGTACGGGCACTCAGCGGGTGACGATGCACTTGCAGCAGTGGCCCGATGCGTTGGCGAGAAAATCCGGCGACCCGGCGATAGCGCCGCGCGCTACGGCGGCGAAGAATTCGCCGTGGTGCTGCCCAATACCGGCCACGAGGGCGCAGTTCAGGTTGCGGAGAGCATTCGGGCGGCAGTGCAGGCGCTCGGCCGCACTCATATGGCCAGCATGCATCAGGTTGTGACGGTCAGTATCGGAATCGCGTGTGTGACCAACCGCCGCTTCGCCGCGCTACGCGTGTTTGTCAATGCTGCGGACGGAGCACTGTATGACGCCAAAGGCGAGGGCCGTAACCGGGTCGTCTGCGAGTCCAATCTCGCAGAAGCTCATGTCGCTGCTCCAGTCACTCGCCCAAAAATGGACAGTCATTACGACAGTCACTACGTAACGGGGCGAACGCAGCTTTCGGGCGCGAACGCGGGTTGATCGAGTCGCCTCAAAAATGTTATCCGCGCTCGCGCTGCAGATGCGACGATTAGTTATCCTTCGTACTGATTGATTGCAGCCAATCGACAAACGCTCTCATATGGAGTGGTTTATCAGCGTCAAGTGGTATCAACGCGTAGTAGGTTGATCCCGGCGAGAGCAAGGCGGGAAATGGCTTCTGCAGGCGTCCGGTTGCACAATCGCTGTCAAGCGTCGGAAAGGGACCTATTCCGAAACCGAGCCCATCAACGACAGCCTGTAAGGTCACGAAAAAATGGTCGAATCGTAAGGTTCGACTTGCTCGAAGCGCCGGTTGACTCGTGGCCTCAAGCCACGCTTCCCAGTCGCGTGGGCGGGTTTCGCTCGTCAGCCAGGTCTCGGTGACGAGCTGCTCAACGGTCCTGACACCGGTTCGCGAGAGCAGGGACGGACTCGCAATCACGGTATTTGATTCTCGATACAGCGGCCACGCCTGAAATTGGCCGCCACTCGGTACCTCCCGACGGATTGCAACATCGAAGCTGCCGCTGAACGCCGGCTCAGTGGAGAGCACGGTTGACACGCGCACGTCTACCTCTGGGCATATCTCAGCAAATAAATGCAACCGGGGGATGAGCCAGCGCATCGCGACCGTGGCTGATGCGCTGACTCGGATAATCTTTACATGCCGATTCTTTCCGTAGCGTTCTGAGGCGTCCGCAATGTGGTCGAACGCGGCGCTGATTTCGCGGGCGAGCGCCCGAGCATGAGGAGACGCCACCATGCTTTGCCCATCGCGCACAAACAACGGCTGACCCAGCCAGTCCTCGAGAACTGCGATCTGTCGACTGACCGCGCCGTGGGTCAGGTTCAGTTCTCGAGCGGCAGCCGAATAGCTCTCCGCACGGGCCGCGACTTCGAATATGCGCAACGCGTTCAGCGGGGGAAGCTTCTGTCTCATATGTGAGTTTTAGGCACAGGTGCGGGGAGTTTTTATCGATTGTGTGAAAATTCCGTTCATCATACGCTGGTGTCAGTTCAACGCGAAAGGTGATGATCCATGACTGAACATATCAACGTTAATTCCCGCTCCTATCGACTGCCATCGGTTCCGACCATTGTTGTCTGCGTCGACGGATGCGAACAGGAATATATCAATCAGGCCATCCAGGCGGGGAAGGCTCCGTTTCTCGCCGAGTTGCCCGCGTTCGGTTCGGTGCTAACAGCAGACTGCGTGGTTCCGTCGTTCACCAACCCTAACAACCTGTCGATTGTTACCGGTGCGCCGCCGTCCGTTCACGGTATCTGCGGGAACTTCTTTTTTGATCAGGAAGCGCAAGAGGAGGTCTTGATGAACGACGCGAAGTACCTTCGCGCGCCGACTATCTTGGCCGAAATGGCACGCGCGGGGCAACGCGTCGCGGTGGTGACCGCAAAGGATAAGCTGCGCAGCCTGCTCGGCCATCAGCTGAAAGGTATCTGTTTTTCTGCTGAAAAGGCCGACGAGGTGACTCTCGCGGACCACGGTATTGAGGACATCGTAGCGAGAGTCGGCATGCCGGTGCCTCCCGTGTACAGCGCGGAGCTTTCGGAGTTCGTATTTGCCGCGGGACTCTCTTTGCTGACTAACGAGCGCCCCGACTTGATGTATTTGTCGACAACCGATTATGTACAGCACAAATACGCGCCAGGCACACCGGAAGCCAATGCGTTCTACGCCATGATGGACGGCTACTTCAAGCGTTATCACGACGAAGGTGCAGTTGTGGCGATCACGGCCGACCACGGGATGAATGCCAAGACTGATGCAATAGGCCGCCCAAACATCGTATTTTTGCAAGACGTTCTGGACGCCCGCTACGGGGCGAAGTTCGCGCGCGTCATCCTGCCAATTACGGACCCCTACGTAGTGCATCACGGCGCGCTTGGCTCCTATGCGACGATTTACCTGCACGACCGGGAACGCCAACGTGATGTCACGGATTTTCTCGCGGGCATTGCCGGTGTCGAAGCAGTATTGACGCGTTCGCAAGCCAGCCAGCGGTTCGAAGTACCCGCGGATCGGATTGGCGACCTCGTGGTGCTCGGAGAACGTCTGACGGTGCTAGGCAGCGCTGCCGACCAACACGACTTGTCCGGGTTGACTGTGCCGTTGCGTTCGCACGGTGGGGTATCCGAGCAAAAGGTACCGCTCATCTTCAACCGCAAGGTGGTTGACCTTGATCGCACCCGTCGTCTGCGTAATTTCGACGTTATCAATATCGCACTCAATCACCTGGCCTGATAACTAAAAACGGTTAGCGCGGCAGAGACCGCGCGCCGCATGGAGACAGCAATGCCCTCAGATATACCTGACGCTTTGCAATACACGTCCATCAAAGGGGGCACGACTTTCGCGCAATACAAGTGGCGTGCGCTGATCGGCGTGACCTTTTGCTATCTGTTCTATTACACCGGCAGGCAGACGCTTGGTTTTGCGGTCGCCGGTATCCAGCACGATTACGGCCTGTCGAAGTACGAGATCGGCTGGATCAGCGCGACGATGCTGTGGTGCTATGCGGGCGGCCAGTTCATCAATGGCAACCTGGGCGATAAACTGGGTGGCAAGACGATGATGATCGCCGGGGCTGTCCTCTCGGTCGCGGCGAACTGGTTGTTTAGTTTTGGCCATACGTTCCTGTTCTTTCTGCTTGCGTGGGGACTCAACGGCTATTTCCAGTCGATGGGTTTCGCGCCAGGCAGCCGCTTGCTGTCCAACTGGTGGGACCACAAGCATCGCGGCTTTGTATATGGCGTATACGTGGGCTTCTCCGGATTTTCTTCGGTGCTAGCCTATGTTTTCCCAGTCGTCATTTTGGGAACGATGCAGCTCGGCTGGGTCTGGATTTTCCGTCTCGCACCGCTTTCCATGCTCCTCGGCGCACTGGTGTTGTTGCTATTCGTTTCTGAGCGGCCGGAGGCTCGGCATCTGCCGGCCACGGAAAAATCGGAAGACGCAGCATCGCCTGCCGAGCCGGAAGATGAATTGACGAGCGCGCAGCGCTACGCGCTAGTGATGAAGAACTGGAAGCTCTACATCACAGGTTTAGCGATCGGCTTTCAGAACGCCGCACGGTATGCCTTGGTGGTCTGGGTGCCGGTCCATTTTCTCGGCATGGACTGGAAGAGCTCATCGGCGCTGATCGACCCGAAGTGGATCACGGTCGCGTTACCGGTGGGCATGGCGCTCGGCTCGCTGTCGAATAGCTGGATCTCGGACGTGCTGTTCCAGGGGCGCCGCTATATGGCGATCGTCTGGTACATGGTGCTGGCTTGCGCGACTGCAATCTTCATGATGTTCATACCTCACGGCAGTATGCTTGCGATCGTGCTTCTGTTTTTATGCGGCTTTTTTGTCTTTGGGCCGGCGTCTTCGTTCTGGGCCCTGTGTCCTGATATTTTCGGGCGCCGCGCTGCGGGTACAGCGACAGGCGTGCTCAACACCATGTCGTACATGTTCGCTGGCGTCGGCGAACCGGTGATCGGGCGCATTATCGATACGACCGGCCATACGTCGATCATCTTTCCGATTGTCGCGGGGCTCTGTGCAGCAAGCGCGGTAATGTCGATGCTGATTAAACGGTGATCGAGTCGGCCAGCGTAGGCCGCTTTCGAGAGGCGAACATGACACGGTCGCAGCCGAGCATGGTGGGTATTTATATTCGACCAAAGAGGTTGTCGTTCAGGAACCACATCGATCGGTGCTGAAAATTCGAGGAGCTTGCACCACGTTCGCGATACGCGTGACAGCTTGCCCTCGACCCGGTCCGGTCGTCTCAAAAAAGTCTTTGCACATGTCTGAGAAGTCAGATATATTCTTGATCAGAAACAGAGATATCAGGAATGGACCACTACTTCGACGATTTTTTTTGGCCCGGTCAGAGCATCCTCTTTGCGTTGAGCAAAGCACGCCACCTGCTCACGGCGGAAATGGATGTAGCGCTTTCGGGCACCGGCGTCACCAGTTCGCAGGTCGGCGTGCTGCTGCTCCTGTCGCGGGACAGGGCGCACACCTCGGTGGGATTGTCCAGGCTGCTTGGCATCGATTCAGGATTCGTCACACGGATGCTCGACCGGCTGGAAAGGCGGGGTCTAGTGCGCCGGTCTCGCGACAGCGTGGACCGGCGGGTGGTGAGCCTGACGCTGACCGAAGCAGGGCGCGATGTCGCTACGCGGATCGCGGAGATTGCGCCAGCGATGTTGAACCGGCGCCTATCGGGCTTTACCGCACTGGAATTTGCAACCTTGTGCAGGCTCCTCAACAAGTTGCTGGAAGAGTAGGCCGTTTTTTTTGCTCAAATATCTGACATATCAGATAAATGGTGCCGGTTTCAGGACAACCGACCGTCACACCCCTTAAAGGACGCAACATGAATCCGCCGAAACACGCGAGCGCTCCGGCGCCATTGGTTGGCTGGCAGTTCGCACTGGGCACATTCGCCGTGGCGCTCGCCACCTTCATGAATGTGCTGGACTCGTCGATCGCCAACGTCGCGATCCCGACGCTCTCCGGCGACCTCGGCGTGTCGGTCGACGAAGGCACGTGGGTCATCACGATGTTCTCCGCGGCCAACGCGGTGTCGATTCCGCTGACCGGCTGGCTCACGCAGCGAGTTGGGCAGGTGAAGCTCTTCGTGGCCGCGATCCTGCTGTTCGTGGTGTCGTCCGCGGCGTGCGGCCTCGCGCCGAACCTGCCCGTGCTGCTCGTGGCGCGCATCGTGCAAGGCGCGGTGGCGGGGCCGCTGGTGCCGCTGTCGCAATCGCTCCTGCTCGCTTCGTTTCCGCGGGAAAAAAGCTCGAGCGCGCTGTCGCTGTGGGCGATGACCGCAACGGTCGGGCCGATCGCCGGGCCGGCTCTTGGCGGCTGGATCACCGACAACTACAACTGGTCGTGGATCTTCTACATCAACGTGCCCGTCGGCCTCTTCGCCGCCGCGGTGATCTGGGTGCTCTACCGCAAGAGCGAAACGCCGTCGCGCAAGCTGCCGGTCGACAAGATGGGGCTCATCTCGCTGATCGTCTGGGTGGGTGCGCTGCAGGTCATGCTCGACAAGGGCAAGGATCTCGACTGGTTCAATTCACCAGTGATCTGGGCGCTCACGATTGTCGCGCTGGTCGGGTTCGTGTTCTTCCTGATCTGGGAGCTGACCGAGGCGAAGCCGATCATCGACCTGCGCCTGTTTAAAGGACGCAACTTCCTGGGCGGCACCATCGCGATATCGGTCGCGTACGCAGTCTTCTTCGCCAACCTTGTGATCTTGCCGACGTGGATTCAGGAGTACCTGGGCTACCGGGCTGTCGACGCCGGCATGGTGACTGCGCCGCTCGGCATCTTCGCCGTGCTCCTTGCGCCGGTGATGGGCAAGGTCATGCCGAAATCGGACGTGCGGGTGCTGGCGACGCTCGCGTTCCTGGGTTTCGCCGGTGTGTTCTTCATGCGCTCGCTCTACACCACGGACGTTGACCCCTACACGCTCGTGTTGCCCACGCTGCTGCAAGGCATCCCGATGGCGCTGTTCTTCACGCCGCTCACGGCGATCATCCTCTCGGGTCTGCCGCAGGAGAAGATCCCGGCGGCCGCGGGCCTGTCGAACTTCGCGCGGATCTTCGCCGGCGCGGCGGGCACGTCGCTCATGAGCACCATCTGGAACGACCGGACGATCCTGCACCATTCGCAGCTTGCCGAGCAGACTAGCGTGAACAACCCGAACTACGTGCACGCGCTTGCCGGTATTCAGACGACGCTGCATGCGAGTCTCTTCAAAGCCCAGGCCTTTTTCGAAACGCAATTGAGCGCGCAGGCGTCGATGCTCGGCCTGAATGATGTGTTCTGGCTGTCGGCGGTGATCTTTGTCGTGATCATTCCGCTCATCTGGATCACCAAGCCCAGCAGGGACGGTGCGAAGAACGCAGCGGGCGCGGGCGGTCACTGAGCAACGCGTTGCCCGGACGGGAAGAAATCGCAAAATTATTCTTGCCAGAATCTGACTTAGCAGTTATTGTGTGAGTCACACACATTGAGGCTGCGCCATGAAGCACTATACGTCTGAAAATTTCTCCCTGACGCAAAGCGTCGGGTTCCTGCTGACCAAGGCTCGCAACCTGATCACGACGGAAATGGACACGGCCCTCAAGGATCTCGACATCACCGGCCCGCAGATGGGCATTCTGCTTGCGATGCAACGCGGCCTGGCCTCCACGCCGTTCGAGCTCTCGAAGATCTTGTCCGTCGACACCGGGCTGATGACGCGGATGTTGGACAAGCTGGAAACGAAGGGGTTGCTGGAACGCTCGCGCAGCGTGGATGATCGCCGGGTGGTTAACCTGGTGCTGACAAAGAAGGGCAAAGAAATAGCGGCCGAGATTCCGACTATCGCACCGGACGTGCTGAACATGCGGTTGAAGAAGTTCACGAAGGCGGAGTTCGAAGAACTGTGCCGTCTGCTGAATAAGTTCATCGGAGAGTGAGCGCTGCGGCGCTCCCCTTTTTTTAACCATGAATCTGACAGGTCAGAAAATGAAAGCGCAGATTAATCATTCCGGTCGCGGTGTCCGTGCAGTGAGGGCGGGGCTGTCGGCGATCCTGGTGGCGATGCTCTCGGCATGTGCCAACTATGCGGGCATTCACAGCGACAAGCAGATGGCCCAGCCGCAACAGTTCGAGACGACGCAAAGCCTGCCGGCCGAAAGCGGTCACTGGCCGGCGGCCGACTGGGCCGACCAGTTCGGCGACGCACAACTGAAAGGCTTGCTTGAGGAAGCGCTCAAGGGCAGCCCGACGATTGCGCAGGCGCGTGCCCGCCTTGCCGGGGCGCAAGCCTATGCGGACACCGCGAAGGCCAGCACCATGCCGCGGGTCGACGCTGAGTACTCGCTGACGCGCCAGCAGTTCAGCGGCACGGCGGAAGTGCCGCCGCCCTACGCGGGCAGCTGGCAAACCCAGAACAGCGGACTGCTGAGTGCTTCATACGATCTGGATCTGTGGGGCAAGAATCGCGAATCGATGAAGGCGGCGATCTCCCAGGTGCAGGCGAGCGAGGCCGACGCGGAAGTCGTCAAGCTCACGCTCACGACCGCGGTCGCCCGCACCTATAACGAGTTTGCGCGGCTTTATGTGCTGCGCGATATCGCCCAGCAGGAAGTCGAGCGCCGCGAACAGATCGATCGCATCACGGCAGGCCGCATCGCAACCGGGCTCGATACCGAAGTCGAACGCAAGACGGCGCAGGCTAACCTCGCGACCGCCCGCTCGGCGCGCGCCGCACTCGACGGCAGCATCCTCACGACCCGCTACCAGTTGGCCGCGCTCATGGGCGAAGGTCCGGACCGCGGACTCTCGATCGCGCGGCCTGCGCTTGGCGTGGGCGACGAGGTGCGCTTGCCTAACAACCTGCCCGCCGACCTCGTGAGCCGCCGCCCGGACATCGTCGCGGCCCGCTGGCGCGTCGATGCGATCACGCACGAAGTGAAGGAAGCGAAGGCCGAGTTCTACCCAGACATCAATCTGAGCGCTGCGATCGGCCTGGACGCGTTCGGCTTCGGCCGCTTCCTGACGGCGGCGAGCCGCACGGCCAACGTGGGTCCGGCGATCAATCTGCCGATCTTCGACGCGGGTGCGCTGCGTGCGCAATTGAAGGGCCGTTACGCCGATTTCGACGACGCCGTCGCGACCTACAACCAGACCCTGGTCACCGCTTTGAGCAACGTGGCGACGCAACTCGCGCAGATCCGTTCGAGCGACGTGCAGCTTGGCGACGCGCAAGTGGCGCAACAAGCCGCACGCGAGGCCGACGAGCTGGCGATCACGCAGTACAAGGGCGGCCTGACGAATCAGCTGACCGTGCTCAACGCCGACATGAACGCTCTGCAGGCCGATCAGGCCGTCGCTAACCTGCTGATGAACCGGCGCGACCAGCAGATCGCGCTCGCATCGGCGCTGGGCGGCGGCTATGTTGATACGTCATCCGAATCAATACGCAGTGCGGATTCAGCCGCACCTTCCCACGCCGTCGTCGCCGCGCGTTGAACCGGCACGTTCGCACACTCTCTGGAGAATTCACATGAGCGATAGCATTACGGCCGACCGCACGAGCGCGGACCCGGCACAATCGAATAGCAGCGGTGCGCACGGTGCCCCCGCCGGAACCTCGCCGAACGCGCCGTCGCCCGGCGCATCGTCAAAGCGCAAGCTGTGGCTCGCGCTGCTGGGCATCGGGGTCGTGGTCGCGGGTGCTGCGTATGGCGCGTACTACTTCACGTATGGGCAATATCACCAGTCGACTGACGACGCGTATGTCAACGGCAACCTCGTGCAGCTCACGCCGCAGGTGACTGGCACCGTCAACGCGGTCGACACGGACGACACGCAGATCGTGAAAGCGGGCGACCCGGTCGTCACGCTGGACCCGGCCGATTCGAAGATCGCACTGCTGAATGCCGAGGCGGCGCTCGGCCAAGCCGTGCGCCAGGTGAGTACGCTCTACGTGAACAACGACTACTACGCGGCCAACGTCGCGCAGCGCGAGTCGGACCTGGCCCGCGCGCAGGACGATTTGAAGCGCCGTGTCGCGGTGGCCAGCACCGGCGCGGTGTCGGCGGAAGACGTCGCGCACGCCCACGACGCCGTGACCGCTGCTCAGGCAGCGCTCGACGCAGCTCGCCAGCAGGCGCAATCGAACCGCGCGCTGACCGACCGCACGTCGATCGAACAGCATCCGGATGTGCGAGCCGCCGCCGCCAAGCTCCGCGACGCCTATCTCGAGTACGCGCGCAATACGCTGCCCGCGCCGGTGACGGGCTACGTCGCGCAACGCTCGGTGCAAGTCGGCCAACGCGTCGCGCCGGGCACGCCGCTGATGTCGATCGTGCCGCTCGACGGAGTGTGGGTCGATGCGAACTTCAAGGAAGTGCAACTGCGCCGGATGCGCATCGGCCAGCCGGTCACGATGACGGCGGATGTGTACGGCTCGAGCGTCAAGTATCACGGACGGGTGATCGGCTTCTCGGCGGGTACGGGCAGCGCGTTTGCGACGCTGCCGGCGCAGAACGCGACCGGCAACTGGATCAAGATCGTGCAGCGCTTGCCGGTGCGTATCGCACTTGACCCGAAAGAGCTGGCGGCACATCCGCTTCGCATTGGGTTGTCGATGGTGGTCGACGCCGACACGCGTGACAATTCCGGCACGCAGCTCGGCGCTGCTGTGAACACGACCTATCACACCGATGTTTTTGCGCAGTATGGCGAGCAAGCCGACGCGGAGATCGCGAAGATTATCGAGCAAAACGAAGTGACGGTGCCGGAGAAGGTGACAACGTCGGTTGCCAGGAAGATGGCGATGCGGGACCAGGCGCGCGGTTAGGGTTGACGTGGACTCTTAACGACGGTGGCGCAGGACGGCGCCGCCTGTCACGCTCAAGTGTCATTGCCTGCTCGAATGCGTCGTCAGCGAACATCGCGATTGGGCAGGTTTATTTGTCATGACAAATGCTAAGCATGACTTATCGCGTGCTGCGGTCTCGCCCGCTAGATAGCGCTAACGATCGTCGTCACCCATTCGACGAATAATGCCTATTGCCGCAAACGCTATCCCAACGAACCATGACGGAAAGAAGTGAAGGAACAAGGCGGGGACGGCGAAATTTGCGCCGTAAGCTTTGAAGAATGGCGCGTACTCGGGCATGTCCTTAACGCCCATTCAATCCGGATCGAGCCATGTTTGAACTGCTGCCGCTTTCAGACGGGGCGAAGGTTTGCATCGATATAAACGGAGCAGCGCATGTCGCTGCCGGTCATTTGAACGTCGCGGCCGCGATGCTTGAGGCAGGGGTGCAGGCGTGCCGGGCAACTCCCGTGAGCGGCCTGCCGCGTGGGGTGACGGCGCTGATCAACACGTTGAATGGCGTGTTCGGCGGCAAGTTCGAAATACCTGAACAACGTCGTCGAGCAGGATCACCGGGCCATCAAACGCATCATCGAACCGATGATGGGGTTCAAGGATTTTCGGTGTGCGCGCATCATCCTGTCTGGCATAGAGATCGCGCACATGATCCGCAAGGGACAGATGTGTGACGATGGCGTTGCATCGACTGCTGCCGAACAATTCTATTCTCTCGTGATGTAAGCAATCCTCCTCATCTCAGGCGACTGATCGTCGCATCGTCCTTAACGCGACACAACCCGCCGTAGGCATTGGTCGCATCGATGATGGTCTTGCCCTTCCAAGTGGGCAGCGCCTTCGCGACATCCCGGTGCGACTCGAAACGGACAGCCAAAAAGACCATGTCCGCCTTGACCGCTTCCGCCATTTT
Source organism: Caballeronia sp. SBC1 (assembly GCF_011493005.1). Taxonomy (NCBI): domain Bacteria; kingdom Pseudomonadati; phylum Pseudomonadota; class Betaproteobacteria; order Burkholderiales; family Burkholderiaceae; genus Caballeronia; species Caballeronia sp. SBC1. The sequence goes on from NZ_CP049159.1 coordinate 586,975, forward strand.
TTTGGGAATGATTGTGGGGCCGATCGCGGCCGCAGCGGATGCAAAGCTTTCCGGGTCGCGAGTGGTTGCAACGGATACTTCGATGCCGCTTCGGGCAAACGCCTTAGCAAAAGCCTGGCCGATCTTGCCGAAGCCGATAATTGCGCAGCTCATACGTTATCCTTAGTTTTACCACGCCCTACGGGTTCCGAATATCGAATGGAGCGCCGTAGGGCGTAGCGCGTCAGAGTTGCGCCAGGCCGCCGTCAACGGCGACCTCGCTGGCGGTCATGAAGCTGCTGTCCGACGACGCGAGAAAGGCGGCCACGGCCCCGATCTCCGCTGGATCGGCCATGCGCTGGAGCGGAGTCATCGAGGCGTAAAGCTTCTGGCCTTCCTCGCCGAGCGCTGCCTTCGCGAGTTCGGTCGCTGTCGCCCCGGGCGACAGCACGTTCACCCGGATTCCGGTGCCCTTCAGGTCCTCCGCCCAGGTCCGCGCGAGGTTGCGCACTGCCGCCTTGCTCGCGCTGTAGGCGCTCATTCCCGGCGCGCCCGTTGTGCCGGCGCTCGATCCGGTCAGGATTATCGAGCCGCCTTGCCCCATCAGCGGCAGCGCCTTCTGGACCGTGAAGATCGTACCCTTCACATTGGTGTCGAAGGTTTCGTCAATGTGCTCGGCGGTGATCTTGCCGAGCGGAAGCTGGCTTCCCGCGCCGGCATTGGCGAAGACGATGTCGAGGGTTCCGCGCTCGGCCTTCACCGCCGCGTAGAGTCGGTCGAGGTCGGCCAGATCGGAGACCGAGCCCTTCACCGCGCGGGCATTGGGCCCGAGCTCTGCCACAGCGGCGCCGAGCGATTCCTGCCGGCGGCCGAAGATGAAGACGAAGGCACCCTCCTCGATGAAGCGCTTTGCTGCGGCGCGGCCGATGCCGGTAGCGCCACCGGTGATCACAGCGGTCTTTCCATTCAGTCTGGTCATGTCGTGCATCCTTCCTTGGAGTAGTACGGAAGCAGGGAACTGCTTGCTTGAGCCAAGTATGCAGTTCTGATAACCTAAGGACAAGTATGCACCTTTTGGTAACCATGAAAAATGACTGACTGTTCTCAAAATTGCGGTGGCCGCTACTCCTACGGGCTCGCCGCCACGCTCAGCATCATCTCGGGCAAGTGGAAGCCGCTGATCCTGTACTTCCTGCTCGACGGCCCGAAGCGCTACGGCGAGCTCAAGCGCAACGTCCACGGCGTCAGCGCCAAGGTGCTGATCCAGCAATTGAAGGAACTGGAGGCCGATCACGTGCTGGCGCGGACCGACTACAAGGAGGTGCCACCGCGCGTGGACTACGCGCTTACTCCGCTCGGCCGCAGTCTGGCCGACAAGATTGTCCCGCTGTGCACCTGGGGAACCGAGAACATGGCAGAAATGGTGAGCATGCTCGCCGAACGCGACGGTTTGCTTTAGCAGGATGCTGAAGAACCGCGGAGTCGGACGACCCTCCGCGTTCGTGGGAGGGCGGCAGGTCGGCTTCTTCCGATCAGAAGTCGGACGGCTCTACTCCGTTGAGCTGCCGCAGGATTTCCGGGACGAACCGCAGCGTGTGGGTCCCACGCTCTTCGGCGCGATTTCATATGGCCGAAAAGCCGCCGTCGACAGACAACTCCACTGGAATGGGTTGATGAGAACGACGCGAAAGACGTGTGGTTCCCAGTGGTGTTGTGGACCTGCCGGTGAGGACGTGGTGTCGGTGATTCAGCCTACATCGACGTTCAAGGCGATGTCGAAGGTGCCGGCGCCGTTTTTGGCTAGGCCGATGAGCATCAGGCCGAGCGACTCGAGCGTCGAGGCCATGTGCAGGGCGCCGACATCGAACGGACGCAGCCCGAGACTCTCAAGGAAGGTTGAGACGCGCGCCTTGGCGTTCGGATCGTCAGCGGCGATGAACGCGTCGAGGCGTCCGCGCTGAGCAAGTACAGGGCCGAAGAGGGTGTTGAACGCCTTCACGACATGCGCGCCGGCGGGGGCGACCTTGGCGATCTCCTGCGCGCCAGAACTGCCGTGGGGTGTGACGAGGCCCGTGAGGTCGGGGGAGATCGGATTGGTGATGTCGATGATCACCTTGCCGTCGAGCGCATCCCCGTACTCGGCCAACACCGTCGCCGCACTGCCGTACGGCACGGCGAGGATGACAATGTCGCCCGCCGGCGCGGCACCGTAGGTCCCAGTGGTCGCTCCGGCTGCGAGCTTGTCGGCCAGCGCCCGCGCCTTGGTGGGGTCGCGGCTGATGACCTCGAGAGTGTATCCAGCCTTGGCGGTACGGCCGCCGATCGCCGTGGCCATGCCACCTGTGCCGATGATGCTGATAGTGCTCATGTGTAGTTTCCTCGTGAGTTGGGGTATTGCTCGTAGTCCTTAACGGGGGCATCCCCCGGTTAATATTCCTTGTGCGCCGAGCCGCGTGCGTCATCCCTGATGCCATCCCCGGGGCGACCGCGTCTTTGCCCGAACGGATCACGGCATGGCGATATTGCTGTGCGCCGGGCTCGCTGCGACCCGGCTTCCTGCCTCAGCTCAACTCAGGGGGCAGGGAAGTAGTGGCCATTGTCGAGGTCCTTGAGCAGGCCGGGCTGAGCGGGCTCCCAGCCGAGCGTCTGGCGGGTGATGAAGTTGGACGCCGGGAGGTCCAGCGTGACCAAATTCGCGAGGAATCCAAAGTATCCCGGCAGCATCAGTACGTCCACGGGAATGCTCACGGCCGGTAGGCCCAGACGGCTGCCAATGGCCTCGGCGATCTCGCGGAACCGGATGCCCTCGCCCTCAATCCCGTGCCAACTTTTGCCAGCCGGACCCTTCTCCAGCGCCAGGCGGAACAAGGAGGCGAGGTCGCGGCTGTGCACGGCCGGCCACAGGTTCGCGCCGTCTCCGGGGTAGCCGATGGCGCCCTTCTCCTTCGCGAGCCCGATCAGCAGCGGGAGGAACCCGGCATTGTCGGTCGTGCTGTGCGCGATAGTAGGAATCCGTACGATCGAGGACCGCACGCCCCGCTCCGCAAGGCCGACTACCGTGAGCTCCACGACGTTACGAACCCGCAGGGAGCCCTTGTACGCATCGCCGCCGGGAAGGGCCGGGTCCTCTTCGGTCGCCGATCGGTCCAAGAAGGGGGGCCCGGGCGCCGCCCAGCCTAGGTTCGTGGGCGAGCCAATGCTCCCCGACACGACCAGCGGCTTTCCGGTTCCGGCTAGTGCCTCGCCGTACGCGAGCATGATCTGGAGCTCCGCAGCGGCCACGGCGTCAAGCCCGCCGGAGGGAAGCAAGTCCTGCCTATGCGCGACGTGGATGACGCCGTCGGACTCCGCCGCCGCCGCCTTGAGCCCATCGAGGTCGGAGATATCCCCGCGACGCACCTTGGCGCCGAGCGCGGACACTGCCGCTGCGGACTTGTCCGACCTGGCTAAGCCGGTTACCTCGTGGCCGGCGGCTATGAGCTCGGGGATGATGTACGAACCGATATGGCCGGTCCCACCAGTGACGAACACGTGCATATTAGTGGTCCTTATGAGTGATGTGATGTGAGAAGGGGTGGTGCCGGAGCACTCAGCCGAGAAGGCTGATGCCGATCGAGAAGTTGGTGTGCTTGACGGAGTGGGTGAGGAGGCCCAGCGACAGCAGGCAGGCGTGCTCCAGTGTCCGCGCCATCGGCAGCGGCCCGGTATCCATCGGACGCAGTCTGAGGCTCTCGATGAACGCCGAGACGTGTGCCTTCGCCTGCGCGTCGTCCCCGGCGATGAACACGTCCAACGGGTGGCCCTCGGCGGGACCGGCAGCCAGGACGTGGGAGAACTGGGTGTTGAACGCCTTGACGACTTTCGCATCGGCAGGGGCGGCCTTGGCGATCTCCTGCGCGCCGAAACTGTCGCCGGGGGTCACAAAGCTCGTGTGGTCGGAGGCGACGGGATTGGTGATGTCGACAAGAATCTTGCCTGCCAGCTCTTCGCCATGCTGCTTCACCACGTCAAGAACGGCGGAGTAGGGAACCGCCAGGATGACAATGTCCCCGGCCGGGGCGGCGCCGAACGTTCCTGTCGTCGCGCCGGCTCCGACCTGCTCGACGAGCGCCCGCGCCTTGGCGGCGTCGCGACTCATCACCTCGACGGTGTGTCCGGCCTTGGCGGCAAGGCCGCCGATCGCTGCGGCCATGCCGCCTGTGCCGATGATGCTGATAGTGCTCATGTGCAGCCTCCTGGTTTGTTGGGTGCTGCTCGTACTCCCGAACAACCATGCTAGACACATTACTTGCAAAAAACAAGTAAACAACGGAATTTACTTGCGATATGCAAGCGATGTTAAGATCTAGCCATGAAGACGACATCTAAAGAAGACGTTCGGTCCCATTGCGCAGTGAACTACGGCGTCGAGATCTTCGGCGACCGGTGGTCGCTCTTGATCATTCGCGACATCGTTTTTGTTGGCAAGAAGACGTATGGCGAGTTCCTGAAATCGGAAGAGGGAATCGCGACCAATGTCCTTGCTTCCCGCCTTGCCTTTCTTGAGGCGCAAGGAATTCTCTCGAGGGCGCCGAGCCCCGACGACGGGCGCCGTGACTTCTACACGCTGACCGAGAAGGGCCTGGATCTCATTCCCGTCGTGCTTAACATAGTCCTTTGGAGCGCGAAGTACGATTCGAAGTCGTACGTGCGGCGCCGTAAGGAATTCGTTGCTCGATTAAGTCAAAGCCCCATACAGGTGAGCGAAGAGGTGAAGGCGCTGGTCCGCAATGGCGGATGTATGTTTCCTGGGAGCAAGGAATGAGCAAGACGGCATGCGCGCCTTGTCACGTCGCACGAACGATATGCACGCACTACCGGCTACGAGGTGCAGCGAATAGCGGGGCCGATGTCCGAAACGGTCCTGGAAGCCGCCATTAATGTTTCACTAACCCCAGCGGCTTCTCAGGGTCGAGTCCGGAACCTGACTTAGTGTAGAGCGCTCGTTCGAAGCCGTCATCGATGGCGCGGTACCGATAAACGCGGGGGCGCCGAATTGTGGTCACGGTTGAAACGGCGGCCGTCCAATCGCGGTGTAGTATTTCACCGTGGCCACATTATTACCCGGCGTCGACGGCGTACAGATTTAACGCATCTATGACAAGGACAGAAAACTGGTTAAAGGAATGGAAGCTGCCCCGGCGATACCTATGGTGCGCCGGCCGTTAAAACGGCATTGATCGGAAATACGTCATGTCATCTGAGTGGAAGCGCCGCTTACGGCTGTTTATCCAGCGTTTCTGGCAGCCGACCAGTGCATGCATGACCTGCATGCCGGGGAGTTGGGGCAATATTATGAGTCTTGGCCACTGGACGATTGCATTCCATACAGGTCTACTTACCGGACTGCTGGCTGTACTTTTGACTTTCACGCCTGCGGCGAAGCTCTACTCGAATCGATACGAAAATTCTCTGGTCGTCGGCATCCTGACCACAGTAGGCGACGCCTATTCGCATGCGAGTCACTACCGCATCCCCTACGTCGAACACATCGTAACGGGTGTTATTGCAGGTCTCTTGGCGCTGGCTGCCTCATATCTCTTCGAAGACCACGCGCGACGTCTTCGGACAGCATGGGTTCGGGTTTTCGGATAACTTATCCGTCGACTCTCTGCGTCCCTCGTCAAGCCGAAAGAGGCTCTCCGGTTTGGCCACCTATCATTGCCGGGAAACCATTTGAATTTGCGATATCGATCACCACGACTGTGTCATGTGGGTCGATCAGCGACGGCTGACGGCTAGCTCAGACTAGTTTTCCATTCACTCACATGAAGCCGTTCGACCCCGTAGCCCAGATCGCCAACAATCGCTTCCTCCAATATGCGAACCGACACATCACGGTGGCCGCAGTCGCCTCACATCTTGCTGCGGAGGCGCACCGAACAGGCGGCTGTACTCGCGACTGAACTGCGAGGCGCTTTCGTAACCGACCTGGATCGCGGCACTTCCCGCGTCGATGCCGCGGCTGAGCATCAGTTGTCGCGCCTCCTGCAAGCGCAACTGCTTCTGGTATTGCAGAGGACTTGTTCCTGTGATGTTGCGGAAATGCTGACGGAACGTCGAAGGACTCATGTGCGCTTGCGCGGCCAAGTCATCCACCCGTAGTTCCTTTGAGAAATTCTGCTTGAGCCAAGTCACCGCCCTGGCGATTTGTTGGCTCGGCGATCCGTTGGCTGCAAGATGCTGTAATTGCGGGCTGTGGGGACCAGCTAGAAGCCGGACGATTATTTCCTGCTGATAGAGCGGCGCCAATTGCGGAGCCAATGCCGGTTGGTCCAGCAATTCGATCAGCCGAATCAGGACGCCTATCAGCGCATCGTCAAGAGTTTCGATTGTGATAGGCGTGAAAGCGGGCGTTCGAGGCGGAGCCGGTAACTGCATCTCCATAGCTGTCTTCACGATGTCACGGCTGTCTAGCGTCAGCATTAGACCAAGCATCGGCTTCTCAATACTAGCCCGCGTGACGTGCGAGATCACAGGCAGGTCGATGCTTGCCAGCATCGACTGGCCGGGGCCGTAGTTCATCACCTCTTTCCCTACCAACACCTGCTTATGGCCCTGCGCAACGACGCCCAGCCCGAGGCTAAAGATGCAGTGCAACGGCTCGGTTGGCCCCTTCCGGCGATGAAGTGAAAGCGCCGGTATCGCCGTGGCGTGATCGCCGTCAGACTGGGCAAAGCGTGCGATGGCTCGCGCGAGGCCGTCCGTAGGGGTGGTAATGGTGCTCATCGGCTTGAAAACTCAGTGATTCATGCGCATTTCTAACGAGAAAACGGCAGACACACTGTACCCCCGTTCTCAGGACATCCATGCAGTTTTAAGCGTGCTTCGTCATTTTAGGCAAGAAGCACGGCGGTTTCGGCAACCGTCCTGGTGCCAATCGCGCGACACTGAATCCACTTGATTCATATCCCGATGCCTGAGTTTCGGCGAGGCATCACGACACATAGGACCCACGTATGAATAGCAAGAAAGTTTGGCTCGTGACCGGCGCCGGCCGTGGCATGGGCGTGGACATTGCGAAGGCGGCATTGGCAGCCGGCCATGACGTTGTGGCGACCGGCCGCGATCTCGAAAAGGTCAGGAACGCCATCGGCGATCACGATAATCTGTTGATTGCGTCGCTTGATGTGACGAGCCCGGCCGATGCCGACGCCGCAGTCAAAGCTGCTGTCCAAAAGTTCGGCCGGGTTGACGTACTGGTCAACAACGCAGGCAACTTCTATGGGGGCTTCTTCGAGGAGCTTAGCGCCGCCCAGGTGCGCAGCCAGCTCGAAACACTTCTGTTCGGTCCGATGAATGTTACCAGGGCCGTATTGCCGGTGATGCGCAAGCAGCGCTCTGGCCTGGTAGTCACGATCTCATCGACGGCTGGAATTGCTGGTCTTGTCTTTTGCAGCGCATATGCTGCGGCAAAGTTTGGAGTCGAAGGATGGATGGAGTCGCTTGCGCAGGAGATTGCTCCCTTTGGCATCCGCACCATGCTGGTGGAGCCGGGGTTCTTCCGAACAGACCTTCTCAGCGCAGAGTCAACGACCTACGCCGAACTCTCCATCGAGGACTACGCGCCCCGCACCAAGGAGACTGTGACTGCCTGGAAAGGCATGAACGGGAAACAGGGCGGCGATCCGGCCAAGCTTGCAGATGCGCTGGTAGAGTTGACGGCGCAGGATGAGCCTCCTGCTCGCTTCGCCGCCGGCGCGGATGCAGTCGAAGCCTTTGAGGCGAAGGCAAACACTTTACTCGCTCAGGCGGATGCCCACCGCGAGCTGTCCTCATCCCTTTCACATGCCCCTGAATAAAGCCGAGTGTCTCCACTCACGGCAATTCCGCAGATGTTCGCAATCAATTGGAAACGTCCGCTGTGGAGAATGTTGTACGGCAGATATGGGTCGCGAGCACGCCTTGGCTGACAGTGAGACCTGACATTCGCGGCCATCGGTGCGCGAACGGCAGGAAAATGATCTGTAACCGCCTCACCGACTTCGTCACCTCAACGACCGCTTCGGCCGAGTGTGCGCATAGCTATTCCGGCAGACTCCGGGGCCCTCCTGTCGATTCGATTGCGAGGGCGAGCCATGCGCACATGCTCCGGAAAAACACTCTACAGGATACTGTCCAACGCCTTGGCGAGCCTCGCGACCGCGCCTTCGATGTCATGCAGTTTGTCGAGACCAAATAATCCGACGCGGAAGGTCTTGAAGTCTTCAGGCTCGTCGCATTGAAGGGGAACGCCGGGCGCGATCTGCAAGCCGGCATCAGCAAATTTCTTGCCGGATCGTATGCCGTCATCGTCGGTATAGCTGACCACGACGCCCGGAGCCTGAAAACCTTCGGCCGCCACGCTTCTGAAACCCCTGGCACCCAGGAGTGAGCGAACGCGCGTGCCGAGTTCAAGCTGCTCCGCTTTCACTTTGTCGAAACCATAGGCCTCGGTTTCCTTCATGACGTCGCGCAGCGTCGCGAGACTGTCCGTGGGCATCGTGGCGTGGTACGCGAACCCGCCGTTCTCGTAGGCTTCCATAACCTGCAGCCACTTGCGAAGATCGCAAGCGAAACTGGTGCTGGTTGTTGCGTCGATTCTTTCGCGGGCGAGAGGGCTGAGCATGACCAGTGCGCAGCAGGGCGATGCGCTCCATCCCTTTTGCGGCGCGCTGATCAGGACGTCAACGCCGCTCGCCTGCATGTCGACCCAGACCGTGCCGGAGGCGATGCAATCCAGTACAAACATGCCGCCGACGGCATGAACAGCGTCGGACACCGTGCGCAAATAGGCATCAGGCAGCATCATCCCAGACGCGGTTTCGACATGCGGCGCAAAGACCAGATCCGGCTCGTTTTCCCTGATCGCAGCGACCACTTCTTCAATCGGCGGCGGCGCATATGCGGCTTGCCTTCCTTGTTCGACCGGACGCGCCTTCAACACAATCGATTCAGACGGAATGCCGCCCATGTCGAAAATCTGCGACCAGCGGAAACTGAACCAGCCATTGCGGATGACCAGACACTTCCTGCCCGTCGCGAACTGCCGGGCGACGGCTTCCATGCCGAAAGTCCCGCTGCCCGGGACGACAACCGCCGACTTCGCGTTGTAGACCTTTTTCAGGGTGCCGGAAATATCGCGTAAGACTCCTTGAAAGAGCTGCGACATATGATTGATTGATCGGTCGGTGTAAACGACTGAATATTCGAGGAGTCCCTCGCGGTCGACATGGGAAAGTAAACCTGGCACGTTCGCCTCCGGTAATAGACGAATAAGAGAATCGAAAACAGATTCGAACGAAAGCCACCTGCAACGGCATCGGCCGAGAGGCCCCGTTACCCATCCGTCAAGTTTCGGCATGGACCTGCTGTCGAGCCACACCGGTTGGGAATGCTCCAGTGGCAACAATCGGCACGATTGTGAACCTTCGCCGGAGCGTGGTCTCAAAATGAAACTCCCATCTTTCTTGTGGGAGTGTGCCATGAAGACCGAACAATCCCGCGAGGCGTGGAACAAAGGCATCAACCAGGCAATATGACCGGATGATACGTCGATGGGCGGGCGCAGCTGGACTTGATCCGACAGTCTACGGCACACATTCGATGCGCCGGACGAAGGCGAGCTTGATTTACAAACGCACGAAGAACCTCAGAGCCGTCCAGTTGCTGCTCGGCCTTAGCAAGATTGAAAGCACAATCAGGTACCTTGGCATCGAAGTCGATGACGCGCTTGAGATTTCGGTACAGACTGAACTCTGGTGCGTTCGGTGCCGGCCGCACGAATCGATGTTGCGGGCGGGTTCGTGCGACCGCTTTCCGTCGCAGCTCTCTCCGGGCGAAGCGGGAAAGTTGTTGCCGCTCGTCCATCCTGCGAAGCCGTCACCCGAATGACTGGAGCGCATCGGAGACCCTCCGATAACCGTCGAGTACAGGTTCGGCCTATGCCGACATTGAGATGCGTTAGGTTCTATGTCAGCAATTTGGTGGATTGCTGACGGTGGCGAAATCGAGCAGCTGGACGGCAGCTTTCTGCATCAGCGAACTCACACTTCTGACCCCTACCGGTCGTCGCCGGAACCGATGGCAATGGCAGATGTTGGCGGGAAACCGGTCAACTGGATGCTCCGCCAGGAAAGACCTCCATCTTCCCTCCGATGGATACACGCTGAATTGTCGATAAATCGGGTATTCCAAAATCCGCGCAAATCGGTAATCTGCGAGGCTTCAGTGAACGAAAAAGTCTCGCTGCCTGAATGCAACCATTCGGATCCTCCATGACTGAGCCTCGTCTGACATTCCTTGACCAGAATGAATGGGAAAACTGGTTGACGCAAAACGGCGGTACCTCGACCGGGATATGGCTGCGCCTTGCCAAAAAGGGCGCCGGGCAGCCAACCTTGACTTACGAACAGGCGCTGGAAAGTGCCCTTTGTCATGGCTGGATCGACGGTCAAAAACAGACTGAAAGTGAAGAGTACTGGTTGCAACGCTTCACTCGACGCTCGGCAAAAAGTATCTGGTCCAGGCTCAACAAAGACCGGGCCGAAGCGCTGATCGCCGCAGGCAGAATGCTTCCTTCGGGCATGCGAGAAATCGAGAAAGCCAAAGAGGATGGGCGCTGGGAGGCTGCCTATACGTCGGCCAGCAACTCGGTCGTGCCGGACGACCTGCAGGCCGCACTGGATGCCAATCTCAAGGCCAGCGCGTTCTTTGCGACGCTGAACAGCCGAAACCGCTACGCTATCCTGTTTCGGATACAGAATGCCAAAAAGCCCGCAACACGGGTGCGCAAGATTGAGGAGTTCATCGGCATGCTGAATCGCGGCGAAACCATTTATCCCTAGACCAGGAAGTTCGACAGGCGGCGAGCATCGCCGGACGATGCCGCGCTCAGGGCGGGCAACCCGCAGCGTTCTCCACGCCTTAGCGCTGGCGAGCGTCGATCAATGCTGGCTTACGGTTTATTTATCTCTTTGGCCGCTATTCTTGAGGCTTGTTCGACGCCGGCCCGTGTCCGTGCGCTCGGGGCTCGCGATGGCGCGTGCGGGCAGGCGTTGAATAAACCTGAAGGGAGAAAACCTCGGAGTGCCCCGACGCAATGGGAGTCTTCGGGACTATGGCGATTGATGGGCCAGGACGTCCCGCGGTGTTGCGGGATGCTCGAGCAGGCGGGATGCTGAATCAGCGCTGACGCAGTGACGAGGCGGCGAAGTCGCGCAATTGTGATGGCGAAGTGGACGTGCGAGGGAGCGCGCGGAGCGACAGGCGCAAAGGTCCACTCGCGGGCCGCGTTGCCGCAGAGCCGACGGTCGGGTTGCTGGTCCTGGAACAGTGGCGCTCATGTCTGGCCCCCGCGCGTGGGTGGTGCGCGAATCGGCGCGGTGCGCGCAAGGATATCGATGACAATCATTGGCGCGCCGCAGTGCCGGCAGATGAAGGCGGGGCGCGTTTCAATGACGGTTTCGTGGGCTGATGTGTTGACCTGGGTCGCGACGTGCAGCACTTCACGCACCTTTGCGAGACTGGCGCGGCGCACCGGGTTGGCGAGCCGTCCGTAGTGACGGATACGATGGAAGCGGAAGTGTCGCGATAAGGTGGGAAGGCAAAAAAGCCCCATATTATAAGGATTCCTACGTTATCAGAGAGTAGAACTGTTCGGCGGCTGTTCGCGAGACGCCACCGTCCTTCATCTGCCGTTATATGAACGCATCCCGTTTGCGACGGTTTTTCGTGTGCTACGACTGCGACAGGATGGGTTGCAGCTTTTTATCCGGGCTTATTGCAGCCTGATACGCTGCGGCCCACTATGAAATCCGCTGACCCGCGCCTCATTTTTTCCAGCGAGCTCGAAGCTCTTGGGCAGATTCAGGTTTAGCGAGTCCCGGTCCGACCTGTCTTGTCGTCACATACGATTGCCAGCGCAACCTTTCGACGTGTCATCCTGTAGAAGTTGAATTTCCTACGCGCCGTTCGCCGTTCAAACCGGCTTCACGCTCACATAACCTTTTTCATACGGCCTGCGATGCACCAGGATTGCCCAGATCGTGCGGGCCATCTTGTTGGCCTGTGCCACGACCGCTAGATTCATCGGCCGCCGCTTTCTGATCTGCTCAAGCCACGGCCCTGGTTCCTTCGTGTGGAAGAGCACACTGCGTGCATCGTGAATCAGCAGCTTGCGCAGATACGTATCTCCTCGCTTGCTGATCCCCTGCAACTGAACCTTGCCGCCCGAGCCCGTTTGCCTCGGGACCAGCCCGACCCAGGCCGCAAACTCACGCCCGGATCTGAACGTCTTCGGGTCTCCCATCGTCGCGATCGCCGCGGTTGCCGTTAGCAGACCGACGCCCGGTATCGCAGCGATTGCCTTGCATGCCTTGTCCTCTTTCAGCCATGTCTGTAGGCGCCGTTCGATTTCGGCAATCTGCCGATCCAGATTCGTCAAGCCGTTCCACTGCTCGCGCAGCGTGTCGATCAGAATCGTCGGGAGACGGTCCACCAGCCGCTCCAATACATCCGGTATCGCCTTGTCCAGCGCCGCCCGACCTTGCCCATTACTTCACCGTATTCGGTCAGCAGGCCGCGCAGACTGTTGATCTGCATCGTGCGGAACTTCACCAGCTGTTCGCGCATCCGGTGCAACCCCAGCACCGCCTGCTGTGTTTCTGTCTTCACCGCAACTGACTTGCCCGGTTGCTGCACTGCCATCCAGATCGCACGTGCATCAGCCGCATCATTCTTGTTACCCATCAAGAACGCTTTGACGAACTTCGCCGGCATCAGCTTCACCTGGTGGCCCATGGCCATGAGCTTGCGGGCCCAGTGCTGCGAACCACTACACGCCTCCATCCCGATCAGGCACGGCGACCGGTTCGTAAAATGCTCGAGAAACGCCGCCGCTTCACGGATCTATTCAAGATCTCGCCCGTCTCCGCGTCGATGTAATGGAGCTGGATCACGTTCTTTGCAATGTCCATACCAACTCTCGTAAGCTTCATTTCGGACCCTCCGGTTCGCGCTGCTTCGAGCCAAGCCACGCGCGAATGCGCTGTCTTCAGTTGTGGGCATAGGTCTTATTGAGCGTTATCTGCTTGTTCCGATACATCTGCCGGACCTTCTTCATGAAGAGTGCATCTGGCGTTTTCTTGCACTCGGTCACGATCTCATCGACGGGATGCGCGGTATCGAGGACCAACCTATCGTTCTCGCGAACGCCGAGCTTATCGACGCCAGCTACCCAGTAGACAAGGGCAGGCCGATAGGCTTCATCCGTCGCGACAAACTCGTTGCATTTCATTTTGGAAGGAATGACCTCTTTGGGTGTTTGCGCGAACGCGGTACTGGCCATGACGACGCCGCATAGTGCGACGAAAGTCGAGATCGATTTCATGATGTATTCCTAAGTAAGATAAATGGAAGATCAGGGTGGAAACGACGGCTGCCCGTAATTTGGGTTTTGTCAGTTTCGCCGCTATAAGGGCGTGCTGTATCAGCTGCGTCTTAAGGTTTACCCGCGCTGCCATGATGCAAACAACGTTGGGATAAACCAGACTAGGACCGCTTTCTTAAACCAAACTTTATGTGAGTGCCGCGATCTTCAAACAGTGACGTCGCCGGGACCACAGCGATTTAACCTTAACCTCTCCAAGCCGACGAGACTTAAGCAAGCGTTAAGGTCTGGCGGCTAGTGTCGGGGTGCGAGTTGTTATTCTCGGCTGACGGCAATAGATGTTGCGGCGCAATGCGTCGTGGACGAATTGGAGGGAACAGTAAATGGCTTTACATATCAGCGCAGATTTGTTGTTTGAGGAGAGCCTGGCGCAGCGTGCCGGGCGCCGGGCATTCGCGGCTCGACTGGACCACTGTCTGAAGCGAAATAATATCTCGTCCGGGCAAGTCGCGAGGCAGGTCGGCGTAGCGGCGCGAGACGTGTCTTACTGGCGTGCTGGCATAACCGCGCCGGGCCGCTTAGCATACCGGCGCCTTTCGCGATTGCTCAGCGTGGACGTATTCTGGCTGTGCTTGGGGATAGAGGCCGAAGGCTCCGATAGATAGTTCTCTGAGGCACAGAGGCCTTCTCCGGCTGAATATGTACGAGGTGTTGTCGTGTCTGTCGTATCCGTTTATAAATTGTACAAACCAGTCATTCGATAGCCTCAAAAAAATGACCATCGGGATCTCGAAACAGGAGGACTAGTTCCCCGGACGTCAACCGGATGAGTCGCGACGCCATGCCGAGGTTCATCGCGAGCCCGCTCACATCGCTGCAACGGATGACGATTCTGTCGCTAACGATGTCGGTGGCTTTGGCTTGCGTATGGGGTGCAGGCGCGAGGGGTCTGCGGTAGCACAGCAACTCAAGGTGAGGCGACAACTCACCCGTTGTTTGGAGAGAGACGACTTCGACAATCGGGTTTTCGAGCGCATCCAGCAATCCCTGCTCGCTTCCCGAATTGGTTTGATAAGCGCTTGTGGTCAGTCCCAGCGAGTCCGCATAAAAAGCTTTGCTCGACGGTGCACTGGATACGGAGATGGCAGTATGGTCGACCCCGGCGCGCACAGTTGATCGTGCGCCTTCATCGCCGGCAGGCTGCAACAATTCGAGCGGGTGTCCATCCGGGTCACGAAACTTGAAGGCCGTGACGCCGCCGCTGCTATCGGGTAGACGAACTGGCGCCGGACCGCCATCCGGACTGCGTGAAATTGCCGTCGGAAGCGCCGAGGCGCTGTCTTCTCGGTATAGCCGCTTGAACGCGATGTCGATATCCATGCAACGTACTGCCAGATGTTGAAATGCAAGATCGGCTGAGGTGTTTGGCGACGGATAAGGGCGTGCGTTCGGGCCGGCTTCGACAAGTTCGAGTTCCTCCTCGCCAAGCCGCAAGCGTTGCACGTTGATATCGCGCGCGCCGAACCCGAGCTGCGCCGCGAGCGCTCGCTCCATGATGAACACTGGACCACTGGCCTGGAAGCCGAGCCGGTCCTGATAGAAAGCAGTACTACGGTCCAGCTCAACGACGTTGCGGCTGATTCGGATAATCCGGGTGATGGGCGCGGGCTTCATGGACGCTGCGCTCCTCGCTGATTGGTGTAGATAGCAAACAGGGAATGTGAGGCGCAGATAAACAAGCGGCTGCGATTACGCCCGCCAAACGTCAAGTTTGAAACGGTGAATGGCACGTGAACCTTGCCGAGCAGTTCGCCCGAGGGCGCGATGCAGTGCACGCCATCCGCAGCGCTCGACCACACATTGCCGTCTTCATCGCAGCGAATGCCATCGGCGAACCCGGGATCGATCTTGTGGAATACGCTAGGCTTGGAACACGCGATGCCGTCTGCGCCGACATCCATCACGGCAATGTGCCGGATTGGGTCGGGATCGAACTGCAAACCACTTTCACAGACATAAAGGCGCGCCTCGTCCGGTGAAAAACACAGACCGTTGGGACCTGTGAACTGGTCGGAAACGACACTGAGTTCGCCGCTGCCCGGCACGAGCCTATAGACGCATGCGGGACGCTCCTGCACCTGTTTGCCGCCTTCATAATCGGTCTGAATGCCATAGGGTGGATCCGAGAACCAGATCGTGTCATCGCTTTTGACGATCACATCGTTGGGCGAGTTCAAGCGCTTGCCTTCGAAGCGATCTGCCAGTACTAGTACACGCCCATCGAGTTCAGTGCGCGTAGTACACCGTTGGCGGTGCGAGCATCCAATCAGCCGGCCCTGGCGGTCGCGCGTATGGCCGTTGGCAAAGCCTGATGGCTGCCGGAACACGCTGATGCCGCCGCTTTGCGTCCATCGCATGATGCGGTCATTCGGCAGGTCGCTGAACAGCAGGTAATCCTGGTCAGCAAACCAGACTGTCCCCTCAAGCCACCGAAAGCCGTCGCCGAGTAATTCGAGCGGTGCGTTCGGAAGGACCATCGCCTTAAAGCGCGGGTCAATGATTTCCACATCCGAATGTGTCGTCATGTACCGCTCGTTAGCGAAAGTGTCCCGGCACGTGGACCGGGTCGACGTGCAGTTGGATCGTCATGAGCACCGCAGGCTGATCGCCAATCGTGCCTGAGCGATGGCCCATGCGGCCGGTTGTATCGGGGATGCTTGCCTGGTCCTCGCCCAGCGAGAGATCGCCAGGGCCCATTTCGATGCGCGTGCCGTCCATGGACTCTACCCACCACCGCCCCGATATCGGGATGATCCACTGAGGCGCCGGGTTCTCGTGCCAGTCACCGACCCAACCGACTGGCTGGACCGTGAACACCACCGTGGCGTCGGACCGTTCCTGCTTGTCGTTCCATTGAGGAGCAGCGTTACCCACGCCCTTCAATTCAAACCGATCCAGTTCGCATCTGACTTGATGACTGACCCCAAGATTGTCGGTCCACAAATGCCAATACCCAACCTTAGGGGCTTCACCTTCTTTTAACGGCGATTGCATAGTTGCGTTTGAATCTGAGGCGGACATGAATGCGCTCCTTGGCTGGGTGGTTTACCGTCGCTTTACTGATTGCTCGAAGAGGCGGGGGAACCCATCGGCGAAACACTTCCATACGGTGCAGACGAAAGTGGATGTTCGAGCACGGCGGACGCGCTCATCGGCATACCACCGATGACAACCAGAAGCAGGCCTCCGACCAGGCCGAAATTCTTGAGAAAGTCCCAGAAGTGGCTGTGACCGTCGCCCGCCTTCGACCAGAAGTGAGGATATTTCCAGAACGGGTGATATAGGAGTGCCGTGACAGCGCAGAAGCCCGCAAGGACGAATGCGGCGAGACGATCATGCCAGCCAATGACGACGCAAACAGGTGTGACGAATTCCACAATGATGGCGATCACGAGTAACACTGCGCCGCCGGGCAAGAAGGAGGAAGTCGCTTGCTGCATCGCTTCCTTCCAGTGGACAATCTTGTCGAGCGCGCTGAAGGGAAACATCACGACCAGGCACACGCGCGCGATCAATGGGATAGCGACCATATCGAAGAAATTCATCTCCAATCCCTCGCGGTAAGCGTCATGCGGCCACCGGCATCACGCCCAAGCGCTCGCCGATCTTGTCCGCGACCCGCAGTGCATTGGCAACGATTGTCAGGGTCGGGTTGACCGCACCGATCGACGGAAAGAAGCTGGCGTCGGTCACGTAGAGATTGTCGAGTTCATGAGCCTTACAGTTTACGTCGAGCACCGACGTGGCCGGATCGACACCGAAGCGCACGGTGCCTGCCTGGTGAGCGGTGCCCCCAATCGGTATGTCTTTACCCAGATAGAGCTTACGGTCCATCATCGCCGCGTGGGCACCCGCATCGGCAAGTAGCCCCTCGAGTTTCTTTCTCAGCCGGTGATGTGCTTCCATATTGCCCTCCTTGATCTCCAGCACGACGTGGTCGCCTTCGTATCGGATGCGGTTTTCGGAGCGCGGCAGATCTTCCGTCGATAGCCAGAAGTCCATCGAGTGCCGTGCCATGGTTTCGAAGGGCATTTCCGGCAGCCATTCGAGCCATGCGGGCAACGCTTCGCCTCGGATCTGATCGGCATGAGAGGTTGCGCACATCTGGATCAGGCCGAGCGGATAGTCCCAATCGTTCGCACCGAAGTAGAAATCGCTGATCGCGAGGGTCTTCTGGAAGATCGTATCGTTGGGCTCGCGCATGAGTGCCATCAAGATGGACTGGTTATGCCGCATGTAGTTGCGGCCGACCTGGTCGGACCCGTTAGCCAAACCTCTGGGATGCTTGTCATTGCCCGAGCGCAGCAACAGAAGCGCCGACGACAATGCGCCGCAAGCGACCACGACGATATCACCCGTATAACGCCCCGGAGTGCCCTCGCGTACCACCTGAACGCCCGTAACGGTCTTGCCCGATTCATCGGTTTCAAGCCGGGTAACGTAGGTGTTCGTCATCAGTGTGAGGTTCGGATAAGCTGCGAGTGCGGGGTCCACGCACATCACCTGCGCGTCGGCCTTGCCATTGAGCAGGCAAGGAAATCCGTCGAAGGCGTCGCATCGGATACAGCGGCTGGTGGGCGTCACCTGGCCGTCTTTCTCGTCCAGCAGGATGCCGAGCGGCAAATGAAAAGGATGCAATCCCGCTTTGACCAAGGAGTCGTTAAGGGCCTGGATGCGCGGCTCATGCGACACCGCCGGATGCGGGAAAGGCGTACTCGCATGCGGCTCGCACGGATCCTCGCCGCGTTGCCCGTGAACATGAAACAGGCGTTCCGCCTCGGCGTAATAGGGCTCAAAGTCTGCGTATTTGAGCGGCCATGCAGGCGACATGCCGTCCTTGTGCTGAAGCTCGTCGAAGTCGCGCTCCCGAAGCCTGAAGAGCGCCGCGCCGTACACCTTGGAGTTGCCGCCCACATAGTAGTGAAGACCAGGGTGGAACTTGCTGCCGTCACCGCCGTACCAGGTTTCGCTGGTCTGATACATGCCATCAACGAACACGGTCTTCGAATCCCAGTTGGCGGGCTCCCGCTTCAGGTAGTCGCCGCGTTCGAGCAGCAGAATGCTTTTGCCCGTCGAGGCAAGTTTGTACGCGAGAGACGCACCGCCCGGGCCGCTTCCTATCACGACGACGTCGTAGTGGCTCATGTTTTTCCTTTTCCGATCACTCATTTCATCGATTACGGATTTGGGCCCGCAAGCGTTGAATGTTGAATAAGCCAGCGTCCGGTATGTCCAAGTCATTCAGGCAAGAAGTAGTCCTGTTGGTGTTTAGTAATGCAGTGTGTCGTCCAACAGGTCCGGTACAAGTTTTGCGCCTATTTAAGCAGCATGGTGTGATTCACACACCGCTCCGATGAACTACCGCTGGTTGCAGTCGAGCCCGCGTTCTCATGTAACCGTTCAGCGAGAAAAGACAATGCCAAAAGTGGTCGTAGTGACGGGGGCGAGCGCAGGTGTCGGTCGTGCCACGGTGGAAGAGTTTGCACGGCGGGGATATGACGTAGCGTTGCTGGCGCGGGATCCTGATCGACTTGAGCACGCGGCTTCGGATCTCGAATCGCGGTACGGGGTCCGCGCACTTGCGATTCCTACTGACGTCGCGGATGCCCTTGCAGTGGACACTGCCGCCACGCGAGTCGAACAGGAATTGGGACCAATCGATGTGTGGGTCAATGTCGCCATGGCCACTGTGTTTGCGCCGGTTTCAAAACTCACTGCGCGAGAGTTCGAGCGCGGCACCAAGGTGACCTATCTCGGCCAAGTGCACGGAACCATGTCGGCGCTGTCGCGCATGCGGGTTCGAAACCGTGGGACGATCGTTAACGTGGGCTCGGCACTCGGTTATCGATCGGTTCCGCTGCAGTCCATCTACTGCGGCGCCAAATTTGCGATTCGCGGTTTCACTGACGCTCTGCGCTCCGAAATTATCCATGACAAGCTGAACGTGCACTTGACGATGGTGGATTTGCCGGCAGTGAACACCCCTCAATTCGATTGGGCGATGAACAAGATGGGCGTCAAAGCGAAGCCGGTCGCGCCTATTTTCGAGCCCGAGGTTCCGGCTCGGGCCATCTTCTTCGCCGCCACGCACAAGCGCCGTGAGGTCTGGGTTGGTTTTCCGACTGTGAAGGCCATCCTTGCCAATCGCATCGCGCCGGGTCTGATCGATAAGTACCTGGCGTCAGCAGGCTACACCGGTCAGCTGACCGATGAGCCTCTGGCGGCGGATGCGCCTGCCAATCTGTTCGAACCGGTGGCGGGCAACTACGGCGCGCATGGGCGATTTGACAGCGAGTCAAAAGGACGCAGTTGGGAGATGTTCACCGATCGGCACCGTACTGCCTTTTGGGCGGCCGCTGCCTTGGGTTTGATCGGCGGTGTCCATTTGTTAGCCAAAAAGTACAAAGTCTGAAACTCGCGATCACGATCCACAGGGGGCAATGAACGAGCGCGCGTTGATCAACTTTCCGATGGCTTCCTGACGACGCATTCAGGGAGATAGCGGCATTGCTGGGTCAACAGATTTTGGTACGTATAACGAACTGTCATTCGTCACGGTGACATTCACGCATATCGGTTAGTAATGTTTTGTTTAAGGCTAGTTGTCTTATGGTGTTTCAGATCCGGAAAATTCTGCAATGAGCAAACCGATCGAGGATTACGCCCTGTTGAGCGACGGCGAAACCGCTGCGTTGGTGAGCCGGGATGGCTCGATTGATTGGCTTTGCTGGCCGCGATTTGACGATGACGCCTGTTTCGCCGCGCTCCTTGGCACGCGGGAAAACGGCCATTGGTCAATCGCTCCCGTTGCCTCAGTGATCCATCAAAGCCGTCGCTATCAGGAAGATACGCTCGTCGTGGAAACCGATTTTGCGACAGAGGAAGGCGAGGTCAGGGTCATTGACTTCATGCCGATGCGAACAACGTTCTCGTCGGTCGTGCGGATCGTCGTAGGCTTGCGAGGCAGCGTGACAATGCGCTCGACACTATGCCTCCGGTTCGACTACGGGGCATTGCCACCTTGGTCCACAGCGGAGGGTGACACTATGGTCGCGAAAGTCGGTCCCGATCTGGTGATCCTGCGCGCGCCGATGCCACTCGAAGTTAAGTCTCATGCCACCGACACCGAATTTCTTGTCATGCAGGGAAGCCGGTTAGCGTTCGTGATGAGCTACGGGCCATCTCACCAGCCGCCTCCCGCGGCTATCGATGCCGAGGCCGCGTTAGTGTCGACTCAGGGATTCTGGCGCAAGTGGATCGCTCGCTTCGACAATTCGAAGACTGACTGGCCGAACGAGGTGAGGCGCTCGTTACTGACGCTCAAGGCATTGATCCATCAATCGAGCGGCGGGTTAATCGCGGCGCCCACGACCTCGTTGCCCGAAGCGCCGGGCGGCAAGATGAACTGGGACTACCGATACTGTTGGCTTCGCGATGCGAGTTTTACGCTAGGTGCACTGATCAATGCTGGGTTTCTTGGAGAAGCGCAAGCTTGGCGAGATTGGCTACTGCGCGCCATTGCCGGATCGCCCGAACGCGTCAGGATCATGTATCGCGTTGACGGTGCGCGGCATCTTGCTGAGTGGACCGTCGATTCGTTGCCGGGATACCGTTATTCTCAGCCGGTGCGTGTTGGCAACGCCGCGTCGACACAGCATCAGATTGATGTCTTCGGAGAAGTTCTCGATTGCCTCGACCTCGCTCGCCGGGGCGGCGTGCCTGCTTCGACGCAGGAGGCGGCGATTGCGCTAAAGATTGTCGAGCACCTCGAGGCAATGTGGGACAGCGAAGGCTCCGGCGTCTGGGAGTCTCGCGCCGAACCGCGACAGTACACGTATTCGAAGGTGATGGCCTGGGTCGCGTTCGATCGTTTCATTCGCCATCATGAAGCGCTCGGTAGCACAAGTACCGTGGATCAGCGCATGCTTGAACGCGTTACGGCATTGCGATCGACGGTGCACGAGCAGGTTTGCCGCGAAGGCTGGAACGAAGGCTTGGGCAGCTTCACGCAACACTTTGGCGGCCAGGAAATTGACGCAAGCCTGCTCCTGCTGCCTCTCGTTGGCTTTCTGCCGGCTGATGAGCCGCGCATGGCGGCGACAATCGCGACGATCCAGCGGGAACTCTCGGATGGCGGTCTAATTCGCCGAACCAAGGCGCGCCAGGACGGTCCGGGCGAGGGCGCATTTCTCGCATGCTCATGCTGGATGGCTGACTGCCTGATCCTGCAAGGACGCACCGACGAGGCACGGGCGCAATTTGAACGCGTACTTGCTGTCAGTAATGACCTTGGATTGTTGTCCGAGGAATACAACGTAGCAGGCAAACACCTTGCCGGCAATTTTCCGCAAGCGTTGACCCACCTTGCTATCGTCAACACGGCGCTCAACCTCTGTGGTCCGACGCTTAACCGGGGTGGTAGCTGACATTCCCGTGCTCCCCTGGAGTAACGTGTTTCCCGCACGCCATGCTCGAGCCAAACACCAACAAGTCAGGAGTCTTTCATGACCGATGAAGCATCCAAAGATCCTTCCGCCCCGGCGAGTCCGGACGCGAGCCGTTTGCCACACCTGGCGTCCTATCCCACGCTGGCCGGGCAGCCTGCGCTCGTGACTGGCGCGAATTCCGGCATTGGCAAAGCGGTCGCGCTTGGACTTGCTCGCGCCGGTGCAGATGTGATCGTCAACTACGTAGTCGATCCGCAAGCGGCGGAAGACGTTGCTCACGAGATAGCACGTCTCGGACGGCGTGCGATTACGGTTCAGGCCGATGTCAGCAATGAAGAACAAGTGCAGGCAATGTTTGCGCGTGCAATCGACTATTTCGGTACGCTTCACATCGTGGTCAGTAACGCCGGTTTGCAGCGCGACGCGCCGTTCGACAAAATGACACTGGAGCAGTGGAATACCG
Organism: Caballeronia sp. SBC1; assembly: GCF_011493005.1. Taxonomy (NCBI): domain Bacteria; kingdom Pseudomonadati; phylum Pseudomonadota; class Betaproteobacteria; order Burkholderiales; family Burkholderiaceae; genus Caballeronia; species Caballeronia sp. SBC1. The sequence continues at coordinate 609,332 of NZ_CP049159.1, forward strand.
TGATTGGCGTGAATCTCACCGGACAGTTTCTTTGCACGCGAGAAGCGGTAAGGGAATTCAAACGGCGGGGCGTCGATGGCGCAGTATCGGTCGCGGCCGGGAAAATTCTCTGCATGAGCTCCGTGCATCAGGAGATACCTTGGGCGGGTCATGCCAACTACGCTGCATCCAAGGGTGGTGTCATGCTGCTCATGAAAAGCCTTGCGCAAGAAGTCGCGCCTTACCGCATTCGGGTCAATAGTATCGCCCCGGGGGCGATTCGCACGCCGATTAACACCGGAGCCTGGAGTACGCCTGAGGCCTATGCCGAGCTCATGACGCTGGTTCCTTACAAGCGAATTGGGGAACCAGACGACATCGCTCAGGCTGCAGTTTGGCTTGCGTCAGATGCGGCTGATTACGTGACCGGGGCAACGCTTTTTGTGGACGGTGGGATGACCTTGTACCCAGGGTTTGCGACAGGCGGCTAATGGAGGCAAAAACGGAGGCAAAAAGCGCTTCCGGGTGTCAAGAGGCCGGCATCGCCATACGCAGCGCCAAGCTGGCCATGATCCAGATCGTGCCGGCGACCATAATCGTCAACAGCAACGCCGAGAACAGGATTAGCTGCAGATCCTCCCGCTTGTGGGCAAAACTGATGTGCAGGAAACAGCGGAAGTGTATGAGGATCTGCACCAGCGCGAATACGCCAATAACGATCAGCATCGGCAAGCGCGGTAAGCGAGCCCAGTGCAATAGCGCAAACGGCACCACGGTGAGCAACAACGCCATGCCCGCGCCCCAGACATAAGATCGGAACTCCCGGCGTTCCTCCTGCATCGGGTCTGCGCCGTCCACGGCGACGTTGGGTTGTTCGCTCATGTGAGCCCCGCCAGATAGACCACCGAGAAAATCGCGATCCAGACAATGTCCAGAAAATGCCAGAACAGCGCGAGTCGCATAATGCCGAGCTTCGTCTTGGTATCGAGACCGTAGCGGGCGATTTGGCCCACCAAACCGATCAGCCAGATGCAGCCGCCGGTGACGTGCAGGCCGTGCAAGGGCACCAGGTCGAAGAAGGCGGACAGAAAACCGCTGCGACTGGGTACGCCTCCCTTGGCGAACATGGTACTGAAGTCATGCAGTTCGAAACACAAGAAGGCAATGCCCAGTATCAGGGTCGCCGCTAACCATCCGATCAGCCGCGGCGTGCTGTGCTTGTATTTGAGCGCGAGAGACGCCATTCCGAAAGTGAAGCTGCTGGCCAGGAGCAACAGGGTCTCGACGAAGATGCTCTTGATGTCGTAGAGCTGGTAGGGCTCTGGGCCGCCGGCGGTGGCATGCACAGAGGTCACATAGGTCGCGAACACCATGCCGAACAAGATGGCATCGCTCATGAGAAACACCCAGAAGCCGAACATCAGGCTTTCGGCTGCTTCATGATCCTTGCCGTGCGCGGAACTCAGGTTCAAGCCCGGGTACTTGGCGGCTTCGCGGCTCATGGCACCACCCCTTCGGTTTCGTGTTGGGCTAATCCGCCATTAGCCGGCGTGCGTTCGTCAGCACGGGATATGGCGGTGGCCACGGTTACAGCATCGATCCAGCGATGGTGCTCTTTGCGCACTTCCAACGCACTAACAACGCGCGTGGTATCTCGCGCAAAGCCGCGCCCGATCATCGCGGCCATGGCGGCCAGGAAAGACAGGATCACCATCCACCAGATATGCCATACCAGGCCAAAGGCGAGGAAGAAACCAATCGCCGCAATGAACGGACCCATGGCGCTGTTCTTCGGCATCTCAATGTCTTCATACGTCTCGAGCCGCTGATAGGCGCTACGGTTTTCCTTGGCCACGGTGAAGGCATCGCGATCGGCAACTCGTGGAATCATCGCGAAATTGTATTCCGGCGGCGGCGCCGAGATCGACCATTCCAGACTGCGCCCGTCCCATGGATCGCCGGCAAACACACGATTCGTGTCGCGCTGCCTGATCGACACCCATAGCTGCACGACTAGGGCGGTGAGGGCCACAATAATGAGAACGGCACCGAGCAACGCCACCATTTCCAGCGGCACGTAGGCGGGCTCGGAGTAGGCCACGGTGCGGCGAGGCATACCCATCAGTCCCAGCCCGTAGAGTGGGAAGAACGCAAGCATGAAGCCGACGATCCAGCACAGCGCCGAGATTTTCCCCCAGCGCTCGTTGAGACGAAAGCCAAATGCCTTGGGAAACCAAAAGTGGTAGGCAGCGATCATCCCGAACAGCACCCCTGGCACTGCCACGTTGTGGAAATGCGCGACCAGAAACACACTGTTGTGCACTTGGTAGTCGACGCCCGGGTCAGCCAGCAGGATCCCGCTCATACCGCCCAGCACGAACAGCAGCATAAAGCCGATTGAATAGATCATTGGCACGGTAAAGCGTATCCGACCGCGAAACATCGTCCACATCCAGTCGTAGATTTTGACGCCTGTAGGAATGCCGATGAGCATCGAGGCGATGCCGAACACCGCGTTGATATTGGCGCTTTGGCCCATCGTGAAAAAATGATGCACCCACACGGTGAATGACAGGATCGCGATAGCCATGGTGGCCATCACCAGTGCGCGATAGCCGAATAGCACCTTGCCGGAAAACGTCGAGACGACTTCGGAGTACACGCCAAAAGCCGGCAGTATCAGGATATAGACTTCCGGATGGCCAAATAGCCAGAACAGATTGGCGAAGTGCATCATGTTGCCGCCAAGCGCATTGGTGAAATAGTGAAAGCCGAGATAGCGGTCCAACGCGAGCTGCGCCGTCGCCACGGTCAGTGGCGGCATGGCAAAGATCATCAGGATGCTGGTGCACAATGCCGTCCACGTAAATAGGGGCATGCGCATGAACGTCATTCCTGGCGCACGCATTTTGTAGATGGTGACGGCGAAATTGATGCCGGTGAAAGTCGAGCCCAGAGAGGCCAGCGAAAGCGACCAGATCCAATAGTCCGGACCTACGCCCGGACTGAAGGTTGCTTCTGTATACGGGGGGTAGCCAAACCAGCCGCCGGTAGAGAAGGTGCCAATGCACAGCGAAATCATCACCAGCGCTGCGCCCGCTGCGGTCAGGCCCAGACTGATTGAGTTGAGCACGGGAAAGGCGACTTCGCGCGCGCCGATCTGCAGCGGCATGACGTAGTTGATCACGCCGGTGAGAAACGGCATCGCCATGAAAAAGATCATGATGGTGCCGTGCGTGCTGAACAGCTGCGCGAAGTGATCCGGCGAGAGAAAGCCGCCGCCGAGGCCGAATGCCTGCTGGGTACGCATCAGCAAAGCTTCAATCAGCGCACGGGCCAGCATCACGAAAGCCAGCACGACGTACATGATGCCGATCTTTTTGTGGTCTGGGCTGGTCAGCCAGTCGGACCATAGAACACCCCACTTCCGGTAGCGAGTGATCAATGCAAAGGTAACGATTGCACCTATCGCCACCATCGAGGCGGCTCCCGTGGCGATGATCCCGTTGATCACATTGGCTTCGCTGGGGTCTTGCAGCATCTGCCAGAACGGCAGGGATTCCAGACTCAGCCGTCCCAGCGGGTGCGCCAAAACGTAGGGAAGGCTCACGGCTTTTGCTCCGCAGAGAGTGATGTCGCGTTTTCAACGACGTTCACTACTGTCGATGTTGCGGCATGTCCGGTGGTTTGAGGATCGGCCACGGTACCGTTCATGGTCGCCATGACGACGTTGGAAAAAATGTCGGATGTAGCGTGGTTGAAATAAATACCGCCATCGCTGGCTCGACTTTGGCCCAGCGCGGCCGTGAGCTGTGCGCGGGTCGTGCGTTCCGATATCAGCTTTAGCGTGCTTGCATCCAGTGGCACACCGCGAGCCCGAGTTTGTTTAACCCAGTCGTTAAACGCGTCAGGTGTCATTGCCACGGCGGTGAACCGCTGCTGGTGAAAGCCATCACCGTTGTACATGGTGTTTTCGCCCATGAAGCGCCCGGGTTTGTCCGCCTGCAAGTGCAACTGTGTGACCATGCCGCCCATGGCGTAAATCTGGCTGCCCAGCGCTGGTATCTGCAGCGATTGCATCACCGTGGCGGACGTTAGCTGCATTGCCACGGGCTGACCTGCGGGCAGTGGCAACACACCAATGCTGGCTACACCCTGGTCGGGATAGATGAACAGCCATTTCCAGTCGTAACCGATCACCAGCACGCGCAGTGCCGGTGTGCCCGAGGCCAGAGGTTTGTACGGATCGAGCGCGTGCGTGCTACGCCAGACAAGCGCGGCCAAGAGCGCCACGATCACCGCAGGGCCGCTCCACGCAGCGACTTCCAGAGTTCTGGAAAACGCCCATTTAGGCGTGTAGCGTGAGGATTTCGCCCCATACCGGTAGCGCCAGGCGAACCATGGGATGAGAACAAAGATCGGCAACGCAACGAAGATCGCCAGCAACGCCACCATCTCAAGAAAGTGCGTACGCTGTATCGATGCCACGGGGCCCTGTGGATTGAGAAAGCTGAGATGGGTGTCATCAGTGCAAGAGCTGAGTGTGAACGCCGCGGCGCAAAGAAAAGCGCAGCGGGCAACGGCCTTGACCTTCACGAATAGCGCCGCTGCGGCACGGAGATGAGCATCGGTCGATGGCTCACTCGCACATTCCGGCTTCACTTGATGCACAAGACCACGATGTCCGTTGCCGATGTTCACGATATCGCTGTCCGAGTATCCTGGCTTTCTTCCGCGCCAGCAGTATGGTGCCGGTACCTTGGCAGACAGTACAGTCAGCCAACGCCCAAGCCCAGCCGATTGAATTGCTTCTTGAAAATTGCGTTTTCCGCCTGTTGTTAGATCAGCCAGATCGTATGTGTTCGATCGTGATGAAGATATCCTGACCGACGCTGAAGCAAACGACCACGCCTTCGGAGCTTGCAGCACGAAGAGAGGTTTGATGCCGCCGACTTATCGCCTGTGCAGCGATAGCTTTTAGCATTTAGTGTACCCGGCACTGAATATTCGGGTTTCGGCATGCAACGCGGTTGCCTGTACCACCATCACCCGATTGTGCTGATCGCGCGGTAAGCGCCATGTGCGACACGGGCAGCAGGCAATCTAAATGTGTAACGCATTACTACCAGCCGACAGGACCGAAACTTGCCATATGGTTTGACAGACGGCCAACTCATATTCTTTGGATTCAGATTCCAAATATCAGGACGAAATCATGAAGTCCATTCTCTCCAGCTTACTATTGTTTGCCGTTACGTCGGCGCATGCGGCTACGTTGTTAGGCGTGAATCTGGCGATACCTGTTTCCCAACTACCGAGTTGTGATTCAAGCACCCCGCCGTGTTTGCACGCTATCGCACCTGACGTATACACGCTCCAAACGCAAAACCGACCGCCCTGGGCTCGTGGGGTGATTACCATTACGACAGTCAAAGGGCGTATTGCACAAGTCTTTATCGAATCTAAAACGTCAGTTCACCTGCCCGTCAACGGTCCGCTTAGCGACAGGGTAAAGATCCACACAGTAAATCATTGGGTTTACTGGGACGGAGCCACGGCGACCTATGTCCCCAAGATGCCTAGGGAACGGACCAGCGACATTTCAATAGCGGTCATACCCCCGCCGGCAACTATCGTCGGTCTCCCCGAATCACCAGCGCAGTGACCATGGGACTATTCGGCTCTGGAGCCGTGCGTCAACGTAGGCGACACATCAATCGCGGAGGTGAATCATGGATTCTCGATGCGAGCGAAAGTGCTGACGATGACGTCTCGCTACTTTTGTGAAGCAACATGGCACGATCGTCAACCACCGGATAGGCCCGAGCTCTCCTTCTATTTGAGCGTAACAACATGGGTTGCTCGCGACGACGGTGACGTGTTTTTCAGGCTGCGGCTGCCTGTCCGGCCCTCGGCAGGCACCGTTCAATTCCACTCTATTTCGCTACGGCAGACGAGGCCGCGTTGGCGTCAGCACTTGACGTGGTCTGGATTGAATGAGGCACCGCACTGACATCGACCCAGTCATATCTCACGCTGTCCTGAACCCGCCTGAGGACTTGATCAGCCTGATAAAACTTGTCGAGCTTCATCAGCCCCGCTGCCTCGTCCACATCAACTGTAATCTGTTTGAGCGGCACAACTTCCATCGTATAAGAGACGCCTACGTTGGCTAGCTTTAGCTCCTTCATTGTGGCGTTGGTTTGTCCCTTCTTCAGGTGGGCATTAGCGGACGTGACCGCGGTTCTTTTTGCGGGCGTTGTGAAGTCGTCGCTAACTGTTACGTCCGCTCCAACTGGCAACCATGACACGGCCTTCGTGTCCTTAGCCGAGGACGATTGATAGACCTGTGACGGGGGAGGCTTCATATCAGATTCGGCTTTGAGGAATGCGGTGTCGTCGGTCTGCGCGATCTTCAGAGACTGTTGAGCCTCACTGACAAGCCTGCTGGCTTCCACGGGATGACCGTTAAAAATTGCCAGTCTGGCAAGTTCGATATCGCTGAAGGCTTTGCTGCCCTGGTTTGACAGTTTTCCCATGTCGTTGAGCGCAACTTGAGGCGGCTGCGCGGCATTGACTTCCGCAGAGAAGCACGTTGCAGCGACAAGCGAACTTACCGCCATCACTGCGATAAATCGACTAGTCATGATTTATCTCCATAAATTAGGTTTGCTAAATATATAACTGTTCACCTGACCCGATATTCACAACGAGTCCGCCGGGAGTTAGGCCACTCTTTTGAGACTACCGCTTGCCGCGCGATCGAGTGCCTGTATGTACCACGATAGGACGCGTGTCTTAACGGCCACTTAAATGGGGAGTCGAAAATGGCGGCCGAAGTACGCCCGGAAACGTCGCTTGCAACATTGGATTTTCGAATGGCCGGGAGCATCGCGTCCCTGACGCTGGCTATCGGTTAAGCGAAGTCAACATCAACGCAGGAGAACCAGCCGATCATTCCTTTTGGATTGCTTTTCGGAACAAACAGCACCTGCTTGCGGCATTTTCGTTGAGTCAGGACGTGTCAGGCTTCGTCGACTGGGCGCGGAATGCGCGGCGAGGTGATTTAGATCAATGAAGTGAAGGGCTGAACCTCTACAGTGGACTTTGCCAACTGAGCAAACCCGTCAAGTTGGCAAGCGGTCCGCTCATTGTGCCGTTCGAAGGACAGATCTGCATGCCTCTGAGAGATATCGCACTGCAATCACCCTCGAATGCCGGAGCAGCTCTCGCTGGAAATCACAAAGACCGTCAGTACAAGTGCTTGATCAGGCCAGTCTGGCAATTGTAATGTTCATCGTAATTCGTGGGTCATTCGAGGTTTCGTTCGGCTGAAGCACGCCCCGGCCGCCGTCGCGACTCCACTGATCTCTTTAGCAGCGGATAGAACGCCCTCTTTATCGCTCAATACTGCATCGAAGGAAAGATCGCCATGCTGCACACGACCTCATCCGACACCTTGCGCGCTTCGCTTACCAGAGGTGAGAAGGGAGTTGAATTACCTATTCCCGCCCCGACAACTGTCAGCAACGCTCTGGCAAGTTGGCCGGAATATACGGTCGATGCGTTCCAACGCAGCGTTCTGTTCCTGGACTTGCTGCGCCAGCGTGGTGACGAAGAGATCGAGATCACGTCACGGCCGATGGCGACGGTGTTGAGCTTTGAGCATGAGTTGCTTATGGACGGTCGCTCGCTGCCCCGGCCAATCAACTACGCGCTGTCGCGCATCGTTCCTCCGCCAGGCGTTGTCATCGATCCGCAGAAACGGCCGGTCGTGGTGGTCGATCCACGTGCGGGGCAGGGGCCGGGTATCGGTGGCTTCAAGGCCGAGAGCGAAATCGGGGACGCACTCAACGCCGGGCATCCGGTGTACTTCATCGGTTTTGGGGCGACCCCGACGCCCGGCCAGCAGTTTCTCGATGTAGTCGAGGGACAGGTGAGCTTCTTCGAACGCGTGGTCGAACTCCATCCGGATGCCCAGCGTCCCTTTGCGATAGGCAACTGTCAGGCTGGCTACCAGACCCTGATGGTGGCGATATTGCGGCCGGACCTCTTTGGTCCCTGCCTGGTTGCCGGCTCGCCGATGTCGTACTGGCAGGGTGTGCATGGGAAAAATCCGATGCGCTATTCCGGCGGCCTGCTGGGCGGAAGTTGGCTCACCGCAATGGCTAGCGATCTCGGTAAGGGGAAGATCGACGGGACGGCGTTGATCCAGAACTTCGACACGCTGAACCCAGCAAGCTGGTTGTGGGGCAAGCAGTACGAGGTCTATACCCACGTCGACACCGACGGGGAGCGCTACCTCAAGTTCGAGAAGTGGTGGGGTGACTTTATCCAGCTGAACGGGGATGAACTGCAGTTTCTGGTGGATAACCTCTTCATCGGCGACAAGCTGACCCGCAACCAACTCCATTCGCGCGACGGTACGACCTTCGATCTTCGCAGCGTTACCTCGCCGATTATCGTGTTCACGTCGATGGCCGACAACATCAGTCCGCCACCGCAAACGCTCGGGTGGATCCTTGATCTGTATCGGGACGTCGACGACATTCGCGCCACGGGCCGAACGATCGTGTATTGCGTGAACCAGGAAGTCGGGCACCTCGCCATCTTCGTCTCCGCCAAGGTGGGCGCCAAAGAGGATGAGGAGTTCGTGCAGATGATGGACGTCATCGACTGCCTGCCCCCTGGTCTCTATGAGATGGTCATTTCGCCGCGGCCGGCGAACATACCTGCGGAGGGCTTCGTCACCGGCAACTGGCTTAGCCGCTTCGAGACGCGCTCGCTTGATGACATTCGCGCGCTTGGACGCAACAGCCCCGAAGATGACCGTGCCTTCGCCGCTGTGGCGCGGCTGTCGGACATGAACCTGGCGCTTTATCGCGCCTTCATTCAGCCCCTGGTACGCGCGCTAGCCAACCAGCCGGCAGCGGACCTGGTCCAAGCCTTGAACCCGCTCAGGCTCAGCTACACGATGTTCAGCAACCCCTGGATGAAGGGCGTGCAGACACTGGCTGCCAATGTGAGCGCGGCGCGCCAGCCCGTGGCACCTGACAATCCGTTTCTTGCGCTGCAGACGCGGATATCGGAGCAAATCACCGCTGGTCTGAATAAATATCGGGACCAGCGTGACCAGATGGAAGAGCAGATGTTCTTCGGCTTTTATGGCTCGCCATTCGTTCAAGCGCTCCTTGGCCTCAATGACAGCAGCGAGGTGCGAGCGCTACCGAGCATTTCGGTGGAAGAGGTGGCGGCACGACAGGCGCGCTCAGACGCGTATGCGGCGAAGTTGCAGAGCGGCGGATTCGACGAAGCGCTGAGCCGGGCCGTGCTGTACGTCACCGCGGCCGAGCGGCTGATTGACCAGCGCTGTGCACTCGCGATGAACGTCGTGCGCAAGACGCTTTTGCATCTCTCGCTCGCAGAGTTCAAGGCGATGCTGCGGGACCAGTCCTTTGTGCTGCAACTGGAGCGTGAGCGCGCAGTGGAGGCGCTTGCGGTCATGGTGCCGGGGGCGCAAGAACGCAAGAATCTGCTCAAGCAGGTGCACGCAATCATTAGTGCGGGAGACCTTCCGCTCGCAATGGAGTGCGACCGCCTGAGTCGACTGGCCGAGGTGCTTGGGTTGCCAATTGAGCAGCCGATGGCTCTTGAAACGTCTGGCGAAACCTGAGTCGGCAGCCACGCGATAAACGGATACTCGATTAACGGATACTCGCCCGACGAGACGCTGCCGGCGATCCGAACGAGACTCGTACCCAGCGTGCGCTGCTGGAGTACGGAGTACATATCATCAAAGCTCGCGTGCGGGGCGCATGCAACGAGGGTGGCTCACGTTCAAGGAGAATGTCATGAACATGCTGAGCGGCAAGAAGGGCCTCATTATCGGTATCGCCAACGAGCATAGTCTTGCCTACGGTTGCGCGCGCCACTTCCGCGCCGAGGGCGCCGAAGTGGCGATCACCTACCTCAACGCTCATGCGCAGCCTTACGTGCGACCGCTTGCGGAAGCGTTGCAAAGCGCCATCGTCATGCCATGCGATGTCACGGTGCCAGGCCAACTTGAGGCCGTCTATGAGCGAGTCGCGAAGGACTGGGGGCGCCTCGATTTCGTGCTGCACTCAATTGCTTATGCCCGCAAGGAGGACCTGAGCTGCCGGATCACGGATTGCTCCTTCGAAGGATTTGCCCTCGCAATGCAAGTCAGCGTTCACTCTTTCCTGCGTATGGCCAAGCTCAGCGAACCGTTGATGACGGCGGGCGGCTGCCTGCTTGCCATGAGCTACTACGGCGCCGAAAAAGCGATCGCGCACTACAACGTCATGGGGCCGGTGAAGGCGGCACTGGAGGCGGCGGTTCGCTATATGGCGCTCGAACTCGGGCAGGCGGGGATCCGTGTGAACGCGCTATCGCCGGGGCCGCTAAAAACCCGTGCGGCGTCCGGAATCGACCATTTCGACGAGCTGCTGGAGCGCGCAGTCCGCGAGGCGCCGGAGCACCGGCTGGTCACGCTCGACGATGTCGGCGCCTACGCCGCATTCCTGGTCAGCGACGGCGCCCGGGCGATCACCGGAAACGTCGCCTACGTCGATGCCGGTTATCACATCGTGGCGTGAGCGAGCGACCATCATGCCTGTGCGCGTGAATCGCCTCTGTCTTGAGATCCGGATCGGGCGGATTGGTCTCTCACCTCGACGCGTGGGACGCGCACGTCATGTGTCGTCATCGCACGAACTTAACCCCTCGGAGCTGCCGCAATGCAAACTGCCGTAAACAAGACATTCGATGAGATCGCGCCCGGCGATGTTGCGACTTTCCAGCGCACGCTGCAGATCGGTGACATGCGGGCCTGGGGCGCCGCATTTGGTGAGGCGGACACGCTCACCGGTGCGGGCGAAAGCCAGGCTGCTGCTGGCATTGTGACGGCCATGCTGAGTGCACTGGTTGGCTCTGCTCTTCCAGGTCCAGGGAGTGTTATCCGCTCAACCTCGGTGCAGATCAAGGGCGCACTGCCGATCGCCGCAGTGATGACGGTTCGTCTGGTCGTGCGGGAGAAGCGGCGGGATCAGGGGATTGTGGTGCTGGATGGTCAGTGCACAAACCCGGCGGGTCAGATCATTGCGACCGCGATCCTGGAGGTTCTGGCACCGACGACACGTCAGCAGCATCAGGTGGCGCAGCATCGGCTCGAGAACTTGCTCGAGCGCTGTCGCGGTCTCAAGCCGATGCTGACCGGCATCGTGCATCCATGCAGCGCTGATGCCCTGGCCGGCGCGGTGGGGGCCGCTGAGGCCGGGTTGATCGTGCCCGTTTTTTTCGGTCCCGAGGCCGAGATCCGGCGGATTGCGGATCTCGCGCGCCTGGACATTGCCGCGTATAGGTTGGTCGCCACAGACGGCCCCGAAGAATCGGCCATGAGGGCCGCCACGGCCGCCGGAAACGGTGAAGTCGCGGCACTCATGAAGGGCAGCCTGCACAGCGGCGTTTTCCTGCACGCGGTCATGCAGAAGGAAGCGAAACTGCGCACCGGGCGGTTGATCAGCCACTGCGCGATGGTGTCGGTGCCGACCTATGCCCGCCGCTTCGTCATCAGCGACGTCGCGCTCAACATCGCACCCGACACCGGCCAGAAGCGCGACATTTGCCAGAATGCGATCGGCTTTGCCCGGGCGCTCGGCATCGACTTGCCGAAAGTCGCTGTGTTGGCGGCGGTGGAAATGGTGCGCACCGACATGCCGGCCAGTCTCGACGGCGCGATCCTGGCGAAGATGGCGGATCGTCGTCAGATCGTTGGAGGTATCGTCGACGGGCCGCTCGATCTTGATGCGGCAGTGGATCTCGATGCGGCGCGGATCAAGAATATCTCGTCGCCGGTCGCAGGTGTGGCCGATGTCCTGATCGTGCCAAACATTGAAGCCGGCAACATGATTTACAAGAACCTTGCGTTCATGGCCGATGCCCAGACTGCGGGGCTCGTAGTCGGTGCCCGCGTGCCGCTGATCCTGACCAGCCGTGCTGACACGGCGGCAGCGCGGAGCTTCTCGGCCGCCGCCGCCGTGCTGTATGCAGAGGCGCTGGCGCGCGATCCCTCGATCGTGCTGCCCGAACCCGCGGAGTAACTGGTGATGAACGAGGTCATCGCCGTCTTTAACGCGGGCTCCACCAGCCTGAAGTTCGGCGCCTATGCGGTGGATGCTACCGGGTTGCTATCGCTGCGTTGTGAAGGTCAGATCGACAGCATGCAGGGCGACCCGCATTTCATCGTCAAGGATGCTGCTGGCAAGGTGTTGGGCGCCAATGAGTGGGGCAAGCGTCACACGATCGACCACCGGTTAGCGCTGCATTTCGTCATCGCGTGGCTCGAAGCCAACCTTGCCGAAACGAAAGTGATAGCGGCCGGGCACCGGGTGGTGCTCGGCGGAACGCGGTTTGATGGACCGGTCAGGATCGAAGGTGATGTACTGGACTACCTTGACTCGCTGTGCGCCATGGAGCCTTCGCACCAGCCCTTCAACGTGCACGGTGCCCGGGCCCTGGCCGAGGCATTCCCGGGCCTGCCGCAGGTTGCCTGTTTCGACACGTCGTTTCACCGCACCATGCCGGAGGTTGCGCAGACTTATGCGCTTCCCCAGGACGTGCGCGATGCTGGCGTGCGTCATTGGGGTTACCACGGTATCTCCTACGACTACATCAGCCGGCAGGTGCCGAAATTCGCCCCTGATGCGCGACGGGTGATCGCAGCGCACTTGGGCGGCGGTGCCAGCTTGTGCGCGATGCTGGACGGGCGTAGCGTCGAGACGACAATGGGCTTTGCTGGCGTGTCCGGCCTGCCGATGGCGACGCGCTCGGGCGACGTGCCAACCGGAGCACTGTTCTACCTGCTGCGGCGCAAGCTTTTCGACGTCGCGTCGTTAGAGAAGATGCTTTACGAGCGAGCGGGCTTGCTTGGATTGTCGGGCATCAGCGACGACATGCGGGTACTGCAGGAGAGCGAGGATCCACGGGCGGTCGCCGCGATCGATTATTTCGTATACGCGATGACGAAATACGTCGGCGCCTACACGGCCGTGCTCGGCGGGCTGGACGCGTTGGTGTTCACCGCAGGGATCGGGGAACACTCAGCCGCGGTGCGCGCGGCGCTGTGCGGCAAGCTGGCCTGGCTTGACGTGAAGCTCGACGAGCAGGCGAATACCGCGGGCGGCCCGCGCATATCCACCCCGAAGAGCGGGGTGTCGGTCTGGGTCATCCCGACGAACGAAGACCTGATGATCGCGCAGCATACCCTGGCGCTCATGCACCATTAGATTAACTAACTATCTTGGTGGCACGGCGAACGTGCCTCCCAAAGCCCGGCGCGAATGGACTACGCCAGGTGAAGCTGAAATGAACGGGGGACGGGACGGCTGCATCCAGCACCGCGCCAACTCTCCTACGTCACAAAGACAGAAGGAACACCCATCATGGCACCTGACAACGCTCCTTCCCAGGCTGGAGATTCCAAGCCGGGTTCCAAGCCGATTTCTAAGCCTGACCCGAACGAAGCGCTGAAGTCGCTGTCCATGCCGGATCTACAGGCAAAGCTGGGCTCGTCGCCGAACGGTCTCAGTCAGGCCGAGGCGACGAAGCGGCTCGCTCAATACGGACCTAACGAGATTGAAGAAAAGAAAACCAATCCGTTGCTGAAGTTCCTGTCGTATTTTTGGGGACCCATTCCGTGGATGATCGAAGCGGCAGTGATCCTTTCCGCGGTAGCCCGACATTGGCCTGACTTTGCCATCATCTCTGTGCTACTGCTGTCCAACGCGCTAGTCGGGTTCTGGGAAGAACGCCAGGCTGGCAACGCCATAGCCGCCCTGAAGGCCCAATTAGCGATTACGGCCAAGGTAATACGCGATGGCAAATGGGGTAGCCCGGCCGCGCGGGAGTTAGTGCCGGGTGACGTCATCCGCGTGCGCCTGGGCGATATCGTGCCGGCTGACGCGCGCTTGCTGGAGGGTGACCCGATCGAAGTGGATCAGTCCGCGCTAACGGGAGAATCACTGCCCGTCACGCGTAAAGCGGGCGAGGCCGTATTTTCCGGTTCCATCATTCGCCAGGGTGAAATCGGCGCGCTGGTCTATGCCACGGGCACGAACACCTACTTCGGCAAGACGGCTCAACTGGTGCAAGAGGCGCATACCGTCAGCCACTTCCAACGCGCCGTGCTCAAGATCGGCAACTACCTGATCATTCTCGCGGTGGTTCTGGTGGCCGCAATCGTTGTCGTCGCGATTGTTCGTGGTGATCCTATTCTCACCACATTGCAGTTCGCCTTGGTGCTGACCGTGGCCGCGATTCCCGTGGCGATGCCCACGGTTCTCTCGGTGACCATGGCCGTCGGCGCACGTCTGCTGGCCAGGAAAAAAGCGATCGTGACCCGGTTGTCGGCCATCGAGGAACTCGCCGGGGTGGACATCTTGTGCTCGGACAAGACCGGCACGCTGACTCAGAACAAGTTGACCCTCGGTGATCCATTCTGTGTCAACGACATTCCCGCCGATCAAGTCATCCTGAATGCCGCGCTCGCGTCGCGTGAGGAAGACAAGGACACGATCGATCTTGCGGTGATTGGCGGCTTGAAGAGCGATCAGGCCTTGAAGGGCTACCAGGTGGTCCATTTCCAGCCGTTCGACCCGGTGCACAAGCGCACCGAAGCCACGGTAAAGGGGACGGACGGAAAAGAGTTCAAGGTTGCCAAGGGCGCGCCGCAGGTGATCCTGGAGCTGGCGGCCAATGCCGCGCAGGTGAAGGCCGCCGTCGAGAAGGCCGTCAACGAATTCGCAACACGCGGCTTTCGTTCATTGGGGGTCGCTCGTGCCGATGGAGACGGCCAGTGGCAATTCATTGGCGTACTGCCCATGTTTGATCCGCCACGCGACGATGCCCGCGCAACCATCGCGACCGCGCGCCAGATGGGCGTAAGCGTCAAGATGGTGACCGGCGATGCACGGGCTATCGCCGAGGAAACTGCAAAAAAACTGGGCTTAGGCGCGAATATTCTTGATGCCAGCGGTTTCGGTGACGCGAAGCGTGTTGAGACGGCGCAGTTTGCGTCGTCCATCGAGAAGGCGGACGGTTTCGCGCAAGTGTTCCCCGAACACAAATTCCATATAGTCGATGTCCTGCAACGAGGCGGCCACATCGTTGGCATGACCGGTGATGGAGTGAACGACGCTCCTGCCTTGAAAAAGGCCGATTGCGGCATTGCTGTTTCGGGTGCAACCGATGCAGCACGGGCTGCGGCGTCCATCGTACTGATGACGCCGGGCCTCTCGGTGATCATAGACGCGATCAAGGAGAGCCGGAAGATTTTCCAGCGAATGAACAGCTACGCGATGTACCGCATCGCGGAGACCTTGCGCGTGCTGCTGTTCATGACGCTCTCGATCCTCATCTTCAACTTTTATCCGTTGACTGCGGTGATGATCGTGATGCTGGCGTTGCTTAACGACGGCGCCATCCTGTCCATTGCCTACGACAATGTTCACTACAAGGACCAGCCCGAGGCCTGGAACATGCGCCTGGTGCTGGGCATCGCCACGGTGCTGGGTATGGTCGGCCCCGTCGCCTCATTTGGCTTGTTTTTCCTTGGCGATCGCGTTTTCCATCTCGACCGTCCGCATCTCCAGACATTGATGTATCTGATGCTGTCGGTAGCTGGGCATCTGACGATTTTCCAGACACGCACGCGCGGCCCGTTCTGGTCGATACGTCCTGCGCGAATTTTGCTGTTGGCGGTGTTTGGCACGCAGGCGCTTGCGACGCTGATCGCGGTATATGGGCTGTTTATGACGCCAATCGGCTGGGGCTGGGCATTGCTGGTCTGGGGCTACGCGCTGGTGTGGTTCCTCGTGACCGACCCGGTGAAACTCCTCGCCTACCGGATTCTCGATCCCGTCAAAGCGCAGCCTAAGGTCGAAGGCAGCTCGGAGCCTCGACCCGAAGCCAAAGCCGGGCCTGAGCCCGAAGCCCACGCGCCGCTGCTGGTGAAGCCACAGACTACTAAATGAATCAACGAACGCTATCCGCGGCAAAGTCGCAGGAAGGAATACGATGAAAATACATTCGAAAGACTTTCGCGTACGCGAAGGGGACGAGGTCAATCTCGAAAAATGGCCAACGAAGGTTGATCCCGTCTACGAATCGAAGGAGCAATACCAGAAGCTTCTGGAAGAACATGTCGCTCAACTGAGTTCGATGCAACAGCTTCACTATGCATCCAACCGCCACGCCGTCCTGTTGATATTCCAGGCAATGGATGCGGCCGGAAAAGACGGTGCTATCAGGCATGTGATGTCCGGAGTCAATCCTCAAGGTTGCCAGGTATTCAGCTTCAAGCATCCGAGCGACGCTGAACTGGAACACGACTTCCTTTGGCGAACCACGCGTGATCTACCCGAACGCGGGCGGATCGGCATCTTCAACCGATCCTATTACGAGGAAGTACTAATCGTCCGCGTGCATCCCGAGATCCTTCGCAGCGAGGGGCTCCCGGACGCGGTTCATGACGACAAGACGCTCTGGCACGATCGGTACCGTTCAATCGCTGATTTGGAGAAACATCTTCATAGCAACGGGACTCGCATCGTCAAGTTCTTCCTGCACCTCTCGAAGGAAGAACAGCGCAAGCGCTTTCTGGCGCGTATCGACGAGCCTGAGAAGAACTGGAAATTCAGCCTCGCGGACATCAAGGAGCGCAAATTCTGGAAACACTATATGAAGGCCTATGAAGAATGCCTTAGCGCGACGAGCACAACGGATTCTCCATGGTATGTTGTTCCGGCCGATGACAAAGAGAACGCCCGGCTCATCGTTTCCAAGATCGTCCTCGATACGTTCGAAGGACTAAAAATGTCCTATCCGAAGACGAGTGCGGAGCGTCGGGACGAACTGCTATCGATCCGCAAGCAGCTTGAAGAATGATGACTCGAAATTGAGTGGCCATGCGGCGAAGAAGATCCGGCCGCCCGGTTGTAATCGATGCTCTGCGTTTACTGGAGCGTATCGGTGAAGGGGAGCGTTAAAAACCGTGGGGTAGCAGCTCTTCCACTCGTTGTGACTGGTTAAGGAGTGCAGCAACCTCGGCGGTCAACTCGTCCATGCGCTGCCTGAAAAGTGCGAGGCGTTCGCTTGGATCACTGTTGATCACAACACGCTGCACGCCGTCGATATGCATGCTGGCCCGTAGAGCCCGGTTACGCACACTTTCTTAAACAGAACTTAAGAAGGAAGTTAAGTCGTCCCTGTCAACGAGCTTTCCAACTATGTGGCTGCAAGTGAATGCACTATCGCCGGGGTCACTATTGGTATTAAATACAAAGTAGGAATTGTACTAAACCGCTGACGCGGTAGTGGGAGGGAAGCGGAGGTCAGTGCCTGGCGTTCGGCCAGGACGGTTATCGGATGCCTGGCCACGAGGAAGGGACGCGCAGGCGGGCAGGAGCAGCATGGAGGTGCCCGACCGGGCATGCCATCCCCTGTCTCCTGGAGGTTCGCCATGACACTGCTCCGCCAACGCATGCTGCACGACATGCAGATCCGCAACCTTGCTGTCAACACGCAGAAGACCTATCTCCTGCAGGTTTCCAGTTTCGCCCGACATTTCCGGCGCTCACCCGAGGTGCTCGGTCCCGAAGAGATCCGTGCCTGGATTATCCACCTGACCAACGAACGCAAGCTCGCGCCAGCCAGTGTCCAACTGGCCGTAGGCTCGCTGCGCTTCCTGTACCGCATCACGCTCAGGCAAGACTGGAGTGACGAGGATTTCCCGTTGCCCAAACGGCCCCTGAAGCTGCCCGTCATCCTGAGCTTCGAGGAAGTCACGCGCTTCTTCGAGTCGATTCCCAGCCTGAAACAGCGCGCCATCCTGATGACGGCCTATGCGGCCGGCCTGCGTGTCTCCGAAGTCGTGCATCTGAAGGTCAGTGATATCGACAGCCAGCGGATGATGATCCGTGTCTGCCAGGGTAAAGGCCGTAAGGATCGCTACGTAATGCTCTCTCCGCGTCTGCTCGAGGTCCTGCGACTGTACTGGCAGGACGCCCACCCGAGGGAATGGCTCTTTCCAGGGAGTATTCCGGGGCGGCCCATCACCCGCCATGCCGTGGGCGACGCATGCCACCTTGCACGTGAGCGCAGCGGCATCACGAAACCCGTTACGCCACATTCTTTGAGGCACGCATTCGCCACTCATCTGCTGGAAACCGGTGCTGATGTACGCAGGATCCAGCTGCTCATGGGACATCGCAGCATGGCGACCACGGCACGGTACCTCAAGCTGGCGACGAGCACCGTGTGCGCCACCACCAGTCCCTTCGACCTGCTGCCGCATCCCGCACCCGTTCCACCCCAGCCGCCTGCGCCCGAGTACTTCTGAAGCCGGCGATGCGACCGGCGCTCGAGGTGGCGGACATCTTCCGCCGCTGCGGCCCTCACTACCGGCAGACCCATGCCGACGCCCTCAGTCGTGCCCAGCACCGCGCGATGAGCGCCATCGAGCTATGCCGCACCGCCGCGCTCGGCGGTCATGTCGAGCAGTGCGATGCCTGCGGCCATCAGCGCATTGCCTACGACTCGTGTCGCCATCGCTGCTGTCCGAAGTGCCAGTCGCTTGCCCGCGCGCAATGGCTCGAACGCCGGCGCGCAGAGCTGCTTTGCGCGGTCGAGTATTTCCACGTCGTCTTCACACTCCCCGAGCCCATCGCTGCGCTCGCGTACCAGAACAAGAAGACCCTCTACGATCTGCTTTTCCGCACCAGCGCCGAGACGCTGCGCACGATCGCCGCCGATCCGAAACACCTGGGCGCGGAAATCGGCTTCATCACGGTCCTGCACACGTGGGGGCAGAATCTGCTACACCATCCGCACGTGCATTGCGTGGTACCGGGCGGCGGCATCGCCCCGGACGGCGAACGCTGGATTGCCTGCCGGCCAGGCTTCTTCCTGCCCGTTCGGGTACTCTCGCGGCTCTTCCGGCGGCTCTTTCTCGACCAGTTGCACCGCGCGTTCGATGCCGGCGCGCTGCGCTTGCATGGCCAGCTCGAGCCGTTGCGTGATCCGCGAGCGTTCGCCGCCTGGCTCGCGCCCGCTGCTCACGCGGAGTGGGTCGTCTACGCGAAACCACCGTTTGGGGGCGCCGCACAGGTGCTCGATTACCTGGGCCGCTACACGCATCGCGTCGCCATCTCGAATAACCGGTTGCTGCGCTTTGATGGCGATTCGGTCCTCTTCCAGTGGAAGGACTACCGTCACGAAGCCCGCCACCGGACCATGACGCTCACCGCCGACGAGTTCATCCGCCGCTTCCTGCTGCACGTGCTGCCCGTCGGCTTCAAGCGCATCCGCAGCTACGGGTGTCTCGCCAACTGTCATCGGGCAGACCGCCTCGCCACCTGCCGGCGGCTGCTCGGCGTCGAGCCGCCCGCCGCTGCGTCGCCCGCCGTCGGGGAAGACTACCGTGACCGTTACCTGCGGCTCACCGGCAAATCACTTCGCGACTGCCCAGTGTGCGGCAAGGGCCAGATGGTCCGCATCGAAGGCGGTGTGCCTGGCATCCTGCCGCGCGCTCCGCCTGACCCGAGCCATGTGCACTGACCGGTATCAGCACCACCCCGAGCACGTTGGTCTTCCCCTATGCGGCCAACGCGAACCGACTCGTGCCTTAGCGTCGTCGCACCATCACAATGCCGTGAAACTGCGCACTACCTGCCCGTTGACCCTCGAATTCCCGCTGTCTTCGCGCGGCCGGCTCTTTCAGACCGCCTCGTTCCAGCGTGCAATGGCCAGGCGCCCGGTAGTGCGAATTACCGCGCCGTTCATTCAATGCCCATAGAAGCAAACGCCTGCGGAGCGGTTTAGCACAAACATTTTTTTGATTACCGATCGCGGACTGGCCCCGACCGGCCTCCTCACGCATCAGTAGCCGCGATCGCCAACCAAAAAAATCTCTGCTGTTGAAGCGCCATCGCAAAGCCTTGCCGGATAGCAATGCTCGCAGCGGTGCGAAAGGTTCGTGCCAAGTAACGCTTTTAAGCGAGGTGATCATCCTTCGCAGGGGAGGCTCCAATGAGATTGATACATGGATTCGATTTGATTCAGAAGACGATCAAGAATGCCCTTCATGACGTCGCGGCCGAGATATCGAGCGAGTACAAATCGCTCGCGGGGGAGCAGCCAGCGGCGGAATGGGCACTTGTCTACAGGACTGCCACGGGTTTCTGTTGTGTCTATCATGACCGCTCCGTTGAGTTTAAAGAGATGCTCGATGTTCAGATATGGGCTGAGGAAAACGAGGTCCAAACTTACTATGTCGGACTATGATCGACAATGGTACATCCACTTTTCGGAAGCCTTGGCGCAGGCCGCCACGCGATGCAAAGCTGTTACTTTCTCAGATATCGAACGTGACTGAGGCGGTTGAATCGCGATGAAGGCTCGGTGAATTGTAGTCAGTTGAATGTCGTCGTAACTGGTGTCGCGAAGCGATTTTTAAGGGGAGCTTGGACCTATCCAAAGCCGCATCAGCCTCAGCCAGAATCGAGGGCTCGCTAAGCCGGTGTCGTTCGCCGGCCCGCAAACGAGGTCGCGTTGTTCTCTTTCGTGCCGTTGCTTTTATCCGGTCACCAGAAGGTCATGCAGCAGACGCATTGCTCGTCGGGTTTTCTCTCTCGCCAGGCCGTGAACGCGGACCGGCTGCGGGCGCGAGCATCGGGTATCCGGAGGAAGCGCCTTTCAATGTGTGGCGACGCTTAGTGCGACAGCCGAGTAGTATGCGGATGAGGCGTCTGCAATCGGGGCTGGCTGTGTGATCTTCTACGCCTGCGTGTTCAACGGCGTTGGCTCACATATTGAGTCGCCTGCAAGTCAATGCATTCTGCCGGTGTGTGACTCGACTATTTGAGTTCCTACCGAACCGTGCGCGTTGGATGAAGGAGGTGTGTGATGTCCGAGCATTCCGAGTTGGACGAAGAGTCCCCGGGCATCGACGATCGGCATGTCAAGGTCGCCGCGGTGCAGCCCAGCAACATGAATACGTCCAATGACGATTCGGTTCAACCGCTACCAGTCCGGTGGTTATGCGTACTGGCCTTTGTTGTCGGGATTGTTACCGGACTTGGAGCGATCGTATTTCGCGCTCTAATTGGGCTAGTCCACAATGTTCTGTTTCTCGGCCAATTTTCCTTCACGTACGACACCGGTCATTTCACGCCGGCCGCTCCGTGGGGCGCGCTGGTGATTCTGGTTCCGGTGATCGGCGGAATCGGCGTCACCTGGATCGTGACGAAGTTCGCACCGGAAGCGAAGGGACATGGCGTTCCGGAAGTTATGGACGCGATTTATTACAAAAGCGGGGCGATTCGGCCTGTTGTGGCTTTGGCGAAATCGATCTCGTCCGCCCTTGCAATCGGTTCGGGCGCAGCAGTGGGGCGTGAAGGGCCCATTATTCAAATCGGTTCGGCGCTGGGATCGACGTTTGGTCAGTTCATCAGGATGACTGCAGGGCAGCGGATCACGCTTGTCGCTGCCGGAGCGGGCGCGGGCATTGCGGCGACTTTCAACACGCCGATCGGCGGAGTGTTGTTCGCTACCGAACTGATGATGCCCGAGATCAGCGTCAACACGTTTTTGCCGGTCGCGATCGCGACCGGCACTGCAACGTTCGTCGGCCGGCTCTTTTTCGGAGCGGCACCGGCGTTCTTCGTGCCCGTCCACCTCGGGGCGATCCCTAACGAGCCGAGTAGCGCATTCACCTTCGTACTTTACGCGTTGCTTGGAGCTATCACGGGCGTCGCCGCCGCCATTTTAATTCGTTCGCTTCATTGGGCAGAGGATGCCTTCGAACGCATCCCCAACCCTTATCTACGGCATGGATTAGGTATGCTGATCGTGGGTGCCATGATGTACGCCCTGTGGCTTACCGCAAGCCATTACTATGTGGAAGGGGTTGGCTATGCGACGATTCAGGCGACGCTATACGGGCAACTCTCTGGTGGCGCATTTCTTCTTTTGCTTGCTGTCTGTAAGACAATCGCCACTTCGGTGAGCCTTGGTTCAGGTTCATCGGGCGGGGTCTTCTCACCCTCACTGTTCATAGGTGCAACACTCGGCGCATCGTTTTCCGCGCTGATTACGGCAATCGTGCCAGGCGCGCCAGTAAGTGCGCCCGCGTTTGCAATGGTGGGAATGGGCGCGATGGTCGGCGGCGGCACGGGAGCGGCCATGACTGCCGTCGCGATGATCTTCGAGATGACCCGCGACTATGACATCGTTCTTCCCATGATCATTGCCGTCGCGTTTAGTCTGGGTGCAAGACGCATGTTTTCGCGAGAGAGCATCTACACGCTGAAGCTTGTCAGGCGCGGACATCCTATTCCCAACGCATTGCACGCGAATATGTTCATGGTCCGGAGCGCGTCCAGCGTGATGGAAACTGACGTGCTCGTTCTCGACGAGACCACACTGTTTCACGACGGACTTACGAAGTCGGACCAGCCCGTTTTCCGGCATATCGTCGTGACCAGAGAGCGCGAAATTGTCGGCGTTTTGCGCATTAACACGGGTTTGCGCCGTGCGTTGAGTCAAAGCATCGCCAGCATTACGCTGGGTGCTCTCGCACAAACCAATTTCATCGTCGTGGGAGAGAGCGATGTTGCGTTTGACGTGATTACCAGAATGTGGAAACAGCGCGCGGTCATGGCGGTTGTCGTCGGACACGGCAAGGGGCATGCGCTTCCTCGTGTGCTGGGCGTTATTGCCAAAGAGCATATCGCCGACTCGGTGGCGAGCAGCGTAAAGATTTTCCCTGGTTAGCGATCGCGCAATGGCGATGAATTCTGCACTCCCTGCACAGCGACCACCTGCTGCAAATCAAGCGGACCGCCCATTGTTGTTAGCAAGTCTTTGTATACGCCAGGACGACCTCGCCGAAAGTATCGAAGGGGAGTGCTTCGATACTTTCGGCCTCAGGATCAACGCCCCATCTCGCGTACCGATGGGGATCGAGTTACATCAGAGGGCCGCTGTGACCGGCACTTCGTTCGCAGGCATCGCGCCTTCGTGAAGGTCCAACCGTACCGGCTTATGCGTTTGCAGGATTGTACGGGCGCGCGCCATCTCTTCCGCCGGGCCGTTCGCCATGACGATAAATCCATTGGCCTGCAGCGCGGTCTCGTAATGGATCACATGATCCTTCGGAACGCCTGCATTGAAGAGCGCGGCGCTCAGGGCACTGACACCGCCGACTACAACCGCGCCTTCGAGCGCGGATACCACGATGGAGGCAAGATAACCCACTACGACGACCGGTCCGATGATCGGCAGCGTCAGGAAGACACCGCCGAACAGGGCGCCCCAAAGCGCTCCCCAGAAAGCACCGTACTTGCCCCATATCTTCATGCGGTCGCCGGTGTTGTAGAAACCGACCACTTTTTCTTCAGTGTGATAGCCCTTGCCGACCACACTGAAATGTTTCATGTCAAAACCGTTTTCAATGAGCTTTCGCACAGCCGCATCGGCTTCGGTGTGGTCATTGAACGTGGCGATCAGAACGTCGTTACCAGTCATTTGCTTCTCCTTTTAACGCGTTGAATAGGGTGCAGAAAGGTTCGCGGGTGCAAACCCTTCCGCGCCAGTGTGTTTCGATGGTACCCACATAGCCCGCACGCGCGCAGGCTCGGAAACTACTCAGTGCGTGCCGTGCGTAGTGCGGCGATAAACGCGCCAGCTGGTCCCTAGAGGTCGTGCAGGGCCTCGAAGGCCTTGAACAGGACGCGCGGATCGAACTTGCCTTTATAGACGGCCGGCGGCGACTGCGCGATGTCAAGAAGACGATAGACCGCTGCCTGCGCCGAGCGAATCGAATACTCGACGGTGAAGACAACGTCATCCGGCAATTCGCAAAACTGTCCGGTAAAAGCCAGATTCACCGATCCCTGCGGCACGACCTCCGGCCGGTCGCCGTGTTCGCGCGGCATGAACTGGCTGGTAATGAAGGGCATCAGACATGGGATGCACACGGCGTGGTCGAGAACCGGAGCCGCATTGCCAGCCCGCAGATGCCCGAGTACCTCGGTCATGATCTCGCGGCCTGTACACTCGACCATCGGTTTCTTCACGAAGTCGCCTGGGCGATCGATATAGAGGCCGTATCCCCAGAACACCTGCACGTCGCTTGGCTGATCGATGAAATGCGGTTGATGCGGCAGGACGATCGACATGAGCCAGTTCGAATCCGCGAAGGTGATGAGGCCACCTTCGCCGGGCACATTGCCGGTGAAATCTCGGACCAGCTTGAAGAACGCAGGATCATGCAAGGTGGTCGTGAACGACAGCCACTTTGATTCATCGACGTGATCGGCGAATACCTCCGGGTGGCCGAAAGCGGGGCGGTTCAGCGCGATTTTGTTCCAGAGTGCCCAGGAATCGGTGCCTGAGCTGCTGTCCCGCACGGCGGCGCGATCCATACCGCCGAGCGTCGAGCCTTCGGTCATTGAACCCAGCGTGACGATCACCGCATCGCGCGGCCCGACGGGGATTGAAACGCTACGCCCTTCGCGCTCGCAGACGATTCCTTCCACGCGCGTTTCGCCGTTGGCTTCGTTAAGCACCAGATCGTTCACACGCGTGCCGAACTGGAACTGGACACCATGGTCGTCGAGCCATTTGCTCAGCGGCCGGACCATCGAGTCGTGTTGGTTGTAGACCGTGCGCATGATCCCGTGCAACTGGTTGAATCCCGACACCATGTGCACGAACCGCAGCAGGTAACGTTTGAATTCGACCGCGCTATGCCATGGCTGGAATGCGAAGGTCGTGCACCACATCAGCCAGAAGTGGGTCTTGAAGAAGGCTGGGGCGAAGTGGTCCGCTATGCGGCTGCGGCCGAGCATGTGCTCCGGTTCGATCGCAAGGCGTTCGAGCGTGAGGATGTCGCTTTCAGTAAGCCCGAACTCGGGTTTGTCGATCCGGTGGCCGTCGCGTACCAGACGAGACTTCGACGAAGTCTTCATCGTTTCATTCCAGTCCAGGATTTCCTGCGTGACCGTCTTGCTTTCATCGAGCGTCGGGATCGATGAAAACAGGTCAAACGTACATACGTACTTGCTCTCGAGCATGCGGCCGCCCCGCAGTACATAACCTTCTTGCGCGGAGCCCGCTGCGTCCAGACTTCCGCCTGCTACGCCAAGCGCTTCAAGGATCGTGATATTACGGCCCGGAACATCGGCATCGCGGATCAGGAAAGCGGCCGCGGCCAGCGATGCAATGCCGCCGCCCACCAGATAGAACTTGCTGTCTTCGGAGGAGAACGGCTTGGCCGAGCCGCCCGTGTACGCACGTTGCATGGAATCACCCTCATTGAGGTTGTGTTGAGCGATGTTGACCGATGGGCAGGAAAGCACCGCTTTGAAAGGTAGCGGTCCCACTTAAACCCGAGTTGATACAGATCAACGAGCGGGGCCATGCGGTCCCTATGCTGAAACAGGTTCAACGTCGAAGAGCCTTGGCAAGCGTATGGACGCAACACTGACGGCACACCAGCAGCAGGGAGAAAAAGCCTCATGGACCAGACACATAGCAGTTTGCCGCTCAAGCCCGTTGCCGCCGATACGGTCATTGCTCAACCCGCTGCTCAACCCGGAGGCCGCAAGCTCAGCTTGCCACTTCTTACGGGTGTTGTGATCGCCTCGATGATCGGCGGGGGCGCCTTCAATCTGCCGCAGAACATGGCGCAGGGCGCAGGACTGGCGGCAATCGTGATTACATGGATGATTACGCTTGTCGGCATGTTCTTTCTTTCGAATACGTTCCGCACGCTTGCCGACAAACGCCCTGATCTGAAGGCGGGCATCTACTCGTATGCGAAAGAAGGTTTCGGCTCGTTAGCAGGCTTCGAGATGGCCTGGGGATACTGGCTGTCTGCCGCTTTCGGCAACGTTGCATTCGCCGTGCTGATCATGAAGACGGTCGGCTATTTCTTTCCCGTGTTCGCGGCGGGCAACACCTGGCCGTCGATCGTCGGCGCGTCGCTGCTGATCTGGGTCATGCATTTTGTCGTGCTGTATGGCGTAAAGCGGGCAGCAATCCTGAGCGTGATCTCGAGCGTATTGAATATTGGCACTATCACGGTGGCCCTGTGCGCGATGGCGGTAGCGATCAAGGGTGGCATGTTCTCCTACGACTTCTGGGGTGCTCAGGAGCATTTGGGTAGCCTCCTTGGGCAGGTCAAGAGCACGATGCTCGTTACCTTGTGGGTGTTCATCGGCATCGAGGGCGCTGTGGTGGTTTCCGACCGCGCCAGCAAGACCTCGCAAGTAGGGATCGCGACTTTTCTCGGCCTGACGGTTTGCACGATCCTCTATTTCCTGTTGTCGGCGCTGCCGTTCGGCGTGATGCATCAGGCGCAACTCGCGGGGCTCGCTTCACCGTCGGCAGCCTATGTGCTGAAGGCAGCGGTGGGCGACTGGGGCGCGGTGTTCATCGTTGTCTCGCTGCTGGTGTCGTTGCTGAGTTGCTGGCTTGCCTGGACCATCCTTGTCGCGGAGCTGCCGTTCGAAGGCGCGAAGGACGGCGTATTCCCGAAGTTCCTCGCTAAGGAAAACCGTCACCATGCCGCGGCGCCATCGCTGTGGGTATCGAGCGCGACCATGCAGCTCGTGATCTTCGTGGTGCTGTTCGCCAACGATGCCTGGATGTGGCTGATCTCGATCACCGGAATCATGATCTTGCCGCCATATCTAGCCAGCACCGTCTTCCTGTGGCGCTTCGCGACTCAGTCAAAGTACGCGCCGACCGCCGGCGAAACATCGAAAGAATCAATCTGGACCGGC
The DNA here is from genome assembly GCF_011493005.1 of Caballeronia sp. SBC1. Lineage (NCBI taxonomy): Bacteria > Pseudomonadati > Pseudomonadota > Betaproteobacteria > Burkholderiales > Burkholderiaceae > Caballeronia > Caballeronia sp. SBC1. The sequence continues at coordinate 636,175 of NZ_CP049159.1, forward strand.
GTGCTTGCGACCGTCTATTCCCTCTGGCTCGTCTATGCCGCAGGACTGCAGTTCCTCCTGATGTCCACCATTCTCTTTGCACTCGGCTTCCCCGTTTTCTGGTGGGCTCGGCGCGAACATGCGGCCGGAGAGCGCGTGTTTACGGGACGTGAGGCATCGGTCGCGGGCGTGCTCGTGGTCGTGGCGGGTGTGGCTATTGTCTTGTTCAGCCGGGGTGTAGTGAAGATCAGTTGAGGTCGCGAATGACGCAATACGATTCCCAATACAAGGATCAAGATGCTATATGACCAGATGTTCGGCTTCCTGTTTTGCTGCGCGTTGCCCTTGCCACCGGCGTTGCCATCGTCACGCTTTCAGCGCCTCGTCGATGAACTCGAACGCCTGCGGTACGCGACCAAGGTCACGGTCACGGTGGCGGAAGCATCCTCCGCGATCCGCAGCGAGGCTGCAGTTGGCTGTGTGATCGTGGAATGGTCGCTGACCGAGTCAGAGACGGACGTTGAGGCTTTCGTGCGCTTTGTCCGGGAGCGGGGTCTGGACGTACCCATCTTCATCCTGGTCGAGCGCCATCTGCTCGCGGAAATTCCGGTTGCAGTGCTGGGGCATGTGACGGGTTATGTGTTCATCGAAGAGGATACGCCTGAGTTCGTCGCCCGCAATCTAGTGAGCCATCTGCGGACGTACGCGGACTCGCTCAAGACGCCGTTCTTCGGTGCGATGGTCGACTATGCGGAGCAGGCAAACCAGATGTGGACCTGTCCGGGCCACAACGGCGGCGTGTTTTACCAGAAGAGTCCGATCGGCCGCGCGTTCATCAAGCATCTGGGCGAAGCGGTATTCCGTAATGACCTGGATAACTCCGTTGTCGAACTGGGTGACCTGCTGGTTCATGAAGGCCCCGCGCTCGCTGCGCAGAAAGCGGCAGCGCGGATCTTCGGCGCTGAGCGAACCTACTTCGTGCTGAACGGTACGTCCACGTCCAATAAGATTGCATTGACCGCACTCGTGACACCGGGTGACCTGGTGCTCTTCGATCGCAACAACCATAAGGCTGCACATCATGGCGCGCTGCTGCTCGGCGGGGGCATCCCCGTCTATTTGCAGACGCAACGCAACGCGCACGGGATGATCGGCCCGATCGATTTCGACGCGCTCGACGAAGACCGCATCCGCGACGGCATTCGTTACAACAAGCTCGTCACCGATCCCAAGGCGTGGCAGCGTGAGCGGCCGTTTCGTGTTGCGGTGATCGAGCAATGCACCTACGACGGCACGATCTACGACGCGCAAATGCTGATCGAGAAGATCGGGCATCTGTGCGAATACATTCTCTTCGACGAAGCCTGGGCCGGCTTCATGAAGTTCCATCCGTTGTTCAAGGGACGTTTCGCGATGGGCATCGAGGGACTGGATGCCAACGCGCCCGGCATCCTTGCCACGCAGTCGACACACAAGCAACTCGCTGGTTTCTCGCAGGCGTCGCAGATCCACGTGAAAGACGCGCACCTTGACGGCCAGCGTCGGCAGGTAAGTCACCGGCGCTTCAACGAGACCTTCATGCAGCACTCGTCCACGTCGCCGTTCTATCCGTTGTTCGCCTCGCTCGATGTGGGCGCGCAAATGATGAAGGGCCGCTCTGGCGAGGTGCTGTGGGACGACACGATCAAGCTCGGGATCGAGATGCGCAAGAAGATCCGCGCGCTGAAACACGACTACGAAGCGACGGAGACGGACCCCGCTCGGCGCTGGTTCTTCGATCCGTTCGTGCCTGACGAGGTCACAGCCACGGGCGGCATGCGACGCTGGGAAGACCTGTCGACAGATGAACTCGCGAGCAACCCACGTTACTGGGAGCTCGCGCCGGATGCGAAATGGCATGGCTTCGGCCACCTTGCTCCGGGCTATGCGATGACAGACCCGAACAAGCTGACGCTCATCACGCCCGGGTTTGATCGAACCACGGGCGAATACGCGCAGCGCGGCATTCCGGCGGCGGTGCTCGCCGAGTTCCTGCGCGAACGGCGCATCGTGCCTGAGAAGAACGACCTCAACAGCATCCTGTTCCTGCTGACGCCTGGGCTGGAGTCGAGCAAAGCGGGCACGCTGCTTTCGGCATTGGTGCGTTTCAAGCAATTGCACGACGAGAACGCGCTTCTCGACGATGTCATTCCCACCTTCGTCGCCGCGCATCACGAGCGTTACGCAGGAATCGGCTTGCGTGAACTTTGCGCCGACATGCATGCGTTCTATCGCGAGCGCAATGCGAGCCGCCTGCAGCGCGAGCAGTTTCGCGCAGCGCACTTTCCCGAGATGGCGATGACGCCGCAAGCCGCCATGCATGAACTGGTACGCAACAACGTGGAGCTGTTGCCGATCGACAAGATCGAGGGACGAATCGCGGCAACACTCGGTCTTGTCTATCCGCCGGGTATCGCGGTGGTGGTATCCGGCGAGCGTTACACCGAGCGCGCGATGCCGACGCTCGATTACTTCCGGATGTTCGAGGAAGGCGGCAACCGTTTCCCTGGTTTCGAGAACGAGATCCAGGGCATCTATCGAAAGAAGGAGACCGACGGCAGCGTGCGGCTCTATACCTACGTCGTTAGTGGTTGAAGAGCATGAAGACATGAAGGGGAATCACTGATGGCTCTGGGCGTTCATTCGGAAGCGGGCAAGCTGCGCACGGTGATGGTCTGCCGTCCTGGTCTTGCACACCGGCGGCTGACTCCCGCCAACGCGGCATCCCTCTTGTTCGACGATGTCATCTGGGTCGACAAGGCGATCGAGGACCACGATGTTTTCACGGGAGCGATGCGCGAACGGGGTATCGAGGTACTCGAGTTTCACGATCTGCTTGCAGCAATATGCAGCGACCCGGTCGCGCGGGGCTGGATTCTTGATCGACGAATTGTCGAGGAGGAAGTCGGCACGGGGATGCTGAAAGAGTTGCACGCGTGGCTCGAACAGATGCCGGCGGCACAGCTGGCCGAGGTGCTGGTCGGCGGCGTGGCAAAGGCCGAAATGCCCTTCGACGCCCGCGGCCTTTTTGGCGGCTATCTGGAGCAATCGGATTTTGTGATCCAGCCGCTCGTGAACCTGATATTCCAGCGCGACACCAGCGCGTGGATCTACGGCGGTGTGACCGTTCACCCCATGTATTGGCCGGCGCGCCGCAAGGAGGCATTGCTGGTCGCCGCCGTGTACCGCTTTCATCCGCGCTTCGCCGGCCGAGTGAATACATGGTGGGGTGACCCGGATCGCAACTTCGGCGTGGAAACCATGGAGGGCGGTGACGTCATGTCCATTGGCAACGGCGTGGTGCTGATCGGCATGGGCGAGCGCTCGAGTCCGCAAGCGGTGACGCAGGTCGCGCGGCATTTGTTTGCGGGCGGCGGCGCCAAGCGGGTGATTGCGTGTGAGTTCCCGAAGCGGCGCGCCTCGATGCACCTGGACACGGTGTTCTCATTTCTCGATATCGACTTCGTCAGCATCTATCCCGAGGTCGCCGACGAGATCCGCTGCACTAGCCTATATCCGGGTGATGCACCCGGCGAAATCCACTATGAACGCCATGACGCCAAATTCCTGACGGTCGTGAGCAATGCCCTCGGGGTGGGTTCGCTGCGCATCCTGACAACCGGCGGCGACGCATACGAAACCCAGCGTGAACAATGGGACGACGGCAACAACGTGCTGGCACTCGACCGGCGCGTGGTGGTTGCGTATGACCGCAACACTTACACCAATCGCAAGATGCGGCAGGCGGGCGTGGAGGTCATCGAGATCCCGGGCGGAGAACTTGGACGCGGACGTGGCGGCACGCACTGCCTCAGTTGCCCGGTCGAGCGAGACGCTATCGACGCCTGAAACACTCACCCGCCTTTCACCCATTCTCAACCGGATCTCATCGTGTTCAATGTACATAACCGCAGTTTCCTGACGCTGATCGAATACACGCCGCGTCAGATTCGCTACCTGCTGGATCTGTCGCGGGATCTTAAACGCGCCAAATATGCCGGCACGGAAATCGCGCGGCTAGTGGGCAAGAACATTGCGCTGATCTTCGAAAAGACCTCGACGCGTACGCGTTGCGCATTCGAAGTTGCGGCTCATGATCAGGGCGCCCATGTCACCTATATCGATCCAGGCGCATCCCAGATCGGTCATAAGGAGTCGATGAAAGATACCGCCCGCGTGCTTGGTCGCATGTACGACGCGATCGAATACCGGGGCTACGGCCAGGAGATTGTGGACGAACTCGCCAAGTACGCGGGGGTTCCCGTCTACAACGGGCTCACTGACGAGTTTCACCCGACCCAGATGCTCGCGGACGTGCTGACCATGCACGAATTCAGCGACAAGCCGATCCACGATATCAGCTACTGCTATATAGGCGATGCCCATAACAACACGGGCGACTCGTTGATGATCGTGGGCACGAAGCTCGGCATGGACGTACGCCTGTGTGCACCGCGCCGGTTGTGGCCGCACGACGACTTGATCGCGCAGTGCCGCACGTTCGCGGCGGCTAGCGGAGGTCGTTTGACGCTAACGGAAGCACCGGCGGAAGCGGTGAAGGGTGTCGATTTCATCTATACCGACGTCTGGGTATCGATGGGTGAGCCGTTCGAAAAATGGGGCGAACGGATCGAGGAGTTACTGCCCTTCCAGGTGAATGCGGCCTTGCTTGCGGCCAGCGGCAATCCGCGTGTGAGGTTCATGCATTGCCTGCCCGCGCTTCACGACACCAACACCGAGATCGGCAAGCAGATCGGCGATAAATACGGCTTGCTGAATGGCGTGGAAGTGACAGACGACGTATTCGAGTCGGACGCATCGATTGTCTTCGAGCAGGCAGAAAACCGCCTCCATACGATCAAGGCAATTCTTGTCGCCACGCTGGCCGAGTGAGGAGAACACAATGCTGATGGTAATCGCATTGGGCGGTAACGCATTGCTCAAGCGCGGTGAGGCGGTCAGCGCCGAAGCACAGCGCAACAATGTGCGGATCGCTGCCGCACAACTCGCGAAGGCAGCGGCCGGCAACGACCTCGTGATCGTGCATGGCAACGGACCACAGGTTGGCATGCTCGCGCTGCAGGCGGGTAGCTTCCCGCTTGATGTCCTCGATGCGGAAACTGAAGGCATGATCGGTTACATGATCGAGCAGGAAATGCGCAACCTGCTGCCTGCAGGACGGGCTTGCGTGACCTTGTTGACCATGGTTGAAGTGAGCGCGTCCGATCCGGCTTTCCAACACCCCGACAAACCGATCGGGTCCAGGTATACGGTCATCGAAGCGGCGGTGGCGTCGCAGGGGAAAGGCTGGACCCTGGCGGCACAGGGAGACAAGTTACAGCGTGTCGTACCGAGTCCAAAGCCGGTGCGTATGCTCGAGATAGAGCCTGTACGCTGGTTGCTTGAACACAGTTGTGTGGTCATCTGCGCCGGGGGTGGCGGGATTCCGGTAGTCGCTGACGCTGAAGGGCGGCATCGGGGTGTCGAGGCAGTGGTCGACAAGGACCGCAGCGCTGCGATGCTCGCGGCGGAGCTCAAGGCGGATCTGTTCGTCATCGCAACTGACGTGCAAGGGGTTTATCGCGACTGGGGCAAGCCGTCGTTGCGCTTGCTCGCGCGTGCGAATCCAGCAGCGCTTGGCGAGCTGGCTTTCTCGGCTGGATCAATGGCGCCAAAGGTCGAAGCGGCGTGCGACTTTGCAAGCCGCACGGGTCGACGCTCGGTCATCGGTGCGTTAAGCGACATCGAGGCAATGATCGCCGGCAATGCCGGGACATCTATCGATGCAACGGCAACCGGCATTGAAGAGGCGGTAGCTACGCAGCCGTCTTGATGAGCGGCTTGACCTCGGCACCGGGCAGATCATGTCCAGCGATCGCAAGCGCGAGCGGCGGATTCAGGCTGTCGACCATTGAGGTCGGCATGAGGATGGTCGCCCCGCGCTCCTTGGTCGTTTCGTAGATGATGTTCATCGCGCGCAACTGCAGCGCACCCGGTTGCGACTCATACACCTTTGCCGCCTCGACGAACTTGGCCGCAATTTCGGCTTCTGCCGAACCCAGGATCACGCGGGCTTGTTTTTCGCGTTCAGCCTGCGCCTGGCGCGACATCGCATCCTGCAATGCCACCGGGATTGCGACATCGCGAATCTCGACAGAGCCGACGGTCACGCCCCATTCAGCTGTCTTGGCGCCAATCTCGTCGCGCAATTGGGCATCCGCTGCTCGCCTGTCCGACAACAGTGCCGCAAGCATAGATGAACCAATCATCTCCCGCAGCGATGTTTGTGCTACCCGGTCGATCGCCTGCCGATAATCGGTGATAGCCAATGCCGCCTTTTGCGCATCGTGGATGTGCCAGAAGATGATCGCGTCGACATTCACGGGTACCGTGTCTTTCGTGAGCGCTTGTTCGGCATTGAACGAGGTGGTCTGGATCCGTTCATCGATGATAGCGACCACGTTATCGATGAACGGGATGATCATGAAGAACCCAGGTCCCCTGACACCCTGCAGCTTGCCAACACGCAACACCACGAATTTTTCCCATACGTTCGCGACCTTCACGGACAGGAAGACGAGTACGGCAGCAACAAAGAACAGCGGAGCCAGCCACACGCTTACAAATTGGCCGGTAGCGAGCCCGGCGAGCAACAGTACGACTGCAAGGAACAGGGTGATGGGATTCATGATGGTCACTTCCTGAAAGGCTACCGCCCACGACTATTAAATCAGAGCGAATTTTCGACGGATTCAACTGCAGCAGGCGCTGCGGCGTTGAGGGCACCTGGATGACCCGGATGCGGAGCGGGGACGAGCAGGACTGGACACGTTGCCATTCTGACGAAACGCTCGGCAACGCTTCCCAGCAAGAATCTCTGGAAGCCTCGGCGCCCGTGGGTACCCATCACCACAAGATCGGCTTTCAGCTCGTCTGCCGCAACCAGCAGGCGTTGTGCAATGCCGTCGCCATACAGGTCGACCTCGGCGATCCGCGCGACGCCTCTGGTTTTTTGCAGATGCATTTTCGCGAGCGCTTCGTTCGTTACTCGCGTTCCTTCTTTGGTCAACGCCGCGCGCAGGATCGACGGATCGTAGCCGGGTGCGTCGTAGGCCATCAACGGTGCGTCGATGATATAGACGGGCTGCAGTTCGGCGTCGGTATCGCGGGCGATCTGCAAAGCTGCGTCGAGCGCCAGGACGGACGTCTCGCTTCCGTCGATTGCAACCAGGATGCGCTTATACACGGTGTTCTCACTTGGGTAGTACACAATTCACGCAATGCTTGCAGCCGCGGTGTTCGATAGATGCGGGCTGGACGCGAACATTAGGTCTATGCTTCCATAGGCGAGGGTAGCGCTTCCATGCGACGCAGCGCCAGCCTCGGAAACTACTCAGACGACGCCTTGCGGGCGGCTGCGGTGGCACTGGATTCGTCTGGCGGAAGTCCTTCTTTGAGGTCCGAAAGCGCGACAGCGGTTTGATAGGCGAGTACGATGGTTAAATCGAATGCACGGACTGTTACGCGGATAACGCGCGCAAAAATCCATAAAGAAAACCGCTCCGGGACCGGTTCGTGCGCTGACTGAAGAGACGCCTAGAGAAACCCGGACAATTTCCCCGTTGGCCTCTTTATTCTTTGATCTTCACACCAAAGAATTTATTAACCGCTTTAATTATCCGTTGCTTACAAGCGAACCCGCTACGGCGTACTGCCGGGGTGATCCGGATGATCGTCGAATGCTTTTGATCTACCACGGGATCCACCAATTACGCTCGCTGACCGGCTTGCATTTGTAAGCCAGGAAGACTCGAGGAGCGCTGGCCGCTTCGAAGCAATTCTCTCCGGATGCACAAAATGCCTGCAAGTATCGTCCGTCAGGCTAGCCTTTCTCGACCCAGGTCGAAGCGCAAGCCACTTTCAGACGTTGGTCTCCCTTCTCCGAGTGACGAGCTTTTTGTCGTCGGAGTCGGCGCATCGGCGGGCGGGCTCGACGCGTGCCGCAAGCTTGTCGAAGCGTTGCCACCGACAACGGCCGCAGCATGGATCTTCGTCCAGCACCTCGATCCGGCTCACGAGAGCATGTTGGTGAGTTTGCTCGCCAGTCATACACGGATGACTGTCCTGCAAGCGGCAGACGGTATGTTGATTGAGCCGGAGCACCTTTACATTATTGCCCCGGGTACCTATTTATCCGTGGCCGACGGAGTGTTGCGCAGTTCCATTCCACAAGCGCGTCATGGTGCACGGCTGCCCTTTGACTTCCTGCTGCATTCACTCGCGAAAGAGTACGGCCCACAGGCAGCGTGCGTTGTCCTGTCCGGAACCGGTGCGGATGGCAGTCTCGGTTTGAAGGCGATCAAGGAGCAAGGCGGAATGATCATCGCCCAGGATCCGCACGAAGCAGCATCCGATGGAATGCCGCTGAGCGCGATTGCCACCGGCGCGGTGGACCGGGTGCTGCCGTTAGCAAAAATCCCGGAAGCGCTGATGGAGTACCGGCGGCGAATGCCAAGCCGGGATCTGGCTGGCGAGGAGTCAGGCCAGGGCGCCGGGCCGGCGTGGCTGGCTCCGATCATTGAGCTGTTACGCACCAGAACTGACCACGATTTCACACTCTACAAGCGCGGCACGCTGGAGCGTCGAATCGAGCGCCGCCGCGCGATGGCCGCAGTCGAGACGCGCAACATGGCGAGCTACATTGAGGTTCTTGTTAACGACCCTGTCGAACTGGAACTTCTCGCCAAAGACATTCTGATCAACGTCACGCAATTTTTTCGCGATCCAAAGGTTTTTGAATTACTGTCGAAAACCGTTGTGCCCGAGCTTGTTCGCCTTCATGCGCCGGGTCAGGATATCCGCATCTGGATCGCGGGGTGCAGCACGGGAGAGGAAACCTATTCGCTTGCCATGCTTTTTCTCGAGGAGATCGCAGCCTCGAGACGCGGCATCAAGCTGCAGGTCTTTGCTTCGGATGCCGATCCGGATGCGCTTTCCAAGGCTCGCGAAGGTCTGTATCCGGAGACCATTGAGGCCGATGTCTCACCAGTTCGTCTGGCCAATTACTTCATCAGGGAAGGGAGCAACTATAGGGTATTACCCGATCTCCGGTCGATGGTGGTGTTCACTGCCCATGATGTGCTCGTGGACCCGCCATTTTCCCGGCTTGACATGGTCTCGTGCCGCAACCTGCTTATTTACCTGAATCCTGAAGCCCAGACAAAGGTCGTGTCCCTTTTCCACTTCGCATTGCGCGACGGCGGCATTCTTCTGCTCGGTAGTGCAGAGACTGTCGGAAAACCTGACGGCCGTTTCGAGATACTTTCAAAGTCAGAGCGTATTTACCGGCATACGGGTCATGGCAGGTCGCACAACGTCGGCTTTTCGATGAACTCGACCAACGCGGTCCGCATCGCCTCCCGGCAAGAGCAGGGACACGCCATCTCTCGCCAGTCCGTCATGGCGGAGCTATGCCGGCGGCTGGTCATACAGTCGCATGCGCCGGCCACCGTCCTGATCAGCCGCAATCATGAGTGCATTTATTCCGTCGGACCCACCGACCGGTATCTGCATGTCGCGTCAGGCCCTCCCACTCAGGACATCCTGGCAATGGCCTCGCAGGATGTGCGCAGCAGGCTCAGGCTCGCCCTTCAGCGTGCGAGGCAGGGAAATGCGCGTGTCGTGGTGGTGGGGGGCACGACGGTGCAAAACGGTAACGTGGTGAGTTTCAAGCTGGATGTTCAGCCTGTCTCGAACGATGGCGAGGAGATGTTCCTGGTGTCCTTTGTCGATGACCCGCATCACGATCGTCAGATCAGGACGACCATCACCATCACGCCGGAGGACGTGCCTCGGGTTGCAGAACTTGAGAGTGAGCTCGAGGCGACGAAAGCGGAGCTCGCGAGTGCAATCCGAAGCCTCGAGATAATCAGCGAGGACCACAAGGTGGTCAACGAGGAGGCGTTGTCGGTTAACGAGGAATACCAATCGACCAACGAGGAGCTGCTGACATCAAAAGAGGAATTGCAGGCGTTGAACGAGGAGCTGACTGCCCTCAACAGCCAGCTGCAAGAGACCCTGGAACGGCAGCGCACGACGTCTAACGATCTTCAGAACGTCTTGTATAGCACTGAGGTAGCTACGCTCTTCCTGGATATGCAGCTCAATATCCGATTTTTCACCCCTGCGACAAGATCGCTGTTCAACGTCCTCCCGGGCGACATAGGCCGGCCATTGCGAGATCTTAGTTCGTTGGCCGCAGATGACGATCTTATTGCTGACACGCGAACCGTGCTGGCGACGTCCGTGGTGTCGGAGCGTGAGATACAGGCTCAAACCGGTATATGGTTTATCCGTCGGATCTTGCCGTACCGAACGGAGGACAACCGGGTGGAGGGCGTTGTCATAACGTTTACGGACATCACCGAGCGCAAGCTGGTAAAGAACTCGTTGAGGGAAGCCAAACGGCTTGCGGATCAGGCCAATAATGCGAAGTCGCGATTCCTGGCTGCGGCGAGTCACGACCTGCGCCAGCCGCTGCAAGCGCTTGTGCTGCTGCAAGGTTCCCTGGCGAACGCAGTGGAGGGCGACGTCGCCAAGAAGATGGTCGAGCGTCTCGAGCATATCCTGAGTTCAATGTCCGGCATGTTGAACGCGTTGCTGGACATCAACCAGATCGAAGCCGGAACCGTTCACGCGGAGCTCGTCAGTTTTCCGATTGGCGAGCTTCTCGATCAGATGAAAGATGAGTTCAGCGATCGTACGCTTCCGTCGAACCTCACCTTCCGTGTTGCCCCCTGTAGTCTCTTGATTAAAAGCGATCCGCATTTGCTGATGCAGGTGATTCGTAACCTGCTGTCCAACGCCTTCAAGTACACGAAGCGAGGGCGCGTGTTGTTGGGTTGCCGCCGCAAGGGCGATAGACTGCGCATCGAAATCTGGGACACAGGTATTGGCATTCCGAACGATGAGCTAAAAGCAATATTCGACGAGTACCACCAGTTGGACAACGCGGCGCGTGAACGCAGCCGGGGATTGGGTCTTGGTCTGTCGATAGCAAATCGCCTGGCCGATCTCCTGGGCGATCGGATAACCGTGCGTTCCCAGCCTGGCAAGGGCTCCGTTTTCTCGATCGAAGTCGCGCTTGCACCGGTCGAAACGAGTGCACCGACGAAGGGCGATGATGCGTGTATTGGCGAAGTTTCAATACCCGAGGCGAACGCACACAACGGCTCAATCCTCGTTATCGAGGACGACCCTGAGGTGCGAGACTTGATTGGATCGATACTCAAGGCGCAGGGTTATGACGCAGGGACGGCATCGGACGGTGTAGAGGGGTTGGAACTCGTGCTACAGCACACCATGCAACCCGACCTCATCCTGGCGGACTACAACCTGCCCGGCGGCATGAATGGGCTTCAGGTTGTCGCCGGCGTTCGCAAAATCGCCCAACGGGAGATCCCGGCGATCATCTTGACGGGTGACATATCGCTGGAGACACTGCGCGACATTGCCCAGGGGAAATGCCTTCACCTTAACAAACCGGTGAAAGTAGGTGATCTCATCAAGGCGATCGAAGGTCTCATGGATGCTTCCCGCGATTCAATCGCACAGCCGGCTTCAGCGCCTTCTGCGAGGCCGGCGGGATCGACGTCGTCCGTCGTATACTTAGTCGATGACGACCAGTTTGTCCGGGCGGAAATTCGGCAAACCCTTGAGGACGACGGACGCGCTGTTGAGGACTACGACTCCTGTGAGGCTTTTCTGGAAGCTTACAAACCGGGAAGAGAGGCATGTCTTCTGGTCGATGCCTATCTGCCGGGTATGAAAGGAGTCGATCTGCTTAAGCTACTGCATGGCAGGGGTGACCGCTTGCCTGCGATCATGATCACGGGGAATAGTGACGTCAGCGTGGCGGTACAGGCGATGAAGGAAGGTGCTTCAGATTTCATCGAAAAGCCGATAGGCACAGCCGAGTTGCTCGAAAGCGTGGGACGTGCGTTTGAACAGTTGGTAAATTCACAAAAACTGTATGCATGGCGTGAGGCTGCGGCGAATCACATCTCCGGCCTGACACCAAGACAACACCAGATAATGGATCTAGTGCTTGCGGGATGCCCTAGTAAAATTATTGCCGCGGACCTTGGTATTAGTCAGCGTACGGTCGAGAATCATCGGGCGTTGATCATGAAAAAAACCGGCTCAAGGTCTCTGCCGGCTCTGACTCGGCTCGCGCTTGCAGCGCAACTGGCGCAGACCAATGGGGTAGATGAACCGCCTTGCACTGGGTAGATGGGCCCGCTCGCGCGAGCGATAACCCACCCGCGAGTCTCATTTCGTGCCATTGCGCTTAAGCACTACTCTCCGAGGTTCCAGCATTTTCTGCCCACGCAAAAAAAGTGCTGCAAAAAATAGCGCTGTCATGCCACCCAAAACGCTCCAGATTGGTAGTGCCATGGCAATACTCCCAGTGTTATGACTTTAGGGTGACGCGTTCGCACGCTAATTCGCGCCCTACTAAGCCGCACGTCCGTCGACGAAAGGGTCAAAGGGTCAAAATCGATCCGTGATGATCGGCTCTTTTCAATGTACTCCGCAAAACAATGCTTTGGCAGGATCGGAAACTACTCAGTTAGCCAAGACCAGATCTTGTGGAAACCATCTACCCTGGCAGGCGAGGATAGTCGTTTCAGCCACCAACTCAAAAGATATTCGGCAATCAGATCCGCGCTCGAAAATCGTTCGTGCACGAGCGACGACGATATCTGCCTGAGTAGTTTCCGAGTCTGCCTTTGCCTTGCGCTCCGCGCTATTGTGACCATGAGCCGGAGACGTTCGCGGGATCGAAATTTCCACCACGGTTGGATCGGGACAAAGATCCGAAACCCGCAGAGAGAGCATGTCGCAGGAGCGCGTCGAAACGCAGGAGCGCGTCGACACCCGTATTCAGATTTACGCCGAGCAGCTGAGACGACACAACTGAGACGCAACGAGACAAACCATCACGCAGCGTGTGATCTAGCGAGACTGTCATGGAAAAGCGATCTTTTACCGCGGAACAAATTCGTCAGGAAGTGCTTAGGCGCTTGATTCAAGGAGCTCCCGTGCCCGGAGAGCATTCGGAGATGTCCGTCCCGTTGCCGATAGGCCATTCGCCCGATGCCGAGGAGCGGAACTGGGATATGAAGCACGAAGATCACGCCCAGCACAACGACTACGTTCGTCGGGTAATTAATGAGGCACGACGAGACTTTTTGTTATCGGATTCCGCCGAACGCGACGAGATACTGGGAGACTCCTTTGCTCATAGTTGAAGCCGGGGCCTTAGGGTCGCATCGAGAAGGTCGAAGGGACGTGTCGGCTTAAAAGCTTTGCGTTTCCGCTCTATCCGTGCTTTTTCATTGCGGTCGCCCGGCGCGACGGGCTCGCCTGCTCAGAATGCGCGGTGGGGCTGACCTCCGCCAGAATGGCAGCATGTCCATATTTAATCATTAGGATAACGATGATAATAATAAAATATTCACATGACGTGCGGTGATGCGCAGACGGTGCTTATCGGATGATCGAGGCGGTCAGCGGCCTGAATTTGCCTGCGGTCGCGTAAAACGCCATATACATTTAACCGAGGGAAGATCATGAAAAGCAAAATGCAGGCCGCTGTTGTCGAAGCGTTCGGCAAGCCACTGGTGCTGAAGGAAGTCGACATCCCAACGCCCGGGACGGGACAGGTGCTGGTCAGGACCGAGGCCTGCGGCGTTTGTCATACCGATTTGCATGCGGCAAACGGGGACTGGCCTTTGAAGCCGACGTTGCCTTTCATCCCGGGTCACGAGGGTATCGGCATAGTCACCGCCATCGGCGCGGGTGTCACGGCCGTGAATGAAGGGGACCGCGTTGGCGTGCCCTGGCTCTATTCCGCTTGTGGACATTGCGAATATTGCCTCGCGGCACGCGAACCCGTTTGTGCGGAAGCGCAGTTCGGCGGCTACACTAAAAACGGTGGCTTCGCCGAATACATCCTCGCGGACCCCAACTACGTAGCGCGCATACCGGCGCATCTCGCCGCCCGGGACGCGGCCCCGCTTATTTGCGCCGGCATCACGTCTTACAAGGGCATCAAGGAAACGCAGGCCCGTCCGGGCGAATGGGTCGTCATTTCAGGCGTCGGAGGCCTGGGACATTTAGGTATCCAGTACGCCAAGGCCATGGGTCTGCACGTGTGCGCGGTCGACATCGACGACGGCAAGCTCGCCCACGCCAAACGTCTGGGCGCGGACGTGATGGTCAATGCTCGGGACGAAGATCCGATCGCCGCCGTCAAGAAGGCCACCGGTGGTGGCGCTCATGGTGTGTTGATTACCGCACCATCGCTGGGAGCGTTCAAACAGGGTGTAGGCATGACCCGCAAGCACGGAACCTGTGTTTTGGTGGGCTTGCCGCCGGGCGAATTCCCGACCCCGTTGTTCGACGTGGTAGCCAACTGCATCACGATCAAGGGCTCGTTCGTCGGCACTCGCCGCGACATGGCCGAAGCACTCGCCTTTGCCGCCGACGGCAAGGTGAAGGCGGATATCGAGTTGCAGCCGCTATCGGCGATCAACGACGTGTTCCATCGGCTGGCCCATGGCGACGTTCCTTCGCGCGTGGTGCTAGAGTTTAATAGTCACTGAGTGCTGCGCATGGCGAAGCTCAGGCTTTGAATAGCCGTCAAACAGGGAAGGGGTCCACGCTGCGCTCGAGGTCGTGCAAAGGAGAGATCGATGCATGCAATGGTGCTCAACAAGGTCGGCGGTGCGCTTGAATGGACCGAGCTCGCCGACCGGGAACCTGGCCCGAACCAGATTCGCGTGAAGGTGGGCGCGTGCGGTGTTTGCCGCACGGACCTTCATGTTGTCGACGGTGAACTGGCGCACCCGCAGGTGCCCATCATTCCTGGCCACGAGATTGTTGGGCGCATCGATGCGCTTGGGGCGGATGTCGAAGGCCTGCAGTTGGGTGAGCGGGTCGGTATTGCGTGGCTGGGTCACACCTGTGGCGTCTGCCCGTTCTGCGCCGCGCATCGCGAGAACCTGTGCGATCAGCCGCTATTCACCGGGTACACACGCGACGGCGGTTTCGCCACCGCAACGATTGCAGACGCACGCTTTGCATTTCCGCTAGGCGAGTCCGACACCGACGAGTCGCTCGCTCCCTTTCTCTGTGCGGGACTCATCGGCTGGCGCTCATTGACCATTGCGGGCGACGGCAAGCACTTGGGGCTTTACGGCTTTGGGGCGGCTGCACACATTCTCGCCCAGGTCGCTAAATGGCAGGGCCGGTCGGTCTTTGCTTTTACCCGTCCTGGAGACCTGGCGACGCAAGCCTTCGCCCGTAGCCTTGGCGCAACCTGGGCGGGCGGCTCGGACGAAACGCCGCCACAAGAGCTCGACGCAGCCATCATCTTTGCACCCATAGGCAACCTGGTACCGAGCGCCCTGAAGGCCGTCCGCAAAGGCGGACGCGTGGTATGCGCGGGCATCCATATGAGCGACATTCCTGGGTTCCCCTATAGGTTGCTATGGGAAGAGCGGCAGTTGCTGTCGGTTGCCAACCTGACGCGGCAGGACGGGGTCGATTTCCTGCGTCTGGCGCCGCAGATCGGCATTGTCACCAAAACCACTCGATATCACTTGCAAGAGGCTAACCAGGCATTGGCCGACCTACGCGCTGGCCGCTTTGAAGGTGCCGCGGTTCTCGTCCCCTGAGTGACAAAGCTGGCGAGCCGGGCGTTTCGGTGGACGCTGCTACCCAGTGGCCGGTTGGGATCCAGTCGAAAAAGACGACCCCGCGCACAACTCGAAGTCGTCGAATTTCAAAGGAATATCTGTCGAACCAATAGCGCGAAACACTCGGAAGCTACGCCGGTCAATTTGACCCTGCGCGAACTCATTGGTCGAATAGATTAACGGCATCTGATCTTGATCTGGCGCAAGCCAAACACGCGTGTTGGGGATATTGTTGTTATCACGAACTTACACAAACCCGTGACCAGAAACTGAAAACACTGCCCAAATGCAAGCAACCACGGACGGGCCACTGTAAGGATGAACTGCGGAGTGGAATATGAACAGGCTCTATGGAAATGACCCCGTTCCGAAAGGGTTTTCACCCGAATCGATCGTGGGTACCCCTGCGCGCATCGCGGCCCATAAACGATCCTCAGGCGGTGGTCCGGTTTCACTAACCGAGGCCACGTTTGATCAGTATGTCGGTGCGTCCGGCCTGCCGATCGTCATTCATTTCTGGGCCCGATGGTGCAATGTGTCGAAGACGATGTTGCCCCATTTTTCCGTTGGAGCTCGTAAGCTCGCCGGGCGCGCATTGTTCGCAAAAGTGGAAACGGGCAAGGAGGCGTCGCTCGCCCGGCGCTACGGAATTGAATGCGTCCCCACGCTTGTTGTTTTCAAAAGTGGACAGGAAATAGAACGCCACTGCGGCGCGATGACCGCGGGGCAGCTCGATCTTTGGCTGCAACCGCATCTCCAGAAGACAACGTAGAAAAAGTGTCGTGTTGGCCTGGAAGAGCACTGTTGCCTGAAGATCATCGCGTCTCGATGGTGACGATCGACGACAGTGTCAGCGACGCGCGAAGCTTATTCTGGCCGTTTTCGCAACCTGGGACCGAGGTATTGCAAGCTCTAACTATGAGGGAGTATCGAACATGTTGAGAAGCATAGAGAGTCTTAAGGGTAGCGCGGTTGCTGCACGCGATGGAGTACTGGGTAGCGTCGATGAAGTCTATTTTGATGACGAGGCATGGGGTGTCCGTTATCTCGTCGTTGACACGGGAAACTGGCTCAATGGTCATCGCGTATTGATTTCACCCTATTCCGTCAAACATACGGATCCAGGCGCGAGCACGGTGTCTGTGGATCTGACGCGCGAACAGGTGAAGAACAGCCCCGGTATAAACACGCAACAACCCGTGTCTCGTCAGCATGAACAGGACTATCTCCGCTACTACGGTTATCCAGAGTACTGGGGCGGGCGCGACTCGTGGGGAATGGGCGGCTTCCCTATGCTCGGTCCAATGCAGATCGGTCCGGGTATCGAGCCAGAATCACTCGAACCGGATGAACTGGAGGCCGACGCGCTATCGCAGGATGTACATCTGCGAAGTTCCGAGGCTGTAACGGGTTATCACATCGAGGCGCGTGACGGAAGCATAGGCCACGTGTCGGGCTTCATCTTCGACGATGAATCGTGGATCATTCGTTACCTGACAGTCGACACCCGAAACTGGTGGCCTGGAGGGAAGACTGTGCTCTTGGCGACCGAATGGGTGGACACTGTCGATTGGTTCGGGTCCAGCATTGTCACCGACCTCACGCGTGAGGCAATCAAGAAGTGCCCGGACTACGACGATCTGGTGCCGCTGAGCCGTACCTATGAAACGGCGCTGCACACGTTTCATAGCAAAGACGGGTACTGGACGAAAGGCAACCGTGCTTCGCGGTGAGAAGACGCTTGACGCGACTCCCTACGGCCGGCGAACGAGACTGAAACTCTTGAAAATTTTGCGTGGTCGTTCGTTTCGGGGTATGGGTACGGTCCGGCAGAGGGCTGGTGGCTCGGTGAAGTCGCCGGGACCGTTCGCAGTTTGCGTAATCGGATCCGCATGATTTCCTACCCGGTCGTCACGCTATCGCCGCGCGATTACGACGCCGTCCTGTTCGATCTGGATGGAGTACTGGCAAAGACAGCAAGCTTGCACGCTTGTGCCTGGAAACAAGTGTTGGGAGATTTGCTTGGCGCGCGGGAAGTCTGTGCAGGTGCGCCATCCATTCCGTTTGACATCAATGCCGACTACGCGCGCTATGTGGACGGCAAGTCTCAACGCGACGGCGTTGCAGCGTTCCTTGCGGCGCACGAGATCCAGTTGCCGATCGGCGCATCGGGTGACGGGGCCGAGGTGAAAAGCCAACGCTCATTGGGTCCGCTCGAAAGCCGTTACTTCCTTCAGAATTTGAAAGCAGACGGCGTCGAGGTCTACGAAGCCACTATCGAGTTGGTGCGCAAACTACGCGCGCTGGGCATCAGGACAGTTGCTATATCCTTTACCGGCAACTGCGGGGTAGTGCTCGAAGCAGCAGGTATTGCTCAGTTGTTCGACGTGCGACTGGACTGTCTGGAATCTGATAACGGTGGCCCGAACTCAACGCCAGAATCAGATGCCTGGCGAGATGCAGTGCAGAACCTCGGCGCAGATATTTCAAGAGTGGCAGTTGTCAGCCAGTGGATCGCAGGAATAGACGCTAATCGTGCAGCCCGGTTCGGGTGTGTCATCGGCGTTGATCGAGGTGGGCGCACGCAGGAACTGCGCGATGCTGGCGCTGACGTCGTTGTCACCGACTCGTCCCAGGTGCAGGCGACGGCGGAGCCTCCTCCCGAATGGTCACTGGTATTCACGGGTTTCGAGCCCGCGCATGAAGGCGTCAGGGAGACCTTGTGTACCCTGGGCAACGGCTACTTCGCGACGCGTGCGGCCGCGCCATGGAGCATTGCCGACGACGTGCATTATCCCGGGACGTACCTCGCGTGCGGGTATAACCGGTTGCACACCGACATTGCCGGAAGAGTAGTTGAAAACGAAGACCTCGTTAATTTTCCCAACTGGCTCGAACTCAAATTTCGCATTGGCACAGAGGACTGGTTCGACATACGGGCCGTGACACTCTCGTCTTATCGCCAGGAGCTTGATCTTCGTCGCGGTTTGCTCCTGAGATCGATATCGTTTGAGGACGCCAACGGGCGCAAAAGCACGCTTGGCGAACGCCGCTTCATCTCGATGAGAGATATGCATCTCGGCGCGCTGGAGCTTACGCTGACCGCGCACGATTGGTCGGCGCCGGTCACCGTGCGCTCGGCCATCGACGCGCGTATTGTCAACAGCGGCGCCAAGCTATACCGCAAATTCAGCAACAAGCACATTGAATCGCTGGCGGCGGAGGTCGTCGTGAAGGATGGTGTCGCGATGACCGTACGCACGAGTCAGTCGCATGTGACTATGACGCAAGCCTCGCGTACCCAGGCAAAGCAGCACGGCAAGTTGCTGGACCTGCCACGGCGAGTGATCGAAGAGCCGGGGTATATCGGCCAGGAATTTTGCATGGATCTGGCTCCGGGCGAGTCGCTTGTCGTGAGCAAAATTGCCGCGCTCTATTCGTCGCGCGACCCGGCTATTTCCGAGTGCGGATTTGAAGCGCGCAAGGCTATCTCGCGGGCAGGGCCTTTCGATGAACTCGCAGCGGCTCACGCGTTGACATGGAAGCACCTGTGGCGGCGTTTCGACGTGCGCATTGAACCCGCGGACCCAAGCTTTAAGTTGAACGTGTCCATGTTATTACGCTTGAACATGTTTCACCTGCTGCAGGCGGTATCGCCCAATTCCATCGGCCTTGACATTGGTGTACCGGCACGGGGTTGGACCGGAGAAGGGTACCAAGGGCATATCTTTTGGGACGAGTTATTCATCTTTCCGTTCTTCAACTATCGCTTGCCGGAAATCACGCGGTCGCTGCTGATGTACCGCTACCGGCGCCTTGGGGAGGCTCGTGCGGCTGCTGCCGCGGCGGGCTACGCGGGGGCGATGTTCCCGTGGCAGAGCGGAAGCGATGGCAGCGAAGAAACCCAGGCGTTCAATCTCAACCCGCGCTCGCAACATTGGGTGCCCGACAACTCTTACTTGCAGCGTCACGTAGGCAGCGCTATCGCGTATAACGTCTGGCAATACTTTCAGGTAACGCACGACGTCGAATTCCTGTACGCCTACGGCGCGGAACTGATCCTCGATATTGCTAAATTCTGGTCGAGCATTGCGATGTTCAACCCTGCGCGTGGGCGCTTCGAGATCCACGGCGTTCTTGGACCAGACGAGTTCCACGACGGTTACCCCGGGTCCACAACGCCCGGCGTCAATAACAATGCTTACACGAACGTCATGGCGGTCTGGGTGCTGCGCCGAGCCCGGGACGTGCTCGATCTTTTGCCCGAGATACGGCGCGCCGAGCTCATGATCGACCTTGACTTGACGGCGAGCGAGATAGACCGCTGGGACGAGATCAGCCGGAAAATGGTCATTCCGTTTCATGATGAAGGGATCATCAGCCAGTTCGAGGGCTATGAAAAATTACGCGAACTTGACTGGGATGCCTACCGCGTTCGCTACTCAAATATTCAGCGGCTCGACCTGATCCTTGAAGGCGAGGGCGACAGCGCGAATGGCTACAAACTTTCGAAACAGCCTGATACGCTGATGTTGTTCTATTTGTTTTCCGCCGAAGAGCTCACTGAACTATTCCTCCACCTCGGCTACCCGTTTCCGAAGACCACTATTCCACGGAACGTTGACTACTATACGGACCGGTCATCGGATGGTTCCACGTTGAGCCGGGTCGTCAATGCCTGGGTACTCGCGCGATCGGACCGGCCACGGTCCATGCGGTTCTTCGCGCAGGCGCTGCAAAGCGACGTGGTTGACATTCAGGATGGCACGACGGCTGAGGGCGTCCATCTCGGGGCAATGGCCGGAACGGTCGATATCGTGCAGCGTGTCTGGACCGGTATCGAAATCAAGGATGACCTCTTGCGGTTCAACCCTCAATTGCCGGTTGATATTGAGCACCTCGAGTTGCGCATTCGCTACCGAGGGCACTCGATCGATCTAAGGCTCGATCACGACACATTGACGCTGCATGCCCATACGGGGACTACAGCGCCCATCGCTCTGCTTGTGGGCGAAGAAAAGTATGAATTGCAAAGCGGCACAACGCGGGAGTTTCCACTGACCGCAGCGGCAACGGACTGTACAACGGACGAGGCAGCCCAGTGAAACATGTCATTGTCTGGACTCGGATCGGCGCAGTTGTCCTGGCGGCAATCGCTGTTTTCACGGTTACCGAGAAAATCAACAGCGAAAGCAACGCGTGGCAAACAAGTATCGGGGATGCCCCGCTCGACGCGCGTCATGCGACAGCGCTGGGAACGAATCAAACTGCAGTAACACCAGACCCGCACGCGCTGCACAAATCCGACCAGATATCCAGCGCTGGAGCGATGCGAACACGCTGGGTTTTGCAGGATTCGCGTCTCTCTCTTGCGGCTGATGATCTCTATTCATCGGAGAGCGATCTGGCGTCGGGGCGAGCGGTACCTGATCGGTCCGCTGATCCGTCCGTACACCGTACCTCAATGCATGGAACGATCGTCGCCGGGAGCAGTTTGGCCGTCGAAGCCTCCGGCGCGGAGGAAGCGGACTCTGCCGCGCCCAACGTCGCGCAGTCGGAAGCGCTTGACCCGGCAGGCGCCCTTGACATGGATAAGACTTTCGCGAACGAAGTACAGAGACGATTGAACGTGCCAACGGCCGCTCAATTGTTGTATGGCTCAAAGCTGCAACAGGCGTTGCAGGAAAAGTCCCTTGGCGCAATCGCGAACGAGTATGTCGTGCTGGTCGATCGCAACCAAAATGTGCAGGTCTTGTTCATTTACTTCCGGGCAAAGGTAGACAGCATTTGGCATATGATCGGAGCGACCCCTGTGTCGACCGGGCTTCCAGGAACCTACGATCATTTCACCACGCCAATCGGTATTTTCGAACATACGCCGAACAATATGGACTTCCGCTCGGAAGGAACACTGAACGAATTCAAGATCCGCGGCTACGGTGCCCGCGATATGCGTATCTATGACTTCGGCTGGGCTCAGGGGGAACGTGGCTGGGGTAAGGGAGGGATGTCCCAGATGCACTTCCAGATGCATGCGACCGACCCGGACAAACTGGAGCCCGTCCTCGGCGTTCGCCATTCAAAGGGTTGCGTTCGCATCCCGGCGGCGCTCAACGTATTTTTTGATCACCACGGCATCCTCGACGCAGACTACGAAGCCCGTGTGGCTGCGGGTGAATCTCTATGGATCCTGAAGCCCAGACGTGACCCGACACCATGGGCGGGACACTATCTCGTGGTCATTGACTCCGCGCAGAAAGCGCGTCCCGCATGGTCACCGCTTCCGGACGGAAAGGCCCGCTCGCAGTTTCCTGCCCACGGAAACTCGGCCGACTAAATTGTGTCCGTTCGCGCGTACGCCCAGCGTTTTTCATCAACCGCTAATCCACTTCCTATTCAGTTGACAAATGTCAGTGGAGCGGATTATGTCGTGGTTATGCTGGACTATGCCTCGTTGAGACGAAGGTTTGGCGAAGTCCGTCAAGGTCGCCAGTCCGGCTCACGACTTCGCAAACTCGCCTCAAAAAATGCAGATAAATCGATCGGTGAACCACCATGAAAATCACTTTTCCGCTTGAAACGCCCGCGTACATCGAGGTTGACCCGGCCCTGGCGTTTCCCGCCGTGGTAAACGGTACGCGCCTAGAATGTTCGATCACGGCTGAAGCTCTCGAAGATCATTTCGGTGCTGCGTCGATTAGTGAAGAGGATCTTCAACATGCATTCGACGCGCATAACCATACTATCCACGTGGCGACCAGGCGGATCCTGACCGAGCTCGGTGCGATGCCTGTCGTGCTCCACAGCGGCTACTTCCGGCTTGCTGAATGAAGTCCGCGCGAGAGGCTGCTGTCCCGAACCTTCTCGCTAGTCCTACAGGCGTAACAGACCGGGACGGTTGATAATTCGAATTTGCTTGCCGTGGGCATCAACAAGTCCTTGCTTATGCAACTTCGAGAACATTCGGCTTACCGTTTCCAGTTTGATTCCCAAGTAATTGCCCATTTCTTCCCGCGTCATGCGGAGGTTAAAGTCGACCGCCGAGTATCCGCGCGCTTTCATCCGGTCCGACAGGTCTAGAAGAAACGTGGCCAAGCGCTGTTCCGCAGACATCGTTCCAAGCATCATCATGTGACCGGACTCTCGCACGATTTCACCACTCAGTACACGGTAGAAGTGGTGCTGGATTGAACTGACCTGCTGACACAGCGAAGCGAGAACCGTAAAGCGCATGACAGATACTTCACTGTCTTCGAGCGCAATTGCGTCGCAGTTGTGTCGCTCGGTGCAGAGGCCGTCAAGGCCAAGCGTCTCGCCCATGAACTGAAAGCCGGTCACCTGCACTTTGCCGTCCCGGTGAGTGATGACAGTCTTGAAGCAACCGGCGCGCACCGTATAGATACTATCGAATGGGTCATGCGTACGGTACAGCGCATTCCCGCGTTTGACTTTGCGCGTCGTGCATATAATCGATTGCAAATGACCGAGGTCCAGCAGGGCAACGGCTTTCGCTACAGGAACGACAGGAGGCGAGTGCTCGATGCAGCCCGGCAGGTAATGCGAAAACGTGGGCGACAGGACGCTCGACCGCTGACCAGACGTTGCGGGATGTGTGGCGGGTTTGAGTTGGACGGAAGGCATGATCGGCTCCTGATCCCGGAGAGAAAATATCCGCAATAAATTTCAATACAGTGAGGAATACGATATATTTGTCTGCAATATTCCCCGTTCACATCCATCTAGCGGTTTTGTCACAGTGAGATGGTCAGGTCGTTCTCTACGGCGGACGCGCCAGGAGCAGACCAGGCGATTGCGACTGCCAGATCCCGGTCATGCGGCGTGCGGACGGTCCCGGTCAACGTCACTGTCCCTCCATTTGCCGTTACCGTAATGTTGCGGGCGTCAGACCACGAGCGATCCAGCGCATGCATGAGGTCGCCGCGCACCTGTACGACATTAATGGCGGCCCTCAGCGTAATCTGGTTCGTCACGCCGGTTACGCCGAGCAGTCGTCGAACGTCCTGAACGGCAGCTTCTCTCTGGAAGTGCCAGTCCACTTTCCCGCTAAGCGTTATCCAGCCGTCGTCTACTTTGACCCCGACCGTGTCTCGCGGTACCGAGACGTCCCACGCAAGCCGATTCACGATTGCCGCTGCTATGTCGTCGTCGCTGCGCTTTGCATCGAAGGCAAGCCGGACTTCGATATTGTCCGCGACCGCCTCGACTCCCTTGACACGCAGGGCAGCGGCCTCGGCCGCATGTTTTTCCGCGAATGTTTCGACGTGCCCCGATAACGTCACGATGCCCGCAATCGCCGTCACACCGATGTGCGCAGCAATCACGCTGGGCTCCCAGGCAAGCTCGGAAAGAACGGCCTGTTGCAATTCGCGGTCGTTATAAATGACTCCCATGATGTCTCCGGGGTGAGCATAAGTAATTTGCGCGGAGGGAGAAACCGCACGCGCCAGGCGCGTCCGGCCGACGGACACACTCTTCCGGGCAGTCCCTTCCGCAACGATAGAGGCTTTGATATTGATGCTTCCGATGATAGGAGGTTGAAAGCGGGTCCGATAGACTCGGAAACTACTCACCTTGATGCGCGCGATGCGTGCCTGCCGACGGCGTCAATTGCCGGCTGTCCTGATTCTTTTCATCACTATTTTTCTGAAGGCGATTGATTCACTCTGAGTATTTTCCGAACCTGCCTTCGTTGGCTTTTACGCCCGATACTATGATTTTTTGCGTCGATATGAATGTGTGCAGGTGCTCGGGCTCAACCATGATCAACTCCACTTTGCCGGACGCAGTCTGATTTCTACGGAGCTTCGATATGTGTTCAACTCGCTGTGGCAGTCACGGTCCCTCTGGCGCTGAAAACACCCCGGATTCTGGCACTTGCGTTTTCGGCGTGCCTCGAGCATGACCCATGGCACAGCACCTATTCCTGCATCACAAGGGAGCCAGACCTTATCGGCGGGAATCTTTGACGTGGACGGCATCCTGCTTGCCTCGCCTCATGAGCGCGCGTGGCGTGAAGCGCTGGAAGACCCGGCCGATGAAGCTCGCTTCACTACGGCAATGTACCAGTCCCAGGTCGCTGGCAAACCTCGCCTCGACGGTGCTCTAGCGGCCTTAAAGGCGCTGGGCCGGCCCCACGCTGATCGGCAGGCCGCAGACTACGCGCAGCGCAAGCAAAGGCGGCTGGAGGAGCTGATTCGTGCGGGGGCGGTGAGCGCATTTCCCGACGCACTGCGCTTCGTTCGGGCCTTGATGGCGTTAGGGTGGCCCATGGCCGTTGCGTCGTCGTCGAAGAACGCTAACGAAATGATGAAGCTCGTTCAACTGGACGCGGACTATAGCCTCCTTGATGTCTTTGGTTCGAATGTCTGTGGCCGGGATTTAAAGCGAGGCAAGCCAAACCCGGAAATCTTCCTCCTGGCCGCTGCGGATTTGCCGGCCGCGCCGGCAAACTGCTTCGTGGTGGAGGATGCGCCAGCCGGTATCGAAGCCGCTTGTGCTGGCGGAATGACTGGGCTCGGTGTTGCCCGGCTTCATGATGCAGCCTCGCTCCGGGCTGCGGGGGCAAGCCTCGTCGTGACCAGTCTCGACGAAGTTTCCATCGATGAACTTTCGAAAGGGCGGCTTTGCCGACGCGCAGCATGACCGCCACTGCAACCCTGGCGGGCGCGTTAACCTCAACGGGCGAGCGCGACTGGATCATAGAAGAAGCTGGATACGATCCGCTGCGGGAAGGCAGCCGCGGGTCACGCTTCGCAATTAGTAACGGCCTCCTCGGCGTACGCGGAGCACCAGCGATACATCGGGAGGGGAGATGGGTTGGCGCATCGCGTACCTTGGTGGCCGGACTGCTCGATACGCCAGACGAAGAGCATGGTATCCCGGGTTTGATTGCAGCCTCGAACTGGCTTCAAGTGCGGGTATTGCTCAATGGAGGTCCGTTGACACACAAACCGGGCGATGGAAGTCTCAGCATCGGGTGCTGGACCTGCGCAGGCTCTGGTGCAAATGGAGAGGATGAGTGAGTTAGAGTTGTCGGACTGCACGAATTGATGACCGATAGTGAGTAAGCTGAAGAGCCTGGACAGGCTGTTCGATGGGCGACACTTCGATCGCGAGATCATCCTTCTGTGTGTTCGCTGGTACCTGCGCTACAAGCTTAGCCTGCGGTTTGGAATTTGGTCCTCTCAGCTCAATAAGGCATCCTACGAAAACCAACTTCCTCGACAAGCTCTGCTATTTGCACCAGAGCCTACAAAAGTGCCGGAAGGCAGAGATCTGCTCAGATCGCGCTCCGATCACGACTTGCTGTAATTGATGCGACAGCTCTTTGCCATCAGCCAGCGATTGCCCCACATCTTCCGGCCAGCTCTCCAGTTGGTCGCTCGAACTGGCAGAGCTCGGCAATGTCCACTTCTGCCCAATTACAGTCCTTCCGTGTTGGGTCCGTCACGATGTGTGCCATTGATGATCAATCGTCCCTCAGCGAAACCGGCCTGTTCCGCGGCTTCTGCCGTGACCAGATCGGCGACCGGATGGGCAAAGCTCACCCGGTGCGACAACGCGTAACGAACGTCGGCGCCGGGGCGCGCGGGATCAACGATCACCATCAGCTTGATCCGGCTTCGCCGTGGGGCGGCTTCAAGAACAGCGGCGTGGGACGGGAAACTGGGATCGAATCGTTCGATCATTTCAGCGAGCTGCGCGCGGTGACTGTCAATACCAGCGGCATCGCGGTCGACTGGTACGCCGATGACGGTCAGTTGAAGCGACTCGATTAAGGGTTTTGTCACCGCCAGGAGAGCGGGCCGTCTTATTACCGTATCCGTGTATCAGCTTCGGACAATGACGCTTGGATGAATTGTAAAACGGTCGGCCGCCCCAAAAAACCGCTGTCGCGGAGCCGTTTCATTTAGCGAATTTCCCGGCCACTCGCACGCTCTTCTAAAGTTGCGATCTCGATCGCCGATATATCGATATTAAGGCAACACTGAACAAGTACCTGAGTTCTCCGATGGTCACGTCGCCACAGGCTTGACGGCAGAAAAGGCAAATCAGCGGGGTCTTAAAACAGGAGCATACAAACCAACTCACTTTGTGTCTGTAACAGGCTCGATAACCCATGCAATGTAGAAAAAGAACATCCTGCCTAGCCTTGGCGGCGTCCGCGTTAATTTCCTGCCCAGCAGTCGCGGACGAACCGTCTACCGGTGGCAAACTCCTGCTGACAGGTGGCGTGTCTGAGATCGAAGGTGCCGCAGGCGGTGGCCTCACTCCATGGGCCGTGATCGGTGGCTATGGAACCGCCTCCCAACTCGGGGGCAACGCCCACGGCACCTATGTCAGGACGCAGGATTTCGCGCTGTCGACGTACGGGGTGGCCGTGGGTGTCGCGAACCGCGTCGAATTTTCACTCGCACGCCAGACGTTCGACACGCGTGATGCCGGCGCGAAGCTCGGCCTCGGCTCGAACTTCACATTCAATCAGGACATCATCGGCATGAAGGTTCGACTCTTAGGCGACGCGGTGCTCGATCAAGACACGTGGCTGCCCCAAGTCGCCGCCGGGATTCAGTTCAAGCATAACGAGCAGGGCGACATCGTCAGCGCGGTGGGCGCTGCCAGCAATTCCGGTACTGATTTCTATTTGTCGGCCACGAAACTGCTGCTCGCGCAAAGCGTGCTGCTCAACGGAACCCTGCGATTCACCAAGGCCAATCAATTCGGCTTGCTCGGATTCGGCGGCGACAAATCGAATGCATACCATGCAGAATTCGAAGCGTCGGCGGCTTACATGCTGTCGAAGTCCCTGGCCATTGGCGGCGAATACCGTACCAAACCCGATAATCTCAGCTTCGCGCGCGAACAGAACGCCTACGACGCCTTCGTTGCCTGGGCGCCAACCAAACACGTCTCGTTGACGGCTGCTTACGTCGCGTTGGGTGATATCGCGACCTTCAAGAATCAGCGCGGCGCCTACATTTCATTGCAAGTGGGGTTCTGATGGGCACGACGTCAAAAAAAACACTGCTTCGGGTCGCCCGGGTTGCAGCTCTCGTGCTGCCAGTACTGATGAGTGCAGGCGCGCATGCGGACGATTCACTCTATCGCACGTTCGGCGAGAAGCCGGGCCTCGTAAAGATCACCGACGACCTGTACGCGAACCTGCTTGCCGATCCGCGCACGGCACCGTATTTCGAGAATGCACCGATCCGGCGGATCAAGGAGAAGCTTGTCGAGCAATTCTGCGTGCTGCTGGATGGCCCCTGCCAATATACCGGCCGCACGATGAAACGCGCTCACGAAGGCCAGAACATCGACCGCGCGGCATTCGATGCGCTGGTCGAGGACCTGCAGAAGGCAATGGACAAGAACGGCGTCCCGTTCCACTCGCAAAACAAGTTGCTAGCGAAGCTCGCACCCATGTACCGAGATATTCAGGATCGCGAATAGGTAAAAATTTCCAGGTTCCGGGGTGCACATAGGTGGCTAAAGTTTTTCCGCGACAGGCCGATAAACCTGTCGGCATGCCACGCACTTATGCGATTGCTTTACTGGGAAAACAGTCGAATGGGACTCAACAGAAGGATCATTTCAGCGCTTCTTTTCAGCGCTTCGAGCATCCCATCCATAGGCGCAAACGCTGCCAATGTTCACGTGCAGGTCGCCGACTCACTTGGTGCGCCGGTCAAGGACGCCATCGTCTACGCCACGCCCGTGAGCGGGAAGCTGCCGGCGACCAAGCCAACCGGCGCGGTCATCGACCAGATCAAGCGGCAATTCGTCCCGCTTGTCTCAGTTGCACAGACCGGCGCCGCCATTACGTTCCCGAACAAGGACAACATCGAACACGACGTCTATTCATTCTCGCCTGCCAAGCGCTTCGAACTGAACCTGTACCACGGCATTCCCGCGAAACCAGTCGTGTTCGACAATCCTGGTCTTGTGGTGATGGGCTGCAACATTCACGACACGATGGTCGCCTATCTGCTTCTCGTTGATACGCCTTACTTCGCCAAGACCGACGCGAACGGTCGCGCAGACATCGATAACCTGCCCGCTGATAATTACAAGGTGACAGTGTGGCACTACCGGATAACCGAACCGAACACACTGCCAACCAGCCAAGTCAGCGCCGGTAGCGACAGCTCCGTCAGGTTCACACTACAGTTGAAACCGGAGTAATTCGCCCGTCATGCGACTCCACAGCCTGCGCGCCCGAATCGCCGTCATCTTCGTTCTCCTGATGCTTGTCGTCCAGGCGGCGGCCTTCCTCGTCACCGATTCGGTGATCAGTTCGAATGCGCGCAGCAATGCGCAGGAGCAACTGTCTGTCGCGGAACGTGTGTTCAGGCAAGTGCTACGTTCCAACGGGGAAAAGCTGGCGCAGGCGGCCAGTGTCGTCGCAGCCGATTTCGCCTTTCGTCAGGCGGTGGCTACGCACGACGAAAACACCGTGGCCTCCGCGCTCAAGAATCACGGCGACCGCGTCAACGCGGATATCGTGATGCTCGTGGACCTTGAGGGCAATTTGGTCGCCGACAGCAATGGGCCCGCGCCTGAAGGCGCGAGCTTTCCCTTCCCTGGGCTCATCCATGCGGCCGAGCGCAATGGCGACGCATCATCGATTGGCATGATCAGCGGGCGCCCCTATCAGCTCGTCGCGGTCCCGGTCAAAGCTCCCGTTACGATTGCATGGATCACGATGGGGTTTCTGATCGACGACAAGATGGCGAGCGAGATGAGCAAACTGACTTCGCTCGACGTCTCATTCCTCGATGGCCGCGCCGATGGCCAGTGGACCGTGCTCGCGAGTTCCCTGCATCCCGCAAAACGACCGAAGCCACTGAATGCTGCCGGTCTCGCCGACGAGAACTACGCCAGCCGACTCATCAAGCTGCAGTCGTCGGGCGAACCCATGGCTGTCCTTCTGCAGCGTTCGCTGCGCGATGCACTTGCTCCGTTCCAACGCCTGCGCACCGCCCTGTGGCTCATCACCTTATGCGGTGTGCTGGTGTCAGTCATCGGCAGTGTGTTCACCGCGCGTAGCGTTACACGTCCGATCGCGGCATTGACGCGGTTCTCGCGGCGCATCGGCCAGGGAAACTATGCCGAACCGCTCGTCGTCTCGAACAATGACGAGATTGCCGAGCTTGCAACCTCATTCAACCAGATGCAGGAAGGCATTGCCGATCGCGAGCAGCGGATCACCGAGCTGGCGTACATGGATCGCCTGACGGGTCTTCCAAACCGGGCGCTATTCAGCGACCGGCTGCAGCAGGCTATCAACGTTGCACTCAGGGCCGGCCATCCTTTGAGCGTGATGATGATGGACCTCGACCGCTTCAAGTATGTCAACGACACGCTGGGTCATCCGATCGGCGACCTGTTGCTCTGTGAGGTCGCCCAGCGCCTGCGTGCATCATTGCACCGGGCATCCGACACCGTTGCGCGCCTTGGTGGTGATGAATTCGCAGTGCTGCTTCCAACCGACGATATGGAGGCTGCGAAGATGATCGCAGCGCGCATGCTCAAGGACCTCGAAGAGCCGACCATGATCGAGGGCCAACTTGTCGATATAGGCGCGAGTATCGGCATAGTCAGTTTTCCGCAAAATGGTACGGACATGAACGTGTTGCTGCGGCGCGCGGATATTGCGATGTACACCGCCAAGCGCACGAACACCGGCTTCGCTCTCTACGACGAGAAGCACGACCACAACAGCGCTGAACGCCTTTCGTTGATGAGCGAGTTGCGCCAGGCTGTCGAGCGCGACCAGTTGACGCTCTACTATCAACCGAAAGTGGATCTTGCAACGCATACCGTAAAGTATGTCGAGGCGCTCATTCGCTGGGACCATCCGACGCGAGGTTTCGTCGCGCCCGATCAGTTCATCCCGTTCGCCGAGCAGACGGGTTATATAAAAACGATCTCACGCTGGGTCGCCGATAAGGCGATTCACCAGTGCGCGATGTGGCGCGAGCAGGGCATTGAACTCGCCGTGTCGGTGAACGTGTCGGCCCGCGAACTCATTCAGTCCACGTTGCCCGAAATGTTTCAGTCGATGCTACAGAAGCATGGCGTCCCCGCCGAATGGATCTGGGTGGAAATAACGGAAAGTGCCATCCTGGATGACCCAGATCACGCTATCGAAACGCTCGAACGCCTTCGCGCTCTCGGGATACGAATTTCCATTGATGACTTCGGCACCGGCTATTCGTCGCTGTCGTATCTCAAGCGCATGCCGGTCGACGAATTGAAGATCGATAAGTCGTTCGTGATAGGCATGGCAAATCACAAAGACGACGAGACCATTGTCCGCTCGACCATCGACCTCGGCCACAACATGGGCCTTAAGGTCGTAGCCGAGGGTGTGGAAACAGAGGAAATGTTGGAACAACTGAAGGAGATGCGCTGCGATCTGGTGCAGGGCTATCATCTCAGCCGTCCCCTGCCACCCGCGAAACTGGAACTCTGGTTGCTTGGATGGGAGTCGAACCAGCGCCAGGGGGTCAACTTCAACGCTAATCTTCCCGAATCCATTCAACCCGTTTGAACTATGGCCTGCTGCGCGGACTCAGTTCTGTGTCCGTCGCTACGCTGTGACGGTCCTTCGTGAATCGCCAGCCAGGAAAATGAGCATTCTTAAAGCCTTTCAACCAGGTTATCGGCCTCTTGGCCGCGAGCGTATACGATTAGCTAACTGACAAACTATCGAGACTCAAAATTCTTCTTGAGCTTCGCTTAGTTTGTCGCGGATTTGCTCGTCTCCGACTTAAGCGAGGCGGTAGACGTCTGTCACCGTACCTCGGAATAGGGCCTCCCGGTCTTCCGCACTCGCTTGTGCGGTCAGTCTCTTAAAGGCGTTCCACCCATTGCTGAATGGATAGGAACCTTTGTCCACCGGAAAATTGCTTTCGAACATGCAGCGGTTCGCGCCGAAGGCTTCGATGCAGGTATGCATCCACGGCTTCCACGTTTCCGCGAGTTCGACCGAGGACGGCGGACGCTCACCCTTCTCAAAGTCGAAGCCGTTAAGATGCATACCCAGGCCGCCGACCTTCACATAGACGTTCGGCAATTGCGCGAGCTCGCGCATTGAGCGGGCCCATGTCTCGAACACCTCCTTGCGTTGGTCAGCGTAGCTGGCGATTCGCACAACACCGCCGCAGTGATTGACGACGAAGCGCGTGTCAGGAAACGCCTTGGCCAAATCGAACAGCTCGGGAAGCTGTGGGAAAAACAGCCACGCGTCGTACGAAAGCCCCAGCGGACCAAGTTGGGCTACGCCCGCGCGATAGTTCGGATCGAGCAACAGTCCGCGCGGTACTGCTGACGAGGGATTAACAATTGTTTTATCGACGTCCCACGTCACAATGTGCCGCACGCCACGCAGGCGACCATCGCCCGCATCAAGTTCGGCCTCCAGGACATCGCGAACTGCGGCTCCGCGCCTGAGATCAGCGTACCCCACGATACCTTTGGCGACCTGTGGTTTTTCTTTCTGTAACGGTGCGGTGACTTGCTCAACGTACTCGACTTCGCCAACAGGACGGAGCTGCTCGGGGCCCGATTGCCGATAGCGCGTATCCGCCTGCATATACACCGACGCGGTGATGTTATGTCCAGATCGCGCGTCTTCGAGATAATCATTCAGCAGATATGTCCATCCGTTGCGCTCAATAAAGTGATGATGCGCATCGATGATCGGAACCTCAGGTTCCAGCGCTGCCTCAGTGCCGGACGCGAGCCAGTCTGATCGCACAGGAATAAAGAAATTGCCGGTCGTGCTCTTGCTGCGTGCTTCCTCTTTTGCAAAGCTCTGCAACGGCGTCATTGCGGGAGCAATTAGCGATGCGGCGAGCGCGCCTAGAATCTGACGCCGCATGGGTGAACGAAGCAACTTCATTTTAAGTACTCCTTCTTAAAAATGAACAGCGGGAGCGTCAGCATGGTTCTGACGGATGAGTTAAGGTTTGAGCCTGGACAAGGCGGCGTAGGCTAGACCCAGCTTGTCCATAGTGCCGCTTTTGAAGTTCTCGCTGAAGATGTCGGTGCCGGAAAACAGCTTTTGCATGTTTTCGACACCGCGCAGATCTTTCACATCGACAGCGATATTTTTCTTGTTGTGGTTGAAGGTGCTAAAAACCCCAGCGCTCCTAACAAACAGCCTTCCGGTTGAGGCGCGCTCGGTACTCGCCCGTCCGAATAGATGAAACCCTTTGGTAATCCTTCGTCTCGCACGTGTCCATAAAGCGATTCGCTGGGAAGCGCTTCCGGAAGCACCCACTCAGCCGTTCTCGTTTTCCGGGCGACGCTCCAGATCGGCGATCGACCGGTCAATCGAGTCCATATGGGCGGTCATCGCGGCTTTTGCACGTCTCGGATCCTTGGCTGCAATTGCTGCGTAAATGGCTCGATGCTCTTCATGGGCTTGTAATCGCCTCTGGGGCAATCGCGCTGCCGTAAAAGCTTCCTCTTCGACCATCGTCCGCAAATTTCCAACGATGTTCGCGAGCAGTGGATTTCCCGTGGCGAGCGCGATGGCCACGTGAAAGTCCGCGTCCAGCTTGTTGCGACGTGCCGGATCGTCTTCGGCTTCCAATCGCTCGATAATCGATGCGATTTCGGCCAGCTGCGCCTCGGTGCAACGCCGCGCAGCCTCTTCGGCCGACGGAATCTCGACGTAGCGTCTGACCTGGTTCAGATGGGCTGGGGCATAGCCCCCAAACATGAGTTCGGCTTTGACCTGCGTGGCAACAACGAACGTCCCGGACCCGTTTTTCGCAACTGTCAGGCCCATCGCTTCGAGACTCACGAGTGCTTCGCGAATGGCCGGACGGCTCACGCCAAAAAGGCGCGCCAACTCGTTTTCCGAAGGCAGCCGTTCGTTGACTCCCAGTTCTCCGGACTGAATACTCGTGATCAGCCGTTCACGCACCTCGTCAACGACGCGGCGGCGGCCGACTTTCTCGATCGATTCCGAAAATGATGGCGAACTTGACACGGACGGCTCCAATGCGCAGCGCACCCGTTATATCGGGCTGAGCACCACAGGGTTCTGGACAACGGGCGCAACGTGGCGATGGGTGTAATACTTCATTGAGTGTGTTCAATGATAGTGTTCGACAAGATGCCAATGCGGGATATCTCTACCTCTATTGTATCTCCTGGCGTAAGCCACACCGGCGGCTCACGAAAGGCGCCGACCCCTCCGGGGGTGCCCGTGATGATCACGTCGCCCGGCTGCAACGCGGTGAACGACGAACAATATTCGACAAGTTTTTCGATACTGAAAATCAGGTCACTCGTGTTCGCTGACTGCATCACTGTTCCGTTCAGACGTGTGATCAGCGAAAGGTTGGATGGGTCGCCAATCTCGTCCGCAGTGACAAGCCAGGGGCCAAATGCGCCCGTCGACGGAAAGTTCTTGCCCGGCGTGAACTGGATTGTATGACGCTGCCAGTCACGAATACTGCCATCGTTGTAGCACGAGTATCCCGCGATATGCTCGAGCGCCCGAGCAGCCGGCACACGATGCGCGTACCGGCCGATAATCACGGCAAGCTCGCCTTCGAAGTCCAACTGATTCGACTCTGGCGGACGCACGAGCGCACCACGGTGGCCACACTGTGAGTCAGCAAAGCGCGTGAAAATCATCGGATACTCGGGCAACGCACGGCCGGTCTCCTTCACGTGCGCGTGGTAGTTGATGCCGACGCACAAAATCTTGCCGGGGTCAGGAATCACAGGCAACATGTCGACCGCTTCGATGGACAGGCGTTCGGTGGTTGATTCCGCCCATTGGGCGATCGCAGACAGACTCTGCGATGCGATTGCCTGCTTCAGCGTTGTGCCGACCTCGGCTGAAATAGGCGAGGTATCGATGAGTTGGTCCCCGTCAACAATGCCGAACGACGAACGTCCGTTGACGCGAAAACTGGCTAGTTTCATAGGGTTACGGGTGCAGTAAAGGATGAAGGAGATGCCTGTTCAGGCCGAGCGCTGAACAGCTTTGGCAATCCGAACGCGAGTCGGCGCACTGGCGAACCATGCGCAAATCGAGGCAAAAATAAGACATGAACCCATCAGGACGAGCCCGGACGCAAACGACGACGACACCGACCGAGCGTAACCAACGAGATAGGGTCCGGCGAATGATCCGATGACGCCGCCGACATTGACGATCCCCAGCACGACGCCGGTGACGCCAGGCGGTACCGCATCAGTTGCGATTGACCAGACGACCGGATACACGCCATAGATACCGCAGGCTGCAATGGTCAGTAGCAGCATCGCGATCCCGAAGGATGTGTGTCCGTACGTGGCTGCTCCAACGAGCAGTGCGAGAGCCGCAACAATCAGCGGCCACACGACATAGCCACGGCGGCTCGCGGCGCGGTCGGCGAGATTCGACAGGACGATTAGCGAGAGTACGGACACCGCGAACGGCAGCGCGCTGTACCAGCCCAACGCGACCGAATCCAGTTCCGTTGCATATTGCTTGATCACACTCGGCAACCAGATCACGAAGCCGAGAAAACCAATGTTCCAGAACAGCAGCACAAAGAACATCAGTATCACGACTGGAGAACGCAATTGTTCGAACACGACGTCTCGTGTGGCCTCGCGTGCCACAATGGCTTCGCTCGAAGACGCCGACGCTGTGAGGTGTCTGGAAAGCAACGTGCGGTCCTGTTCGGACATCCATTTTGCCATCGTCGGCTTTTCGGCCATTCCCCACAGCCAGACCACCGACCAGACCAGCGGCAGGATGCCTTCGGCGATGAAGAGTGTTTCCCACGTTCCGTGTTGCAGAATCAAACCGGCCATCGGTCCGCTCACCGCAGCGGAAACCGGGTAGCAGAGCTGCCAGATCCCGTTCGCGCGAGCTCGTTCATTTTCATTGAACCAGGCGCGCACGATCACGAGGAAGGCGGGAAAAATGCCACCTTCAGCAAGACCAAGCAGGAAACGCACGACTACCAGCTGCGTGGCATTAGTCACAAAACCCTGCGCAATCGCGATGATTCCCCACGCGACCATAAGGACCGCGACCAGCGACTTCGTGTGACCGCGATCGGCCAGCCAGCCGCCAGCCGCCTGCGTAATCGCGTAGCCCAAAAACAGCACGCCCGACGAGAACCCGAGCACCGCAGGGGTCAGCCCAAGCTTTAGACCCATGGTTGGTATCGCGAAACTGATGTTCGTGCGGTCGAGGAAGGCGATCAGAAAGGTCACCATCATGATTGGTAACAGGATGATCCAGCGGCGTTTCATGCTTGTCTCCGTTTTGCGTGTGTTGTATTGGGTGTTCAGTCGATGTCGCGCAAGAACACGTCGGCAATGCTGGCCACTAACTCAGGGTCCTCGAGGTGCGGGAAGTGTCCGAGACCGGGCAACGCGCGTAACTCGACTCGCGCCGCGTTCGTCAGAGCGTCGCGCGCAGCTTCGACCATGTCCTGCGACACGAGCCAGTCTTCCGTGCCGCGTGCGATCATCACCGGGCAACGCACATTGGAAAGCAGTTCGCGAGAATCGCAATGCGCATACGCGCGCAAGTCGCTTTGCTGCGCGATCGGAATGACAGACAAAACGCCCCATTCTGAAAACGCGCGTGCGTCGTCTGACGCGGCCGACCCCACAAGACTCATCGAGAAATCGACATTCGCATGCATCAGACTCACTTGCGGATGCGTCATCATGTCAAGGGCCGTTTCGGTAAACGTCGGCGTGTAAGCAGCACCTTGCAATGCGATCGCCGCGCGCACCTCAGGATGCCGCGCGGCCAGCAGCAATGACAGATTGCCGCCGACCGAACATCCCATCACTGCCGGACGTTCCAGGCCGAGCGTCTGGGTGAACCGCCACAGCCATGCCTGAATTGATTCGATATCGCTTAAGCACGCATTGCCCTCCAGCGGCCAGCTTTTGCCGTGACCCGGCAAGTCCGGTGCCACGCAATGATAGGTTTTCGCCAGCCGCTCGATTACCCCCTGCCATTGACGGTTATCGCGTCCCGCGGTGTGCATCAGCAAAAGGGGTTTCCCTGTCCCGGCGCTTTCGTAGTACGAGCGCACACCGTCCACTTCGACGTATCGCCCAACGATCTCAACCATCTAAGTCTCCTGAGGCGACAATGCGCCGGGTCAGTCTGAACAATTGCCAGAGGGGTCGGTTCGCCCATGTGGACGCAAGCGCATCGCCACTGACTCTAAGCTTGCCGTGTACGACGTTGGTAGCTTCGCCGTACGCCTTGTCACCAGCGACGAGGCTCGACCATTCCTCGACTGGGCCCGACAGTACAAAGGACGGCGTGTCCTTCATCACAAGCGCCAAGGTTCCTTGATCAATCTGCAGTCCGATTCGACTGTCACCGATCTGGAAGGCGAAAGAAAAGTCTCGCAGGTGTGAGCTCCGGTTGTGGAAGTCGTCATCCGCGTTGGCCGCGGCCGCGACCTGCCGCCAGAATGCTTCGCTGCAGACGGTCTCATGTTGTACGGTCATTTGATGTCTCCGATGATGCCAAGCTTGCGTAAGAGTCGATCCGCGTTCCGATAAAGCACCCCTTCGAGCGCTTCATCCGAGAACGGATGTGCACGTACGCGATCAAGTGCGGTGGGAATCGGAACAACAGGAAAACCGCTTGCGAAGAGGATGCGATCGGGAATGCACGTGTTGGCGGCTTCAGCGAATTGCGCGCAGCCCGGGAGATGAAAATAGAACGACGTATCGATGTACACATTCTCGTGACGGAACGCGAGTGCAATCGTTTCGGTGACCCATGGCCAGCCGGAATGGTCGATGATCAGGGTCAGTTCAGGGAAGTCACACGCCACGTCATCAATGGGCAACACGCTACCGTGCTCCAGACGAGGACCTGCAAACGGCAATGGTCCGCTCGTGATCACGACCGGCACCCCAAGTTCGGCGCATTTCGCGTAGATCGGATAGAGTCGTCGATCATTCGCCGCAATGCGACCTCCATAGGGGTCGAGCGCTACGCCTTTCAGGCCGAGCTCCTCGATTGCACGGCGCACTTCTCGCACCGAACGCATGCCTAGCAACGGATCAATACCAGCGAGCCCAATGACCCGATCCGGATATTGATGCATCACGTCGGCCACGTATTCATTGGTGACATCGTTGGCGCTTGTTCCACTGGACTGACGTCCGGCGAACACGACCCGCTCGACGTCGAGTCGTGTCAGATCCTGCATCCACTCGTCGAGGGTGCGGGGTTGGGGTTGCGGGGAACCGAGTTTGCGCATGACGGTTTGCGTCAACGGCAACTCCAATGCGCGCAGATATTCGGGCGTAGGTGGGCGAGCCCGGAAGTCGATGATGGCCATCAATCAGTCCTTGCATGAAAGTTAATCAGTCGCGAAAACGCGCGATGACATCGGGATCGGGATCGAGCCCGAGTCCCGGGCCTTGCGGAACTCGTAGGGAACCTTCAACCGGATGAATCCAGTCGCCGTAGAGGTTGTCCGCGAGATCAACATAAAGCCGCTCGAATTGCACGTCGTCGTGACCGGATGCGGCAATCAGATGTAGCGTGGCGAGAAAGCCGGGCCCGAAATAGGGTGAGTGAGGCGCGATGCGTACGTTCGCGCTATCGGCGAGCGCAAAGATCTTCAACATTTCCGAGATGCCACCACACTTGATGACGCTCGGCTGAACGAAGTCGAGGGAGCGCGCATCGAGCAAATCAGCGAAGCCACGCGCATTCGGCACGTTTTCGCCGGCCGCGATCGGCGCAGCGCCATCTATGCGCAACGCTGCCAGCGATGCTCGGTCCTCCGGCGGCCAGATTGGCTCTTCGAGCCAATAGAGGTTTGTCGCGCGAAGACGGTTCGCGATGTTGCGCGCGGCATCGAACGTCCATGCGCAATTGGTGTCGACCATCAGGCGTGTCGCGGGGCCGGCGGCACTGCGCGCTGCCTCAATATTGGCGACCTCGATCTCATGTAGCTTCAATGAACGATAGCCCTCACGCAACGCGCGCGAGCAATTGAGCTCGACATCTTGCACATTTCCATATCGCAGCAGGCTCGCGTATGCCGGCAGGCGCGAAACGTTCGCACCGGAATTGATGAGTTTGTAGAGCGGCATGCCGGCGATTTTTCCGGCCAGGTCCCACAGCGCAATGTTGACGCCGGAGATGCCATACGTGACCGGGCCGTTGCGTCCAAACAGATGAAGTTTCTTCTCCAATGTTTCGCAGATGGAGTCGATTTCCACCGGGTTCGCGCCCAGGACAAGAGGCGTGATCATGTTGTCGATCACCGCTTTGGTTGCGGGATTGACATTAAAACCGAACGCTTCTCCCCATCCACTCAGGCCTTCGTCAGTGCGAACCTCGACCAGGAGAACATCGATCGTGCCCCATACGGCCCCGCCAAAGCCTGTCGGCGACCCTCCGTGAGAGAACGGCAGGCGGACGATAGTCGTCTCTATCGATGCGATCTTCATGTGCGGTACTCCTCTTGTCTTATGTGACTGGCTGTCAAGCTGTCTTACAGCTAAGTATATGTACGCTTTTTCAGAGACGCAAGGAGTTTCCGTCGAAGGTTAGCGGCTCGACATCTATCAGGCCGCGACCCGTGGCTTTGCAATCTCAATCGACCTGCAGTACCGTGCTGCGACAGCAGCTACCGATCCGCGCGGCTTGCCTATTCTTGCGCTTCCCGAAGCGGGGTCGGACTATTTCAGCGGGCCGACGGGCGATATTTGCTCCGCACGGTTAGTGCAATTCCCGCCGTCGCAGTGCTCGGCCGAATCCGTCTCCACCTTCAGCTCGCACATACATCCGCCAAGGCTTTCACCCGTCCAATTTTATTAAGGAGGGTCTGCATAACTCGAGGCGCGACAATTTTTTGTTGCTGGCACGGTGACAGCCCGTGCTCAATCGCGACCCTTCGAGCCTTCCGATGGCGGCAGGGCGAAGGCTTTGCCAAGTTAACGGTTGTAAATTACTTTTTCACTTAAGCATAGTTATCCTTATTAGATAGCTCTCTGAAATGCGGCAGTGACGCTCCAACCATGCCATGTGACGCCTGGAGCACGACAAACAAAACGAACGCAAGAGAGCTGTCGTCTCGAGGTCGCAAAACTACTACCGGTACATAGTCAATTCGGAACGGGTGCGGCCAGCAGAATCAAAACAGTGTGCACGAAGTGACACGACAACTACGTTGACAAACGCCGCGTGCGCGACACTTAACAAAATTGAAATGGACTCTTCAAAATAGTCCAGTGAATCACCGTTGGAATGCCGAGGCATGGCTCGCAGGGCCAGAGGCCCGCGCCTTGCAGCGTCATTCGCTCTTGTCTACTTGATCAACGCAGAATGGCTCGGTGCCCGTCGGCCAGATCGGACTCAGTATGCCGCTCGCCTGCAATCCAAGACTGATAGTATTTACGGCGGGAGCACTACTTTATTAGTCAAGCACACCGGCGATACTCGGGATCTCGAGACAAGGCCCGCGTGAACCGCGTCGGTTATGATAGATGCCGACGAGATTCCGAGTAAGACGGTATGTCCAAACAACCCACCACCGAAAAAATGTCGTCTCTTGACGCGCTGAACGACGCTGCCGAGACCACTGAGGATACCGCCGCCAGCACGTCCTATCTCGTCCCGGGCCTCGAGCGCGGGCTGCGAATCCTTGGGGAGTTTTCCGCTCGCGAGCCGATCCTGGGTGCGCCGGAATTATCGAAGCGTATCGGCATCCCGCGCACGACAACATTCCGATTGCTGCAGACGCTCGAGTCGCTGGGTTTTCTGGAGCGAGTCAATGACGATCGCAATTTCAGGCTCGGCGTCGCGGTGCTGCGACTCGGATTCGAATACCTGAGTTCGCTCGAGCTCACCGACTTCGCGGCTCCCATCCTCGAACGTCTTCGGGACGGGACCGGCCTGAATGCCCACTTGCTTATCCGCGATCAACGCGATGTGGTGTTCGTCGCCAAGGCCCAGAGTCACGACGCCATGTTCAGCTCGGTGAGGGTGCATGTAGGCACGCGTTTCCCCGCGCATGCAACCACGCACGGACACGTACTGATGAGCGATCTTGGTTTGCCGCAACTGCGCACGCTTTATCCGGAGAAACGTCTCGAGCAGTTCACGGATCGCACGCCGGGCACGGTGAGCGAACTGGAAGAGCGGGTGCGCATGTGTGCATCGCAGGGATATGGCTCGAGCGAAGGGGCATTCGAGCGGGGAATCTCGGTGGTGACGGCGCCGGTGCGCGAGCGCTCGGGCAGCATAGTCGCCGCAGTGACGGTCACGGTGCCGCGTTCGGAATTTGGAACGGCACGTGAGAAGGACGACCTCGTTACTGCCGTGTGCGGCGCGGCGATCGAGCTATCGGTGCGAATGGGATACCGGCCCTACGATGGAGACCCCACCGCCCAGCTGGCTGCACGACGCGCCGAAAAAACGGAGTGAAAGAGCCGCGTCGCGTGGATGCGCGACGCCTCTTGGCGGCCCCGCTTAAACCCGCCTTAGAACGCGTGATGAATGCCTGCGAGCACTGCCACCTGATTGCGATTACTCGATACACCCGCCGTGAACAGCGCTGCATTCGCCCCTGAGCTGGCGCGCTCGTACAACGCATTCACATATACCTGCGTCATCTTCGACAGCAGATAGATGTCGCCA
The DNA here is from genome assembly GCF_011493005.1 of Caballeronia sp. SBC1. Taxonomy (NCBI): domain Bacteria; kingdom Pseudomonadati; phylum Pseudomonadota; class Betaproteobacteria; order Burkholderiales; family Burkholderiaceae; genus Caballeronia; species Caballeronia sp. SBC1. Next base: position 677,641 of record NZ_CP049159.1, read on the forward strand.
ATCTCGAACTGCGTATAGCGCGCGCCGGCGAATGTCGTCGTGGCTGCGCCGCCCGCGATCCAGTTGTCCGGAACCATCTTCCACGTCGCGCCCGCATCGTAGCTCTGGAACAGATTGGACACGCCATTCGATTGCAGTTTCACACGCGTGTACAACGCGTGCGTTACCACGTTGCCGATCGTGTAGGAAACACCTGCGCCCATGTTCTCGACTTTATCGGCGGTATAGGTTGCGGCCGGCTGGTTCTGGAAAGTCGCAAGCCCAAGCGTCGAGACGGAGACTGTGCGGTTATGTTCGTTCGAATAGGTCGCCGCTGCAGTGAAGGGACCGTTCGCGTAACTCACGCCGAAGCTATCCGACTTGCCCGTGGAGAAGTTGGTCGTGTTACCCAGACCCAACATCGCGCCGAAGCTGAGCCCGTGATAATTCACCGAGGTGAACTTCACTGAGTTGTCGTAGGGAACCACGCCGGTATCCGCGAGTTCGTCAATATTGCCGGGATGGAACGCGTACCAGCTTGCCGCTTGATACCCCGTGGACAGCGGCCCGAGGTAGTCAAACGAAAACGGCGTTTGATGTCCCAATGTGACTTTGCCGAACTGGTCGGAACTAAGGCCCACGTAAGCCTGCCTGTTCCACTCGACACTGCTCTTCGCAAAGGCGCCGGTGTTCGTATAGAAGCCGTTCTCCAACACCACGATCGACTGCAGTCCGCCGCCCAGATCCTCGACTGCGCGAATACCCCAACGGTCCGGCTGCATGTTGCCTTGCTCTTCCATCCATTTTGCGTGGCCGCCGCTGTTGCTGATGTACGCAATACCGGCGTCCAGGCTGCCGTAGAGCGTCACGGTACTTTGCGCCCACGCGCCCGATGCAACGCCGGCCCCAATCAACCCCGCCGCGATGATGTGTTTCACCTTACGTTCTCCTAATTGTTCGATTGATTCGCGGGCCCTGATTTCCCTGCCACGCATTCCCTTTTCCTCAAGTCGTGTGATCGTTACGAGTGTTCCACCTATGGATCAACGTCTTGCCTATGGAAAGTATATTGAGTTTTCAAGCTGGGAAAAAAATAAATTCGTGCAGTTGCAGATTGTGGGAAACAGATCTGACGTGCACCAAAATTGGTCTGTAAATGACTGTTTTGAAAGAAAAAGCTCAGTAGGGGTGATAGTCCTGCCGGAGCCATAAATCCGCCAATCTTCAGTTCACTAAGTGTTTTCACCGAGAGCGTCATTTTTCTTTTTGATCAGCGAGAAACCACTTCTATAATGACCACATGTAAATCAACGTTCCTTATATGGAACAAACAAACCCCGGAGGAAGTAAGCAATGGCTGAGCAATGGCGTTGCGCCGGACAGGCCGGTGATCTGTCGGAGGACTCTCCGATCGAATACAAGATCGAGGGCGGCGCGGAGGTCGGTATTTATCGCGTGGGCGATGAGCTGTATGCGCTCGAAAACGTGTGTCCGCATGCTTATGCGCTGCTGACGCAAGGTTTTGTCGATGGCGACACGGTCGAATGTCCGTTGCATGAAGCCGTTTTTCATATTCCGACGGGCAAGTGCCTGAAAGAGCCCGGTGGACGCGACCTGAAGACCTACGCGGTTCGACTCGCCGGCGAAGAAATCCAGATCAAGGTGGAATGACATGGCAACGAATGACGCTCCTCGCGAAGTAACCGTGAACTTCAATCCCTCGCTCAAGCCGTGGCTGGCGCCACAGCCGAACAACGTGGCCGGCAAAGGCGTGATCGAAAAGCCGGGTGAGACGGAAAACTTTATCTGGCAAACGCGCAAGGCCGAGCCGACGCAATACGAAAACGACTTCGGCGATGCGCTTGAGCGCGTGTTCGATGCCGGCGCGGTAGAGCTCGATCAGATTGCCGACGGCTTGAACGGTATCGGCTTTCGCACGCCCGAAGGTGCTGCGTGGACCGAAGAGCGGCTCGTCGCCGAGTTCCGCACGCTGGCTGATTGAACGCCGCATCAACCGATATCAGGAGTAAAGCTAAATGACGTCTCCCAATACAGATAACGTGACCGCTGGCATTGAACTGGTTCAGGCGTACCTAGATCGAGGCTTGCGCAATTATTGGTATCCCGTGGCGCCGAGCTGGCAAGTGGCGAACGCGCCGATCGGACTGACCCGACTGGGAGACCAGATCGTGTTGTGGCGCGATAACGATGGCCAGATTCATGCGCTTGAAGACCGCTGTCCGCATCGCGGCGCGCGTCTGTCGCTCGGATGGAACCTTGGCGGCAGCGTGGCATGCTGGTATCACGGTATCGAGGTGGACGGCAGCGGCACCGTGCAGAAGGTGCCGGCCGTGTCGGCGTGTCCGCTTGAAGGGCAGAGGTGCGTGAAGTCGTATCCCGCACAAGAACATGCGGGCGCGATTTTTCTCTGGTTCGGCGATGACGCGAACAAGGAACCCGCACCGCTGCAATTGCCGGAAGAGCTGGTCGCCGAAGAGTACGCGAGCTTCCTCTGCATGTCGCACTGGAAGTGCAATTACCAGTACGCAATCGACAACGTCATGGACCCGATGCACGGCGCGTATCTGCACGCCACGTCCCATTCCATGGCCGATGGCGACAAGCAGGCTGACATGCGCGTGCGCAAGACGGACACCGGCTTGATGTTCGAAAAGGTCGGCCAGCGCGACGTGAATTTCGACTGGGTCGAGATCGGTGAAACGGGTTGCCTGTGGATGCGCCTGGCGATTCCCTACAAGAAGAAGTTCGGTCCGGGCGGCAACTTCGGAATTATCGGCTTCGCTGTTCCTGTCGATGAAAACAATTGCCAGGTCTATTTCTGGCGCACTCGCAAGGTCTCGGGCTGGCAGCGTGATGCATGGAAATTCATGTATCGAAACCGTCTCGAAGGACTGCATTGGGCGGTGCTGGAACAGGATCGATACGTACTCGAAAGCATGGCGCCGAATGCGCGCGACCATGAGTTCCTGTATCAGCACGATGTCGGCATGACGCGGGTGCGCCGCATGTTCAAGCAACGCGCGCAACAACATCTTGCCGCACTCGATGCGCTGAAGGCCGAACAGCCGGAGCACGGTCATGCATGACGCGCTTGCCGGACGCCGCATTCTTGTCACGGGTGGTGCGCGCGGATTGGGCGCGGCGTTCGTGACATCGCTGGCGCAAGCGGGTGCGCATGTGGCGTTCGGCGACGTGCTGGAGGACGAAGGCCGGACGCTCGCGAAGACGCTGAACGAAGCGGGTCATCGCGTGGACTTCGTGTCGCTCGATCTGAACGATACGGCGAGCATTCAGGCGTGCGTTGCGGCGAGCGCCGAGTTGATGGGCGGTATCGATGGGCTGATCAATAACGCGGCGATCACGAATTCGGGTGGCAAGGCAGCCGACGAACTGAGCACCGCGACGTGGGACGCAGTCATGAACGTCAACGTGCGCGGCACCTGGCTCATGAGCACTGCCGCCATGCCGCATCTTCGTGATTCAGGGCGGGGCAGCATCGTGAATATTGCCTCCGATACAGCCATGTGGGGCGCACCAAAGCTGCTCGCGTATGTGGCGAGCAAGGGCGCCGTCATTTCGATGACCCGCTCGCTCGCCCGCGAGTTTGGTGCCCACGGCATTACGGTGAACACCATTGCGCCCGGCCTGACCGAAGTCGAGGCGACTGCGTACGTGCCGGCTGAACGCCACGAGTATTACCTGAAGGGACGCGCGCTCAATCGTGCGCAGGTTCCCGACGACGTGAACGGTCCCGTCCTGTTTCTCTTGTCCGACGCAGCGCGCTTCGTTACCGGCCAGTTATTGCCGGTGAACGGCGGCTTCGTCATGAATTAATTCGTGAACTAACTCAGTCACTCAAGCAGCAACACACTCAACCTGTTGAAGGAGCAATCAATGGCCGATGCGGACATCGAACGCAAGTCGTGGGAACAGCCCGAAGAAGCGAGCTTTGCTCAATGGATGGACTCGCGCGTCGCGCGTCTTGAAACGCGCAAGTATGACTGGGACGCACTGAAGTTCCAGGCGGATTACGACCCGAAGTATCGCCGGGCGCAGATGCGTTATGTCGGCACGGGCGGCACTGGCGTGGCAAAGGACGTGAACACGGTTCCGGCCGGCGGCTTCACGTTCTCCACCATGGTCATTCCGGCCGGAAACATTGGTCCTAGCCATATTCATATGGACGTCGAAGAAATTTTCTTCGTGATTCGCGGCAAGATGAAAGTGGTGTGCGAGAAGGACGGCGAGTCGTGGGAAACGATCGTCGGCGAGCGTGACCTGATCTCGATTCCGCCGGGCGTGTATCGCACGGAGATCAATATTGGCGACGAGGACGCGCTCATGTGCGTGATGCTCGGCGCGGCCAAGCCGATCACGCCGACGTATCCGCCCGATTCCCCCCTGGCCAAGCTGAAGCGCTAAGCCGATGACATCGCCCGCTTTCATGCTCACTCACGCTGATGCGCTTGCTCGGTTCGCCGAGCAACGCGTCGATACCGCACAGCGCACGATCGGTTATCGCGAGGCAGGTGACAAGCACCTGCACACCATGCCGATCGTAATGCTGCACGGTATTGGCTCGGGCGCCGCGTCCTGGGTTCGCCAGATGGAAACGCTCGGAGACGCACATCACGTGCTTGCTTGGGACGCGCCAGGGTATGGAAAGTCGACGCACGTCGAGCCTGCATCACCCGTGGCATCGGACTATGCAGACGCTCTGAGCGACTGGCTCGATGCACTCGGAATTGAACGCTGCATCCTCGTAGGCCATTCGCTTGGCGCAATCATCGCGGGTTCGTTTGCGAGCCGTCAGTCGGCGCGGGTTGCGGCACTGTTGTTGTTGTCGCCGGCAGGCGGATATGGCGCGGCCCCGGAGCACGTGCGTGAAGAAAAACGTGATGCGCGTCTTGCAATGCTCGCTGAACTCGGGCCGCAGGGCCTGGCTGAAAAGCGCAGCGCGAACATGCTGTCGGCCGGCGCTGTTGAAGACGCGAGGGAGTGGGTGCGATGGAACATGGCGCGTATCAACCTGGCGGGCTACGCGCAAGCGACGCATCTTCTCGCCAACGCCGACCTGGCGTCTGACCTGAAGCACTTCAAAGGCCGCGTAGCGGTTGCGGTTGGCGCTGAAGACACGATCACGCCGCCCGCCGCGTGCGAGCAGATAGCGAAAGCCGCCAACGTCAGCCTACAGGTGATTCCCGGTGCGGGTCATGCGGGTTACATCGAAGCGCCGCTGCGCTACAGCGCCTTGATCGAGGCGTTCAGCACGCCGTGCAAGCAGAGTAAGGGAGTGATGCAATGACACCAGGAACCCTCGCCAGGGTAGCTGACGACGCAGACAAGGACGACGGCAATTACATCGTCCCTGGACTCGAGCGCGGCCTGAAGATCCTGGCCGAATTCTCTCCGCGCGAGCCGGTGCTCGGCGCGCCGGAATTATCGAAGCGCCTGAAGATTCCGCGCACCACCGTGTTCCGGCTGTTGCAGACGCTTGAATCACTTGGCTTTCTGGAGCGTGCGGACAAGGACCGCAACTACAGACTGGGCGTTGCCGTGTTGAGGTTGGGTTTCGAGTATCTCAGCTCGCTGGAGTTGACCGATCTCGGCTTGCCGATCATAGAAGGCTTGCGCACCTCGACCGGGCTCACGAGTCACATCCTGATCCGCGATGGTCGCGACGTCGTGTTCGTGGCCAAAGCCCAAAGCCAGGAGCCGATTTTCAGCTCGGTGAAGGTCAACGTGGGTACACGGCTGCCTGCCCACGCGACCACGCACGGCCACGTGCTGATGGGAGATCTTTCCCTCGATGAACTGCGCACGCTGTATCCCGAGCGCGTGCTCGAGCGTTATACGCGGCTCACGCCGGAAACAGTCGAGGCGCTGTACGAGATGGTTCGTGCCGATGCCGAACGCGGTTATGCGATCAGTCAGTCATCGTTTGAGCGTGGAATATCTGTCGTCACGGCGCCGGTGCGCAATGACACGGGGCGCATTGTTGCGGTGATCACGACGACGATTCCGCGGCCGGAAATCGATGCAACGCTGCTGGATACCGGCCTGGTCGACAAGGTGCGTCATGCGGCCGCCGAGTTGTCTTCGCGCCTGAACTACCGGCCGGGTGCGCAAAGCCAATATCTGAAATCGCTAGGACTCAAATCATGATCCAGATCGACCTCACCGGCCAGGTGGCCGTGATCACGGGCGGCTCGTCGGGCATCGGCCTGGCGACAGCGGAACTGTTTCTGCGCGCCGGGGCATCGGTAGCCATTTGCGGACGTGACGCCACGCGGCTCGAAGCCGCGGAAGCGCAGTTAAATAGTCAGTTCGCCGATGCCGAATTACTCGCCGTGCAATGCGATGTACTAAATGCGCAGGATATCGAAGCATTTGCGACGAAGGTATCCCAGCGTTTCGGCCGCGCCGGCATGCTGCTGAACAACGCAGGTCAGGGCCGCGTATCCACCTTCGCCGATACCACCGACGAAGCCTGGCGCGATGAACTCGACCTCAAGTATTTCAGCATCATTCGTCCCACCCGCGCGTTCCTGCCCATGCTGCGCGACGCACCGGCGCCGTCGATCGTCTGTGTGAATTCGCTGCTCGCGCTGCAGCCCGAGCCGCATATGGTCGCGACATCGTCGGCACGCGCCGGGGTGTTGAGCCTCGTCAAGTCGCTCGCCACCGAACTCGCGCCGCAACGCATTCGCGTCAATTCGATCCTGATCGGCATCGTGGAATCGGGTCAATGGCGCCGCCGGCACGCGGCGCAGGCGCAGGAAGGCCAGAGCTGGGAAGCATGGACGGCCGAACTGGCGCGCAAGAAAAACATTCCGCTTGGCCGCTTTGGACGTCCCGAAGAAGCGGCGCAGGCGCTCTTTTATCTGGCCACGAACCTGTCGTCCTATACGACGGGGAGCCATATCGATGTTTCCGGAGGATTTGCACGTCATGTCTAACACGACTACCGTTGGCGAAGTGATCGCCGCCTTTCTCGAACAATGCGACGTTCGCACGGCCTTTGGCGTGATCTCGATCCACAACATGCCGATCCTCGATGCCATTGGTACGCGCGGCAAGATTCGCTATGTCGGCGCGCGCGGCGAAGCGGGCGCGCTGAACATGGCCGATGGCCTGGCGCGTGTCTCCGGCGGCCTCGGCGTGGCGTTTACATCGACGGGAACGGCCGCCGGGAACGCCGCCGGTGCAATGGTCGAAGCGCTGACGGCGGGCACGGCGCTGCTGCATATCACCGGCCAGATCGAGACGCAATTTCTCGATCAGGATCTGGCTTACATTCACGAAGCGCCGGATCAGCTTTCCATGCTGGCGTCGATTTCCAAGGCGGCGTTTCGCGTGCGTTCGGTCGACACTGCACTTGCCATTGTGCGTGAGGCCGTGCGTGTCGCGTTCACCGCGCCGAGCGGGCCGGTGAGCGTCGAGATTCCTATTGATATCCAGGCTGCTGAAATCGAATGGCCGGCGGATCTTGCGGCCCCTCACGTGAGCACGCTCACGCACGACAGCGCGCGGGTCGAACAACTGGCGCAGGCGCTGAAACGCGCGAAGCGTCCGTTGCTGTGGCTCGGCGGCGGAACGCGGCACGCAGGTCCTGCCGTGAATCGGCTCGTGGCATTGGGATTCGGCGTGGTGACGAGCGTGCAGGGACGCGGCGTGCTGCCCGAAGATCACCCGGCCACGCTCGGCGCGTTCAACGTGCACCCGGCCGTGGAAAGTTTCTACAAGACCTGCGATGCAATGCTTGTCGTTGGTTCACGTCTGCGCGGCAATGAGACGCTCAAGTACAAGCTGGCGTTGCCTAGTCCGTTGTATCGGATTGACGCCGATGCGTGTGCCGACAACCGCGGCTACAGGAACGACATGTTCGTGCATGGCGATTCGCTGTCCATCCTCGATGAACTCGCGACGCGACTTGAAGGTCACTTGAAGATCGATCCGTCATTCGCCGGCGATCTCGCGGCCGCACGCGAGACCGCAACAGCCGATGTGGCTAAAGGCCTGGGCCCGTACAAGCGCCTCGTCGAATCGTTGCAGCGCGTGATCGGCCGCGATTACAACTGGGTGCGCGACGTGACGATTTCCAACAGCACATGGGGCAATCGCCTTCTGAAGGTTTTCGAGCCGCGCGCAGGCGTGCATGCGCTTGGCGGTGGCATCGGCCAGGGCATGCAGATGGCGATCGGCGCGGCGTTGGCTCATCCGCCGAAGAAGACCGTGTGTCTCGTCGGTGACGGCGGTTTGATGGTGAACGTCGGCGAACTTGTGACGGCCGTGCAGGAAGACGCGAACGTGATGATCGTGCTGATGAACGACCAGTGCTATGGCGTGATCCGCAACATCCAAGACGCGCAATACGGCGGCCGGCGCATGTTCGTGGATCTGCATCAACCTGACTTTGCGCAGTTCTGCGCCAGCTTCGGCATGACGCATCACCGCATTAGCTCGCTGGATCGCGCGGAAGAAATCATCCGTCAAGGCTATGAAAAAACCGGCCCGGTGATGATCGAAGTGGACATGGTGTCTGTCGGCTCGTTTGCAACGGCATTTGCGGGTCCGCCGGTCAAGAAGGAAGAGCCGAAGGAGCCCGAATATGCGTGACGCCAACGGCCGCACCGTACCCGTCGATGTCGCGATGATCGGCTTCGGCGCGGTCGGATCGACGGTGTTTCGCGCGATGGCGTCCGATCCAATGGTGCGCGTGTCGCACGTGATCGTGCCGTTGCGCTATGCGGACGACGTGCGCGCGCAAGTCGGTCGAGATGTAGATGTCGTGTCGTCCGTCGATGCGCTCAGCCGGCGTCCTCATTTCGCGCTGGAATGCGCAGGACACGGCGCGCTGCTCGATCACGTGGTGCCGCTGCTCAAGGCGGGGACGGACTGCGCGGTGGCATCGATTGGTGCTTTGTCGGACGGGCAGTTGCTCGATGCATTGTCGAGCGCCGCCGATGAAGGGCAGTCCGTGCTGACGCTGTTGTCCGGTGCGATTGGTGGCGTCGATGCGCTGGCTGCCGCCCGCGAAGGCGGCCTCGATGAAGTCCTGTACACGGGTCGCAAACCTCCCTCGGGCTGGCTCGGTACGCCGGCAGAAGGGTTGTTCGACCTGCTGAGCCTGACTGATGAGCGCGTGATTTTCGAAGGCAGTGCGCGTGATGCGGCGCGTCTCTATCCGAAGAACGCGAATGTTGCGGCGACCATTGCGCTGGCCGGTCTCGGTCTCGACCAGACCATCGTGCGGCTCATCGCTGACCCGAAGGCGGAGCGCAATGTGCATCGAATCGTGGCACGGGGCGCGTTTGGCGAGATGTCGTTGGAAATGTGCGGCAAACCGCTTCCCGACAATCCCAAAACGTCCGCCTTGACGGCGTTCAGCGCGATCCGCGCTTTGCGCAACCGTGCAGCGCGCTGCGTGATTTAAACAAGCTGAATGTTCCGAAGGACACACTGATGAACTCTCCCGAATCCAGTCTTCTCGCATCGAGCGACATCCTGATCGGCGGCGAATGGCGCCCGGGTCGCGGCGCGGTTTATGCGAGCCTGTACCCGGCCGACCAGTCGATCAACGCCGAGATCAGCGCTGCCAATGCGGACGACGCCCGCGAGGCCGTCGAAGCGGCCGATGCGGCGTGGCGCAAGTCGAACTGGGCGGGGTTGAAACCGCATCAGCGCGCGGCCGTGCTGCATCGCATTGCGGACCTGATCACAGCGCGCCATGAAGCGCTCGCGCAACTGCAACGCCGCGACAACGGCAAGCCGATCACGGAGACGCGCGGACTGGTCACGAGCGCGGCCAACACGTTCCGCTACTTCGCTGCGTGCGTCGAGACGCTTGAAGAGTCGATCACGCCTTCGCGCGGCGACTTCATGACGATGAGCGTGCATGAACCGCTCGGCGTGGTAGCGGCGATCACGCCGTGGAATTCACCCATTGCTTCCGATGCGCAAAAACTTGCACCGGCCTTGGCCGCCGGCAACGCAGTCGTTTTGAAGCCCGCTGAAGTGACGCCACTGGCTTCGCTGGCGCTTGCCCGTATCTGCGAGGAAGCAGGCGTGCCGAAGGGCGTGCTGAGCGTTCTGCCGGGCAAGGGATCGATTGTTGGCGACGCACTGGTGCGTCATCCCCTGGTTAAAAAGATTGCGTTCACCGGCGGTACGGAAGTGGGGCGCGGGATCGCGCGGTTGGCAGCGGACAAGCTGATGCCGGTGTCGCTGGAACTGGGCGGCAAGTCGCCGACCATCGTTTTCGCCGATGCCGATATCGACCACGCCGTGAATGGCGTGCTGTACGGCATCTTCAGTTCATCGGGCGAGTCGTGTATCGCGGGTTCGCGTTTGTTCGTACAGCGCTCGATCTACGACACGTTCGTCGCGCGCCTGGTGCAGGGCGCAAACCGACTGCGCGTGGGTGATCCGTCGCGCGAGGATACACAGATGGGACCGCTCATCACGGGACAGCATCGCGACTCGGTTGAACGCTACGTGACGCTCGGACTGGAAGAGGGCGGCAAGCTGCTGTGCGGCGGAAAACGTCCCGCAGGCGACAACCGCGAACAAGGCTTCTTCTACTCACCCACTATCCTCAGTGGCCTGACCAATGAGGCGCGCATCTGCCAGGAAGAAATCTTCGGGCCGGTACTCGTCGTGCTGCCTTTCGACGATGAAGCGTCTCTCATGCGTGAAGCCAACGACAGTGTCTTCGGGCTCGCTGCGGGCATCTGGACGAACGACTACAAGCGCGCCTGGCGGGTGGGCCGCGCGCTGGAAACCGGCACCGTCTGGATCAACACGTACAAGCAATTTTCGATTTCGACGCCATTCGGCGGCTGGAAGGACAGCGGCATGGGACGCGAAAAAGGCCATCTCGGCATCCGCGAATACATGCAGCAGAAGAGCCTTTACTGGGGCATGAACGACGCTCCGCTGCCGTGGGCCAACTAGGAAACGAGTCATGACTATTCTCGGCATTGAACAGGTTACCTACGGCGTGACCGACCTCGCAACGTGCAGGACTTTCTTCAGCGACTGGGGCTTGAAAGAAGTCGCGAACGACGAAACTCATGCGCGTTTCGAAGCGCAGAACGGCTGCACGATCATGGTCGTCGATGCAAACGATCCAGCGCTGCCGCCCGCTTTCGAGGCGGGTCCGACGCTGCGCGAAGTGACATGGGGTGTGGCGACCGCGGCAGAACTCGACGCGTTGCGCGGGAAGTTCGCAGGTCAGCCGGGCCACTTCGAAACCAGCGATGCGGTGGGTTGCATCGACCCGAACGGCATGGCGATTCGCGTTGAAGTCACGCGCAAGCGCACGCTCGATATCAAGGGCTCGCCCTCGAATGTGTGGGGTCAGAACCTGCGAATCAATACGCCGAGTACGGTATATGAACGCGCCGAACCCATCGAAGTCGGTCACGTCGTGTTCTTCACGAATTGCGTGGCCGAACAGGAAAGGTTTTATCACGACCTGCTTGGCTTCGAGACGTCGGATCGCTATCCGGGGCGTGGCGCGTTCATGCGTTGCGCACCGCACGGCGGTCATCACGACCTGTTCCTGCTGCAACTCCCTGACGGCAAACGCGGCCTGAATCACGTCGCGTTCACCGTGCGCGATATCCATGAAGTCTTCGGCGGCGGCCTGCATGTCAGCCGATGCGGCTGGACGACGCAACTCGGACCCGGCAGGCATCCGGTGTCGTCGGCGTACTTCTGGTACTTCCAGAACCCGGCAGGCGGCTTGATCGAGTACTACGCCGACGAAGACGTGCTCACGCCCGACTGGCAACCGCGCGATTTCGAACCCGGTCCGACGGTGTTCGCCGAATGGGCCGTCGATGGCGGTCTGGACGGCAACACGCGGCGGCAAAAGAACGCGAAGGCGCCGGAAGGGAAGTTCATGACGGAGCGCAAGAATGGCTGACGATCTGGCATTGGGCGAGCCGCATACGGTCGTGGTGATCGGCGGTGGACAGGCGGCGGGATGGATCGTTAAGACGCTGCGCAAGGACGGTTTTACCGGCCCCCTCGTGATGATCGCCGATGAGATTCACTTGCCCTATGAGCGCCCGCCGCTCTCGAAGGCAGTGCTTTCAGGTGATGCCGATATAGACACCGTTCGGCTGGTTTCATCGGATGACTTCGCGGCGCTGAACGTTGAGGCATGGCAACCGGATCGTGCGGTGGCGATCGATCGCGAACAGCGGATCGTACGTACATCGCAGGGCCGCGAGGTGCGGTATGACCGGCTGGTGATTGCGACCGGCGGTGCCGCGCGGCGCTTACCGGAATCGCTCGTGAAGACATCGCACATTGCCTATCTGCGTACGCTCGACGACGCCGTGTCGCTCGGTGCGAGACTGCGCAAGAGTATGCGTGTGCTCGTGATCGGCGGCGGCTGGATCGGTCTCGAGGTGGCGGCGACGGCGCGCAAGCTGGGCGTGGAGGCAACCATCATTGAAGGAGCGTCGCGTCTGTGTGGCCGTTCGTTGCCGCACACGGTGTCGGATTTCCTGCTGGAGTTGCATCGCTCGAATGGCGTGGATGTAAGGCTCGATGCATCACTCGTCGCGCTGGACGATTACGAGCAAGGCGTACGCGCCACGTTCGCGGACGGCAGCACGCTCGATGCGGATTTCGCAGTCGCGGGGATCGGTTTGACGCCCCACACGTCACTCGCACAAGAGGCAGGACTCGACGTGAACGACGGCATTGTGGTCGATGAATTCGGAGCGACGTCCGACCCGTTCATCTTCGCTTGCGGCGATGTCTCGAACCATCCGAACGCGTGGCTCAAGCGTCGCGTGAGGCTCGAATCGTGGGCCAACGCGCAAAACCAGGCTATAGCAACCGCACGCGCGCTGATGGGCACGCGCGAGCCCTACGCTGAAATCCCGTGGTTCTGGTCCGATCAATACGACGTGAACCTGCAGATCCTCGGCGACATTCCCGCTGGCATCGAACCGGTCATACGTGGGGACCTGAACGCTCGCCGCGCGAGTCTTTTCTTTCTGGAAGCGGGTCTCATCCGTGGCGTGATTTCGATCAACATGCCGCGCGACCTGAAGCTCGCGCGCAAGTGGATGAGCCAGGGTCGCACGATCGACGTCGCGACCTTGGCCGATACGGCCAAAGCGCTCGCTTGAACATCATGGACGCCATACGAGGACGAGGTACAGACATGAGAACGTTTGGCAATACGTTAGGCAATACGATTGTAGCGCAGGGCGGGGCGAATGCCATGGGGGCGCTTACCGCCGGTTCGATCATCGCGCGGATTGAGCGTCTGCCGACCAACCCGATGCAGGTGCGTGCGCGTTTCCTGATCGGCGCGGCGACGTTCTTCGATGGCTTCGACGTCATCACCATAGCGACCACGCTGCCGCTGCTGATCCAGAAGTGGGGTCTCACGCCAGGACAGATCGGATTCCTGATTGCTTCGGGTTCGATCGGCCAGTTGATCGGTGCATTCCTTTTTCCGGCGCTGGCCGAACGTTTCGGTCGCGTGCGCTCGATTGCGTGGAGTTCCGGGATCATCGGCGTCACGAGCATTGCCTGCGGGTTCGCCCCGACGTTTGCCGTTTTCGTCGCGCTGCGCATTGCGCAAGGGCTGGGACTGGGCGGTGAATTGCCGGTCGCGGCAACTTATATCAACGAGATCACACGGGCTCACGGCCGGGGGCGTTTCGTTTTGCTATACGAAATTGTGTTCCCGATCGGGTTGCTGGCGTCGAATGCACTGGGTGCATGGATCGTGCCGCGCTTTGGCTGGGAGGCAATGTATATCATTGGCGGCGTGCCTCTGCTCCTGTTCTTCGCGCTGCGCAAGATTGTTCCTGAATCGCCGCGCTGGCTGGCATCGAAAGATCGTATGCACGACGCCGACCACGCGCTCAATGCGTTCGAAGCCACGGTCAAGGGCCCGTTGCCGCCGTTGTCGGCGACGACCGAGTTCGACGCAATGGCGCATCGTCATCCCAAGCGTCGTGCACGCGATGTCTTCGGGCGTGCTTACATTAAGCGCACGATCGCTGTCGCATTGCTGTGGATGACCTGCGGCGTCATCCAGTATGGTCTGTCAACATGGTTGCCGACGATCTACAAGACCGTCTATCAATCGCCCTTGCAACTGGCGTTGAACCTGGCCGTAGCGGCGTCGCTCCTCGGCGTGGTGGGGTCCGTGATCTGTGCGCTGATTGTAGATAGGGTGGGCCGCAAACCGGTCATCAACGTGTCGTTCGTGTTGTGCGCGGTTTCACTGGCGCTGGCTGCTGCGTTTCACAACGAGTCGGTGTACGTGGTTGCGACATGCTGTGCGTTTGCGATCGGGTTCATGTCGTGCGGATTTATAACCGCGTACGTCTATACGCCCGAACTGTATCCAACCAGCATCCGTGCGTTCGGTTGCGGCGTAGCCGGCGCGTGGTTAAAGCTGGCGGCCATATTTGCCCCCGCGATGGTCGGCAAGACCCTCGTTGGCGGTCATCTCGACACGGCTTTGTACCTGCTCGCAATCGTGCCGATGCTGGCCGCGGTAGCGGTTCATTTCTTGGGCGTCGAGACGAAAGGGCGAGTGCTCGAGCAACTCGAAGTATGAGAGAGTCCTTCCGCTAGATGTCATCGTGGCCTCCGGCGCCGCGGGAATCGACGCCGGCTAAGCTTAAGCCGCCCGAAAGCGGACATTTGAATCTAGGGCGTGTTCACACTAATGCCTTTTGCCTGTAAACTTCGGGAATGGAACTCACCGAAGCCCAATTTCAAAAGATCGAACATTGTTTGCCACGTCAACGTGGCAACGTCAGCATGTCGAACCTTCAAGTGTTGAATGCGATTCTTTATGTTGCTGAGCATGGTTGCAAGTGGCGTGGTTTGCCCAAGCGCTTTGGTCGGTGGCACACGATCTATACGCGGATGAACCGATGGTCCAAAAGCGGCGTGCTGGATCGCGTATTTACCGAATTGCAGCGTGCCCAGATCGTTCGTGTCAGGATCGAGGCAGTCTCGCTGGATAGCACGATCGTAAAGGTGCATCGAGATGGGACTGGCGCATTGAAAAAAACGGACCTCAAGCCATCGGCAAGTGCCGAGCCGGATGGACTACCAAGATTCATATGGTTGCCGCGGATGCTCGAACAGCCATAACGTTCGCGCTTTCTCCCGGTCAAGCCGGTGATGCACCCCAGGGACGAGCCTTGCTACAAAGCATCGGGCCGCCGAATTGGCCACTGCACTTGCTGATGGACAAGGCCTATGAGGGCGACGAGACGCGACAACTCGCGCTTGACCTGGGCTTCATCCCGTTGTCCCGCCAAAAAGCAATCGCCTTGAACCATGGGAATACAATCCGGAAATGTACAAACGTCGAAACGAAGTGGAGCGACTATTCCGAAGACTTAAAGGCTTCCGCCGCGTCTTCTCGCGATTCGACAAACTGGATGTGATGTTCATCGCCTTCATCAATTTCGCGCTTATCGTCGATGGGCTCAGGTAGTGTGAACACGACCTAGTTGAAGAAGCAATATGGCACCGGCGCAAGCAGAAGCAGAAAACGAGATATCTAATTAACAAAATCAATTAATTTTACATAATGTTAATTATCAATTTTATGTGTTGTAGCAGCTAAGTTGTAATGTCCGCTTTTAGCTAGATTCAAGGCCCCAAACGTAAAACCATACTGAAATTCCCCAAACTGGAAGTAAAGTTGGAAATAACGCGAAAAAACCCCGAATTTCGCGTTATTTCCAATTTTGCTTCCTTGAACAGTTTCCATTCGCTTTATTTCCAACTTTACTTCCTTGATGAGTTTCCAGTCGCTTTTTGATGAAACGACGTCCGAGCCAGTTACGCTCAATGAGCAAAGTCATCAGGCGGCCGGGCGCATCGCCAATAAACACCGGCAATGTGCGGGCCGGCGCGCATTATTCAAACCAGCGGTGATCACGGCCATCGATCTGGATCAACTCGCCCGAAATCGCGCCACGCCTCAAGGAGCCATCTGAACCGTGACGAACATGCCGATAACGTCCGTGCAACCCGTCGAGTCGCTCGTCGTCCCAGCGGTGCTTGACGGTCGCGACGGCACCAACCGCGGTGACGTCGAGAATTCTCAGTTGTCAGCGCGCGATGACCTGGAGGCGGTGCGTGCCTGGCTCGCCAATTACGCGAATACCAAGACGACTTACGACAATTACCGCAAGGAAGCCGAGCGGCTGCTGCTGTGGGCCGTCGTGCAGCTTGGCAAGCCGCTGTCGTCGCTCGCACACGAGGACCTGCTGCTCTTCAAGGCGTTCCTCACCGATTTGCAGCCCGCCAGTCGCTGGGTGTCGGCGAATGGCGGCAAGTATCCACGCGGCGACGCACGCTGGCGGCCGTTCAATGGGCCGTTGTCGACCGCCAGTCAGCGGCAGGCGCTGATCATCCTGAACGTCATGTTCACCTGGCTGGTGGACGCCGGTTATCTGCGCGGCAACCCGATGGCGTTGCTACGGCGCCGCGGCGAGCGCGCGGCGCCGCGCATCACCCGTTACCTGTCCATCTCGCTGTGGGATGAGGTCAAAGACTTTGTTGAGCAGTTACCGCAGGAAACGGAGCTGCAGAAGGCTTACTACGCCCGCTGCCGGTGGCTCACCACCCTCTTCTATCTGCAAGGTATGCGTATTTCCGAGGTCGCCTCCGGCAAGATGGGTGACTTCTCGAGGCGACTCGGGGCGAATGGAGTTGATCAGTGGTGGCTTGAAGTACTCGGCAAAGGGCACAAGGAACGGATCGTGCCGGCGTCGCTCGAACTGATCGTCGAGCTGGCCCGCTACAGGACGGCGAACAACTTGCCGTCGCTGCCCAGCCGCGCCGAGGAAACGCCGCTCGTCATGCCGTTCAGGGGAAAGAACCGATCCATGTCGCGCTCGGCCATTCATGAGGCGATCAAGAGTGTATTTGGCAACGCCGCAACCTGGCTGCGCTCGCGCGGGCTCGAGTTCACGGATCGCGCCGATGAGCTGGACCGTGCTTCGGCGCACTGGCTACGCCATACATCGGGCTCGCATCAGGCCGATGGTGGTTCTGACCTGCGAACAGTTCGCGACAATCTGGGGCACGCTTCGCTGACTACCACGAGCCTGTACATCCATGAGGAGGAGGACAAGCGCCACAGCGAAACAGTGAAACGCCATCGGATGAACTGGGAGGCGCGGCCAGCCGCAGATCCCGGTCCTCGAGAGAAGGATCATTAACGTTTCGGTAGCAAGAGCATGTTCGGCGCTGTTACTGTCCACTAGATCGTGCCTATCACTTACCGGCGACGCACCATCCATGAAAGAGCCGCTTTGAGTGTTGCCTTACGGATTCGTATCTGGGAGAGATCCTCACGTCTCTACTACTTTGCACGGGTGCCCCTTCGCCCGCCGTCGGCGTGGCCGCGCCGGCAGTTGAAGGTATGCGCGTGGAAGGCACCGCGATGGCGGCTTAGGGCTGACGCCGCCGTACCCAGTGGGCGCCATCCATGGAAAGTTCATCGATCACCGCTCTCAAACTCCTCATGGCCGTCGGTTTTTAATAAAAGAACTGCGACCACTTGCCATCACATTGCCAGCTTCTGCGCTCGACCATCCTGTTTTACGGCGCCTTGCTGTATTCGTCGGGAACTGGTGGTATGCATTCCATCGGCAGGAGACTTTGTGTCCCATGACGTCCCAACCGTTTCTCTTTTTTTGATGGCACGGACCAAGTACACTTGGCTCAAGTACGACATTACTACTTGGGGCCTACAGCTAAAATGTTGATAATTAAGCTTATGTAAAATATGTAGGACTACGAACTCAAAGGAATGCGAGCGGAGCATCTCGAACCAATTTTTTCCTCTTCTCGCACTTTCGCCCCTATCCTTTCTCTATGCTGCAGCCGCGTCAAAGTCCACCATGTGGACGAAGCGTTCAAGAAGCGGCGAAGGCTCGTAGAAGGCGCCACCATATGCCGCGACGGTTGAAATCAGGCCGGTGCGCGACAGCGACCCGATGATCGCGAAGAAGTCAGCTTCACTTTCAAATACCGCTGGTGTCAACTCGCTCTGCATCGCGGCACGGGCCGCGATCCGTCGCTGGCCGATATCTAACGCCGCATGGCTCGGATCGAACCAATTTCTATGAAGACTACCGAGCAGCAAGACCTCGTCGCGACGCAAAGCACCGAGAATGTCGGCGTAGTACAAAAACTCGTCGGCCTTCATGGTGCCCTGCCACGCCTGATTCGCGATGACCTGAGACAGAAGCCGTAGGTTGACCCGTGCGGCACCTTCCTGCGCTGCCCGCAGGAATCGGTAGACGATTGCAACTCCCTCTTCGAGGTCAGCCTCACTGACGCGCATGTCACCGCGCGCGAGTTCCTTTAGGAGGATCTCCCGGGCGTTATCGAGTCTTTTCGTGAACAGCTGCTTCAGTGCGTAGCCAACGACGTTTCCGCCTGGCACGTTCGCCAAGCTAAACATGTCGCCAATTGCAGCAATTAGGGATTCGCTCATATATGCGCTAGATCCGTTATTTTCCGGTTTCAATTCGTTCGTTTGCCAAGCGGGTCGAGGCTAACCAGGTTGCCGTCGGCGGCGGCGGCGTCGGTGGCGTAGAACACCTCACCGCATGACAGGCAGCGAAGCTCTCCAACAATGTCCCGCCGCTTCGAACCCGTGAGCGTTCTGCTCCGAACGTGAACCGACAATACGCACTCAGCGTGTGCAATACAGACGGAAGCTAGACCGGCGCAGTTGGTTGCGGATGAGAGGTATCGCGTCCCAGTAGCGTGCGTTCGACTCCGCGTACCCCACATGGGACTGTAACGGGTTCGACGATGCGTTCGTCGCTCCTGAAGTACCGGTGCTGGCTTGGAACATTGGAGGTTCGCTCATTTACCGATGCCGTAGTACGCCGACACTGCAGTGCCGAGAACGGCCGCTGCAGTCTGAACGCTGACATCCCACGCGGCCGTCCCCGCCTTCGAAAGTGTCTTTCCGATCCAGCCCTTGACGCTCGGCCCGATTTCCGGCTTATCGGCACTTGTGAGTGCATCCTCTGCGATGGCGGTGTCCAGATCTGCAAGATCCGCTTCATCAACGCCTTGCTTGCGGAGCTCGACCATCAGGCTCGCGAGGTCGTTCTTAACGACGCTACTTGTCATGTGTGACTGCGAACCGCTACCAATATTAATGTTGACGTTATCCCCAAAAACCGCCCCTTTGAACATATTTCCGACTCCAATCTGAGTTGCGAGGTCTTTGAAGCTAACACCGTCCAGTTGTTCTGGCACCTTCTCCTCCAACTGAAGCATGAACTCCAGCAGACGGGAGCGCACTTCGACCACGACCTGTAAATGAGCACCAGCAGACAAGCGACCCCAAGCCGACATAATATGAAAGCCCGGCCTCAACCCCTTCTCAAGCGCCTTGTGGTATTCCGGAGGAAACGGAATGATAAGTTCCTTTTCGGGGCGGGAGAACTCCTCGACGACTGCGATGCTTTGGCGCAGATCACTACTCGTTACACGGGCACGAAGTCTTCCTTCCAAATGCAGCGTAGGCAGCGCGTGTCCGTTGTACTGGGTATAGCCCATTCCCTTATACAGAAGTGTCGTCACCATCGTCGTGGCGTAAGAGGCGCAATGTTTTTGCAGCGACATGAACTTCTCTGAGGCCGAGCCAGATGGTCTTTGCTCCGGGTTCGCCGTCGCCCTTGCGGCCAAGGAAACCTCCCAGGCGCGCGATCAGTCGCAATACTTCGTTGAGCTTCGGTTGGGCCGGCGCTCGGGTTTTCGTGAGCAGGTAGGCGGAGCGAATTTCATCGGGATCGAAGAACAGGTGCGCGTCCAGATCCGGGCAGGTTCGTCCGAGCCGCATCAAATAAGCCACACGCCAAGCCACCACCAGAAACAGCGCTAACGCGCGCTCGAGCCGTTCGATCGTGCCCAACTGAAGCGCCTCGACACGGCACGCGTTCTTCAGGATGTTGAACAAGATTTCCACTTCCCAGCGCGCTCGATACCAATCGATCAGTTCGACTGCCTCCTCCACCGTGCTGGCCGTGCGATTGGTCAACAGACGCCATTCGATCGGCTTAACGCCCGCTGGCGCATCGAACTCGCGCGCGACCAGGCACGTCGCAGCGATGCACTTGCCTTTGCCCGCGGGCAACTCCACGTGTTGCACCCACAGGTGCTGGCGCACCGTGCGTGCTTTGACGCCATGGCGCGAAGCCATCGTGAAGGCGATTTGCCCGACAGCTTCCCCACGGCTCGTGCGCTCCCACAGCTTGTCTCCCTCCGGCAGGCAGCGATTATGAGCGGCTCGTACCAGCCAGTCTGCCGGCGTGCCCAGCTCCTGCGCTCGCAACATCAGCGACATCAGATCCGCTTCGCGGTCAGCCACATACACCAAACGCGTGGAGGGCAGGCTCGGCGCCATCTCGGCAATGCGCTCATAGCCCTCGATCCAGCGCACACTCTCCTTGAGTCCGCCACGCTTGCCGGATTCGTCCTTCTTCTCCCGCGCCCACATCCACGCATCCAGAATGCCCAACGGCTCGCGCTGCGGCGTGACCGCGTAGGTCGGATGCAGATACATGCCCCGCTGGGCTTCATAGCTCAGTGGCCCGAGTCCGATCGCGCCTTGTCCGTTGAAATCCAGCTCTGATGTGTCCTGCACGCAGAGCACGACACGATGGGCCTGCATGCGCTCCTGCGTCTGCTGCCAATGCGGCTCCAAAATCGCATGCCATTCGACCTTGTCGTTGTCGAAGAAGCGGTACGCCGCCATCGTCTCGCCCCAGCCCTGGCATGCCTTGGGCACGCTGGCCATCGGGTCCGCCGCCATTCTTTCCATCAAAAGCCTCGCTCGCTTGTTCAGGCGCGCATCGCCGAGCTCGAGCTGTTTGAATTCCGTCTGGGTCCAGGGCGTCGATTCGGTGACCAATGCGTCCACTCAAAAAGCAAGAGTAAACGCGATCCGCTGAAAGTTTACAAGCGCAGCGCTACGTCATTGAAAGTAAACGCGTTCTTCCGCGCACGACGCCTTGGGATACGAGATGTGTATAACCGGATGGGTATAGCCATCCGTTACGTTCGCAACGCATGTGATCGCGAGTACACGGTATGGTGGCAGATCAGCGCCATCTGGATAGCCATTCAACTCGGAATCGATCCACGCCTTCAGCTCCGGTTGCCCCATTCGATACGCAAGCACCTTGGCTTTAAAAAGGGCGTCCGCGAGATTCGCGCTTTCGCTGCTGAGCAGATCGATGATCTCGGTGATCAGACGCATAGGTTGACAGGTGATTTAAAATTGATCGAATTTTTAACTAAATCGGCGAGTGCGGGTGAATTGGGTAGCTCCGCGCCTCTGCGCTAACGGCCGTCTATTAAATCACACGACTGACGCGCGAGTTTGCTTTGTACGCGGCGAACTCGACTTCGCCTGTTTGCGAAAGTGAAACGACCGCGGGTCGCACCGGCTCGAACTGCCGTTTCCGTTCGCCGGACGCTGGGTGCGCCGCTTCATCACCTCCTCCAGTACGTGAACCACTTTCCTGTTCATTGTCTGGAGCCTGAAGGTGTCAAGTACGTCTGCCTCCAAGGCACCGCTCGTCCGCCGCCAAAGTCGCGCAGGCCAGTCTTCCGGCCAAATCCTTCTAGCCTGATCTGGCTGAAGGCATCTTATCCTCCCAAGACCGCGCATCGCTTCGATTAGAATTGGATGTTGCCATCTGTCTGGAGCGTTTGATGACTCGTGCTTTCATCTCGTACTGCCACGCAGACGAGCAATATCGTGCGGAACTCGACAAGCACCTGTCGTTGCTTCGGCGGCAAGGACATCTCGACATTTGGAGCGACCACCGGATCCCTCCGGGTGGCGAAATCGAGGCGCACATCAGCGCTGAGCTTGATTCGGCAGATCTGATTATTCTGCTTGTCAGCTCTGATTTCATGAACTCGGATTACTGTTATGGCATAGAAATGCAGCGCGCTATGGAGCGTCATCAAACGGGCTCCGCTATCGTCGTCCCGATAATCGTACGGCCTTGTGACTGGACGTCGTCCCAGCTTAGGGTATTGAAGGCTCTGCCAAAAGACGCGAAACCGTTGATCAAGTGGCCAACGCTCGACGATGCGTTTCTGGATATCGTCCAGTCACTTCGCAAGCTGATCACCAAGCCAGCCGATGGCAAATCGCAGCCTGCTGCCAGCTCCCCTATACGGCAGTCGTCCGCATCGCCTGCTCCGGTCGCGTTGTTACGCCCTCGTTCCGGTACGCTTTTCTTGCCCAAAGAGTTCCGCGATATCGATCGTGACAATTTCCTCACGGAAGGATTCAGCTACATCGCTGATTTTTTTGAGAATTCTTTGCAGGAGTTAGCGCCGCGCAATCCTGGATATGAAGGCCGATTTCGACGCACGTCGGATACCGGATTTACCGGAACGGTCTATCGGGATGGCAAAAAGGTGGCGGGATGCTACATCCGTATCACTCACTCCTACGGACGAGCAGGCCAGATAGGCTATTCGGGAAACGATAGCGCTCAGGACAACAGTTTCAACGAAATTCTTAGCGTCGAAGCCAATGACCAGTCGATGTACCTGAAGGGGATGATGACAAACTGGTCCGGCGGTGAAGAGAAGCTCACGCACGAAGGCTCCGCCGAGAAGCTCTGGCAGCTTTTCATTGAACGGCTGAAGTAGGATACATACGAAACGGTCCCTGACACTGACCGAGATACCGTCTGCTCCCTCGTCGCACATTAACCTGCCACTCTGGCAATACCAAGGCTCCAACCCGTGCTCTTCAAACTGACATCAAACGGAGAAAATATCGACGAGATCGAACCGGTTGCCTTCAAGGATTTTGCATCTTTTGGAAAACTCGAAAAAGACCTCGAGGAGCTGGTCGCGTCGAGCATCCTCGGCGTCCTGTTTGAGGACGCGCGGCTCATGCCAGTCTTCCAGGAACGACAGTATCAGGCTGAGGCCGACATCTATGCTCTTAATGAGACAGGCGACCTCACTATCTTCGAGCTAAAGCGTGGGTCCGCCGGGGATGCTGCCGTTCATCAAGCTCTCCGCTACGCGCAAGATGCCGGTCAGTGGGATTTCGCCGATTTGCAGAGAAAATTCCGGAAGTACAGTGGGCCCACCGCTGATCTTCTAGCAGCGCATCAGGAGGCGTTCGACCTCGAGCACCGCCTGGAGGCTAAAGACATAAACCGGAGGCAGCACGTTGTCATCATAGGCAGCGCAGCCGACGAGAAGCTCGTCAGTGCCGTTGACTACTGGAAGCGCCAAGGTATCTCGATCAGCTTCCTTCCCTACCGGATCTACGAGATAGCAGGGGAACGATACTTCGAGTTCTTCGCACCACCCTACGACACGCACAAGAACCCCCGAGACGCGAAGGGAGTGATTTTCGACACGAATCGAAGCTACGACGAAGATTCCGTGTGGGACATGTTGGCGAACAGCCGCGTTGCTGCGTATGGCGACGCCAAGAGATTCATTCACCACGTTCACCCTAACGATATCGTGTTCTTCTCCCACAAATGGACAGGCATTGTCGCAGCGGCAAAGGTTCGAAATACGGCAGTCAAGGCGCCAAATGACCAAACGTTGTGTCGCGATGTCGAGTTTTTGACACCCGTGCCGAAGCGTGGCGACGAGTTGAAAGGGATGCCTTTCAAGAAGGTGTCTGCGATTACTGGCAAAAGCTTCTATTGGGCACGCACAATCAAGGTACCGTATCTATCACGAGGGGAGGCGGACCAGCTAGTCATCGAGTTGAATCAATACCTAGCTCAGATTTCATCGGCGGCGCCTCAGATATCCCCCTAGACTGTCCACTCTTGAGCTGCTGCTCCCCTGGGATCCGAGGTCGTCTGGAACGCAAACGAAGCCGGTATCTAATGTGTCTCGAGGAGCACATCATTCACGCGTCTCGCAGCCGAGGAGGCCCAGCAACGAATCAATTCCTCGGCGGGCGTCAGACTTTCCAGTTCGTACACTGTGACTGGCTATCGTCGCCTCGATGATGCCCGAGACAATGAATGGGTGGTCAAGCAGTAGTTCTTGTTGGTGCTATGCATCTTGCGGGCCAGAAAGGGCTTCCCGCGCTGCTTCGTGAACGAGGATGCAAGATAGAGAAAATTTCACTGCCCGCTTTGCCAGCCGTTGCCTAATTCTTGTCGGATGCGCGCGGGTCTTTTTTCGAATCAGGCACATCCAAAGAGCCAATCGGCCGGGCAGACTAGAGATCAGTCCTCCTCGAGCAAGGCATTGAAGGTCACGAACAACTTTTCAGCACGGTCGAGCGCTGTCGCGGTGTCGTCGTCCTTCGCGTCAAGGAACGCAGGGTTGCGGATCAGCCATCCGGACGGGGCGAAGTGGTCGAACTCCTCCACCTCCGCCGGCATGGTGCGAAACGCCGATTCGGCCTGTTTGACCACGCGTTGCGTCTTCGTGTCGGCGGCTTGAAGTTGCTCGGCTGTTAGTTTGTTCTTGGCCTTCAGGCCGTAAGCCTCGTTCAAGAGTTCGGCGTATTTCTCACGCGGGAACAGGTCCTCGATATCGCTTTCCTCCTGGCCCGTGAAGTCGGCAATCGTGAACACGTGATCTGCCAGAAGCAGTTGGTGTTGTAACTTCTCAATAACTCGGGGCAACTACCGCACAACAGTGCGTTGTTTGATCTGCTCGCGCCGTCAAGATAGGCCAATGCCATCGTTTCGTCCCGCAACTAATTGCGTGCTTGTAAACGGCGGATGGCGATGTTAACGTTTGTCGGGTCAACATCATTGCATCCGCACTCATGCCCCTCCGAAATCAATTCGCGCTCCCCGACATCGCAAGAGAAGGACTAACGCCACCGGAGCTTGAATTGCTGGCGTGGGTTCAGCAACTGGCAGCAATCGCCAATGGCTTGCAGGATGAGGTTGAGCAACTGAAACAGGAAGCAGCCCAGCTCAGAAAAGCCAGGAAGCGCGCGTAGGTTGGCCGCTGCGGTGATGAAGAAACTCGCGGTGCCGTATGTCGCCGAATCTGATCGGACGCCCGCGGTTATGAAGCTGCTGACATGGGGCGAAGGATTGCTTGAGATCATCCATCGCGTGCAGGAGGAGAGCGGGCATCTGAAAGACGAAGTCGCGGTGCTCAAAGGAGAGAAGAAGCGTCCGACGTTCAAGCCGAGCCGCATGAACGAGGATGCTGGAAAAGCCGCCGAGCAGGATCGAACGCAGAATGAGAAACCCGCCAAACGACCCGGATCAGAAAAGAAAAGTAAGACGTCGCAACTGAAGATCGATTGTGACCAAGTCATCGAGCCGGCCGAGCCGATCCCGCCCGGTTCCCGATTCAAGGGCTATCGTGATTTCGTGGTTCAGGACCTGGTGATCGAATCACGCAATACACGCTATCGACTTGCACGCTGGGAAACGCCGGACGGCCAGACCCTGATCGGGCAACTTCCGCAGGCAGTCCAGGGAGGGCATTTCGGCCCGATGCTGGCGAGCTATGTGCTCTATCAACATCACCATTGCCACGTCACGCAGCCGCTGCTATGCGAGCAACTTCGGGAATGGGGCATCGAGATCTCGTCGGGACAGGTGAACGCGCTACTGCAAGTGGGCAAGGAGCGCTTTCACGCGGAAAAAGACGGGCTGTTGTCGACTGGCCTGGCGCTTTCAGCGTATGTGACGGTCGATGATACCGGCGCGCGGCATCAAGGCAAGAACGGCTACGTTACCCACATCGGTAACGAATATTTTGCCTGGTTCCAAAGCACGCGTTCGAAGAGCCGAATCAATTTCCTGGAGTTACTGCGTGCGGGCCATGGTGATTACCAGATCAACGAAGACGCGCTCGCGTACATGAAAACGCAGGGGCTCTCGCACGTGTTCCTGGACGCGCTGCGTCAGCACGAAAGCGCAAGCTTTGCCGATCAGTGCGCGTGGCGGCACCACCTGGATGGCTTGGGGATGAACACCCCACGCTACCGCAACATTGCCACCGAGGGCGCGTTGCTAGGCAGCCTGAAGCGGCATGGGGTGGCTGCGCATCTCGCCATCATCAGCGATGATGCAGGACAGTTCAACGTGCTGATCCATGGGTTATGTTGGGTTCATGCGGAAAGACTGGTGCACAAGATGCTACCGCTCAATGATCAACATCGGGAGGACATCGCCCGCGTGCGTAGCGAGATCTGGTCGCTCTATGCCGATCTGAAGGACTACAAGCTACACCCCACCGCCAAACGCAAGCGAGAACTGGCAAGACGCTTCGACCATATTTTTATCCAGAAGACCCGCTATGCGACGCTCGATCGTTTGCTCAGGCGCATTCACATGAACAAGTCCGAACTTCTGCTAGCGTTAGAGCGCCCCGAAGTACCACTGCATACCAACGGCAGTGAACGCGACATTCGCGATCAGGTCAAAAAGCGCAAGATCAGCGGCGGCACGCGCAGCGAGCTCGGCCGACAATGCCGTGATACGTTCTCGAGTCTAAAGGCGACGTGCCGCAAGCTGGGCATCTCGTTCTGGGACTACCTGACTGACCGCATTTCACGCTGCGATCAAGTTCCCCTTCTGCCTCACTTCCTCGAACAACGCATCGCACTCTCTGCTTGAACAGTATGCTGGCGCTCGCCCCGGGTTATTGAGAAGTTACTTGGTGTTTTCGCAACCCTTCGATCTTCTTTTTATCGCCGATGGCGACGTCGCAAAGCACGGCCATGTTCAGGCGGTTCGAGCCGAACAGCGATGCGAAGGAGGCGATCTTGTCGATGCCGCCACCGGGGCAAAGCGTCCACCGCGGATCCAGTCCCGTGCGCTTGCGCTGGGTCAACGCTGACGATAGCGCTTGCAAATATAAGACATCCGAGGGGCCTTCGACCAGCAACGTGTTTTTGCCGACGAACAGGCTTTGCGTTAAGTCATAACCCAACGCGCCCTGCAACGGGAACAAAGTGTCTTTGCTGACCATCAGCACATCGTCGCGGACCTTCGTGCCTTCGACGCGCGCGCGTTGGCGTTGGTCGTAGTGCACGACGTCTTCGACAATCAGCACGTCGGCCAACCGATCGCTGGGCACCATGAACGGCGAATGGGTTGTGAAAATCACCTGATGGTTGGGCAACAGGCGTTCTTCGATATAGCGCAAGAGGTCCGCTTGCGCCCTACCGTGCAAGGTCAAGCCGGGCTCGTCCAACAGGATGATGGCGTTGCCCGTGGTCTTTTTCAATTGCTTGAACTGCGCGAGGAACGAGAAAAACCACACGAAACCGGCGCTGCGCTCCGATAGCGGAACGCTGGCGCGATGGTGCCGGTTGGTGATCCACGCCTTGGCGACGTTGCCAGCGTTCATCGGCGGCTTGTCCTCTGGAAGGCCCGCGGCGATGTCGATCTTTACTGAGAGCGCGTCGTTCTGCGTCCAGTATTCGAAGATCTCATCGGAAATCTTGTTCGACGCGCCCTCGCACTTGGCTTTCAGTTCCTCGAGCTTTGTCGATGCCAGCAACTCCTCGACCGACGTCCCCGCGTATGCCAGAAAGTCTAGAAAAATCCGGTCGGACGCGTCGAGTTTGTTCGCGGCTATGGCGGCGGCAAGGGCGTTGATCGACACCTCGCCGGACATGCGTTCGAAGTGCGAGGTCAGGAAAAACTTGGGAAGCCGTGGGATCAATAAGTCGATGGCCGCTAGGGTGAAACGCCGGTCACGGAACGCCGTGATAGCGGCCAGCAACGCTTGCAGGTGCGGGGATTGTTGGGGTTGAGCGGCGATCGTTGCAGCCGCGGTCTTCGCGTCGCTCACGCCTTTCAGGACCTCGCGCTCCACCGCGTCGAGGTCATGCTTGTTCATCAAGAACGCCAGCGCCTCGGCGTCATCGACGGGCACGTCCCATTCCTCTTTCTCATAACCGATCCCGCGGGCCAGCTCGATCTCGGGCTTGGTCAGCGCCTTGTCGCCCAGGACGGCGGCGACGGCAGCAAGGTCAGTGTCGTCCAAGGTCCATACGGTGCTGACGACGACGGACCGTCCTCCCGGATGGCGCTCGTCGAAGTCGCTGACGAAACGACGCGGATAGTCCCTGGTCTTGTCGTAAGTGAACGTGCCGTAAGGATTCAGGCCGTAAAGCGCCGACAGCAGCGCCGTTTTGCCCGCCTCGT
Organism: Caballeronia sp. SBC1; assembly: GCF_011493005.1. Lineage (NCBI taxonomy): Bacteria > Pseudomonadati > Pseudomonadota > Betaproteobacteria > Burkholderiales > Burkholderiaceae > Caballeronia > Caballeronia sp. SBC1. The sequence continues at coordinate 705,828 of NZ_CP049159.1, forward strand.
TTTTCCCAACGAGGCACGTCATGTTGCCCACGTTGAACTCGCTGCTGTCCTCGACGGATCGGAAGTTCGTCACCTGCACCGTTTTTAGTCGCATTGCTGGCCCCTGCTTTTATTGATTTAGTGGATACGGGACTCAGCGCCCGACGCGAAAACATAGCACAAGAACGGTGCGGATTTCGGTCCCCCGATTGCAGTTGCCCTGGTTTGTGAATCGGCACGGCAAAGAACGACATGCACGATTGATGAGGGAGCGAATAGACCGGGCTGGTGACGCCGCGTGAGTTCACTGACATCGTCTGGTCTAGAAAACTTAACGGCTATCCGAAATGGACACACGCAGAGCCCACGACAGCGAATTCTAGAGGGGACACGCATGCCCCCGTCCTGCACACCGGCTGACCTCTTCGCGCATTTTGCCCGATGGGAGTAGCAGGTCAGCGAACTCATGCGCGCGATTTCCCTCACACCCATGCCGCACTTGAAGCAAAGAAGCAGTATGAGACGGTCGCGGTCGGGATGGCAACTTGAGGTCTTGATAAATGCCCGGATTGCCTCGCGTCTTCGGAAAAATCGGTGACGCGGCGGCCCGCGCCGCAGGCGCCGTACCAGCGACGCCAGGAAGCGCAAGACCAGGATCAGGATGCAGATCGCTTCTTGGTCGCAACTTTCGGTGCTGCGCGGCGGGGCTTGCGCGTCTCCACGGACGATCGCGAGCGCTTCTGCGTCGGCGACTGGTTCGCCACGGTGGTCGCAAGTTGCAGCCTCAATGCGTCGAGCTCCTGGACGTACGTGGTATTCGAGTTGCGAAGCGCCTCCAGACTCCCCTCCACGACACCTGTGCGATGACGCGCATCGCCAAGCTGGATTTGCAGCGCCTGAATTTCCTCCCGATGTCGGCTCTCGTTCTGTTCCGCCCTGCGCGCGGCTGCATCCAGTTCCTTATGGACGCGCGTGCCGGCGGTCCGTTCGTGCTCGATCTCGAGCAGCGCCCGTTTCTCGGCCGCCCGCAGTCGCTCCTCTGCCAAGTCGGTACTGGCCCGCAGCTTTTCGAGTTCGCTCGCAAAATCCGCCCTCGCCTGCACCAATGCCCGGTCGCGCGCGCCGATCTCGTCTTGCTGTCGGCTGATCTCGGTCTCAAGCGCCTGACGCTTCGCCTCGCCCGCGGTCTGCGCCTGCTCGAGCTCCCGGATGCGCACCTGCGCGGCCAGCAATGCGCTGGTGCGCTGTTCCAGCGCGGTCTCGGTGCGGCCCAGTTCCGCTTGCAGTGACGCAACCGTGTCTCGCGCCGTGACCTTCTCTGCTTCGGTCTCTGTCCGCAACGTTTCGAGCGCCGCTTGCGCCGAAGCGGTCGACCGGGTCCACAGCGTCGCAACGAGTTCTCCAGCAGCGGCCTGCAGGTCGGCCGGCAGATCGGGATGGTCGATCCGTACGCGGCTTTTCTTGCGCAGCTCGGTCCAGAACTCGCTCAGTACCTGAGTCGGCGTGCTCATGCTGCCGCGCTTCACCAGCTGATAAAGCCGGTTCGCGGTCGGCGTGATGCCGAAGCGGAAGAACAACAGTGCGCAGACCTCGCGGTACAGCTCGCGGGTCTTCGGGAACTCAGCTTTCAGGCGCTCGATATCAACAGCGAGGCGGGTTTCATCGGGCAAGACGTCGGACATGGGGTCGATTTGAGCGGAATATATCTAATAATATAACGTAAACCGATTAATATCTTATGTATAAGCGGTTGAATTTAGACATTATGACTGGCGGCCTCAAATGTGAACTGCAACACCTGTCTCGTATAAGGTGTCGCAATGCCCGAAAAAACTTCATACCAGCAACTGCAACCTGAAGAACGCCTGACCATTGCAAGCTTGCATCTGCAGGGTTCAAGTATGCGAGCCATGGCTCGCATACTTGGGCGCTCGCCGGGAACCATCAGCCGCGAGTTAATGCGAAACAGCTCTTCTGTTGGCTACGCATCAGTGCCCGCTGCAGCTCTTTGCAGCGCACGGCGCAGTGCGTCGCGCCATCCCGCCAAGCTTTGCCCGCAAAGCGTCTGCTGGCGCGTCGTTCTCACCCTGCTTGAGTGGAAATGGTCGCCTCAGCAGATATCGGGCACACTGAAGCGTATGTATCCGACCGACTCGACCCAACACGTCTCGCACGAAACCATCTACACGGCTATCTATGCTCAGCCGCGCGGTGAACTGCGCCGCCAACTCATTGCTTGCCTGCGCCACGGCCACAGCACGCGCATGCCACGCACGCGTGGCACAGACCGACGCGGACAGATTCCCGACATGGTCAGTATCCACGTGCGACCACCCGAAATTGAAGACCGACTACTGCCTGGTCACTGGGAAGGCGACTTCATCAAGGGCGCTAACAACCAATCCTCTGTCGGCGTTCTGGTCGAACGCACCAGCCGTCTGGTGCTGCTTGCCAAGATGGAGGACGCCACCGCCGCGTCAGCGCTAGCGGGCTTCTCCGCCAAACTCAATTCGATTGTTGCGCCGTTACGCCAAAGCTTTACTTACGACCAAGGCAAAGAAATGTCGCGCCATCAGGAACTCACCGCCGCCACCGGCGTGAACGTGTACTTTTGCGGTGTGTCACGAACATAAGCGAGAGCTTGTGATGCTGTATCGAAGATGGGAGAAGGCCTCTCGAAGTCGGCTTGCAGGAGCAGGCTTCAAACCGCCCGGTGCTGCTGCGTTTAAAAGACGTGGTGGTGTTGTGCCAAGAACGTGTAGCTATTGCGAACACGATGCTGTACCTGAGATGGAGGAAGGCCCTCCGGGGTCGGCGTGCAGGCGCGGGCCTCAAACAGCCGTAAGCTGCTTCAGTCGGAAACGCTGCGGTGGTGAACGTTACGGTCAAAAGGCGTGATTAAACACGTCATGTATGGATTAGAGAGACGAACGAAAGTGAACCACTGAAGACGCATCGAAACGTCTTTATAGATGACATCAAAACTGGGGGCTCACCACTCTCCCAGGATCAGCGTGGTGGTGACCTGCTTATTGGCCACGTGGTGTCCGGTGTATAGGTGGCGTGACTCTAATCTGGGCTTGGGTACGGAACTTGGGAACTCTTCATGTGATGCCAAGGGAAAACCTTATAAGTGAGAACCACGAAGGGGGAAAGTACCGATGCACATGCAGGGGGCGGATCATCCAGTAGTAGTGTTGAAGTTCTTGTAATGAGAATGGAGCGAAGGGGATGACTCAGTTCAGAGAAGGTTATCGCCAACCGGGAAACCGGGATGAGCATCTACCTTCCGCGTCGATCTGTCATCGCGAGGTGGCAGGAGAATGGCTGGGACGAGCCGTGTAAATCGAGAGGTTTACGCACGGTTCTGTGGGCGGCTGGTGGTGAAATTCCACCGGCCGACCCGGCAGCGACCGTGGAAAAGGCGTCCGGTCAGGACGTCAGGTACGTGTTGAGAAGATGAGCGAAAGCGAACCGTCCGATGACGCATCGTTATATACGTAAAGCATTGCCAAAACTGGGGTCGCACAGAAGCTCCAGGATCAGTCGGGACGACACCTGTTTACGGACCCGTCGGCATTCGGTGTATAGGCGGCATGAGCTCAATACAGGCTTTGATACGGAACGTGAGAACCTCGCGCTGGATGTAAAGGGAAATGACAAATGGCAAACACCATAAGGAAGAATACCGATGCCAGCGCGAGGGACGGAGTCGCCCGTAGTAGTGATGAAGCCCTTGTAATGAGGGTAGAGCGAAGGGGCGGCGTTAGCCTGCTGACGAGTGTCGCCAACTCGCGATGCGAGGATGAGTGACATGGCATCAGCAAAACCATATTGCATTGCAAAGCGTACGGTGTGGGAAGCCTACCAACTGGTGAAGGCCAACCGAGGTTCTGCTGGGATCGACGATGAGACTATCGCGATGTTCGAGCAGGAGCGGTCCAAGAATTTGTACAAACTGTGGAACCGGATGTCGTCGGGGTCGTACTTCCCGCCGCCGGTCAAGCAGGTAGAAATTCCGAAGGCCAAGGGTGGCACGAGAAAGTTGGGAATTCCCACTGTGTCCGATCGAATTGCGCAAACTATCGTCAAGCTTCTGATCGAACCGGTACTCGATCCCGTGTTTCATCCAGATTCATATGGATACCGGCCGGGTAAATCGGCTAAGCAGGCAGTTGCCGCCACGCGAAAGCGATGTTGGCAATATGACTGGGTCGTAGAATTTGACATCAAGGCGGCTTTTGATCAGATCGATCATGCGTTGTTGATGAAGGCGGTGCGACGCCACATCAAGGATGACTGGATCTTGCTATATATCGAGCGGTGGTTAACTGCGCCGTTCGAAACTGCAGACGGTACCCGTTTGCCTCGGCAGAGGGGGACTCCGCAGGGTGGGGTTGTTAGTCCCATCTTGATGAATCTGTTCATGCATTATGCGTTCGACTGCTGGATGTCGCGGACTTACCAACAACTCCCTTTTGCTCGCTACGCCGATGACGCGGTAGTTCACTGCCATAGTCGCGAGCAGGCGGAAGAAGTGATGCGGGCCATCGCATCGCGGCTGGACGAGTGTGGTTTGATGATGCATCCGGAGAAGTCGAAGATCGTGTATTGCAAGGACGGCAACCGCACCTTAGCTTATCCGAACGTGCAATTTACCTTTCTCGGTTTTACGTTTAGGCCGCGAGAGGCAATGAGCAGGTACAACCGGCTATTTACCAGTTTCTTGCCGGCAGCGAGCAACGATGCGCTGAAACGGATGCGGCAAACGGTGCGGAGTTGGCGGATACATCGTCGGACTCCAGCCACGCTTGATGACCTCGCGCAGCAATGCAATCCAACGATACAAGGGTGGTGGAATTACTATGGGGCGTTCTATCGAACGGCGATGCATGCGATCTTCCAATATGTGGACCGGAAGCTTGAGCGCTGGGCCCGACGGAAGTACAAGACACTGTCGCGACACAAACGGCGTAGCGCTGAATGGCTACGCAAGATGGCGGCTGTCTACCCACGGTTGTTCGTTCACTGGCGTGTCGCTGGGACACCGGTTGGCTGACGGGAGCCGTATGAGGTGAGAGTCTCACGTACGGTTCTGCGAGAGGCTTGAGGTGAAACCACTCGGGCCTACTTACCACCCGCACAGTCCCTGGCAACGCGGTACTTGCGAAAACACCAACGGGTTGCTGCGCCAGTATTTGCCTAAAGGCACGGACCTATCGGTCTACAGTCAGGACGAACTCGACGCGATCGCCGACAGCCTGAACAGCCGCCCGCGCGCCACTCACGCGTTCCATTCGCCATTCGAGGTCTTCGCTGCGACCCTTGCTTCAGCAAGCCGACCTCCAAGCTCTAAACATTGACCCCCCTGTTGCAGTTCACCCTTGAAACCGCCACTATAATGTCTAGTAGAATGACGCATTGTGTGAATTGACTACGTGTTCGTATGCCGTTTCCTGAGCCCCTCCGCGTGTCCGACGGCACCCTTGTGCCGATCGAGAACTTGTATCTCCCACCCGAGCTCGACGGTAGCCTCGGCACGAACCGCGCGCTTGGCACCCGGCCTCAAATTGCGGCCCAAAACGACGTCGACGCCATCCGGGCGTGGCTCGCGCGATTCGTCGACACAAAGGCAACCTTCGACACCTACCGTAAGGAATCCGAACGCTTTCTGCTGTGGTCGACCACCGAACTGCGCAAGCCGCTTTCCTCTCTCACGCACGAGGACCTGCTTGTCTATCGGCGGTTTCTGTCGGACCCGCAACCGGCGCAACGCTGGGTCATGACTGGTCGCAAGGTGGCCCGCGCGGACCCATCCTGGCGGCCGTTCGCGGGACCACTCTCCCCCGCGAGCGAGCGACAGGCGTTTGTGATTCTGAATACACTGTTCGCGTGGCTGGTCAACGCGGGCTATCTGGCCGGCAATCCCCTGTCTCTATCGCGTCAGCGTGCGCGTAAGGCGAAGCCTCGCGTGACGCGCTTCCTCGAGGACGATCTTTGGCAGGCCGTCAAAACCTCGATCGATGCGATGTCCCGTGACACTGCACGCGAGCAGGAGCACTACGCACGCGTGCGCTGGCTGATCTCGCTCTTGTATCTGATGGGTCTGCGCATCTCGGAAGTCGTGAACAATCCGATGGGGGGATTTTTTAGACGGCGCGATCGCGAAGGTCAGGACCGATGGTGGCTGGCGATCACCGGCAAAGGCGACAAGGAGCGCTTGCTGCCGGCGACGACCGAACTGATGGCGGTGCTGACACGCTATCGCCGACACTACGGTCTAGCTGCCCTACCCTATGGCGGTGAAACGACACCGCTGCTGTTGCCGATCGGTGGCACACACCGGACGCTGACACGGGACGCCGTGCACCTGATCATCAAGCAGGTGTTCGACAATGCGATCGACCATCTGCAATCAACCGGCGAAGCGCACGAGCGCGCAACAGAACGGTTGCGCCAGGCGTCCGCTCATTGGCTGCGGCACACAGCGGGCTCACACATGATGGATGGCCAAGTTGACCTCCGCTACGTGCGGGACAACCTGGGGCATGAATCAATCTCGACCACTAGTAGATCGTTTCACCAAAGACGTTACATATTAAGCGACGCCGAGGTCGACCTTGTTCCAGCGGAAGACAACGGGTGAGGCATTGAATTCCTCGATGCCCCTCAGAATGCGTTCCTTCAGTTCATCGATCGATTTGACTCGGATGTGGCGCAGGAAAGTGCGGGCCATCTTGGAGAAGACGCACTCGATCAGATTGAGCCAGGAGCCATGCTTGGGTGTGTGAACGTACTCGAAGCGCCCGGGGCGCGCGGCGAGATAGGCCATGGTCTCCTTGGAGATGTGGGCCGAATGGTTGTCCAGCACCACGCGAATGATGGCCTCGCTCGGATAGTACTCGTCCAGGCGCTTGAGCAGCGCGATGAACTCCACACTGCGGTGGCGCTCCTCGACGTTGGCGAATATCTGACCCGAGTGCAAGTCGATTCCGGCGAGGATCGATACAGTGCCCCGACGGACATACTCATAGTCTCGCCCGACGGTTGATGCCTTGCCCGGTACCGGAGGCAGATCCGGTGCGGTCAATCCGATCGCCTGAACACCCGGCTTCTCATCGACGCTGACGGTGTAGATGGGGTTGGGTCGCGCATCATGAACGGCGCTCTCCTGGTAGATCGAGACATCCCGGTAGACCATCAGGACTTCCTGCATCTTGCGGTCGAACTCGGGGTCCCGTTTTTCGTAACTTCTCAATAACCCGGGGCGAGCGCCAGCATACTGTTCAAGCAGAGAGTGCGATGCGTTGTTCGAGGAAGTGAGGCAGAAGGGGAACTTGATCGCAGCGTGAAATGCGGTCAGTCAGGTAGTCCCAGAACGAGATGCCCAGCTTGCGGCACGTCGCCTTTAGACTCGAGAACGTATCACGGCATTGTCGGCCGAGCTCGCTGCGCGTGCCGCCGCTGATCTTGCGCTTTTTGACCTGATCGCGAATGTCGCGTTCACTGCCGTTGGTATGCAGTGGTACTTCGGGGCGCTCTAACGCTAGCAGAAGTTCGGACTTGTTCATGTGAATGCGCCTGAGCAAACGATCGAGCGTCGCATAGCGGGTCTTCTGGATAAAAATATGGTCGAAGCGTCTTGCCAGTTCTCGCTTGCGTTTGGCGGTGGGGTGTAGCTTGTAGTCCTTCAGATCGGCATAGAGCGACCAGATCTCGCTACGCACGCGGGCGATGTCCTCCCGATGTTGATCATTGAGCGGTAGCATCTTGTGCACCAGTCTTTCCGCATGAACCCAACATAACCCATGGATCAGCACGTTGAACTGTCCTGCATCATCGCTGATGATGGCGAGATGCGCAGCCACCCCATGCCGCTTCAGGCTGCCTAGCAACGCGCCCTCGGTGGCAATGTTGCGGTAGCGTGGGGTGTTCATCCCCAAGCCATCCAGGTGGTGCCGCCACGCGCACTGATCGGCAAAGCTTGCGCTTTCGTGCTGACGCAGCGCGTCCAGGAACACGTGCGAGAGCCCCTGCGTTTTCATGTACGCGAGCGCGTCTTCGTTGATCTGGTAATCACCATGGCCCGCACGCAGTAACTCCAGGAAATTGATTCGGCTCTTCGAACGCGTGCTTTGGAACCAGGCAAAATATTCGTTACCGATGTGGGTAACGTAGCCGTTCTTGCCTTGATGCCGCGCGCCGGTATCATCGACCGTCACATACGCTGAAAGCGCCAGGCCAGTCGACAACAGCCCGTCTTTTTCCGCGTGAAAGCGCTCCTTGCCCACTTGCAGTAGCGCGTTCACCTGTCCCGACGAGATCTCGATGCCCCATTCCCGAAGTTGCTCGCATAGCAGCGGCTGCGTGACGTGGCAATGGTGATGTTGATAGAGCACATAGCTCGCCAGCATCGGGCCGAAATGCCCTCCCTGGACTGCCTGCGGAAGTTGCCCGATCAGGGTCTGGCCGTCCGGCGTTTCCCAGCGTGCAAGTCGATAGCGTGTATTGCGTGATTCGATCACCAGGTCCTGAACCACGAAATCACGATAGCCCTTGAATCGGGAACCGGGCGGGATCGGCTCGGCCGGCTCGATGACTTGGTCACAATCGATCTTCAGTTGCGACGTCTTACTTTTCTTTTCTGATCCGGGTCGTTTGGCGGGTTTCTCATTCTGCGTTCGATCCTGCTCGGCGGCTTTTCCAGCATCCTCGTTCATGCGGCTCGGCTTGAACGTCGGACGCTTCTTCTCTCCTTTGAGCACCGCGACTTCGTCTTTCAGATGCCCGCTCTCCTCCTGCACGCGATGGATGATCTCAAGCAATCCTTCGCCCCATGTCAGCAGCTTCATAACCGCGGGCGTCCGATCAGATTCGGCGACATACGGCACCGCGAGTTTCTTCATCACCGCAGCGGCCAACCTACGCGCGCTTCCTGGCTTTTCTGAGCTGGGCTGCTTCCTGTTTCAGTTGCTCAACCTCATCCTGCAAGCCATTGGCGATTGCTGCCAGTTGCTGAACCCACGCCAGCAATTCAAGCTCCGGTGGCGTTAGTCCTTCTCTTGCGATGTCGGGGAGCGCGAATTGATTTCGGAGGGGCATGAGTGCGGATGCAATGATGTTGACCCGACAAACGTTAACATCGCCATCCGCCGTTTACAAGCACGCAATTAGTTGCGGGACGAAACGATGGCATTGGCCTATCTTGACGGCGCGAGCAGATCAAACAACGCACTGTTGTGCGGTAGTTGCCCCGAGTTATTGAGAAGTTACCGTTTTTCCAGGTAGTAGCGAATCTTGTGGGGCTTGATCTCGTTCTCGTTGAGGATGCGCCACACGGTGCTTTTGCCAGCGTTGGCCAGGCGAGCGAAGCCAGCGGCCTCGGCTCCTTCAGACACAAACCTCGCCAGTGCGGAGATGCTCCACAACTCGGCCGCCAAGCCATGATCCTTGGGCTTGGTGCACGCGATGCTCACCACCCAGGCTTTGGCTTCATCGGTAATCTCGGGTTCATGCGGGCGGTGGTACTTGTCTTTCAAACCCGTCTGCACACCTGCTGCCAGCGCCTTGTCAACGCTGCGATAGATCGTCGGACGACTGATCCCGAGCTGGCGTTGCAGCTCCGTGATCGAAGTGCCCGCGGCGTAGCCCAACAGCACCTTCGCCCGTTCGACTTCGCGCGCGGGCGCTGTCCTCGAGCCCGCAAGTTCCTTGAGCGTCGTCGTCTGCTCCGATGTAAGCACCAGCGCCGCACGTTCGGACTTCCTCGCCATCGTCACCTCCATCAAGAGTTGCGAACGAAACGAGACTATTATCGCTCATTTAGTAACTGTATTGATGGAACGAACTACTAGCCAGTACCTGCATGCGGATGATGATGATCGGCATCGCGCAACGGAGGCCGGACTGAGACTCAATTGGTAGCAAGATGACTATGGATTCAAGGTCTGCATCAGCAGGTCTGTGACCGGTATCCGCCGAGCGGCCGCCATTGCGCACAGCGAATGCCTCAAGTCGACCGACTCTGTTGAAAAACAGTTGTTTTTAAGCGCGACGAAAAAAATCCTGTGCTGCAACTTTGGCTTCGCATCGTCAGCAAACATGTGAATTTGATCGAAGCTGCGACTCCGTCGCTCGTCACGCAGTCGCAATCTCCATCTTGTCACCTCTAGCCATAAGTCGAATCGCCATTCGCCGTAGATTTTACGCGATTGCTGCCAATAAGAACTCATCGTGCGCACCACTTGGCCCGCGCAGCCGCAAGCGGTCAGCCAAGGTCGATCGCCGCTCAATCGAGAATCCTGGGCTCAAGAATTGCGCCGTGTTCAATATCGCTCTTTCAAGTGGTGACTAGGAGGCTTCAGATGGCAGCGTTGACCGGCCGGCACGCGGTGCTTGGAGCTAGCGGGTTGATCGCGCTCGTTTTGCTGGTCGGAATGGTTGGCTGGCGCTTCGCAGTCAGCGAGATTAAAAATCGCATTCTTGAAATGCTTGGCCCGCTCGGCACCGTTGAGCGCATCGACATCGGCGTTTCCACCGTGACGCTCACGCGAGTGCATTTGCGCGCCTCGCACGACTGGCCTGTTGGCGACACATTCAAGGCGGAACGGATCGTACTTGAGTTCGACAAGCATGCATTGCTTTCGCGACGCATACGGTTTCGCCATGTCGCCGTAGACGATTACTACCTCGCGGTTGAGCGGACAAACGACGGGCGACTGCGTCTGCTTCCAAATTTACGAATGATAGTTCGTGAGGCGGACGGCCAATCTGTCGCCGCTGCGAAGCGCGCAAACGAAGACAAGCTCGTAGATCACCTTGATCTCAGGAAAGGCTCGGTGGAGTTTTTGGACCAATCAGTGCAAAAACCCGGCTACCGGATCGTTATTACCGACGCGCTCGCGCATTTTGATCACATCCAGTTTCCGCAACTCGACGGGGCGACGTCATTCCAAATGACAGGCACTTTGGTCGGCCGATCGCACACGGGTAAAGTGTCGTGCCGAGGCTGGATCGAGATGTCGAGCGCTGATTCTGAGATTCAAGCCACACTACAAAACGTCGACATCTCGAGACTAGATCCCTATCTGTTTCAGAAAGGGGGCGCCATCGCAGAGGTTCACAGTGGAACGATCGACTTGACACTCGACGCGACCGTCAAAAATTTGCATCTTCATGCACCGGGCAAATTTACGCTGAGCAATTTGGAACTAGCCGGCAACGGCAACAGCCATCCTATTGAAACATTCCTCTCCATCCCGAAGAACGCAGCGGTGGCCGCGCTCAAAGATCACCGTGGCCAAATCCACCAGCGCTTCGAATTAAATGGAAACCTACGTGATCCAAAGTTTTCTCTGAACGAAAGTCTTCAAACTCAGATCGCGGCAGGTTTTATCAAAGGGCTTGGTTCGGGCGCAGAAGGTGTCGCAAAAGGCGCCGGCGAAGCGATAAAGAGCGTCGGCCATGCTTTACTCAATTTGCTCCCAAAGTAAGCGATGGCTTGGTCAATAATCGGCTTTCTTAGCGAGGACGCTGCCCAATGATTTGAGCGTGCAGAGAAAACTGCTCTACAGGTTCTGGTCTTGCAAAGGAATGGCCGACATTCATCTTTCCGTTACCTTCCCAGCATCGCAAACCTGGGAAGACTGACGGTGAACACGCATCCCACACTGGGAACGTCGCACACGGTCAACGTTCCTTCATTCGCTTCCACGCTCCGCCGTGCGATCGAGAGGCCCAAGCCAAGGCCGCTCCTGTCAGTGCTGTTCTGCGTGAAGGGTCTAAACATTCTATCTGCGCTGCCGGGCGGCAGGCCGCCGCAATGGTCTTTTACGTCGATGAGGATGCGATCTCCCACCGCGTAAGCGTTCAACGTTACTTCGGTATGGTTGTGCGTGAATTTGAAGGCATTTTGGAGCAGATTTCCAACCGCCGCGTACAAGAGATCTCGGTCGCCGCTGACCGCCAGATTGGCATCGACTTGGGACACAGTAAGCTGGGTTCCTCTTACGTCAGCAGCTAGTCCCGCGGCGTATTCAACATCTGCAATGAAGTCCGACAACGCAAACAATTGCGCCTGCGCTCGCTGTCCCACCGTAGCTCGAACGTCATCCAAAGACCGATCGATTAAAGTGCGCAGGCCCATCAGGCCGCGCTGCAATACAGACCCAGTGGCACCAGACAAATTTAAGTTGCCCGCTTTGGCCGCATCAAACGCGAGAGACGCGACGTTCAGAGCATTGCGCAGCTCATGAGCGAAAAATCCGGCTTGCACGTTGGCGTCATGTGCCTGTTTATCGGCGGCCGCATGGTCACGTTGGTAGCTGAATTCAGTCACGGCGTCGGCGATCGCATTATCGAGACAGCGGTTCAGTGTCCTGAACTCGGTAATCTGAAATGGGGCATCGCGCTCGTACGCGAGGTCCGTGATCGCCTGGCAAAGATCCCCATAGTCGTGGACGACCTGATCTACCGAGAATCCAAGTCGAAGCAGTTCGTGGCCGTGCAGCGCGGCCGACGTCCCCACTTCCGACAGCGAGGCCATGCCCCCTGATGGACCTGATACCTCGCGACTATCATGCGGGTTCGTGCTCTGCTCGATCCGAAGCGTTTTGATCAGTTGTTCTAGGAACAGCGGAATGCCGTTTTGTAGCTGCTCGGCAGATGCGGCTCGCTTCGGTCGCTGGGCCACTTTCACCCGGCATCTTTCGATTAACTCAGCGCGGTTATTAGCTAGAAAATCATGCATCATGGCAATACCTCCTAATTTGCGAAAACTTGCAGGACCGGAGTCCTTAAGGAGATTGAATTCGCGACGCTGTTCGATGGAGCAAGACACCTGGCTTATGGTACACGCCTGTCCGCAGACTTGGCGGGACAGAATTTGCGCTCGGTCATTGGCAAACGAGACTGAAAACCATATCTGGTCAACCTATCGAAGGGGTTTTCAGCTCATGCGAAAATTCGGCTATTGAAACAAAAGGTCGACAGCGGTGCCGAAACGCGGCGGCTGGCACGGCCGGTGCTGGATACACCGGTGTGCCGGAGATCTTGATGCCCTCAAATAGAAGCGACCGAACCCATTTGTGGACAAACCGGCGAGTCCAGGCAGGAGCTGCACAACTACGCGTCCTGGTCGTTGATGATAATTCGAACGCGGCTCATGCGTTAGCGGCGTACTTGTCGTTGGAGGACATCGATTGCCGGATCGCCTTCGGGGGCGCCGAAGCTATAGATGTCGGAACCGACTGGGCTCCGCACGTCATCATCATGGATATTTCCATGCCTGACTGCAACGGTGTGCAGGCTGCCATCGCGCTGCGGAATTCTCCCTGTTCGAGCGATATCATTATTGTCGCCTTCACCGCGTTGGACGAGGACGAAGTGCGCAGGCACCTGATCGGCCACGAATTTGACGCGTACTATCAAAAGGGCCAATCTCCATCCCTTTTGCTCGCGCTTGTTATGGCCTTCGTAGGGTAGCTCCAAGACAGGTAACCAACTCTTTGCGACCAGTGGTATTTTCGGTTTCAGGGGTTGCCAAAAATGATCTGAATGACGAGCTGAAATGGTAGGCTGAACCCGCCGCTGATTGCGGTCACAAGGAACCCATCGTGTCTTCAGAAAAGCCAACGAATCAACGACGTGATTTTTTGCGCAAGTCGCTCGCGATTTTGCCTGCGGCCTCGGTCGGCACGGGGATCGCGACGGTGGCATTTCCTGACACTTCCCGTGCTTCTGAGTCGCGGCTGGTTGAACAGGCATACGTCCCTCGCTACTTCCATCCCGCGGAATGGAGATTTATCCATGCAGCGGTGGATCGATTGATCCCCTCAAACGCCGACGGACCCGGCGCAGTGGAACTCGACGTTCCGGCGTTTCTTGACAGACAAATTGAGGCGCCCTACGGACATGGAGCCTTTTGGTATATGCAAGGGCCTTTCGAACCAAATAGCGAGCCGACCCTTGGATATCAGTTGCGGCTGACGCCGCGTGAGCTCTACAGGACAGCCATTGCCGAGGTCGACCAATGGTGTGTCCAAAAATATGGCTACGAGTTCGCCGCGCTAGACACAAGCTCACAGGACGCCGCGTTACATTCGCTTGAGAAGGGCGATGCAACGCTCAAAGGCGTGCCGCCGATGATTTTCTTCTCAATGCTGCTCGCGAACACGAAAGAGGGTTATTTTGCCGATCCGATCTATGGCGGCAACAAGGCGATGGGGAGTTGGAAGATGATTGGCTTTCCGGGCGCGCGGGCTGACTACATAGACTGGGTGGACCAGTACGGGAAATCCTATCCGCTTGGGCCCGTCTCGATTGATGGCGAAAAAGGCGATCTCTGATACCGTCAATAGCACAGCAGCTCCGCTCGTTCGGTCACACCGAAATGTGTTGGACTAGTCACAGGTCGCTTTTCATCTCGAAGGATAACGCCGATGCTAGCACCTACAACACTTCTGTGGACGTGCCGATTCACAGGTTCGCAAAAACTCTGCACTCTTGTAATTCGCAACGTCCGCGGGGATAAAGGTGGTTCGTCGACTTCCATTCAAGGTTGACCGAGCAATTAGCTTTGCCCACTATTCAATGGTTGCCCCGGTCAACCTATCTAAGGGCTGGCAATCTTGGTATAGCCAGCATAGCGGAAGGTCGTGGGGATTCTGGCGGCACTGTTGACCAGGGTCTTGCGCGCGTGTTCGGTCCTCGGACGCCCAGACGCTTCGGTCGAGTTCGGTCTGACGACGCTTGCGTTGATCGTCGCGGTGCCTTTGATATGGCTGACGCCGGGTTGCGGCATACACTATCCAGGCAGTACAACCGGAAAATTAGGCAGCTCGCGGCGTTCACTGTCGTGAGCTGATACGTCAGCGTTTCTAATGTTGAGGAAATATGGCCAGGCGACATAAGGAACAGCATCGTCTTGAAACCATTGGTTGGTTGCGTGCTGCGGTACTTGGAGCCAATGACGGCATCGTATCGACTGCAAGCCTGGTTACCGGCGTAGCGTCAGCGCACTCTGCACATGGCAGCATTGTGCTCACGGCCGTGGCGGGGCTCGTGGCTGGGGCCATGTCGATGGCGACAGGCGAATATGTGTCTGTTTCTTCACAGGCAGATACTGAAAAGGCGGCGTTGGTCGAGGAGCAGGCCGAACTCGATGCTGACTTTCCGCGCGAGCATCGAGAATTGACTGCAATCTATGTGCGTCGTGGTCTGGATTTGCCGCTTGCCAGGCAGGTTGCCGAAAAGCTGATGGCCCACGACGCGCTTGGCGCTCATGCACGTGATGAGCTGGGCATTTCGAAAATGACGTCCGCCCGACCTTTGCAAGCAGCGCTGGCTTCTGCCTGCAGCTTTTCGGTGGGTGCTGCCTTGCCGGCTATCGTTGCCGCACTTGCTCCCGAATCGGTGCTGATTCCAGCTATAGCCCTTTCTGCCTTGGCTTCGCTAGCCTTTCTAGGCGGCTTGGCCGCGAAAGCGGGCGGAGCGAAAGTTGGCCCAGGTGTTATCCGAGTAGTTTTCTGGAGTGCGTTGGCAATGGGTGTGTCGTCAGGTGTTGGCGCTCTGTTTGGTGCGGCAGTCTGAGGCGCTGGAAGTCACCGCGCACGATTCTCCGCTGGAATGAGGATTCGGTCACGAAGCGCGGGCTGATTACATAGACTGGGTGGACCGGTACGGGAAATCCTATCCGCTTGGGCCCGTCTCGATTGATGGCGAAAAAGGCTAAGCGCACAACACGTGCGTCGGCATCGATAGATGCTCTCTGAAAAAAAACAAGGAACACATGACCATCGTAAAAAAGCCTGTCGATGTCGTCATCGTCGGTTTCGGGTGGACCGGTGCGATCATGGGGATTGAGCTGACCGATGCTGGCCTTGACGTCGTCGCACTCGAGCGTGGCGCGAACCGAGACACCTCGCCCGACTTTACCTATCCCAAGATCGTCGATGAGCTCAAGCACGGAATTCACGGTGAGCTCTTCCAACGCTTGGCCGACAACACCGTTACCGTACGCCACAACATCGGCGACACCGCGTTGCCCTACCGGCAGTATGGTTCGTTCCTGCTTGGCGATGGCGTGGGCGGCGCAGGTGTGCATTGGAACGGTCAACACTATCGACCGTCACCCGAAGACTTGAAGTTGCGCACGCATACGGAGCAGCGCTACGGCAAATCGTTCATCCCGGACGACATGACGATACAAGACTTTGGCGTTAGCTACGACGAACTCGAACCCTTTTTCGACAAGTTTGAGTACGTTTGCGGGACATCTGGAAAAGCCGGCAATCTGAACGGGACTATTGTCGGGGGTGGCAACCCATTCGAGGGTATTCGAAAAAGAGAATATCCGAATCCTCCGGTTGCGAATCAGTACAGCGCATCTCTATTTGCAGCGGCGGCGAACGGCCTGGGATACCGGCCCTTCCCGCAACCATCATCAAATGCTTCTCGCCCCTACACGAATCCCTATGGTGTGCGCCTCGGTCCATGCAATTTGTGTGGGTTCTGTGAGCGCTTCGGCTGTTTCCTGTATGCCAAGGCCACGCCGCAGACAACCATCCTACCCGTGCTTTCCAAGCGCAAGAATTTCGAGCTTCGCGTGCGTAGCGAAGTGCTCAAAATTAACCTGGACTCGGCAGGCACTCGTGCGACGGGCGTTACCTACGTTGATGCGCAAGGCCAGGAAACGGAGCAGCCGGCAAACCTTGTGATCGTATCGGCCTTTCAGTTTCATAACGTTCGTTTGCTGTTGCTCTCCGGGATCGGACGCCCTTATGACCCGATATCGGGAGAAGGCGTCATCGGAAAGAACTATGCGTATCAGATGATGAGCTCGATGTCTGTCTTCTTCGATCAGGACGTGCCGATTAATCCTTTTATCGGCGCGGGCTCCGGTGGATCGCAAATCGTTGACGAATTCAATTCCGACCACTTCGATCATGGCCCACATGGCTTTGTTGGGGGCGGCTACATTATCGGCGGCCAGACCGGCGGTCGACCGATTCAGCAACTCGCCGTGCCGTCAGGGACGCCCGCCTGGGGCGCCGCATGGAAACGGGCGGCGAAGGACCACTACCTTCATACGGCAACTGTCGCCACGAACGGCTCGGTGATGTCCTATCGTGACCGATATCTGGATCTTGACCCGACTTATCGTGATGCTCGCGGGCAACCGCTGCTACGCGTGACTTTCGACTGGCACGACAATGAATACAAGATGACCCGCTTTGTGACCGACCGGGCAGTCGAGATTGTCAGTGCGATGAAGCCGAAGAGTCATTCATTGATGGTGCGCAAGCCCGGCGATCACTATGACGTTCGCCAGTATCAAACCACGCACAATACGGGCGGAGCGATCATGGGCACGGATCCAAAATCAAGCGCCCTGAACCGCTACCTCCAGAGCTGGGATGTTCACAATGTCTTCGTCATGGGCGCATCGGCGTTTCCGCAAAATCTGGGCTACAACCCGACCGGCCTAATTGGTGCGCTGGCTTACTGGTCGGCCAAAGCAATTCGTGAGCAATACTTGAAAAATCCGGGACCGCTGGTCGCTGCTTGAGGTGATGACGTATGGAAAAGACACCCTTGAGGCTGACAGTGGCGCTAGTCCTCTGCGCGCTCCTAACGCGAGTGGTGGTTGCGCAGACATCGTCTGAGGATGAACAACGACTTGTCGACCGTGGTGGCTATCTCGCGAAGGTAGGCGATTGCGTTGCCTGCCATACAGCGAGCGCAGGCCAGCCATACGCCGGAGGATTTCCGCTCACCTCCGGCATCGGCACCATTTATTCGACCAACATCACGCCCGACCTCGAAACGGGCATCGGGCGTTACACCTACGACGATTTTGCGCGGGCGCTTCGCCAGGGAATCGCGAAAGACGGATATACGCTCTATCCGGCCATGCCGTATCCGTCATTTTCTCGCGTGAGCGACGACGACATGCACGCGCTTTACGCCTACTTCATGCAGGGCGTGTCACCTGTCAAACAAGCCAATCGAGCCGAGGACATCCGCTGGCCGTTATCGATGCGATGGCCCCTGCACGTGTGGCGTTGGATGTTTGTTCCGAAAGCCGTGCAGTTTACCCCGCCACCGAACGACAGTCCCGAGGTCGCGCGAGGTGCGTATCTTGTCGAGGGGCTCGGCCACTGCGGTGCATGTCATACGCCGCGCGGGATTGCAATGCAGGAACTGGCGCTCAGCGAAAAAGACGGACCAAAATATCTGACAGGTGGTCGTCCAATGGACGAGTGGGTGGCAACGAGCCTGCGCGGCGATCTGAATACCGGCCTTGGACAATGGAGCGAATCCGATCTGGCAACCTTCCTGAAGGAGGGATCTACCGAGCGCACAGCGGCGTTCGGCGGGATGACCGATGTGGTTATGCACAGCACGCAATATCTGACAGACGAAGACCGGACCTCGATCGTGCGCTATCTGAAGACGCTTCCTGGTCGACCCGATGAAGCACCGCTATCGCCCGATGCGTCGGTCAGCACCGCGCTCCATTCGGGCGACGTGCGCGCATCCGGATCCGATACGTACCTCAATAGTTGCGCTGCGTGCCACCGGACCGACGGCAAAGGATATGCATCGACCTTTCCCGCGCTGGCGCTCAACCCGGTCGTCAACAGCGACGACCCGACATCATTGATTCACATCGTTCTGTCGGGAAGCGCGACGCCCGCGACCGATACGACACCAACGAAATTCGCCATGCCGCCCTATGGATGGCGCCTATCAGACACCGAGGTTGCAACGGTGCTTACCCTTATACGGTCGAGTTGGGGCAATCAGGCGTCGCGTGTTGAGGCTTCTGACGTGGCAAAGGTTCGGGCCACGCTGCCTGTCGCAGCCCTAGGCGCGGCGCCGAGCCCTTAATACGGATCGCGTCTTGCAAAAATCGTGAACAAGGAAACCGTTCAAAGTCATTGTCCAGCCCTCTAGCCGCGCAGGTCATCCCTTCTTCAAAAAACCGCGTGCTTAGTCGATCCCAAAAGGTTTAAGCACGTAATCGTCGAACTGGGACAACCAGACGGCTTTACCGACATCATCATGCTCGACCATCGCGATGACTCGTGCGTGTTGTGACATCCCGCCGTGTCGAACGACCCTGAAAATCTCTAGGCGACCCGCGTCCGCGAGCGGAAAACCCAGGAAAAACACATCGAAAGACGTGTCGCGGGCGCAATCAAGGCTATTTTTGCCCATCCCCCGAAAAGAGAAAATCTTCCTCAAGCCTTTATCTGGCTTGACTTTCAGAGGCTCGCCCCAGCACTAAAATAGTCGGCCGGTTACGTTCCGCGTCGGATAGACAGTCCCTGCATGGTGTCTTGCAGCAGTTGCAACTTGAGGTTGCGACTGCCGCTCGTGCCGTCTTTCGCTCCCGGCTGTTTGTCCAAAGATTGCTGCAACAGCACCTTCAATTGGGAGAGGTAGGCAGCCGCCCATGGCTCAGCTTCAGCAGTAGCCCGAACCAGTGCGTTGTATTGTCCGTACTCGTTGGAAGCGACGGCCGCGAGGACTTCCTCGGCAAAGACTGTAGGCTCGGTACCAGCGTGAGCGCTCACCTTAATCAGGTCGGCACAAGCTTCGTCGAAAACGCAACTGACATCCCATCCTTCTTCGGCAGTGCGTTCGAATACGGTTTCGGCTAACTTGAAGAACGTCCACATCATGTCAGGCGCATGATCCGGGGCTGCGAGAGCGACATGCGTCACAATGACTGCTCGTATCGCATCAAGTTCCCAAACCACTTCACCGATCTGCTCTGCGTCGAGAAACGACGTTTGCCGACTGAATTCATCGATCCATTCACGAGTGGCAGTGACAACGTTTCCGCCTTGCTGCACGTACAGTTCGAAATACAACCGACGCATGCATACATGGAAGCATCGTGGCAGCCTCGGCTAACATTGCCGCGAGGCGTTCCGGGCTGATCGCCGCTAGGGCCGCAAGATCAATCTCGCCTTCGTGGTTCACTGTGTCAATTCCGTGTTTGAAAGATCGGCCAATGGGCAGGGCAACGCCGGGACAGACTTGCCTATCTACGATTTCGTGCAAGTTTGATTTCGGAGAACGTCAAAAAATGCTCCATCCTACGTTCCGGTCCTGGTGGCTGGCCTCGGTTTCGCTGCCGGTGAAACGGGCGTCGTGAAGGGAATCGGCGCGAACAGTGCTTCGAGATCATCATCCGAGAACTTGACAGCGCCGGCGGCGTCTTCGGACAGGATGCTGTCGGCGAGCTGGGCCTTTTTCTCCTGCAGTGCGACAATTTTTTCCTCGATGCTGCCTGCGGCAATCAGCTTGTAGACGAACACCGGCTTATCCTGACCGAGACGGTGCGCGCGGTCGGTGGCCTGGTTTTCGGCCGCGGGATTCCACCACGGATCGTAGTGAATCACGGTGTCGGCGGCCGTCAGGTTCAGGCCAACCCCACCGGCCTTCAGGCTGATCAGGAAGAGTGGCACTTCGCCCTGCTGGAAGCGCTGCACGGGCGTCACGCGATCGGTGGCGTCGCCGGTGAGAATGACGTATGGAATGGCTGCCTTATCGAGTGCGGCGCAGATCAGCGCCAGCATGCCGGTGAACTGCGAGAACAGCAGCACACGTCGACCTTCGTCGATCAGTTCCGGCAGCATCGTGAGCAGCAAATCCAGCTTGGCCGATTCCTTGACGCTGGAGGCTCTTTGCAGCTTGACGAGGCGTGGATCGCAGCAGACCTGGCGCAGCTTGAGTAACGCCTCGAGCACGATGATGTGACTGCGGGCAAGCCCTTTGGCAGTGACGGCGGCCCGGACCTTTTCGTGCATCGCCGCGCGTACGGTTTCGTACAGGTCACGCTGTGCGCCTTCGAGGTCAACGGTACGCACAATGATGGTCTTCGGCGGCAGTTCTTTGGCAACCTCATCCTTGCGCCGGCGCAGCATGAAGGGGCGAATGCGCCGAGCGAGTAGATTGCTGCGCACGCTATCGCCGTTTTTCTCAATCGGGGTACGCCAGCGCTTCGTGAAATCTTTCTGGCTCCCGAGGAACCCAGGGAGTAGAAAATCGAACTGCGACCACAATTCGCCGAGGTGATTTTCAAGTGGCGTGCCGGTCAGACACAGGCGGTGCCGCGCCCGCAGTTCGCGGATGGTCGCCGCCGCTTTGGTGGTGGCGTTCTTGACGTACTGGGCCTCGTCGAGGATCAGCAGGTGATAGTCATGCTCGGCGAGGATAGCCTGATCGCGCCACAGCAGCGCATAGGTCGTCAGGATGAGATCGTGTTCTCCAATCTGATCGAAACGATCCTTACGCTGGGACCCATTCAAATCCAGCACCTTCAGATCCGGCGTAAAGCGACGGGCTTCCTCGCGCCAGTTGTGGACCAGGGTAGTGGGCACAACAATCAGCGCGGGCCGGTCAAGGCGACCGGCCTCCTTTTCTGCGAGCACGTGTGCCAGCGTCTGCACGGTCTTGCCGAGGCCCATGTCGTCGGCGAGTACACCCGCTAAATTGTGTTCGCGCAGGAATTGCATCCAGCTCAGGCCTTGATGCTGATAGGCACGTAGTTCAGCACGCAGGCCTCTTGGCACCGGTGCCTCGGTTAAGCCAGGTCCCGCTTGCAGGCGTTGCGCCAGTTGGCGGATCGAGGCATCGCCTTGGAACTGCCAGCGGCCCGTAGCATTCAATGCTTCTAGGCGAGCGGCGTCGAGTTCCGAGATGCGCAGGGAGCCGTCGCCGACGGTGTCGAACAGGTCGACCAGCACCCGCACAACGGGCTTGAGCCGGTCCGCACGCAGGCGCAGCCGTTCGCCCTGATCGGTTTTGAGTTCAATCGCTTCGTCATCGGCAATGCTGTCGAGTTCGCCCGACAGCCAGCGCCGGTCGCGCCGGAACAACTCAGCCAGCAGCGGCTCCAGGCGCACCGCGCGATCGCCCACCGTGATGCCCATTTCCAGATCAAACCAACCATCGCCGGCATGACGTACCATCCCGTCAATGTCATCGATCTCGATCACATTGAACCGAAACGCCGCTCCCATGGTGACCCGCCAGCCGTTGCTGCGCAGCACGGGCAGAGACTCATTCACGAAGACGGGCCATGCCTGGGGCTCCGGCAACCCGAGCATCGCCTCAGCAAAGGGCTGCGGCCCATAGCCGGGGGAGACCTTCTGTAGTCCGGTCTTGCGCAGTTCGAGCAAGCGCTGTTTTTCAGCATGGGGGCGGCGTTTGACCTGGGTCACGTCGCCATTGGGCGCGACGAATAGCGATTTGCTGTTGTCCGCATTGACGCTCACGCCGTCGTAGTCAAAGCTGAGCGTGGCGAAATCGAACGCATGCGCCTGAGGGTCATATTTGCGGGGGTCGCGACTGCTAAAGCCCGACGAATACAAAGGCCGCGTATCGAGTGACAGAACCGGTACAGGCTCGGTATCGATCACGCGAATCGCTGACGTATCGTGCGCCGGCGGCAACGGCAGATCCGGTGCGCTCTCGCGCAGCACCGCAGCCACGAGTGGGGCTTCGGCCAGCGAGATCGGCGGCATCGACAGATAATCCCGCAGCGCTCCCAACGACATTGACAATTGCACGATGCCCGCTTCACCGGTCTGTGTGTCGACATACCACGCGGGTTCCGTCGCGATGACCATGGTGGCGTTCGGCTCGGTGCGTATCATCGGCCGCACGCGCTCGTCGGCCTGCGTCTGCCACGAGATCTGGCCTGGCCGTTCAATCCCCTGGACGAGTGCGGGACCCATTGCTGATAAATCCAGCTGCATATACGAGGTTTGCGCTGCCTTGTGCTCAACAAAGAAGCGCCCGCTCGCCACCAGCTTCGACAGGGCGTCGGCACCGTTTGTGCCCTGCAACGCGAAGGCCCCGTAATCTTCACGGGATCGTCCCAGCCATAATCCGCGCAGCAGTATCAGGTCGGCGGCGGTGACAAATTTGGACGGTTTGATGAGGGTGGCCTCAACGTTGTTCCATGACTCGGCGCGCGCGCCGAGCGTGCCGTTCTTGCTTAAGCCCGCCTTGTAGATCTGAACCTCGTGACGCTGACGATAGTCCACCCAGACCAGCACATAGGCGAGCGCCTGCGTGGGCCTGGCTGCGGCCTTCTTCGCGCTGGTCACCGCCGCTGCACGCTGGGCGCGGAAGGTCTCCAGCCAGCTCACGAGTTCGGGACGCACGCTGGGTGTCGCCACGCGTGTCGCATCGGGTGTGGGGCCGGGCATATTTTCGAGCCCCGCGAGAAGTAGCGCCGCCGCATGTTTGCAGTCAAAGCCGACGGGACAGGTGCATTCGCTTTCGATCCAGAGACCTTCTTCCGACTCGTAGAAATGCACATCCGTCTCATAGGGGTGCCACGCCGAGCCTTTCACCTTGCCGCTGAGCCTGTGGTCCCGCCAGCGCAAACCCGACACGGATTGGGCGTACTCACGCCCCTTGGCGACCGTGTGGGAGCCTAACCAGTCCGTAATCTGCGCGCGGTCATAGAAAACTGACGACATCAAGGAAACCCATCCATGGGTGTTCAAGCCGGTGATGACAGCAGCGCAGGTATGCAGAGCAAACGTCGAGGTTCCGCCCACGACATTGGGCCGCCTGCCTGCGTTTGCCTCCAGCATCCATTGCCAGTGATGGATGCGTATTTTACGCGAGCGCCTTCGGCTGGCCGGAGGGCTCGTCTGGATGTTCACTGCTGCGCGTCGTTTGTGTATGTCGCTGGTCGTCTTCGGCGTGCAGATAGATGCCGGTGGTCTCGATCGACGCGTGCCGCAGATTTTTCTGGATGAAGCGCAGGTCCGTGCCCGCATCGGCCTGATGGGAGGCGGCGCTGTGGCGAAGCCAGTGGGTCGATGCGCGACGTAGCGTAGCGATGCCGGCCAGGTTGGTGGTTTCGAGCGCATCAGCGGCGCGGCGGAACACTTCCCTGACGATCAGGTAGATCGCCGCGGGTGTCAGATGCCGCGCAGTGTCGCCGGCGATGCTCATCACGGCGGGCCCGGTCTCGCTTGCGCACGGCACGGGCGGCAGGTCGTGAAAGGCGCGATAGCGAGCGAAGTCCGTCATCAACGCATCGCTCACCGGCACCTCGCCCTCGGCGCCGCCCTTGCCGATGACGTGCAGCCACCATTTCCCCCGGCGTTGATAGAAGTCGGTCGCCTTTGCGTTCGCGGCTTCCGAGACACGCAGCGCGGTGTGATACAGCAGGCGGATCAGCCAGCGGCTGCGCTCGTAATGCTGCTCATCGCGCTCGCTCAGGCGTGGCCACTGCTCGACGCTCGCGAGCACGTGATCCCACAGCGCGTGATCGAGATAGCGTTCGACGCGGCAAGACCGTTTTGTCGAAGTGTTGCGGCCGCGTCGCAACGCGAGCGGATTGCCGGCCAAATAGCCGGCGCTCACCAGGTACGTCATGAGGCCCGAGAGGATGCCCAATGCCTGATGCTGACTGCGCTCCGATAGCGGACCATCAAACAGCCGCCGTGTGCGTCCGCGACGAGGCCGCTGCGGATCAGCCCAGTCGCCCGTTGGCGACGCGAGGAAGCGCTCGTAGAGCAGGAAGTCCTCGCGCGTAAGGCTCGACAGCGGCTTGCCCAGCGTCTGAGTGGTCCACAGCAGCAGACGCACGGCTTCCTTGCGATAGCTGCGCAGCGTATGCGGCGACGCCGTGTATTCGGCCAGCCACAGGCGTACGGCCTCGACATCGGTATCGGCGGCGATCTGCTTGTGGAGGCCGTGTGTGCGGTTGGTGCCGAGGCTACCGTCGAGCGCGATCGGCAGCACGATCGGCAGAACAGGTTCGGAGGGCGTGACGGCGAGGTTCATGGTGTGATGCGGTCTGGAATCAGGTTTTCGCAGCGTACAGCCAAATTACTTTCGATTATACTGATTATCGTAAATTTTGAGATGTTATCGTTATGTGTATAACGTAATACATAGATATACCATTATACTTTTCAACGAACCACGCCACCATCGACCACTTTCACGGTGAAATCCACCTATGAGCCGCATCAGCGACACCCGCCTGCTTACCCGCCAAGCCGCTGCCCGCCTCGTTGCAGCGGGGCGCCGCCCGCACGACCTGACCGTCGACCTGATCTACGCCGAAATCCGGCAAGGCAGCCGGACCACGATCAATGACGAGCTCAAGCTGTGGAAGGACGATCAGGCGCGCATCGATGCACTGAGCGCTGCGCTGCCGCCGACGGTTGCAAACGCGATGCTGTCTGTCTGGGCGCTCGCGGTCGAACACGGCGAACAGGTCTTCGCGCAACGCGGCGAAGAGCTCGAGACCGAAGCGACGACTGCGATACTGCGCGCTGAGTCCCTCGCGACGGCCAACGCAAGCCTTCAGGCCGAAGCCCGTACCCTGCGCGTCCAGCTTGAGGATCAGCAGACACGCCTTGCCTCGGCGCTGGCCGATCTTGCCCGTGCCCAGGCCGAGCGCGATGTCGCCACCCGGCAGAGCGAAGCCGCCACGGTCGAGCGCGATACCCTGGGTGTGCAATCGGAGCAGGCACTGCACGAGGCGCTGTCCGCGCATGCGCGTGAACTCGACGACCTGCTGACCGCCCGAGCGGAACACGAATCCGCCCTGCGCACGGAAGTCGATCAGGCGACCACCCGGCTCGAAGGCGTGCAAAAGCGCGTGATGATGCAAACCGATGAAGCACGCGAAGCGCAGCGTCGCGCTGAAGCCGCGCTTGCCAAAACCCAACAGCGCAACGAACAGCTCGCCGGCGACGTTCAGCGACTGTCTGCCGACGCCGCCGAGCAACGACGGCACGCCGAGCGACACGAAAAACAGCTCGCCAGCGTCATGGAGGAAGCGCGCGAGCTGCGCCGGGAACGCGACGCGCTGGCCCAGCAGGTCGCGTCGCTGCAGGGTGAGCTTAAAACACGCCGCGAGTCTTCGCCTGCGCGAACCACAAGGCGGCCGCGCTAGACTTCAAGGATCACGTCAGCGTCAGTGTGCGCCACGGGATGTCCGAATATTAAAAAAAACAACGCAGGCTTCCAATGGCCACACATTCGCATCGCCTGTCGATCCTGACACGCCACGAAATCGACGAACTGTACGCACTCCCACGCTTTACCGACGAGGAGCGACACACCTACTTTGAACTGAGCGAGGCCGAGCAACAGCTCGTTCGATCTCGCACGACTTCGGTCGCCGCACACCTGTCATTACAGCTCGGGTATTTCAAGGCCAAATATCAGTTCTTCGACTACGATCAGGAGATCGTCCAAGACGATTTGCGCCACATCCTGGCGCGACACTTTCCGGATAGGGACCTGGGCGCCATCAGTGCGCCCTCAATGCCAACCCGACGCGCATTGCAGCACAGCATCCTTGATCTTTTCAACTTCCAGCTTTGTGACAGCGCCGCCAAGGCGGACCTTGAGCGTCGAGCGCAACGCCTCGCCATGCTCTCCACGCAGCCGATCTTCATCCTGCGCGAGACCCTCCAGTATCTGAAGCAACAGCGAGTTGTCGTCCCGATTTACACGTTCCTGCAGGATATGGTCGGACGTGTCGTGAGCGCAGAGCGCCGGCGCGTCTCGAACCTGCTCAGTGACGCGCTCACCTCGGAGATATCACAGCAGCTCGATGCGATGCTGTGCGCTGACGAATCGATGTACCGGGTCAGCATCCTGAAGCACGGGTCAAAAGACTTCAGCTACAAGGAACTTCGGCAGGAGTCCGAGCGCAGGCAGTTCTTCGCGCCGCTGCATGAGTTCGCCAGGCGCTTTCTCGAGACCACCGGGATTTCCACGGAAAGCGGTCGGTATTACGCGTCGCTCGTGAAGTTCTACACGGTGTACAAGCTGCAACGCATGCCGGTCGCCATCACGCGCCTGTACCTGCTGTGCTTTGCCTATTACCGGTTCAGGCAGATCAACGACAATCTGATCGAGGCATTCATTCATCTGATCGACCAGTACGAGCAGTCTGCTCGCCAGGCTGCTGAGGAGGCAGCCCAAAACGCGCTAACCGATGCCAGTACCCATCTGAAGGCTGCCGGCCAGGTTCTCTATCTCTTTGTCGACGAATCGATCCCACGTAACGCGTCGTTCGCGAGCGTCAGGAAAACTGCCTTCGCACTGCTCGCACCCGAACGTTTCGAGCCGGTCTCCAACTACATGCGCAACGTTACGTTCGACAAGACAGGCTTCGAATGGTCTCACTACACTGCGTTGTCGAACGTCATCAAACGCAACGTCCGACACCTGTTCGCGGGACTGGAGTTCGCCGGGCGCGTCGAAGATGCGCCGCTGCTGGAGGCCGTTGCTTTTCTGCAGGACCTGTTACGCAATGGCAAATCGCCTCGGCAGAGCAAGCCGTCCACATTTCCCACAGCGTTCATTCCAAAGCGCCTCCACCCCCACCTGTATCGCACCGAGGGTAGCAAAAAGAAACGACTCGACGTTGATCGATACGAATTCCTCGTGTATCGCCTGCTGCGTAACACGCTCGAGGCGGGCGACGTGTTCAGTAACGACAGCACCGAGTTTCGTCGATTCGAAGATGACCTGATAAGCGACGCGCGCTGGCAGCACAAGGACGAGATCCTGCGGGAAATCGGCCTGCCGGTCCTGCTTGCGCCAATCGAAGAAACGCTTGCCGCCCTGCACGACGACATCGAGGCCCAACTGAAGCTTGTCAATCATCACATCGAGCACCGCGACAATCAGCATATCAAGGTGCGCCAGCAGGGCAGCAAGCGTCGATGGGGCCTTGTCTATCCGGACCCCGACGAGTCGGTCAACAGTTCGTTCTATGGCCAGTTGCCCGGCATCGACGTCGCCAGGCTGTTATGGTTCGTCGCCGAACGCACTGATTTTCTGAAGGCGTTTACTCACGTGCTTGATCGCTATGTGAAGCACGACGCCGACCCGCGCGAAATCCTCGCCTGCGTGGTCGCGATGGGCACCAACATGAGGTTGCGAAAAATGGCCGAGGTCTCGGGCATCAGCTACGCATCGCTTGCGAGCACCGCGCGCAACTATCTGCGTCCCGAAACGCCGCATGCCGCCAATGACGCTGTCAGCAACGCAACCGCTGGATTGCCCGCGTTTCATCTGTTCGATATCGGCGACCAGATCCATTCGAGCAGCGACGGTCAACGCGTCGAAACGCAGATCGACACCTTCAACGCACGGCATTCGCCGAAATACTTCGGCCTGAACAAAGGTATCAGCGCCTGCACCGTCATCGCCAATCATGTGCCGATTAACA